>JAEYRN010000103.1 GCA_023435565.1 Bacillota bacterium
GCAAAAGCACCTTCGGTGAAACTTGCGAATGCCTTGAGATGAAGTTTGTTGGAAAGCCGTATGCGGGAAAACCGCACGTACGGTTTGACGAGGGGGGAAGGCATCCGTGCCTTTCTCTACTCTACCTAATTTAGGGCAGAATAAGTATCCCCGAAGAGGGCCGAAGGTCCTTACCTCTTGTAGCCGGATGGCTTTATCCTCCGGTTGGCAATATTTAGCTTATCAAAAAGGCTGCTGCAAAAATTCATTTTGCAACAGCCCCTTTTTACTACTTTTTTCCAAAGGAGATTCTTTTTTTTGCGTATAAAGGAGATAACTTAAGATTATCGAAAATTATTATACTTTAATTATAAATTTTTTATCTTTAAAGTTATTAAAAATAATACTATCATTTAAAGGGGTATGTCTATGACAAAATGTAAAATTACCGTGCTAAAAAGACAGTTAAATGAGGAGTTAGCTAAAGAATATTCCGGTACCGAAGTTACCAAATGCACGTTTTTTGAAGAGGGCCAAGAATTTATCTGTAGTTTGTTTGAGAAACCTCAGAATTTCTGTGATTGGGCTTGGAATGATATTTATAAAGTCATTAACACCTTATATTCCGGTGGGAATTATTCAACCGGGGTTTTCGAGAATTGGATGAAAAAAGATAATATCATGATAGTATGTTGTACGGATGGTATTAGACCGGTTTCCTTCAAAATAGAAAGAATCGAAGAATAAGGAGAACATCAATATGCAAAATCTTTTAATCACCGGAGCCGGACAAGGTTTAGGTTTGTCATTGACTAAAAAATTTCTGGAGATGGGCTACTTTGTTGTCGCAGGCTGTTACGGCTCCTCGGATAATCTTTTAAGCTTAAATGGTAGTTACGCCGAACGGTTAATGACAGTCCCGATGGATGTGACTAATGAAACTGAAGTTGCCAAAGCTGCTTCCGATACGGCAAACAGAGTTGGTAGTTTGGATTTATTGATTAACAATGCCGGAATCCATCTGGAACAGGCCTACTTACCTTTAGAGGAGATTGATTTTACAAGTATGTTGACAACATTTCAGGTGAACACTTTGGGTCCGCTTAAAGTTGCCAAACACTTTGTCGGGCTTTTGGATAAAGGAGCCGGTAAACTTTTAGTCAATATATCCTCAGAAGCCGGCAGCATCTCCGATTGCTGGCGCGACCGGGAATTTGACTATTGCATGTCCAAAACGGCTTTAAACATGCAGTCAAAAATATTGCAAAACTATTTAAAATCCCGTGGCATAAAAATCTTAGCCCTTCATCCCGGCTGGATGCGTACGGAAATGGGTGGAGCAAAGGCGGACATTACTCCCGAGGAGGCAGCCGAAGGGATCTTCAAACTAACCCAAAAGAAATGGAGTTTGGATGAAAGAATGTACTTTGATTATAAGGGAAAACCGATGAATTGGTGAATAATCAGCAAAGTGATAGTTCTAACTGCTTTAAAATCCTTGGGATTAAACCCCCAAGGATTTTTTATTTGCTCCAGATATTTTAAGGTTATTAGCTGTAATTATATAAATGGTAATTGGTTTATTATTTATTGATAAATAATCTTATGCCAGAAATACTTTTCGTTATTTAAAAATTTAACGGGATTTGTTATTATTATGTTATTATGGTAAAATAATATAACTTAACTCAATATTAAAGACTTAAATGTTTTTGAATGGAGAGTGTACAGAAATTTTAATTTTTTGTATTTTATTATGGATATTCGCAACAATCTTAATTGTTACCAATCGAAGGAATAATGCGATCCGCTTAATTGGTTTAATGACATTTTTTGTCGGATGCGGAGGTTTGGCTGATGTATTATCATATCAGATAATTCCAATTACACCACACCCAGAATTAATTAATACCATGAAAACTGCTGCAGGATTTCTCAATTCATTAGCTTATTACGGCGCTCCCTATTTGTTATTAATCTTTAGTATTTCCTATTCGGAGATTTTAAAATCAAAAAACAAATCTTTTATTTATTCGGTATATGTAATATTATTTCTTCCAATGGTGTTTATGTACGCTCTCTTCCCATTTTACCCAGTTTTTCAACCACCATTAAAACTTTTATGCTTTTTAGCAATTCCATACTTTTTATTATCTGATTTTCTCTTAGTTTATGGGGTCATTTTAGCAAAAGACCGTCATATTCAAGAACAAAAGTTATTAAGTTGCATATTATTAGTACCGCTTGCATCATTATTGTTTTTTGCAAATTATGTCGGACCTATCTATGGATTGGACGGAATATCTCTGGCATACTATAATGATACCATTGGAGTTATCACTTTGCTTGGTTTTATTTTGTTAGCGGCTAAATATGGTGTTTTAGGCGTTAAAATCGATGCTTTTAATATCAATAATCAAATGAAGATAGCAACCTTGGGAACAAATATGCTTAACCACTCCCTGAAAAACGAAATTGCCAAGGTAAAAATATGTATCAAAAATATTACATCATTCATAGAACCCAATCCGATTACCACTGAAAGTATGCAAATAATTGATGGCGCTTTTAACCATTTATTTAATATGGTCTCGCGAATTCAAGAAAAGACAAAAGTAATTGTTTTAAATGAAGAACCTTGCAATTTATGGAATATTGTCGAGTGTTCCATAAATAATATAAAAATAATTTCTCTATACCGCAATATCAATATCATCAATAAAATTAAACCGGGAATTGTTTTTTTATTTGACAGAGTTCATCTTGAAGAAGTAATATACAATATCCTAAAAAATGCCATTGAGGCAATTCCTATTTCAAAAACAGGGCGAATTGAAATAGAAGCCAAAACAAAAAGAAACCAAATAATAATCGAAATACACGATAATGGTTCCGGTATTGAAAAAGAGCTTTTACCATCAATTTTTGAACCTTTTTTTTCGACTAAGCACCCGGATGATAATTTTGGGTTAGGTTTGTCTTATAGCTTAAACGTACTTCAAAAAAGCGGTGGTACTATTGAAATTAATAGTGAACTCAACCAAGGAACATCTGTTTTGCTGAAATTCCCAATATCTAAACTTGTATCAATATATCCTATCCGGCTTTAGAGACATGATGCAAATACTATATTCCCTTCGGAGGAATCATTTTATGGGTAATATAATCAAGTTATTTATCGTCGATGACGATCCCGGATGGGTAAAATCCCTTTCCATTTTTTTTAATGGGCATCCCGACTTTTTTGTTTGCGCCACAGCCTCCAGTAGGGATGAAGCCGTTCAATTGGCAAAGACGGTAGACTTTGATGTGATTCTTATGGATATAAACCTCTCAGGTAACAGATATGATGGGATATATGCCACATTAGAGATTAGCAATTTCAAGAAAGCAAAAATAATAATGATCACATCACTTGATGAAGAAAAAATTGTAACTAATTCTTTTATTGCCGGGGCAATCAATATTATTTATAAGATGGATTACGAAAAAATTCCTGAAGCAATTCGCGCGGCCATCCGTGATAATACACCCTATGAGCTACTATTGAAAGACTATTTAAGACTCAATAAAGAAAAAACCTTAGCCAAACTTACTTCATCCGAAAGAGAAATTTTTTCATATTTGGAACAAGGCTATACTCCGTCCAGTTTAATAGTAAAGTTAAATAAAGCTGAAGGCACTTTAAAAAATCAAATAAATAGCATTTTAAGAAAATTAAATGCCAAAAATTGTAAAGAGGCTGTAGAAAAAGTAAAGCTGATTGAGTTGCAATTATAATGAAAATTATTTAATCCAAAGGATTTTATGGGTAATTCCGAACAATAAGTATTGGTGTTAATCCAGTATTTTGGCATTATTAACAACAATTATTGATTTTAATATTATAACTTTTAACCGCCCAAAGTACTCCGTTTAACACCGTTTTTTGAAACATCTCATTTTTAAAAGCTCGTTGATCATGACCTAATGCCAGATAAAACAAAGCTCCCGCTCCAACCTCTTTTTCCCATGCGAGTGGAAAAGTTTTTCCTTCAAATTCCCCTTCCATCAATACTTTTAATTGTGATAGGTCTTTAAACTCAAACATATATAACTCATCTTCGATTCGAAAATCAGATAAGCCATTTGTCAGAGGGTGCTTTTCCTTACTGATTTTGACGGAAAATTCGTGCAAAGGAGGATGGTTTATAAACCGGGCTCCAAATAGCTCGTAATATTCCGGATTAGCATAAGAGATTCCGCAATGAATCCCAAAGATCCGCTTCCCAGAAGCGATAAAGTCCAACAAATTCTGCATCTGACTTAGAGATAGCATTTGATCCCATGACTCGACATAAGTAATCAGAGCGTCATATTGGGAAATGTTTTCTTTCTCCAACTCCTTTCGGTCCTCGGTGAATTTGAGTTCCAATTCCATTCCGGATAAAAGCTCCTCTATTGTATGAGCAATACCGGAAAAAGGATGGTATTGATAATTTGTAAAATCGCCAATAATCAGTATTTTTGGATTTTTCATCTTTGCCCTCCATTTGGTCATTAATATTATTAATTCCGCGAAACTATGGTTTAATCCTGTATTAAATGTAATATCATAAATTTCGTTTGTTTTATTATGAACAGCCACTGAGGCACAGAGACGCGTAGAAAAAATAATATAAATCTTTCTCTGAGTTTTAATGTCTATTACAATATATATATAATCTAATTTTTTTTGGAGACACAGGTAACACCAGGTTTACAATTTTATATTTTTACAGCTTTATTTATGATAAAATATTGCTGTTAAATTGGTCAAACCAGTTGGGAATGGATGCCTCAAACATTTCTTCAAGGATGGTGTACTTCATGGCGACAAAAACCGAAAATAAAAACTTGGATATTTACTTATACGGAATGACCTTACTATCTACCATCCACCTTTTAGCCGGTCCCTACCCTGATGCCGACTCTTATCAGGAGATTAAAGAAACTCACGTCTTGCCGGGTGGCGAAACAGCTAATTCTGCAATCGTACTGGCTAATTTGGGCTACCAAGTGAAAATTGACGGACCTTTTCTAGGAAAAAAAACCAAGGCTGAACTTGATAATTTCTGTGCCAAACATGGCATTGATTGTTCCGGTATGCATTTCGACTCTGATTTTGACGGAGTACAGGATCTCGTACTAATTGATAAAGATTCAAGGACGGTCTTTGGCAAATTTGCCAAATATTTTAGTGGTGTAAAAAAATGGTCTGAACCGGACCGCTTCGCAATCGAAGCCGCTAAAGTAATCTCCTTGGATCCGTTTTTTGGGAAAGAGTCAGATATGGTAGCGGAATATTGTGTTGCTTTAGGAAAAAAGTATATCACCATCGACTGCGCGCCCGAGAGTCCCCTATATAAAAACGCAGCGGCAACTGTAATCTCCAATGAATTCATCAAAAACAATTTTCCTAAGGAGAATATTATTGATTTATATCAAAGATACACCATAGCCTCCGACGGCCTAGTCATTTTTACCTTCGGCGCCAGAGAGATACTCTATGGCCGTAATGGTGAACCAATTAAAAAATTGACACCCTATAATGTGGATGTTAAAAGTACCCTTGGCGCGGGAGACACTTTTAGGGCCGGAGTGGTCTATGGAGTGTTAAATAATCTAAGCGATGATGATACCGTGAAGTTCGCCGCCGCTACCGCAGCCTCCGTTTGTATGAGGTTTCCAATGGCTTTGGACCCGCCGGGATTAAACGATATCCTGGGTATTATCGGGGAAAATATAACTAAATAATAAATTCAATAACTGAACTTCTAAACCGTCTCCCGTTGATAGGAGCAATTAATAATTATCTAGAGGTTTTTAAATGAAGGCCAAAAAGAAAAAACTGACTCTTGTTGAAAAATATCCCCCTTCTCCTCCCTGCACTTGCGACATCTGCACCGGTTATTGCAAACGTCCCGGTTGGTGGACTGTTAAAGAAGCGGTTGAGGCGATTAAGGCCGGTTACGCCAATCGAATGATGCTGGAAATGGCTCCTGAACTTACTTTCGGTGTACTGTCTCCTGCATTTAAAGGCTGTGAAGGCGGAATTGCTTTAAATATTTATGCCAATCAGGGTTGTAATTTTTTTAAAAACAACTTATGCGAACTGCACGGAACAGGCTTTATGCCTCTGGAATGCCGTTTTTGCCACCACGAACATACCGGGTTGGGTCAACAATGTCATTCGGATCTGGAAATAGATTGGCATACTCCCGAAGGCCAAAATTTAATAAAAGAGTGGGGAAAGCAAATCGGATTATGGGAGCGGTTGAAACAATATCAGTCCCGATATTAAGTTATTGGAGAACCCAATGCATGAATTAAAAGCGCTTAACAGGCAAAAACGCGGTCAAGTCTCGACGCAAGAGGTTAAGCAATACGAAAACGCATCCAAAGAACAATTAGCTTTTCTTTTAAATAACTCCGATCCCCAAAAAAGGACTATTGCCGCTATTTTGATTGGAACCAATAAAATAACCGAACTGATCCCAAAGCTATGCCAAAGTATCACCCAGGAGAAATCATTATATCCAAGAATTGCAATGTCCAAAGCTTTAGGGAAAATGGGAGAACCGGCGGTTAAGCCATTGATTGCTCTTTTAGGTAAAATAGGCACTAACCATGAAAGGGATTTACCTAAAAAATATTTTAATAAAAAAAGTTTCCCTTTAGCTAGAGATCTTGCCGCCAGAACTTTGGTTAAGATTGAAAGTCCGGCAATTCCAAGTTTAATTGAAAAGATAACCAACGGAGACCAATTTGAAATCCAGCAAGCATTAGATGCAGTTGGTGGTATCGTTAGCCGTACCAATGACCGGCGGCCATTACCTATATTATTACAGGCCTTAGCCGATTATTCAGCTAACGAAATAACCACCTGGAAAATAGTTCGAACGTTAAGCGCTTTTAAATGTATGGAAGCGGTCGAACCTTTAACCAAGATGTTATCCCATGCCAAACCGTCGATTCGTTGGGAAGCTGCACGAAGCATTGGATTAGTTGGAATAGTAACCAAAGAAGTAGCACAATCCTTACAAAGTATATTAAACGACGAAAATACTGAAGTAAGGAAAGCAGTTAAGATTACTCTAGAAGAATTAAACATTTAGAAGGTGTTTCGCATGCGCTATAGCGGCATGTGTTTGTATGTCCTTTCCGGGAGTATTAAATGCACCAAGTTATGAAACTGTAGCAGATTTTATTAAATCCAAAAAATAATAAAGAAGTTAAAAATTGTATGATAATGTCCTAAAATGAGGAGGTTAACTATGACTATTTCTCAACGGCGCAACGACATCGACTGGCTCCGCGTTTTAGCGGTCTTGTTATTGATACCCTTTCACTCCCTATTGATTTTCGTTTTAGACCCTCATTCAATCGTGTATATCAAGGACACCATCAACTGTGATTTATTTGACGAGGTTGCCGGTGTGATCCACCAATTCCATATGCCTTTATTGTTCGTGATCTCAGGTATATCAACCTGTTTTGCGTTAAATTTTCGTAGCGGTGGCCAATATCTCCGGGAACGAGTATCTCGTTTATTAATCCCGGCGGTTTTCGGAATTGTAATACTGGTTCCGCCCATGACTTATATCACCCGTATTGCCCGTGGTGAGGCTATTTCTTTCTTAGATCATTTTCAAGGTTTTTTCCGCCTCAATCTCCATGACCTGGCAGGTATTAACGGTACTATTACCCCGGCGCACCTTTGGTTTATCGTTTTCTTGTTTGTATTCTCAATTTTAGGCCTACCTCTGTTTGTAATGTTACGCCGCCAATTGGCTGAAGGGTTTATCAAAACCCTCGCCCGATTCTTCAAATTACGTTTTACACTCTTTCTTTTGGCTCTTCCGATAGCGCTGGCAGCTGCGGTAAATATTTTGGACGATAAAAATCCCCTTGTCTATTTTCTCTTCTTTTTCTTGGGTTTCTTGCTAGTCACCGACGACAGATATTTTGAAGCGATTGATCGGGATTGGCCAGTAGCGGTGGTCCTGGTAGTTATCTTTGAATCTCTACGGCAAATTCTCCATTTTTACGCTGCTCCATGGTCCTTGCCTTGGGTCCTATTCGGACTGATGGTCCAGTTTAACCGTTGGTTATGGGTACTGGCTTTGTTAGGCTTAGCCCACCGTTTTCTTACCTTCGGCGGTACAGTCTTGCGATACCTTTCCGAAGCGGCATTTCCGGTATACATCCTCCATTTACCCTTGAATACTTTGGTCGGATATTTTGTAATCAAGCTCCCTACCAATATTGGGGTAAAATACATCCTGATTGTTTTAGTTACCAACGTAATAACCTTTGCCACCTATGAAATGATTAAACTAAATGGTCCTTTGAGATTCTTATTCGGTATGAAAACATCAAAACCGGCTAAACAAGGCACACAAAAAATTATTAATCAATAATAGAAGTTTCTCTTTATCAACATACAATATATGTAAGGTTTTCAATTAGAAAAACGTTTTTTTCTTGCCATTTTCATTTTATTGGCTTATAATCAAAATTAGAACAACTGATTTGAAACGGCAAACCAAGTGAAAACTTGGGACGCAAAGCTACGGATCTTAAGCCTACAAGACAATGATCGCCGGGCCGTCAAAATGGTTGTTTTTGTTTTAAATAAAATTAAACTATTCAAGGAGCTGATTGAAATGAAACCGTATTTTGTTTCAGTATTGATTCTTATCATGGTCAGCACCGCTCTAATCGGTTGTGGAGGAGGAGGCAAAAGCGAAAACGGCAGTACGGGAACGGTTAACCTCTACCTCACCGATGCCCCAGCAGTTTTTGAAGAAGTAAATGTTAATATTACTAAAGTATCAATCAGTCGGTCTTCGGATCCGGAAACACCGGAAGGTGGTTGGATTACTTTAAGTACAAATCCGGTCAATGTTAACCTTCTGGACCTCCGTTTCACTGAACAATTATTGGGCGCTACAACTCTTCCGGCCGGTACATACCATCAGTTACGATTGTTGATTGATAGCGCTACAGTAAAGTTTGAACATGATGATACTCCCCAAACTTTAATTATTCCCAGCGCTGAACAGACCGGGATTAAAATTAATCTAAGAAATCTTACTGTCTCAGCCAACGAAAGAGTTAATATCCTGATGGATGTAAATGTCGCTGAATTTATTGATAATAGTAGCGGCGAATATAAAATGAGATCCACTGCGATTAAAGTGGCAAAGACTAGTTTAGTTGGAAAAATAACCGGGAAAGTAACCAATTCCGAAACGAATCTGCCAATTACAAACTTCGATGTTGTCATTAATGTTAAACAAGGAACTACCTTGATTACCAGTACCCTTGCCTTAAAAGAAGATCTGAACGGAGCTACGGCCGGTAGTTTTATCCTCAACAATCTGGAGCCGGGCGATTATACTCTCGAAATTACCGCCCCCAGTTATGGGACTAGAATAGAAACGGTTACGGTCCAAGCCGGACAAACAAACAACATTGGTACTTATACTATTACACAAGATCCAATCTAATCTTATATCCTCACTTATATCCTCCGATTTTAGATATCTAACGATAGCATTCATAACAAAATAGTATTACAAAACCTTCTTACGTTCATCCATGTAAGAAGGTTTTTTTCAATAAAGTATATTTAGTTTTTTATGTTTAATATGCTAAAATATTCTTGTATTGAGGTGGTACTTAAACATGACAATTAACCTGTTCTACTGGTATAAGTTTTTCAAGGATTTAGTTCTGATTTATCCTGTTTACATTCTCCTTTTTGAATCCAGAGGTCTGAACGTATCACAAATCTCAATTTTGTTGGCTGTCTGGTCGGTCCCGGTAGTCTTGCTGGAAATCCCTACCGGTATTTTAGCGGACCATTGGAACCGCAAAAAAATGTTGGTAATCGGGGGTTTAACCAAAGCGGCTTGTTATACTTTATGGTATTTTGCCGAGAGTTTCCACTTATTCGCCCTTGGTTTTATTCTCTGGGGAATCAGCGAGTCCTTTTGTTCCGGCTCCGAGGAAGCCTTGTTATATGACAGTTTAAAGGAACAAGGTCTGGAGGAAAGTTTTGATAAAGTATACGGGACGGGTAACTTCTTTGCCAACCTGAGTGTCGCCCTATCGGTACTGAGCGGCGGCTTTTTAGCCCAAACCATCGGGATGAAACCGGTATTGCTATTATCCGTTATTTCAATGTTAATTGCCGGACTATTAACGATGGTTTTTAAAGAAGCCAATAGTTTTACCGATCGGCAATCTTTAACTCCTAGAGAACAATTTGCCCAATCAATTAAAACCTTAAAAGAAGCAGTCGGTTTATGCGTAAAAAATCGAATCTTATTGACTGTCATTTCATTATCGATCTTGACAATCGGTATGGCGGGAATCCTTGACGAACTCGACCCTCTAATAGCCGACCGGTATGGGCTGAGTCTGGGATTTGTCGGGCTTTGGATCGGGGTCCGTTCTCTTTTGGAAGCGTTGGGAAGCAAAATCGCCTATCGGGTAGGAGCGGTACTAAGCTTACTCAAAATTCAAAAAGGGTTCCGTGTAATTATTGTATTAAGTTTAATTTCCGGTGTTTGTTTGGCGATGGCAGGTTGGTTTAGAACTATCTGGTTAATGCCGGTATATGGGCTCTTTTATCTGATTATGGCTTCGGCCTTAGTCTTGCAGGAAGATTACGTCCAACAGCAGATAAAAGCCGAAGGAAGGTCAACCGTACATTCATTAATTTCATTAGTATATAATTTATACGGCATAGCTTTCTTTGGATTGTTCCCTCTCTTATTTTCTGGGTTGGACCTGCACCGTGTCTTGGTGATCATCGCCGGTTACCTTGCAATTGTTTGTTTCTGTTTTAGCCTAATCTATCTGAAAGTTAGCAAAAAAGGGCTGTAGTAACATTTATTCAATTAATCAAAAAGGGCTGCTGCAAATGTTTTTATCATTTTGCAACAACCCTTTTTACGTATAAAGGGTCATCAACTTAAATTTGTTCCTGCCTCGGGGCGTTTAGTAAAAGAAACCTCCGCCGGTTTACGACCAGACAGGGGTATGCTTAAGAAAATTAAAGTTCCTGTACCGGGTTTTGATTGAATACTCATCGAACCTTTCAAAAGTTCAACCCGTTCCTTCATCCCTTCCAAACCAAATCCTCCTCCGGACCGTTCGTATTTTTTATCAGAAAGCAGGGTAGGGTCAAAACCTTGGCCATCGTCCTTAATTCTCAAGACTAGGCTCTCATTTTTATAGGCAAGTTCGATTTCCACCTTTTCGGCATTAGCATGTTTATAAATGTTAGTTAGCGCTTCTTGTACTATCCTGTATATTGTTGAAGCGAAATAGTATTCGAAATCCATTTCAAATTCGAATACCGAAAAATCAATATGAATACCTGTCTTTTCCGTAAATATGTTAATATGGTTTTGAAGCGCTTTTAATAACCCTTCTTCCAGATAAGACGGTTTCAGGTCATAGATTACCATTCGAATTTCTTTAGTGGCAGCTTTAACGTTTTGGTCCAAATCAGCTAAACATTCCGAAACTTTTTCGATATTGTCCATCTGGAGATATTTTTTGCAGATTTCAATCTCCAATGAGAGATTCACCAATGATTGGGCCGGCCCATCATGGATTTCTCGCGCGATTCGCTTACGTTCTTCTTCGTGGGCTTTCAAGACGTTTCTATTTAAAATCTCTAACTGTTCATTTTGCGCCCTATAACTTTCGAGAAGATTTTCCATTTCACGGTAAAGCAAACTATTTTCAAGGGCAACGGCAGCCTGTCCCGCTAGGGATGTTATTACCAGTTCATCTCGATAATCAAAACCTATTATGTTTTCAAGCGAACTCTTTTGAGTATAATCAATCTTGGCGATACCGGGCTTTTTCTTATTGATAAGCTGAATGACCCCCATTATTTTATCTTCATGAGTCTTCATCGGTACGGATAGAACTGATTTAGTTAAATAGCCCATTGCCAAATCAAAAGTTTTGTTATGACAATATTTTTCTTTAACTGGAATAGCATAAGCATCATTAATTATCAATGGCAAACCGGTAATGGCAGTATATCCGCAAATACTTTGCGGTGAAATCGGCAATACATTTTCCTCAACTTGAACAGTGATACTTTGATTTTTAGTTATCGTAAATTTTAAAATTTTTCCGTGACGCTGGTTGCCTTTAATAAAAGACGGACTACCAGTCTCTTCATCAACTATTAAATAGATCGTCCCGGCATCGGAAAAAGTAAGATCCATACTATTACTAATTATTAGATCAAGCAACTTCAAAGTATCCTTCTCCGATGACAGGGCTTGACCGATTTCGTAAAATTCTTTTAATTGCGAGTCGTAAAATAAAATTTGATTATCTTCCCGGGGAACAATGTTTTTATCCATTTATCTACTCCCGAAATATTATATTACCATCATATCTAATCAAAAAATGGAGCTCAACTGAGAACTATTTCCACCAAAAACAATCACCGATTTGAATATTCTTTTCTCTCCCTATACCGGCTTCTGTCTCTAAAATATAATAAGCGCTTTTTTTTAACGGACCAACCTTATTGGGAACCAAAGTTTGAATATCTATTACAACCCCTGCTTGAGATAAATAAATTAAATCCAAGGAAAACCGCATCCAAAACATATGCGCCGAATTGCACGGATATAACAATAACCCGTCAATCGCAGGCATTTCCCGATAAAACATTAACCCCCTCAATCTAGACCTAAAGCTTCCCGCCAATTTTACCTTTTCAAATAATTGTTCATTCCCACGATAAACGCTGACAAACCGCTCCATGATCTATCTCCGTTACTTTGACTATTTCATCCTTGCGAAATTATCAATTAGTTGTAAAACACCGGGTCCTAACAGGATAATAAATAGACACGGAAAGATAAAAATGATCATCGGGATTAACATTTTGACCGGAGCCTTTTGAGCCTTTTCTTCAGCTTTCAAACGCCTTCTATCCCTTAATTGCTGCGATTGAATCCGGAGGACTTTCCCGATACCAACGCCCAGTTGGTCCGCTTGAATAATTGCCACTACAAAAGTTTGTAAATCCTCAACTCCAGTGCGGACAGACATCTCTCGCAGCGCGTCACGTCTGGTTTTTCCAATCTTAAATTCCTGTAACACCCTTCTAAATTCTTCAGTTAAGGGCCCTTGGGTTTTTTCGACTAATTTTAACAAAGCTTGATCGAATCCCAAACCAGCCTCGACGCTAACAGTTAATAAATCCAAATTATCGGGTAAAGCCGCAACCATTTTTTGTTGACGGGAAACGGCCAACCGTTTGATAACAAAATCCGGTGTAATCATTGCCAGCAGTAAAGAAGCCCCTGTAATTACAAAGCCCATTGAAGGATTGGCCATACCCAATGTAAAGTAAACTAAAACCGGAATTCCTATCATCATCGTCGTTTTAATTACTAAATAGTCTTTAGCCTTTAAGTTCCATGGATGTCCGGCTGATTCCAGCAAACCTTCGGCTTGGTTATAAATATTTGCCGGAGCATACTTTATTACCATTTCAGATAATTTATCAGTCAACGGTCCAAAGAGCCGGATGAACAACGGCTTGTCCAGATCAGTCTCAATTATTGTGTTTCCCAAAGAAGCCGCCGGTTTTAACTGTTCGAGCCTTACTCTGACCCGATAAACTCGGTCGGTCCAAACCGCGCCAGAATAATATACTAAAACGGAAACACTAATGAATGTCAAAATAATTGCGACTATTATCATACAAATCACCTCTATACTTCGATGGTTATTATCTTACGAATAACCAACAAAGCGATCAATTCGGCTAAAACAGCATAACCCAATAAAAACTTTCCCCTCGGGTCGGTAAATAATTGCATGATATAATTTGGATTGACCAGTAATAAAAAAGCTCCGATACCTACCGGCAATAATCCTATAATTAATCCGGACAACCTCCCCTGAGCGGTTAGAGCTTTTACCTCTCCCTTAATTTTTACCCGTTCCCGGATGGTTTGTGAGATATTATCCAATATTTCCGAGAGGTTGCCCCCAATTTGCCTTTGAATTAACATTGCGGTTATAACTAAATCCAAATCAGGACTTGGGACCCTCTCACTCAAACGAATTAAAGCATCTTCAGTGGTTGTGCCGAGGTTTATTTCCTGAATAGTCCTGGCAAACTCGGTCCGGATTGGCGGCGCCATCTCTTTTGCGACCATATCAATAGCTTGTAAAAATCCATAACCTGCTTTTAAAGAGTTGGATACCATCACCAAAGTATCGCCAATTTGGTTGTTAAACCTGGCTATTTTTTGATGTTGTTTCATTCGAAGATACATTAAAGGGCCAATTAAACCCAGCAAGGCCGCTACCGCCATTGAAACCGGATTCCGGTTCCAAAGAAAAAATAACAACATGAAACCAATACTCAAAGCAGCAATTAAAAATACAAATTCATAACCCCTTAAAGGGATATCCCCTTTTTGCAACTCCATTTCAAGCAGTTTGGTAAACCTTATTCCCTCTATTCCCTTTCCATATTTCCCGATCAATTGCCGGAAAGGATTCAAAGCCTTCTCTTCCGACAATTCAATCCGGTTCAATTTTGTGCTTTTTACGCTAAAATCCGCAGTAGCTGATTTGATATATAATTCCATTCTTTTTTGAAGTTCCGCTTTGGGGCGAGAGAAGTATTCGGTTAATGAAAATATTAAGAAAAAAATTGCCAAAAAGACTAGAATTACTTCAAGCAACATCATTATCAGACCACCTAAATCATTAATTATTCAATTGTGAAACTCGCTTAAGCAATAAAAAGGTCGGGAGGCAGCTTGATACCGGAAACTTCAAACTTCTCATAAAATTTCGGTTTTATGCCGGTAGGTTTCAATCTTCCGATAACTCGGCCCGATTCATCCAATCCGGATTGTTCAAACACAAATACGTCTTGTAGAGTAACCACATCGCCCTCCATACCCTGGACCTCTGTAATATAAGTAATCTTTCGGCTGCCGTCTTTTAAACGCATCTGTTGTACTATCAGGTCTACCGCCGACGCAATCTGTTCCCGGATGGCTTTTACCGGTAACTCCATCCCGGCCATAAGGACCATTGTTTCCAGTCTGGTCAACATATCCCGGGGAGAATTAGCGTGTCCGGTGGTGAGTGAACCGTCATGGCCTGTATTCATAGCCTGAAGCATATCCAAGGCTTCTCCGCCCCGGACCTCTCCCACCACTATCCGATCGGGACGCATCCGCAAAGCATTTTTTACCAAATCTCTCATGGTAACAGCGCCCTTGCCTTCGATATTTGCCGGTCTGGTTTCCATAGATACCACATGTTCCTGCCGGAGTTGAAGCTCAGCCGCGTCTTCAATGGTAATAATCCGTTCATCCGGAGGAATAAAAGAGGATAACACATTTAGCGTAGTGGTTTTCCCGCTACCGGTCCCTCCGGAGACGACGATATTCAATTTGACTTTGACACAAGCCTCTAAAAAAAGAGCCATCTCCGGCGTTAAGGTCCCGAACCCAACCAGATCCCTAACCTTGAAAGGGTCTTTGGCAAACTTACGAATGGTAATCGTCGGACCTTTTAGGGCTAACGGAGGGATAACGGCATTAACCCTTGAACCGTCAGGCAAACGGGCGTCCACCATTGGACTTGCTTCATCAATCCGGCGGCCAATCGGTGAAACAATCTTTTCGATCACCTGTAATACTTGTTCATTATCGCGAAATTTGACCCCGGTCATTTCTAAACGGCCCCGGCGTTCCACATAGACTTGACATGGTCCGTTTACCATAATTTCCGATACCGTAGGATCCATAATCAATGAATTAATCGGCCCAAATCCCAATACTTCATCGCTAATCTCACTGATGATTTTTAATCTTTCATTCCTGGTAGTAGCCGGATACTCATGATCTAAAATAAAACTCACTATTTCTTCAATTTTATTTTTAAGCTGTTCCTGAATTTCCGGTTCATCGCTTCGATCCAAAACAGCTGAATCAATTTCCTTTAATAGTGTCTCATGGACCTGTTTTTTGATATTCTTTAACGGGTCGGTTACACTTTGTTTTATTTGGCGCCCCATTACCGGTCTTTCAGCCGGCTCGGCAGTGACGCCCGGCGCCGTTTTCTTTCTTTCCATTCGCTCCATTAGTGACATGGATCTGCCTCCCAATTTAATCGTCTAAGGCTTTTTATCATCTACCTTCGAACTAATACCCGATAATTCCAGGCCCAATCTTAAGATTGCTTTTGAAATCGGGGCTTTCGGGTGGCTGGTTACAAAGGGAATTCCCTGGTTACAGGAGCCTACTACTAGTTTTTCATCGTTCGGAATCGAATTGGTTATCGGCAAAATAAGATGGGTTTCCAAATCTTTAATTGAAATGTTATTCCGGATGAATACGTGGTTTAAAACCAATTTGACCTTTTGCGGTTCGTAATGCAATGATTGGATCGCTTCCATGGCCAGTTTGGCATTTTTAACCGTTAAGATGTCTAAAGCAGCGACCATTACAATAAAATCGGATATATCAAGTGCGGCTAAGGTTAGATCATCGAATAAGTGATGCGTATCAACTATAATAAAGTCGTAATTATTCTTAAGGGCAGCTAGAATTCCCTCAACATGTTCAGCCTTGACAATTTCAGCGTATTCAGGGCGTAAAGGCGCCGGTAGAATCTTGACCCCACTGGAATGGTCCGCCAAATAAGAATCCAGTATTTTGGGTTCCTGATAATCCCCTTCTCCCACCAGATCGGAAATGGTTCTACGTGGCGTCAAGTCAAACAGTAAGGCAACATCCCCGAATTGCAAATTCAAATCGATAATAGCGGTCTTTTTTTGAGTCAATCGAAGAAGCGCCACCGCCAAATTTACGGCAATAACTGAACCGCCAATTCCTCCCTTGGCGCTGAAAACACTAATGATCTTCCCTGGGTCCCTAGGTTTATCAACCTGGGGATCAGGTACTATGCTTTGCTTTAAACGCCGCTTTTTTTCCAACTCATAGACCCGGTGTATGGTTTGCATCAGTTCTTCCCTACCGGGCGGTTTGGTCAAATAATCACGAGCGCCTGCAGCCATTGCTTTACGGAGATATTCACCTTCGTCTTGGCAAGTGAGAATTATTATTGCCGTCTGGGGCAATTCGACAGTCATTATTTCCGTTGCCTGAATACCATCCATTACCGGCATACTAATATCCATGATCACCAAGTCCGGTTTTAATTGTTTAGCTTGATTTACAGCCTCTTCACCATTGGCGGCCTCTCCTACCACATCTATTTCCGTTTCCAAATCCAGCAAGCGTCGCAAATTATTTCTGACTTTATCAACATCATCGACTACCATAATCCGAATTTTTTCAGCCATTTAGCTCCACCTACTTCTCTGGGGTTACGGACCTTGGAAAGAAGGATTGGTAATTTCCCCGGAAGTTAAATCCGTTTCATCCTTTATCAACCTAGGTGTAACAAAAAGTAATAACTCCGTGTCCCCATTTTGAAAATTTTTACTACGAAACAAAGATCCGATAATGGGGATATCTCCTAATATCGGGACTTTATAAATGTTTACCGCTTCCTCCCGGCTTAATAAACCTCCGATTACCAGAGTCGAACCGTCTTTAAATCGAACATTGGTATTAGCCTTACGGGTCGCCAACGCGGGTAATTTGAATCCATTAACGATAATGGCGTTACTCCAATCAATTGAACTGACCTCCGGCGCAACCGCCATGGAAATGGTATTATTACGTTCATAATTTGATGTGACTTTTAGTCTAATCCCGTATTCCTTCCAATTAACGACCACTCCACCCTTGCCGTCGGACATCGGAATCGGAATTTCACCTCCCGCCAAAAAAAAGGCTTCTTTCCCACTGACCGTTAAAATGCTGGGCGCCGCCATTATCTTGGCATCGCCGTTTCTTTGCATCAAATTCAAGATTGAACCTAAAGAGACTCCGGGGGCCAAACCGACTGTACCCGTACCGTTTTTTAGAAAACCATATTCCCACTCGCGAAAAACCAACCCATCCGGAGTAGGCCACCATGTTCCCGAGTTAAAACCATATTTTTTTTCCGCATCTTTTTTAATCTCCGTAACCAAAATTGAAAGTAATATCTGATAGGTGTTTTTTACTTGTAAATTGTTAATTACGTTTTCCCGGTACATCTTCCCATACCGGACCGCTTTTTCCTCTTCCAAAGAATTGTTAACCGTACCGCTTAATACTATATATTTATCATTGGCCTTTACATTTACTTCCGGGTTGTTTATTAATTTTGAGATTTCCATTTCAATAGCGGAATAATCTTCTTGGACCGCAAATTTTAATTCGAATCTGCCTTCGCTCGCCCAAATATTGACTGATGACATCCCAACCTTTTTTGCATTAAGTAAAAATTCATGTTTACTGGTTACCACTAATTCGAGAACATCCGGGTTACTAATGGCAATCCTGGTAATTCCTTTTAACGATAGTACTTTTGCCTCTCCCACGGCCAAACGGATTATATGTGATTCCGCTGTTGCGGCAACCGCTGACCAAAACAGAACCAGTATCATTAATAACGGTAAACATTTCTTTAGCATCGGCTTGCCTCCCGAGGAATGTTAAAACCGTCCGTTCAATTGACCTTGACGAGTTTGGATTTTGCTCCGTTAATAACTTCAATTACCTGTGGTGGCGTTTTTCTTCTTAGCGAATTAGCCTCACGCCGACCACTATGAATTAGGTTGCTTTCACTAACTGCCGGAATAACTTGCTCCGCTTCTTTTAATACGGGCCGTAAGGCCAAGTGAATTGTTCCTTTTTCTTTACTTAGGACAACTTTTTCCGCTTGTAAAGGGGTAACGGCCAAAGTTACGGAGGTCCCAACTTTAGCGTTTACTGTTTGAGGATTAACTTGATTATGGCCCCGGCTTGAAGCCTCCATATCCTGAGATACCGCTAAAACCTCGATATCCTGAAGCAGCGTCCAACTAATGCTCTCTTTGCTCCATTTCGGTTGAATTGTTCCGATAAGATCTACTTTTTCACCGGGTTTAACAAAACCAGCGACTCCTATTACTTCATCAATTGGAATTGTTATTGCCCGCATCCCTTCGGGAATTATTGCCGATAAGCCCAATTTGTCGCCTTTGCGAAATAGACGGTTTAGATTGACCGGTTCTCCTTGAATAATCTCCGCTTTGGCAACTAATCCCACTATATCCTCGGGCTTTTGGACTGAATCCTGAGTGACGAATTCCCGGGGAACCTGTTTCACTTCCAATTGTTCCGCCGCAACCAGCGTCCGAGCGGGTATGGTTGTTTTTGCATAAACGATATTAGTCTTAGGCAATTCTACGATTTTTGGCTTGGAAGCAACCTTAAGAGTACGGTAAACCAGTAATGAAGCAATCAACGCACATATCAAGGCCATTATTAAAAACTTCTTATGCCCCATGTTATCAACCTCCAAGCTTGATAATGGTTTGTAAGATTTCTGCACTCCTACTTAATCAACGTCGGGCTTACTACTCCAAAGCTGGGTCCCTCTCCTACTTTCCCGGATACGGCCCATTTTAAAAAAACTCCGGTAATGTCGCCATTACCATCGGTCGTTTCCAGATAAAAAGCTGCAAAGCCGACCACCTTGGCGGTGGTATTACTACCGTTTCCAACCAGTCGGTCAATAACCGGGACAATCACCACTCGTGGAGAATTAGGAGCTACATTTGAAAAACTATTATGATCCAATGAAATGCGGTAATTCACGCTTTGGCTGGTTGGCCCCGCCATATTACCGGTTTCTGTCGTTACAACATCCCCCAACGTAATTTCTTCTTTATAACCGAACATTAGATTACTGCGATAATTACTGGCTCCACTGCCACCGAGGGCCAACGCTCCAAAGTTTCCGTTGCTGCCGTCGCCACCTCCGTATTTTAAAGTGTATGGTTTATTGAACTCAAATTGTTGTTGTACTACACCCAAAGGCACAACACCGGTAATGCTGATCACCGTATTCCCCCCGGCGGTTGCCGAAGCGCTGACGGTTGAACTGTTAAAACCGATCACCGGAGCAAAAAAATGGTCCAATTCTTTACTAAGATTAACCTGAAAGGTATTCTTACCCAAATCGGCAACTGATGAATATTGAAATTCCC
This sequence comes from Bacillota bacterium, assembly GCA_023435565.1. Classification (GTDB taxonomy): domain Bacteria; phylum Bacillota; class UBA4882; order UBA8346; family UBA8346; genus JAAYHS01. Next base: position 20,177 of record JAEYRN010000103.1, read on the forward strand.
CGGCGATATTGGCGGTTACATATTTATAGCTCTCAAAGTCCGAAAGGCCGGAATCTTGTTTGTTGACCAATATGAAACAGCCTGCTAAAGCAGATGCGTCGGCGGCATTCTGGAGCCTTTTCTTGGTCAAAAAAATATGTCCTACGTCAACCACAATAGCCGTGGAAGCCATTATTGTGACCATCATTATCGCCACTATAACCATTACTGCTCCCCGCTCCGACCTAATCACGGTATTCACCCCCAAAAGCTTGCTCAAATGACTATGTATTAGCCTGTTATTTTCGGCTCCTGGCTCCTATATCCTAAATTTCACTGAGCATTGACGTCCTGGCGATTAAAGCGTAGTTTTCCGGTAGAATACCAAATGTTACCGGTATCCGATACTGATATGAAATAGTTACGGTTAACATCTGGCCTCGGGTCCGAATGGCGGGCGCTATTTCAATATTGGAAAAATCCAAAGCTATTGCAGTTAAAGAGTTAATAATATTACTCTTAATTTGGTCATCCGATAGAGTTGCTATAGCTGCTGTCCGGGCCGCATTTCGCGCTGCGTCTTCCAATATCAAAAAGGTGTTAAATACTAACCCAAATTGAATAATGCCCGCCAGTATTATAATTAATAGCATTGATACCAATGCGAATTCAACCATTACCGAACCTTGCTCGTTTTCCAAAATTCTCAACTTGAGTAACATCTTAATCACCCCCAAAACGGCCCCCAGAGCAAACCGGCCAATAAACCAATATATATTGCAAGCCCATAGGGAACAGTTAGTTTCGATCTTTGGCCCGGCGTAAGCATTTTACCCCGCATTTCTTTGTCCCATATTGAAGTTACTAAGGAAAACAGCTTAAATTCAACATTCATGGTCCCAATTTGGTGCAAGAGTACAAATAACGAGAGCAATCCGCCCGCTATCCCGCCGTATAACCCAACCACAATTATTTTCCGCATACCCAAAAAAGCTCCCAAAGCCATGAGCAGCTTAACATCTCCCGCGCCGATTCCGCCCAATAAAAATGGAATAATTAATATTAGATATCCGACTATTAAACCTAACAACGGGAAATGCCAATTCTTAAAGTTTAATATTAAGTTTATCGCTATCCCTGATAACATCGCCGGAAAGGTAAGCCAATTGGGAATCTTTCTATATTTTATATCTATAAATGCGGCTACCGTTCCGATAACAACCGCAGCAAGGGACATATATACATTTGGATCGAATCTAAACAAGAATAGTAACCTCCAAATGAATTTAAGATAAAGTTTGAATATCTTGAGGAATTTAGGAATTATGAAACCGCCTAACTTTACAATAACTATCCCCTTATGAGAACGTAAGACTTTACCCGAAGGTAAAGTCTTATAGTCCAACTGATAATAGTCAATATTTATTAAATACCGGTGGTGGAACCAGGCGCGGTATTAACCGCATCGGTTATCCTTCCAAATATCGTCTGTAATCCGCCGTTCATGGCAACCAGCGCGCCGATCAGAACAACTGCCACTAATGCAATGATTAAACCATACTCAACCATACCTTGGCCTGCTTCTTCCTTGAAAAATCTTTTTAACATAACCGTCACTCCCTTTTGTTGATTTCCCTCCCAAAACAGGGTAAACAGGACCGGTTTTTTGAAAAGATGATTTCAATGAAGTTTGATAAATGAGTTTACCTTGTTTAATTAAATGATATCACTGCCCAGGGAATCCCTGGAATCCATCTATAGTTTCATTTCAACCGGGACTCTGGTCCTATAATAAAGCAGTAGTTTAGGATGGGTAATTGGGGTTGGGAGGCAAATATCCGGAAAATCGTGCTCGTGCTCAGCGAAACGGTGTTCGTAATCGTTATTAAACCTACTTCTTGATTAGTCCTTTTTGATAAGCATAAACGGCCACTTGGGTCCGATCATCCAATTGCATCTTTCTTAGAATGCTACTGACATGGTTCTTAACGGTTTTTTCACTTAGGAAAAGCTTATTGGCAATCTCTTTATTATTTTCCCCATAGGCGATGTAACCGACAATTTCCAACTCCCGCGGGGTCAGTCCTAATTGTTCGGGTAAGATAAATTCCTTTTCCCTGGTTAAAGTCTGTCTGAATTCGTTTAAAACTACCGACAGCAAATGCGGTGGAAGATAAGCGTCACCCCGGGCGACTGTTTTAATTGCCTCATAGAGTGTTTCGGAACTAGCGTCTTTTAGAATATATCCCGAAGCGCCGGCTTTGATCATTTGCGATAAATGCGACTGGTCTCCATCGGCTGTCAAAGCTAGGATTTTTATCATTGAAGCTCTTTGCCTTAACTCATATGTTAAGTCAATCCCGTTTTTACCCGGTAAATTAATATCCATCAGCACTACATCAGGTTTCAAGGTCAAAACCTTTTCAATTACATCATCACCATGTTCCGCTTCGCCAATTATTTCAAAACTCGGTTCCATACTCAACATTTGCCTTAGGCCCCGCCTCACCATGGCATGGTCGTCGACAATAATTATTTTAATAATAGGTTCCGACATATACTAACACCCCTACCTTCACCTACATAACCTCTGTTAAATTAAACTTCGACATTTTACCTGCTAAACTTAATAATTACCAATCCTTTTTTTGCCGGAATTGACCTGCACAGTATTTTAGTTTTGATTGCCGGTTATCTTGCAATGGTCTGCTTATGTTTAGGTATAATATATACTGGAATTAAGAAAAGGGCTGCTTGAAAGGCAGCCTTTTTCGCAGGTACTTGCTGAAATCCCGTCGAAATACCCAATAGATGGATTTTAAAAGGGAGCAATTCGGATGAAATTTACAAAAGAGACGATTGACCGAATTAATGAAATCTTCCAAACAGCCTGGAAAGATGGGCGTAAGGTATTATATGAACATGAAATCTACCTGCTTTTAAAAACCATCGGCCTCGAGGTCCCCGATTTTTGTTTCATTAAGGACCCACTGGAGATAACAGGAGAACTCTTAAAACGTTTCGGCCGGGAATTAATGATTAAGATTGTTTCTCCCCAAATCTCCCATAAACAAAAGGTTGGAGGAGTAAAAAAGGTTGAAAACGGCGATCCGCTCTTTCTCCAATTCGTTCTGGAGCGAATGAAGGCCGAAGTCCTTTCAAATTTCCCTTCCGACAAACAGCCGGAACTCATGGGCTTTCTGATTGTCGAGTATATACCCCATACCCAAGCCATTGGCTTTGAAACCCTGCTTGGAGTAAAGGAAGATCCGGCTTTCGGCCCGGTTTTGACCCTTAGCAAAGGCGGGGATGATGCCGAGTTTTTTGCCAAATACTATGATCCGGCCAATCTTTTCCTACCGCCGCTGGATGAAACTACCGCCTTTGAAATGGTAAACACTTTGAATATCCGGCATAAATATCAGCAAATCGGCCATCCGGAATATTTGGAGATCGCCGCCCGGACTATGGCTACTGTTAGTAATTTAGCTTTTCATTACTCCTTTGTCGTTCCAAAAACACTGCCGTTTATAATCAAATCTTTGGATATCAATCCGATTGTCTTCTCTGCGGATGACCGCTATATAGCCATCGATGGATTTGCCGAGTTCATCCCGGCTCAAATTAATGAATATCATCTCCCTCAGTTAAATCCGGAGAATATCGATTCTTTTTTTAATCCGCAAGGTATAGCCGTGATTGGGGTCTCGGCTGATTGGGACAAATACAGCCTTGGCCGGGAGATCGCACACCTACTACATGACCTGGGCCGATCCGACCTTTTTCTGATCAATGCCAAAGGTGGGACCATTCGTTTAAATGATACTGAATATCCTTTATATCATAATATTCAAGAACTTCCTACTCCGGTGGATCTATTGGTTTATGCGGCTCCAGCCCAGTATACCCTGGAATTTTTCCGCAAACTTGATGGCGCTAGGCTGCCCAAGGCGGTTATTCTAATTTCAGGAATTCCGGCGGATATTAAATATTCCGATTTCGCTCAAGAACTCCGAACGGCTGTCCCGAAAGGAGTTAGAATCATTGGTCCTAACTGCATGGGTGTTTTCTTCGCTCCCGATAGCTTCCAACCGGGCTTAAACACCTTATTCGTAGAAGAACAGCGACTCCCCATCAAGTCCGGGCCAAACAGCAATGCAGTCTTGCTCACCCAAAGCGGCGCCTTTTCGGTGACTGCCATTGATAAACTTCAAAACGCCCGAATCTTCAAGGCCATTGTCAGCTTCGGCAATAAATACGACGTTAAAATTGCCGATCTGATGAACTACTTTGCCGAACACACCGGGGTCGAATTATTGGCTTTATATCTTGAAGGCCTTGATCCAGGGGAAGGACGGCAATTTTTTCAGGCAGCTTCGAAAATAAAAAAACCGATTATCGTCTATAAATCGGGCCGGACTGAAGCCGGGGCCAAAGCCGCCGCCTCCCATACCGCTTCCATCTCCGGTAGTTATGAGGTGTTTAAAGCTGCCTGTTTACAGTCCGGAGTAGTTTTAGCTGAAAATATCAATGACCTTTATGATTATCTCAAAATCTTCTCCTTACTTTCCCGAAAACTTCCCCGGGGTAACCGGGTGGCCGGGGTAGTTAATGCGGGATTCGAATCAACCGTCGGCGCCGACGAACTCCAAAATCTCGCTCAAGCTGAACTCCGTCCGGAGACGATTGTTCAGCTTAACCGGATCAATCGCTATGGTCTGGTCGATACCGCCTCTCCCTTTTTGGACATTACTCCGATGGCTGACGATCGGATGTATGCCGACTTTGTCGAAGCTGTTATTCAAGATGAGAATGTGGACTGTGTTTTCGTAGCCATTGTCCCTCATGCCGTTTCCTTAAAAACCACCCCGGATACCTGTAGCGATCCGGATAGCCTGGCCCGATTGTTGGTAGAGTTGAATCATAAATATCAAAAACCAATGGTGATCTCGGTCAATGCCGGACGTTACTATCAAGACTTTGTAGCAGTTATGGAGGAAAAAGGATTGCCTGTTTTTGGGGATATCCGTTCTGCGATCAAATCGCTGGATAAGTTTGTGACGTTTCATTTAGGGAAAAAAAGATAGAATGTTAATTAACACGAACCAATCTGGTGAACTTTCCCAAATATTCTAACATTCTCAAGCCAAAATCCATATATTCCTATTAAAATTTAGTTGCGCCTTTAGTTCTGAATACATTCTTCAATTAACATGTATGTTAACTGCTCAAGGGACTATTTCTTTTTTCTTTTAGATAATTACTAATAATTAACCCGACCGAATAGTAACCTACTATTGCCAACGGATAATCCGGAACATACCCAATTGCCAGTTGGGCGGTGCCGATCCATACCGCAAAAAGGGTCAAGGCGTTATAAAGTTTCTTATTTACCACTGGGTATTTGATTGTCAACAAGCCCAGAACAACCATTGCAGTCGGGCACGGCATTAGTCCAAAGGCTGAGAATAACAAATCTTTGGCGGATAGTACAAAACCTTTTCCATAGATAAAGGTTGGGAACCAAAAGCCATAGATAATAATTGGAATTATTAATAACCTCCATTTGGGGACATTGGAAAAATCCCAGTCTGTTTTAGAATCTTTTATTTCCCTAATCCAACCAACTAAAATGTTGATCAGTAAAATTGGCACAAAGGCCCAAAACGCAAGGCTCCAGATCCCCATTTCCTTATAAAACCGGTATAGCATATAAAAACCCACATAGAAAACCAACCAGAGATAATTGATGATAAACCAGAGATTTAAATACTTACGATACTTATTATTTTGATACCGTAGTATACAATAGAGAATGATTGCGGCCCCTATATGGAATAAAGGCGCCAGAAAAACTCCGATTCCGGTCAGATATTCCGTAGCTATTTTATCAAATGCTTTTCCAAAAACCATAGGCATAAATTCAGACATTGAAAACCCCCCTTTTAAATTTATCCGCCCCAAATCACTCGACATCATCATTACATTTTTGTTTGAACTCATTTAGTTTTTCGTTCATTAGTTTAGCTTGATAATTTTTTACATAATAATAAATAATCACACTAACGATGACGTAAATCAGGACTACCAGGACGGTGAAAATTATCACGACTCTAAAATTGGCATACTTAAACCAGTTGAACAAGTTTGCTGATAAAAACAGCATTGCGCCGATTAATACAAAATGTAATACGTTTCTCACCAGGTAGGCTTTTTTGCTTAGTTCCCGCCTTGAGTAGTATATTAATCCGCCGGTCAGCGCGATTATAAATGAAACAAGCGGCACTTGCCATAAGGCAGCGGAAGGGATTGTTTCAACTGAGAAGACGGTCAAAAACGCAGCGAGACCAATGGTGATACAAGTACTTATTAAGCAAAAAGCTCTCATTATTTGTTGGAAAAGAGGGTGATTCTTCATGGTAAACCTCCTTACATACCCAGCTTTTTTTTGAGGACCGGGACATACTGACGGGAAACAATTACCTTTTCCCCGTTTTCCAGCAAAGCTTCAAACCTGCCGCTAAAAGCCGGACTGAGCGACTGAATTTTGCCGAGGTTGAGGATAACGGATTTGGACGCCCTGAAAAAGTTGGAGTTTTCGTATTCCGCTTCGATTTGATACAATTTCTTTTTCGTTTCAAAAACTCGATCCCGGCAATAAATAAACACCCGGTTGTCCACCGCCTCAAAGTAGAAAACATCTTTTGCCTCAATAATATGCATCTTGGAGTTTGACTCACCGATCAGTTTTTTGGAGTTGGATTTTATTGTGGAAATAAGTTGCAGCAAAGATTCATCCAGTTCATTACATCTGATGATAATCTCCGGTTCGCATCCGTCGGTAATACTTTCGATTTTAATCCGCATACTAGACGGCGCCTCCTTCCCTATCAGTATATCTTCTCTATGGGCTTTCAGCAATGCTTTACGGGGTAAGCTGTAAAATATGGGGGGTAAAATGCAATTAATGAGGATAAGGTAATCTACATGTCGCTATGGAATTAATTGCATTCCCTCACCGTTTATGTTAATTTGGAACTAAATATTGAGCTCTTTAATTACTAAATAAATTATGAAAAATTACGATATCCATATCTCCGGATTAATATTATATCGATTTAGTTCGCCGGAAAGGGAGAAAAACATGTTTAAACAGATAAGTACTAAAAATATTCACCTTTTAATTAATTTGACGATGGCTTTTTTAATGCTCTTTATCACTTTTTATAGCTCCGCCAACATTTTAGCCGCTGGTTCGAAAATAACCACCGAATTAGTCGTCTTAATAAAAATTGATGCCACCAAAGTAGCATCAGTTGCTGCTATTCTCCCAACTTATGATGCTCAAACAAGATTATGTAATGAACTTAACGCTTACTTGAAAAAACAAGGGATTGGAGCCTCAGCCGCCGGTTTTACCATCTATCACGGTAATAAAGGTCGGAAGGTCGAGAACGAAGTCGTTCAACCCGTCACCGAATTGGGTAAAGATTCTCCACAGGTAAAATTAGTAAAAAAGGTTAATACCGATACTTATGATTTAATTAAAAATGAAATTACTCAGCTGGCCGAAACTGAAATGAAACGGCATAAGATCACAGGGCTAAGTCTGGCCTTGGTGAACGATGAGAAAATCATTTGGACGATAAGTTTAGGTTACGCTGATCGAAAAAATAAGATACCGATCACAGCCGATTCTCTTTTCAAAGTGGGTTCAATCTCCAAGCTATTTACGGCCACCGCTGTTATGCAACTGGCGGAGCAAGGAAAGATTGAGATCGATAAACCGCTACAAACTTATATCCCGGAATTTTCCATGAAAACCAGATATCCGAATAACGAACCGATTACTATCCGTTCCATCATGGCGCACCGTTCCGGTATTCCCGGCAATTATCTTCCTGCGCTATTAAATCCAAAATATCCTTATTTCACTGCAATAATAAATGATATCAAAGACGAATACGTGGCATATCCACCCAACTACATCACGGCTTATTCCAATTTAGCCGTAGACTTGCTCGGAGTTTTAGTGGAACGGGTCTCGGGCCAAAAATTCAATGATTACATAACCGAACACATCTTAAAACCTTTGGAAATGAACCATTCTTCTTTTGAATTGCGTGAAGAGATGAAACCTTTCCTTTCCAAAGGATATCGCAATCATAAACCGGCCGTAGACGATATCTGTCCGAATATTCACCCTGAAGGTTCACTTCATTCGAGCGTCAATGAAATGAGTAGTTTTCTGCGGATGGTATTAAAAAACGGTACTTATCAAGAACAGAATATTTTAAGAAAAGCAACCCTGGATGCGATGTTTACCCCACAACCCCATCTTCCTCTTGATTTAGAAGGTAACGGCCTCTCCGCCACCGGTTCGATCGGTTTAAACTGGTTCCTGGATAAGAATCCTTATTGGGGGAGTTGCGGTATCCATGACGGCGGGTCTCGCTTGTTTTTCAGCCGGCTGATAGTTCTGAAGGATTCCAAACTAGGAGTCATTGTGCTGACCAACTCAGTTAACGGGGAGATGGTAGCTAATAAGATAGCCATTGAAACTATTAATTCGGCCTTAAAAGCAAAAATTGGTCCTCCCGGTAATTATTACGGTGAAACCGAAGCGTCTGTCAAACAAATTGAATTACATCCAATAGAAGGGCTTTATGCCACCGTGGTGGGATTAGTGGAAGTTAAGCAAGAAGGAAAGCATATGGAGGCCAAAGTCCAAAAGTACCCCTTTATTAAATTCCGGCTAATAGCTGATCCAGAGCGCTGGTTTATCGTAAAACCACTCCTTTTTGGCTTAATCCCGGTAAAAGTTGCTGACTTGGAAAATTTAAAATTTGGCGTGTCTGAAATCAGCGGGGTCATAGTATTATTGGCTAATAACAACGGTGTAAAGAGCATTATGGGTGAAAAGTTTGAAAAAACTCCGATACCGGCTAATTGGAGGCAAAGATGCGGCAATTATGTTGAGACCGGTTATCAAGGACTTCCCAGCCTGAACTTTCGGATGAAATTAGTTATTCACCAAGGAGTGTTAATGGGTTATCCAAGACCGCTAATCCTAACCCCAATTTCCGATACTGAACTGCTGATCCGGGGATTGGGCCGGGATCTGCACGAAACTATCCGGATAATCAACGTTAATGGCGAGGAGCGGCTTTCATACGGAGGACTATTATTTAGGAAGAAGTAAGCAACCTCTGTGTCTCCGTGTCTCTGTGGCCAATAATGGTTTTTAGCCACAGAGGCTCAGAGGCACAGAGAAAGAGTTATATTGTTACCTTAATACTTAAAAAACACATGCTCCCCAATGGTCGCCGTAACCGGCTGCGACCGGACCCACTGGTTCGTAGTCTTAGCCGGATTATAAAACCCGTTTGCCCCATTACTGGGGTCTGCCCCCTGGACCGCTTGTTCCACCGCTTGAAAAGAGCTGGGGCTTGCCGGTTGGTTAATCCGCCCGTCCAAAACCGGGCTATATTGATATTTTCCGCTATCTACCTGATAAATGATGCCCGGAATAGTTTTAGGATAGCGCGGGTCCTCCAGCCGGTTCAAAATGGTGGCCGCAACGGCAACTTGCCCCTGAAAGGGCTCGCCTGCCGACTCCGCCGAAACCAACCGCGCCAAAAGCTCCAGATCGCTTTGGCTAAGATTAAATCTCGGAGTTGGGCCCCCGTTATCGGGCATCGGCTTGGGTATCGACAACCTTTGGCCGGGCAGCACCGCTGAAGCATTACTTAGATGATTAGCTTCGAGTAAGGCTGTAACCGATATCCCGTATCTTTTGGCTATTAAGTATAATGGTTCACCGTGCTTTACTATGTAGGTAACCGAACCGGACTGAGACATCCCGCCTCTCGGTATGGGTATCTTCAGAGTTTGGCCTGCCCAAATACCGGTCCCGGAAAGTTCGTTGGCATTTTGGATTATTTCCACGGTAACACCGTACTTTTCGGAAATCTTGCTCAGGCTTTCTCCGTTTTGGACCCGGTGGAACCGGTAGGGGTCGGGAATTGTCAACAGTTGCCCTGTAGTAACATAGTTGGCGGGTAGGTTATTGGCTTCTCGCAACGCGTCCGGCGATATTTGGTAACGTTTGGCGATACTAAGAAGGGAGTCGCCGTTACGGACGGTATAACTGGCACTAACTGACGGCACTGTGTTTTGTCTCGATAATCTCAGGACTTGTCCGGGATAAATCTCCGCGGTCTTTAACCCGTTGTTTTGCTGAAGGGCTGCGATGGAGGTCCCATAACGGGCTGCGATGGAATAGAGGGAATCTCCCGGTTGAACGTAATAATTCTGGCCTCTGACGATATCACCTAAACTAAAAAATAACAGAATCAAACTGAAAACCGATACCCGTTTGCCAGTGGCGGTTTCCATAGCCATAAACTCCTTCGCGCCACTTCCTACCGATCAAAGAGCAAAGCCATGATATGTAATGAGCAGTAATATTTATCGTATTCAGGAATGTGGCTGCATTATTTTCTTGGCTTAACAGTTCTTGACATAAAGGTAGCTTCCTTTTGGGAAAGATTGGAGAACAAAAGTTTGAATTGTGTAATTTGAGGGTCTGTAGCTAGAGTTGTTTTTTTGACATCCCGTTTCCATTGACATGATAGTCATATAATTTGTCGTCCTGCCATTTTAACGGATTATTACTGATATACGTTCGGATTTTATCCAATTCATTTTCATTACGGATTATATGTTCCCAATAATTTCGCTGCCAAACATCGTAAACGGTTGTATTTTGCCGCATCCAATTGGTAACGCCGATTTTGAATCCCCTAATAATTGATCCAATGGTTTTCGATGTGCCGCGTGGTTGGTGGCGGTCATCGCGTAGGGGCGAAAAATTTTTCGCCCCTACACCAACAACAACAATACCATCATTGCCATCATTGCCACCATCACCATCAATAACGTTACCATCCACACCCATCCTAATGGAAATAATCCCATGCACATGATTGGGCATGATTACGTATTCGTCCAATTCCGCATGGGGGAAATGCGTGGGAATATCATTCCAACAATTTTCGACCATCATTCCCGCATCATTTAAAATCATTACATCATTAATGATATCACCAAACAGGCATTGATGATTGTCCGTGCAAATGGTGACAAAATATAAACCGGTCCGTGAATAGTCATAACCCCGCAATCTAATGGAACGACGATGATGTTTATAGGAATCGTATTTCATTAGTCAGATCCTGAATCCTCCGTCTTACCGCCGGTCGTTTCTCCTGTTTTCTCCGTTTCCGTTTCCTGTCGGGGTTTTCTTTTGCTAAAAAACAATACCGCGGCAAACACCATTAAAATGAAAGTAGCGTCATCAATTATCCGTTTGTATTTTACGAAAATATCCAATTTAAAAACAGCTTGAACTGCTCCGAGCAATATTAACAATAATCCTATCCCTAAGACAATTAGCCGTTTTTGAAGATCGGTCAATCTATTCATAAGCGCGCCTCCGATATAAATTAATAAGCAATATATCTTTCAATTAAAAACTTAAAAACCCTTTATCAATCGAATTTTTGTTAATATGTTACAGTTTGAAGGGTGAAAAGAATTAATGAAAATTTTTCTTCCCCCGTCTTCGTGTTCTTCGTGGTGGAAATAATGTTTTAGTCAATAAGTTACAGCAAGTGCTAGCCTAAAAAACCATCTTCACCACGAAGAGCACGAAGAACACGAAGTTTTGACCTGTGTTTTTCTTCATGTCCTTCTATTCTTCATGGTAGGATTAATGTCTTTTCATAGTTTATTATATCAAGCCAAAAAATCTTTATTAAAATGCAGCAACATCAATTGTAAATTAAATCAACCTCTCCCTCCCCAACTTTCTCAATCCATCGGCATAAACAAATCCCGTCCATCAGACCGCGGCTGTACATGATTTCGTCCTGGCGGTTTAGTTGGCCCATTTGTTCGGATAGATAGTCATCCAGCAAGTCCCGGTATTCGGAAGAAAGTTCGTCCAGGAGCCGGTCCAACATTTCGGAGGGCAGCTTCTCAAGTTCTTTGTATTCTGGGTCGTGGATCAGGATTTCATCGCGGATTTGGCAGATCCGTTCGAAGATGTATTTGTGAATGCCTTTACTTTCGGAGTTAAGCATGAGAACCTCCATAGTTACTTAAGAATTTCAAACTTCAAACTTCACAATTCAAACTTCTGAACTACTTACATAATCCGCAACAATGTATTCAGGGTCATGTATCAGGATCTCATCATGAATTTGACAAATCCTTTCAAAGATGAGTTTTTGAATGCCTTTACTTTGATCGCTAAGCATGAGAACCTCCAGTCTTTTTTAATGTATAATGTACAATTGACAATTTACAATTATTAAGAACGTACAAAATGGTTTTAATTGTGCATTGTACATTGTACATTGTGAATGATTCTTGGTGGTGGGTTTTGTATTTACACTGGTTTTAAACGGTAAGGGTTATGCTAGCCATGGATTTCTAATCCGAGGCGGTCAAAATGGCCGAATCCTCTCTCGTTGAGTGAAAAGAGGTTTTGTGGTAAAATATTGGCAAGTATCGCCAAAAATTTGAGTTCACAAAATGCAATATAATCCATTTCTAATCCTTTATGTTACCTATAGTAACACTTGTGTTTAATAGTGTCAAAAAAATTTTGATAGAAAAGGATATAACTATGAGCATTGGAGAAAAAATTAAAAAATTACGGCAAGAAAAGAACGTTTCGCAAGCGGAATTAGGAGAAATTGTCGGAGTTCACGAAAAACATATTAGCCGTTATGAACGGGGAATATCCCGGCCATCGGTGGAAATCTTGCGGAAAATGGCTGGATATTTTGGTGTTTCCATTGATTTTATTGTCAATGAAGATAATTCAGCTTTTGATAAAGAGAGCAAAGATCATGAACTGTTAGATTATTTTGAGGAAGCAAACCGGTTGGAAGAAGAAGATAAAAATATTATAAAAGGGGTTTTGGACGCTATTATTTTTAAGGCGAAGATGAAGCGGTTGAAGAATAAATAACAAAATTACCCAACTAAAGATCTACACTACCAACTAGAACACCTTTATATTTGGTATTTCCTATATGCCTCTAATCCTTCAATAAGCTGAATTAAATCATTTGGAATTTCAGCATATGAAAACTCATCAATAATCCTAAAGTCAGTTAAAGTTACAGAGTATTTATCTTGAATATCTGTTCGAATCTTTTGTAAAATTTCTTTACCCGGAACAATTTCCATACGAGTTTCAATATTATCCCATTTTAAATTAAATTGATTAATTGTTTCAGTAGTTAATGTGGCTTGGTCGATCCTAGAATGTTCATAATAATTATTCCTTTTTGCAATATATTGGGCTTGAATATTACTTTTAAGTGGGTTGGTTATTACTTCTAATAGTTGACTTATAGAACCATATTGCAAAGGTTGAATATTTAATCGTTTTGATCTTTCAATAATTGCCTTATTAATAGCTCTTTCTAGTACTATCGGCACTAATAGATAATTTTCTATCTCTTTCCGATGGTGTATGTGGGCAAATGAGACGTATTGTTTTAACTCGTCCAATATTTCTTCTAACTGTTCATCACACCAATAATCCCGATCAAAGATTGTCCCAATATTTAAATTACACTTTAATGCGGACTGAAATCCCCATGACAATGCTTTTATTTGTTCCCACGATGAAAACCCACCAGATTCAATAGAAGTGATATCATTCCCAGAGGCTAATACTGGATAATTTATTTTCCTAGCAAATCTACGAATAATTTTAAAATCATCTAATCCCTCAACGAAAAGTAATCGACGATTCCTTGCTAGTTGGGTTAAAGTAATATTTTGTATTGAACCAACAGCATCCATTGCTTTCTGAATTCCATCAACATCTTTTAATCTAATTGCCAAATTCTTAGCTTTATCAATTAATAGTATTTCTGAGGCATCAGCTTCACCCATTATTTCAGTTGAATGAGTTGCAATCATAATATCCGGACCAGCTTCTCTGAGAATCCCCAATAATTGACGTTGTACATCTGGATGTAAATATACTTCAGGTTCATCAACAATAAAAATTGATGAGTCGTTACACCTAAATATATGAGTAAGAAGCTGACACCATATTTGAAAACCAAAACCTGACCAATATAATTCTCTAGTCATTCTATTTTCTAAGCAAAACATAATCAAGTAGTTTGATTTTGTAGAAATAATTTTTTCGGGTGGTGTAATTTCCATCCCGGGCCATGTTTTACTAATCAAACTGGCAAATTCACTAAATCCATCAGAATAATAATTCCAATAATTTCTAAAATGTCGGGAGGCTCTATGAGTATTCATCCCTCGTCTTACAGTCTCTTCTGTAACTGCAATCTCATTATGTTCAACAGGTCCAAGAACAGGAACAATACTAATTTTGATAGGAAATTCCTGTTTGAATATATTCATTGAATGTATATATCTACCATGTGCATTTGGAATTAACATACATCCACCATCACTTGGAAAAAATAAAGTCAATTTATTTTTATTTGATAACTTAAATTCAATACTAGAATCAATTGTTCTATAATCAGTATGTACATTCTCGGTTGATATTGGAAGTATGTCAGTTGGAATAGGATAACCCAATGTTTTCCCTTCCGGACCAATGACACTTGTTGGTTGTTTTGAACGAGCTATTCTGAGACCAATTTCTAAAACTCTAAAAGCACTTATAACAGTAGATTTACCACAATTATTAGGACCAACTAAGATATTCATGTGTTGTAATTTAACACTATAACTATTAAAAGCTTTAAAATTATTAAATTCTATAGTAGAAATTACAACTTTATCGGACAATATTACCATCCCTTTCATATAAGCTAGAAAAATTATCTCTTTTGGAAACTTGAACAATCGATATAAGAGTTGTTAAAAAAGAAAAATCTTTTTCGGAATCATCACGCTTGAAGCGGTAACCCCGCATGATGTTGAACATTACTCGTGACATTTAAAATAGTTAAATCATAAAGATGACCATTATATTATTTAGTGATTAATAATATTTCCATTTGCATTATTTTGTTTTTTAAAAACTGAATTAATCAGAGAAAATGTCTTAAATTGATAGTGGAATGCTAATTTGATAATCTCTATCATACCTTTTTCAGATATCTCTCCAATTGTTCGTAAAATTAGAACACTAACAACTGTGCTAAAAGTGAACCATGTACCAATACAAAGAACTAATTGCCACCAGTTAAGTCCAATCTTAAAAACTACTAAAATCAAACCCAAGATAGCCCCGATTATAAATAAGAAAAAAGCACCTACAACCCATAATTTAAGTAAAGGATTCTCGTCTAAAATTTGTTCTTTTTCAATGGCTTTAGCTCTTTTCAAATTAATCCTCCTCATCAACTTAACAATCTCTTCTTCATTTTTAAATTCATTATAAATATCATCCCAAAAATTAATGTTATGAAGTAAAAGTCTACTAATATTATTAAGAATGTTTTCCGCACCAATTAAATATTGTTCAGACTCGGGGTTTGTTCTAAAAGCTTCAATAGCCCATTTATAACCCTCTAAGGAACTTTCAATTAGCTGCTTTGCTAATTGAAACGAAACATATTTCCCTTCAATCTCTGTTACTTTTGCAATATCAAAAACAATAATATTTGCATAGGCCGATGATTCGTTAACTAATGTACCCAAATAGTTACCTTGTGTTATTCTTTGCAAATCTGCAGGTAAGCTGTTTTCCTTAATAAAGGCTAAGGTTTCTTCAGCTCTTATTCGAATTGTTCTATAGTAATCTAATGTAGCCACAAAATCGTTATCATCCCATTTTAGCCTCGCCTCTATTGCTAGTCCTTGTAATTCACAATTCATCTTATAAAATAGCCATCGAGGTAGGTGTTTTTGTAGCTTTTCTTTTGTTTTCCCTTGAAAAAGACCTAAACATGATTTTGTAATTTCAATAGCTTCATTTATAAAATTGAGACTACCTTCATGAAATTCTTTGGCACGATTATAATCCCGCTTTTCGTAGTAATAATACCGTTTACAATCGTATTCTTCGTAAAAGTAGTAATTTGAATATATCCTACATTCTTGCTTTAGTGTTATTGAGATTGAAGAATTGTTTATATATTCTTCTGTCAATTGAGCAGCGGCATTAAATTCTTTGGCTGCTTGTAAGTATAAATCCTTCTGACTTTTTGATTTTCTTGCCATACCTTTAAAATTCATTCCATCATTGTAATGTTGAAAAATAATATTAGCATTAGGTTTTGTCATTTTTTACTTCACTTTCATTGATAATACTAATTCTACTTTATATGTAACATATTCGTTAATATCTTCCATATTCTTTGTTTCTAGAGGAAATTTGGGTAAAAGTACCCTATCCATGAAGTCTTTATATAACCTATCGCCACATAAAAGGAGGTAGAGTAGAGAAAGGCATGGATGCCTTCCCCCCTCATCAAACCGTACGTGCAGTTTTCCCGCATACGGCTTTCCAACAGACTTCATCTTAAACATTCATAAGGAATAACATCAGAAAATGTTTATACTGTTTGGTTCAGCTAGTCTTTGATTTCTCCTTGCTTGGCTCTTCGATACAGTTTCCACCAGAAATCTCCTGCTCTTCCTCTTACAGAAGTTTCATTCGTAGGCTATGCCATCTAGAAGCAATATTTCCCATGGAAACACGTCTAAAGTAATGCCCCTTTGTTCTCGTCAAATTTGAACCAGACTTTTAACCAGTTGGTATTGGTGCGCATTGTGGCACACCCAAGGAAGGCATCTTATTTTGAAAGACGATTGTTTTTTATATAAACAGGTAAAAGAGCATCAAATAAATTTAAAATGAGGGCTTCAATAGATTTACATTCATTTTGAAGAATTCGAAGCAAATCTCTTACTTCCATTGAGTATACATAGTCCAAGTTAATAGGCGGGTTATAATCCTCACTGTAATGTTGTGCAAAAGTGATTAATTTTAATCTATCATATAAATTAGATTTTAGAATTTTATTCAATTTTGGTGACTCACCATGATGAACTAGTGTGTTTCTTGGATTCCGGTAGTTTTGTACTTTTTTATCTAAATCTTTTAATACTATCGCAACCTGAGAATCTTTAATCCAGTAATTTTTCAATATTGTATCATAGTTACAATCTTTTTCTCTTAAACCAATCCTATAAACTTCATTTGTTAAAATTAAAGCTAAATCCATAATGCTTACAATAGTAAGAAGATGAATAGAATAATGATACTCTATCCAAATATCTTGAGTTATATTTTGTTTCAAAAACAACTTTGATTGGCGGAATCTTTTTATAAAAATATGAGCTTGTTCTAAACGGTCGAAGGAAGATATAATATTCATTATTTTCTTAAAAACATTGGCGTTATAATATTCGTTTTCATCAGCCTCTAAAAGATTCTCAAAACGTACTTCGCTGGTTTTTTCTACTTCTTCTAAATACTTCTCATCTAATTTATGAAAAAATGGTTTAAGATTTTCCATAAGAGTTTTCGGCAGTAAATGGGCAGAAAGTATCTCAGAAATCGTTGTTTTATTCATAGAACAACCTCATATTAAAAGTTTTTAAGTTTGTGGCGGCATAATGTCGCCACCGGCCTGAATTAGCGGTTATGTGTTTTTAACGTCCTTTATTGCTGAATGTCTTCCTACCTTAAAGCTTGACTGAACCTTAGTCACGACACGGAATTACGTTTAGACGAGCCTGGGTCTTACAGGATTTGGTGGGTAGATGTGGTCGCAGACAAGACCGAAGCAGGAACACAGTGTTCAGCATCGTTACCTTCCTTTCCATCAGTAACAGCTAGGATGGTGTCGGTTTTTAAAATCTTTACCACCAATTGCAAATTGAACCTAAGATACTAACAATTGAAGCAATTAACCCAAGAAATGTTAGTACCTCCTCATGAATTAACATCATTGAAACCACTTCATGATACAACAATACGTGCCTGAAGCAGAGATACATTGTTATTTGACGTAATAAACCTTACTTATTATAAATTACTGAATTGATCCTCTTTCCATTATTCCTTTAATTGTTTCTTTTAGTTTATCTTGAAATTCTAAAGCTCCCCTCGGACTATTTTTATATAAAATAGTTCGAATATGGCTTAAATCAAAAGGAATATCATTTTCGTTTTGTGAAATAAGTATTACATCTTTACCTAAAGTATGTGCAATACCAATTTCATAAAATACATTTGGGTTTCTTTGAGTTAAATCTGCAATAATAATTCTTGCTTCATTAATGTTCCTCCATATGTCTTCGATAATTGATTTATTACTAAAAATATCATCTGCTCTACTACAATGCATATCAATATTTGCAATTGTAGTTTTAATATTATCCTCATAAAACTCATTTAAATCTTGATCTCCAAATGGCATAAGCATAAAAACCTTTTTAGAGTTAATTTTAAAATCAATTGCTCCAAATAATGGATTAATTTTCATCACAACGTTATTCCTTTCTAAATTGTTATCAATCTCAAACTGAACCATATCATAAGCTTCTCTTTCAATTTCTTTTTGAGTATTTGGATTTTCCAAATCTGTCAACAATTCTAAAAAAATATCTCCACTAAGTGTTTTATCTCCAAAACCACATAATATTCCATAAATTGATAGTTTATTAACATCCAAATACGTTCCATCATTTATTTTGTATATTCCCGTTCGTCCTTTAAGTGCGTTATCATTTGAAACTGAAAAGTATAACTTATCTTTATATATTCCATAAACCATATTAAAAGGTTTTAGTAACATAAAATTTGTTATAGAATAACCAGATTTTTCAACAGCTTTTTGATAGTATGAATGAAATTTCTCAAAAAAATTTGCAAGCATTTGCCTTTGGTTTTTTCCCTCTTCAGTATTAAAATAGGCAGGATATTTTTCCATATCAAAATTCTTGTCAAAAAAATCACTCACTCATTCCTCACCTCTGTAAATAAGTTTTTTATGTTGCATAACGTATGCACATTACTGACGTGAATTCGCCTTACTTAGCTCTTAAGTTAGTCGAATCCATGTGGTCGCGCAATCTTCGAGAAATAACTTACTTGTCCAACTTCATGAGAACTCTTACCGCGACCCGAAGTAGTAATGCATCGGTTAGAGGATCGTGCCGTTGACCCACAGTTGAAGGTATCCATGGATGGATAACCACTAACACTTCATCGGTTCATAACATTCAGTAATTCTGGATTATCTTTGTAAGGGTAATTTCGATTCTCCTTAAAATGTCCAAATAAATTATTGGTAATTCATAGTTTATTTTTTGTTCTAAACCAAAGAATCTTTTTCGATTTTTATAAGCTTTAAGTATTCCATTTTCGTTATCTGGTAAAAAAATAAATTTTTCTGTTAACTCATTATTTTTGATCTCAAAAAAAATCTTTTGATGCTGTTCCCATGAACCATTGTGGATTAACTCATTCCTGAGATTAACTATAATATTTGATATAAACGATGTTTCAAATACGGTATTACTCACTTCAATTCTCTGTAGTTCTTTTTTATTGCCATATAATTTATCAAATGACTTTAATTTCGGGTATTTTTCAAAATCTACAGCTAAATGCTCAAATTCATAAGCAATCTTTGTCAACAAATCAAAACATGAGTAAGCGTAAATAATAAAATTATTTAACATTGAGTATATTAAGCAAACTTCCTGAGATTGGATGAAAAAAACTCCATCTTTTTGAAATCCAAAAGGTTCTAGTTCAGATAGATATACATAAAAATGTGCGAAACTCCAATTCATATTTGACAAGTTATTTTGTAAGGAACTTATTAATGATTGACAATCAGATAAATACAAATATTTATTTAAATCCTTTATATTGGACTTATTTACCCAATCCCCAAAAGTATCCCTTTGAATTGTGAAATCGGAACTCATTCCAGCCTCTATAACCCAAATCGGTAGATTATTTAACTCTTGGTAATATACATCTAAATCATCAAATATATTGTCAAGAAATTTTTCATAAAGCTCTACACAAAGCGCATCCAGGTTATATAAGATATCATCTCCGTTAAATTGGTATTCCTTTCCCGTTTCTGGATTTATTTTTTTAATATAGAATAAATGATTGTACATCATATTCTCATTAGAGATCCCATTCACAAAATAATACAAAACAATGCACCTCAACAAATTTCTTTATTTAAACTTCCATTTAACAAACCGACTAGGAAAGCTGATATTTTTTTACGTTTTTATTCAGCGACCCGGAAGGTCACGGAACCAATTTGTTGCTTATATCACGGCATGTCATCTAACTCTTAGAATTGTATCTGAAATTGAACCAAGTTACTCAAGCTTTCAATCTAATTCAAACCTCTCAATTCAGATACAATTTAGTTGAACGAAGCCGCCCTCCATATCTATGGAGATTCAATCGATAATTTCCCAGTAAAAGGTGACAAAGCTTTAAATTTATTAACTATCTTCCACCGAATTGGAGGGTCTATCATCACACTTAAATATGTTTGACATTTTCTGAGCTTTGTCCGGCGGTTTCGATTGCTTAGTATTCCAGCAAATTTTGTTCGCTAATATAACTAATTGTAAACTTTATATGTACAATATTCTCTAATATCTTCCAAATTCCCTGTTTCACAAACAAATTTCGGTAAAATTTCCCTATCCCTGAAATCTTTATCTAATAACCAACCCCCAAATCCCCACCCCCCACCACCCCGAATGTAAATTCTATAAAAAAATAACAAAAAATTACTTCGCTTACAAGGATATTAACAAATTCTACCGAATTATACCAATTACCTAGGTACCCTTTGCCCCTGCCCGAACAATACTGATCACATTTTTCGGACGCGGACGATCGAGTTTTAATAACACCAATCGAAACCTGATTTTCCAGGAGCAAAGATTAATCAAAAATCTAAATCAAAGGAGGACGTACAAATGGCTCAAAATCTAGTCTCTGCCACCTTACCGGCGGAGAAAAAAACGGAAATAATGCAAAAACTGACCGAGATTAAAAATGCTCTCGACTTTCTTCTCAGTTTGCAACCAAAAGAAATACGCTCTTTATTTAAACCCGGTAACAGCTTCCCTCCACTGATTGACAAAGCCTACCACGCCGTTGCCGACCACCCGGAGATTATGCCCAACATATTCGATAAAGAGGAATTTATTAGGGATTATACCTTATCGAAAGACTTAACTCCAATTTTCAACCAACTCAACGAATTGGCCGAAAGTGTAGGGAAAACCCTAATGGCCATCAACAGCGACGCCCTAAACGGGACCATGGAGGTTTACGCGGCGGTCAAACAACACCGGGATAAAGTCCCCGGCCTGAACGTGATCGCCGAAGAAATGGCCGAGTTCTTCAAAAAAGCGGGCAAAAAAGCAACCCCACCCAAGGAACAAATAGCGGCTACGAGGTTAAATTAAATACCGGACGAATTGCGGAGTGTAAAGAACACTCCGTTTTTTTTTGAACAGGAAGAATGATTAAAAGCACATTTTAATTTACACTCTTAAAATACCAGGTTTATAAAGGAATGAAACTTTGAGATTAAACGGTTTTTGGCTTTTAACCGGCATGGAAGCCGGTTCGCGGCGTCGATTTCATGGATGAATCATCGCCGTCGACAGATTAAAAAAGCCTGGTAGGGCGGAAACACGATGTTTCCGTCCCTGCATGGGGTTCGAAGCCTACTCAAAAAAGTCTTTTATAATCCCGGCTCATGGATGGCCGGGAATAAGGGGGTCCCGGGGCACTCCCCGGGCCGGTGGGTTCCAAGGGAATTACGGCCAATTCCCTTGGCCCTAGAGGTGCAGGAGAGCGGGCAGCGTCTCCTGTCGACACCAAAATCAACAGGTTAAAACCTAACACTAATTCAGAATCACAGATTAAGGGGAAACAGCAGACCTCTGCGAAGAATAATACGAACTCTCCCGAGATTAGCCGGAACTATCGGGAGATTAAATTTTACTATCCGATGACTAACCGGAACTATCGCGAGACTAACTTTTAATATCCAAAGACTAATCCGAACTATCGCGATATTGAATTTTACTATCCGGAGATTAACCGGAACTATCCCGAGACTAACTTTTAGTATCCAAAGACTTATCCGGACTATCGCGAGACTAAATTTTACTATCCAAAGACTAATCCGGATTATCGGGAGACTTACTTTTATTATCCGCCGGTAAGTTAACCCTATTAAACGCCATCCGTCAATTAAGGGTAATTCAAAATCATTTAACTTAAACTCACTGCTTGATTGATTTGAACTATTTTAGCGGTAAGCTCCGTCAATGTTTTCCCCAATACCAGGATCAATTTCTCCAAATTCAACCGATCCGGAATCTCAATAACATCGGGAAAATCCCCGGAGTTGCCTAAAACTCGCTCCAGGTCTTTAAAAAAATCATCATCCGACTGTAAGTAGCCCTCGGGAACCGGCATTTTGACTATATGGTAATTTCCCTTACGACAGGCCTGAAGGATCGCTTCGTTACTTCTTAAATTAATAATCGAATTCGCCTCCGGAAAAAAGTCCCTAACCGCCAACAGCGTATTCCCCATATAATTACTGGCCCCCATCTCCGGCTCACTAATGGAAACAGCCTTCCCCTTTATTCTGATGATTCGTCCGGGAATCCCGGCCAACTCGTCAAGACTCTTGCTGTTGGAAGCCGCATAGGCTATGTTGGCGCCGATCTCGGGTAACAATCGGTAAATATTCTCGCGGCATAATTCGGCTACCGTATTTTGAAGTTCCTTACACAACTGTTCAGCGCCGGTTAGCTTACTACCATGAGACTTTTCACTAATTATGTCGGCGGAATTGAAAAAAACATCCCAGAACTTATCCACCGCCGGAGGAACAAGAGGGAGAGTTTTACCCTTTTCCAAATAAACGCAACCTGTTTCGGGGGAAGTCACCTTGCCGATAATTCGGGCTTCAATTCCGGCTTCTCGATAAGCGTTCAATAATTCCCCGGTCTTCTCAGGCGAGCAAGTAAGGATCAAAGTCCCCTCGCTGATGACTTCCCAAGGATCCAGTTCGAAATAACCGCAAACCGACTTGATATCTTCCGGGATTAGCAGGTCCTCCTTACTGATACGGATTCCTTTCGCCGACGCTTGCGCGATCTCCCAAAGACCCCTTTTCAGTCCGCCCTCGGTTGCGTCATGCATGGCGTGGACCCCAGGGTTCCGGGCCGCGATTAAAGCGTCCCGGACCACTGATATTTCACGCATCCTCGCTAGAGAACGATTTACGGATTCCGCAGGCAGAACCCGGAGGAGCGCATCTTTCAATTCATAGGCCAATAACGCCGCCGCTTCCACACCAGCGCCTTTGGTCATGATGATGTCGTCGTTATCCATTGCCCCCTTGGGGGAAACATAGCTGTCGCCCATTCCCCAGACGGTTACCCCGCCAATAGTCGGAACTGTTACCGCCCCGTAAAAACCGGTATGTCCGCCGACGATGGCGATCCCCAATTCCGCTGCATATTTGCTAATGGCGGCGATGAGGGCTCCGATATATTCTTCCGAAGTTTCCGAAGGCAGTAGTAAGGAATAGGTCATGTATTGAGGTTTGACGCCCATTACCGCCACATCGCTGGCCCCGATATGGACGGTGAGAAACCCAAAGTCATCCGGGGACATGCTCATACTAGGAAAAATCGGGTCCTCGGCGATAGCCAGATAGCCGTCGCCGGTTTTAAGGATCGCCGCGTCCACCCCCATGGCCGGACCGATCACCACCTCGTTGTTCCGGCTACCAATACTTGAAATGATATTTTTTTGAAAAAAATCATCGTTCACTTTTCCGATCATTAATCTATAACCTCCTAGTTATTTATTAGACTGAAAGAACCAAAAACGCCTTAAGAATCCGATTAAAATTAAAAAACCATACGCAGCTAGGCGTATGGCGAAAATCATTTCTCCCTCCCTCCGCTGGCATTATCCAGATCAGGTTTTTCGGGTCGGAACAGTAACCAGTTCCCTCTCAGCCGGATTCATCCAGCTCCCCGTTTATTTTCAATTTATAATGTACAATTTACAAGACAATGTACAATTTATAATTTACAATTTAAAATTTAAAAGACTTGGCAAATGATGAGCAAATATATTATACAATTTATTATATTGATTGTAAATTATGAGAATTGCTTAATTACAAATTTTAAATTATGCAATTCTCTCAAATAGAAATTGAGTAACAAAGGTATTGTAAATTGTAGATCATAGAGGTGCAGGAGAGCGGGCAGCGTCTCCTGTCGACAGGAAAATCAACATTAACTCGCTGGAGATTAAACCGGACCTTGCCACCCACCATCAACAACCAGGAAGTACGCCTTTTTTCGACTTATTCTTTAACCATAAAGAAGCTCCGAGACCTAATATTGAATGACTAAAAAAAGCACTTAAACTAGTACCAATATCTGTGGGAGTTAATCGTACAACTTCGAAATTAACAACTAAACCAAACAAACCCATCCACAATAACCAAGCTAATCCCAGCCCTTTTATCTCAAAATACCTTCTTCCGGTTTTATTTAATAAATATAATAACAACACCCCAAAACTAGCCCCAAGTAAAAAGTCTCCTAATGTTCCTAAAATCTTTGCTCCAAACTGATTAACGTTTTCCGGTTTAACAAAAATTGATGCCGCCACTTGCCAATATGAATACTTAGCCCAGCCTAAAGCAACCGAGACATAGTTAAATAATTCCTTAAAGATGTTTCCTATTACACCAGCTAAAGCTCCTGTAACAATCAAATCCTCTTCCATTAACAGCCCCTCCAATTTTTGTTTATTTATATCTTTCCCCAAACAAGAGAAGATATGTTCGGAACCAATGGTGATGTGGTTTTAAAAAAATTAAAAAAAAGCAATAAATGTTAACTTTTAAATACCAAAATGAGTTATCATTAAATTTGACCCAATTTTAACTATTGAGGTGGACTAATGTCGAGCTTACTTTTAGAGGCGGGAAGCAGCATCATTTCTCAGATTATTCAATTTACCATCGGATTCGTTTTGGCCCTCTTTATCTACTATTTTCCGGACCAAAAATGGGATTCGAAAAGCAAGAACGATTACATAATTATCATCGCAACCTCTTTGCTGGGGATACTCTTCCCATTAGAAATCTACGGATTAATCCCGATTATCGCCGCTTTATCAAAAATCGGTTTTCCCTTATATACAACGCTGCCCTTAATTATCTCCAATACTCTCTTCAATACACTCGTTCCTTTTTTCGATCCCTCTTTTACCTGGAGAACGGGCATACCAAGAATCGTTATGGCCTTTCTGGCGGGAATCATTGCCGGAGTTATCGCTAAAACTTTCCGGTTTGCGAATAACGGTTTCTTAAAAAGAAGCATCCTGAATCCGGTGTTTCATAAACCGGAAAGCGCCGTGGAAACAATTAAAAGTTACCTCAAATCCTTAGGCATTATTGGAATTTATCTCATCATCGGCGTTATTGCCAATCATTTTATAGAAAGATTTGATATCACCCAAATCATCTTCCGTCTGGCCTATGCCCCCCAACTTGGTTTTTTGGCAAAGTATTTCTTAATGATCTCTACCAGATCCCTATTTTTATTGGCCATGGTTACCTTAAACGTTTTAATTAATCCGATTAGGTTATCGGGTATCTTCACCTTATTTGGAATTAAAGGAATTAGTTTATACACAGGTTATTTATCCTGTTTAATAACGGTCCTGGTTATTTTAAGTTTGGCGATTTCATAATTCCTGGATTTTTCATTTTGACACACTATATTGATAGACTAATCCGGGTTGGACACCATATATTGTGTCAAAACCTTACTAAAGGTAACTATGAAAATCACTCAAGTATGATTCAATAATTTACGGGGAGGAATTAATGATGAAATTGATTAAAAATCTCATTATTTTCAGCATGATTCTGATTCTGGCATTTAGTTTAACGGCTGGTATCAATCAAGCAAACCGGTACACGGCGCAGGCTGCGAATGATTCGGCAATACCGGGCCATGTCGGAGGATTACTTAAAAAAGCCATGGCCGGACCCGACCCCAATCCGATCGTCGGAATCGGCAGAGGGACCGATTACGCCAAGGTTACCATGGAAGCGGTTACAAATGCCGGCGGATTAAATACTCTTATCAAAAAAGGCGATGTAGTATTAATTAAGCCGAATATTTGCGGATATGCCGCGGCCGGCGCTCCGATCATCACCGACTACCGGACCGTCGAGGCAATCGTCAAAAAAGCTGCGGAACTGGGAGCATCCAAAATTGTAATCGCCGAAGGGACCATTTCCGGTAACGCCTTTGAAAGCTCCTTAGTAAGACTCAATAAATATGATACCATTCAAGGGGTCCAATTAATCAACCTCAATGCTTTTGACAAGGATGATTGTTATAAATTGAAACCCCAAAAAAGTCTCACCGGGGCCGAATTTTATATCCCCAAAATCTTTATGGATGCCGATGTAGTAATCAACGTAGCCAAATTAAAAACCCATTTTCAACCGGAAGCGGTAATCTCATTAAGCCTCAAAAACTCTTTCGGTGTGCCTCCCGGGAAAATTTACGGGACCGGTTATAAAAACGGCCTCCATATGCTGGGGTTAAAAGAAGCCATCATCGACCTCAACCGGATCCGCAAACCCGACCTTTCCGTAATTGAAGGAATCGTCGGCGGCGAAGGTTACGGACCGTTATATAATGACCCGGTCAAGTCGGAGATCATCTTTGCCGGTAAAGACTTAGCTGCATTGGATACCGTCGCTTTGACTTTTATGGGATTTAATGTTGAAGAAGTCCCCCATGTGGCATTGGCCGGAAAAGAAGGCCTGGGAATAACGGACCTTAGTAAAATAAAAATAGTCGGCGCAGACTTGAACGCGATTAAAATGAAAAAATTTGAAAGGTAGTTTAACCTATAAAAATGGGCGTATCTTTCATTGATGATTTCTATTTTATTCTCCATTTTTTTAACTTTCAGCTAAAGGCATTTTTCCCGTATTGGATTGCCGGGCTGATCGCCGGTTCATTGATTTCGGTGTTCGGTACTGCAAAGATCGGTTCGATAGTAGCAGGGCTGGACACTAAGAAATTCAGTTTCGGAAAGGTATTCCTTGCCTCCGTCCTGGGCGCCGTCTCTCCCCTTTGTATGTACGGGACCGTACCGTTAGTCGCCGTACTTGGGCGAAAAGGCGTGGCTGAGTATCTAATCGCCGCTTTTATGGTCAGTTCCATTTTAATTAATCCCAACCTCTTTGTTTTCAGTTTCGCGCTGGGTACCCCCCTGGCATTAACCCGGCTGTTTCTTGCGCTAGCCGCAGGAATTACCGCCGGGATCTTAATCTACCTGTTTTTTAGAAAAAAGAACTTTTTTCGTTTTGATAATTTTGAAGGAAAGGCTAAATCTCAATCTCAATTACCGGTGTTAAAGTTATTGCTGTATGATATTTACCGGGCTATTCGCATCACCGGGCCTTATTTGATAGCCGGATTATTATTAACATCCATCTTTGAAAGGTATCTCTCCAAAGAACTAGTCAAATTAGCCTTCGGAAATTATCACGGTTTAGGGATTATTCTAGCGGCTTCCCTAGGCGTGCCGATCTATGTATGCGGCGGCGGTACGATTCCCATTTTAAAGGGCTGGCTGGATAGTGGAATGGGGCCGGGAGCGGCCATTGCCTTTATGATCACCGGCCCCGCCACCAAAGTCACCAATCTTAGCGCTGTAAAAATTATCCTGGGAATCAAAAATCTGATTCTATTTATCGCTTTCAATTTCGTTTTTGCAATTTTAGCGGGGATTGTGATAGACTGGGTTTACTTGATAAAATGAGTCTGCTGTTTACTCTAGGATTTAGGTCTAAAACCAAATAAGTATTGACCCCCCTCATTCTATCTTTCTCCCCCAAGTGGAGAAACGAACAGCATTGCTTCGATGCTTTAAAAAGAGATAATGACATCGGATTTAACTCCTTGGTTTTGTTTTTCCCATCATGACATTGCGTTTCGTTTCTCTAAGGTGCCGGGAGAAAGATAGATTGAGGGATAGAACCGTATGTTATTACTTTCAATATTTATTAAGACTTTATTATAAAAATGCTTTCTTATCCAGACATTACTTACTAAACTTTATAATCATATTACTTTATAAACAAGGTGAACATATGGACACAATTTCAATCGTTAAATGCAATGACTATGAAATATCCCAAGTAAAACACAGTATCGCCAAGTCCCTCGATCTTCTTGGGGGAATAAACTCATTTGTCAAACCGGGTGAAAAAATATTACTCAAGGTCAATCTGCTGATCCGCCGCAAACCCGAAAAAGTAACCACCACTCACCCGGCAATTGCCCAAGCCATGGCGGAATTGGTGAAGGAAGCGGGTGGAATACCGATCATCGGCGACAGCCCCGGCGGTTATCATTTTTATAATCAAAAAACCCTGGAAGCGGTCTATGAGACTTGCGGCATGAAAGAAGCAGCTGAGAAAAGCGGCGCGGAGTTGAATTATAACACCGAGGTGTTGGATATCCCATACCCTGAAGGGAAACTAATCAAATCAATCAAAACAATCAAACCAGTGCTCGAAGTCGATAAAATAATTAATCTGCCTAAAATCAAGACCCATATGATGACCGTATACAGCGGCGCTGTAAAAAATCTCTTCGGGATTATTCCGGGAAGCTTTAAAGCCGAATACCATCTTAGATTTGAGGATAGTTACGATTTTGCCGACCTGCTGATTGATTTGTGTTTGTTCGCTAAACCCGTGTTAACTGTGATGGATGCGGTTATGGGAATGGAAGGATACGGACCGACCAACGGCAGTCCCAGACAAGTTGGATTAATCATCTCCGGGGCCAACCCTTATGCTCTGGATGTGGTAGCCGGCAGCATTATCGGTCTTCAGCCGGAACAAATTCCCACCGTCGTTAAATCAGTTGAACGGCGGTTATGTAGCGGCAAGTTAACCGATATCGACGTATTAGGGGAAAAAATATCTGACGTAACTGTACCCGATTTCTCCAAACCCACCTTAAAACTTTCTTTTAACTTATACAATCTATTATTACCAAAATTTATCTCCAAATGGCTAAACCGGAACATGAAAGCCAAACCGGTCTTTAATTTCGAAATTTGTAAAGGTTGCGGCATGTGCGCCAAAAGCTGCCCTCCCCAAGCCATTGAAATGATTAACGATAAGCCCCATGTTAATTTGAACCGTTGTATCAGTTGTTTTTGCTGCCATGAGCTATGTAACTTCGACGCTGTCCGGATCAAAAGGCCATGGTTCTTAAAGTTAATTCTAAAATAGGGTGTTTTTTAAGATGGTAGTTTATAATAAATGTTCGTTCACAGTTCCCAGTTCACAACTGAAGGTTTAAAATTGGGCTAGTTGCCAGTTAAAAAATCCAATCGCCAGATGCTGTGGACGAATCCTTGAAATATTACCCGAAATTTTAACTGATAACTGTGAACAATACCTCAAAACATCTCCGAACTTATAACTGGGAACAGAGAACTGGAAAACTGTGAACGAAACCCGAAAGCATTCCCCAAGTTTTTAATTGTAAATTGTACATTGTAAATTGTACATTATTTTCAGTAGTCAAAAGTAATCACCCGCCCATCCAGACTCATCGCTGTGTCAACCGTTCGGGCCGTAATCATAGTCATCTTGGCGGTAGTGCTATAAAGGCGGCTTTGGGGAATTAAGGATTTCAAAACGGACATACTCTCCCAGCTTAATACGGCCAAAGCATTATCTGCCGAATCAAAATACTCAAGTTTGATACGATACCTGATATTGGCGGTCAGATCAATGGATCCGCTCCACTCGCCCGAGCCAACCTCCCAATGGTCGATCAATAACTGATCGTTGACCCATAACCTAACACCATCGTCGGCATTGACATAAAAAGTATAGGTCTCGGAAAATTCCGGTTCCACATAACCCATCCAACGAACCGAAAAATCATCCGGCTGAATGCCGAAGACCGGAGAATTCAAATCCCAGTTAAAGTTAACCGTAGCGTCAATCTGCTCCACAGCCGTACCGGTAAAATCAATGTTATCATAATAACTGACAGCTAACCCATCTCCGCTGCCAATTAATGAATTAGCCCAAGTCTGATTAACCGGATCATCGACAACATACTGGGTGACCCGGCGGTATTGATAATCTCCTTCGGTAACGAACCCGGTATCGGTCAAGGCCAGTCCGTCAAAGCTATAACTCCGGACTTCTTCCAAATGCTTCTCAAGGTAACGCCCTACATTAAATTGTTCCTGCCAGACCGGGACCCTCTGATAGGCAAAGGGAAGGGAAATAGCCAACCCGGCCGCGGCCAAAGCAAAAATAACCAAAGCGGCCATGACCTCAAGTAAACTACTCCCTTTTTCCCCTCGAAATCCGATCATTTAAGTCTCTACCTTTAACTCATAATGTTTAAACAAAAGATATATCCTATACTTTGTTCACTTCGTTCAAAAAAAGAGAGGAAGACGTTAAATACATTAACGTCTTCCTCTCTCTTATATAATCTATTTAACGGTTATATCGGGATAAGCCGTACTACCGCTACCAACAACAGCTTCGGTAGGATCAGTGGTATTGTCATAAGTATAAGCAGCAGCCGTATATGGGTCAATTGGTACTGAATCCAATACAGCGCTATAAGGCGCGGCATCAACAGTCAAAGCGTTTAAGTTTGCCGGGAATGAACCGGTTATCGCTTTATACGCTTTAATAGCAGT
The DNA here is from genome assembly GCA_023435565.1 of Bacillota bacterium. Classification (GTDB taxonomy): domain Bacteria; phylum Bacillota; class UBA4882; order UBA8346; family UBA8346; genus JAAYHS01. Next base: position 51,018 of record JAEYRN010000103.1, read on the forward strand.
AGCTATCGTGCGGAAATCGGCTTGGACCCTCGAATCCTTTGCTTGGGTATCCAATCCTCCGAAACTAAGTAACGCCACTCCTGCCAGGATCGCCAAAATAATTACGACAAAGACGATTTCAATTAAGGTAAATCCGGCCTCGCTTTTCATAAGTTTCAACATAATACATTACCACCTTTCGTTAGTTTGTTGTTGCCTTTTTCCTAAAAAAAGCGTTGTTACGGACCAAATGCCAAAATTAGGTCATCGGCAGCACCTCCGTCATCAATACCATTAGGACCTCTACTCCATATTTTAAAAAGACTCGGATTCGACGCATCAAATAAGTAATCGAGGGTCTGCGCAAATTTATCTTTCGACAATTCATCCAAATATCCGTCATTCGCCAAAGTTACCAAGGCGGCCGGAAATGCTTGATGTTTCATGTGATAAGTCCTGGCTGCGGCCCGAATTACTTTCAAATCGATCATAACCAGGTCTTTTGTCGCTTGGGTCTGTAATCCCGAATATGTCAAAGTCGCAATCGATAATAAAGTTATTAAGACCACCATTACAAAGACCGCCTCGATTACCGTAAAACCAGCTTCAGAGTTATTGTTCGCTCTTGGTGGCATCCCAAAATACTCCCTTTCTCGTTTCTCACGGTAAAACAATCGTAACAACAATATCGTCGCCGGAATGAGTGTTATCGGTCCCATTAGGGCCTATACTATAAATGTACATATTAGTCGCGTCAGTCGCTCTTTTGTAGCTTGTTCCCGCCGCTGCAAACGGGTCATCCGGCAATTCCGGAAGATAATCAGGGACCAAATCATTTAATGTAGCGGGAGGATTATCCGTATCCAATATATATAGTCTGGCGGCTGCTTTCAAAGTTGCCAAATCTCCCTCTGCAACTCTGGTTTTACCCTCATTTAAATAAAACCCTACCGACAACGTTGCTATCGAAGTGAGCATAGTAAGTATAATCACCGTAACCAATACTTCTAAAAGAGTCATCCCTTTTTCGGACATTAGCTCTCCAGTCTAAACATTTGATAATTAAAATAGCTCCACGTATCAACGCAGAGCTACAGAAATAAAATCAAAAAGTCAACTTTATTTTCGGCAACCCGGCGATCATGGCTAAACATCTATTATGTTTCGCTTTAGACCCGTAGCTTTGCGTCTCCAATTTTCACTGGATTTGCTATTGTCGAATAAATGTTTATTTACTTTAATTTAAGTATAACACAACCTATTTTTAACGACAATAGCGATTCTACGAGGTATTTTATAATCAGCTTTGCTAACGTTGAATGGTCTTGAACATTTGAAACATTGGCAAATAAAACGCCAGTAAAACAATAACGACGATAGTAGCAGCGATAATTATTAATACAGGTTCTAAAATGGCAATAAACTTGTTTAAATCTTTTTCAACTTCCGATTCATAATATTTACTGGTATCATTGACCATTTTAACAAACTCGCCGGATTCCTCTCCGGTTCTGATCATAGAGACAAAAAGCGGCGGGAAGAACTTATTCCGTTGCAAATACCCGGTCATTCCTCCCCCTTCTTTGATGTACGTTAAAAGCTCTTCCAAATACCCTTTCATAACTTGATTGCTGACAATTGTCAAAATAACCTCAAAACTTTTTATTAACGGTACTCCACTGTTTAAAAGCAGTGCAAAATTGTATGCGAAACGATACAGTAAGATTTGGCGATACAATTTTCCGTAAAATGGAATTTTAAAAATGGCTTGGTCGAACCATCCCTTCAACTGCGGCTTTTGATGAATCCGAAACACCAAAAATAAAGAAACTAAAAATGCTAAAAATAAAAATAACCAAACCCAATAAGCAACCAAAAAATCGGAGATATTTAAGACCGCTTGGCTAAGAAGCGGCAGAGCTACCTTGTTTTTCTTATATAAGTCCGCAATCTTGGGAAACGCATAAATCATAATGATACCGATTCCCATAGCGGTAGCCCCGAGGACCATCGACGGGTAAAGAGCGGCAAATAATATCTTACCCTTTAGGGTTGAGCCCTGCTCCAAGTAGGATACGATCTTAAGATGCATCTCCCCCAGTAAGCTGCCTGCTTCGCCCACTTGGACCATTCCAATATAAAATGGGGAAAAAACTTTAGGAAATTCCGCCAAAGCGCTGGAATACGTTCTCCCCTCTTTAACCGCTTCGATTATCTTCGAAACTACAGGTATAAATTGGACCGGAGCCGTTTCGCGAAATGTCTCCAAGGAACGCAATAACGAAACCCCGCTGCTTAGCATCGCTCCTATCTGTTTGGTATATAGGATTAAATCGCTTGGTTTAATAACATTCGATGATTGATACTTGAAAAAACTTTCCTTTTTCTCATGTTTAAACCGCGCCTCCGTAACCCAAACGCCGTTTTTACGCAAATTCGTTTTGAGTTGCTCAACAGTATCGGCCTCGGCTAAGCCTTTAACAACAGCGCCACTCTGACTACGTCCCTGATATTGATATTGCGGCACTCCCCATACCCCCATAATTCCAGGTATTACTCTCGGGTTTCGTTCACAGTATTCTTAATTAGGGTAATGCTCTAGGGCTTCGTTACCTGTTCCCATTTTTTAATCCGGGTAATACTTTTAGGTATCGTTCACTGTTCACAGTTACCAGTTCCTAGTTTTTTAATCGAGGTAATTCTCTTGGGCTCGTTCAAAGTTTACTTAATTAAGGTAGTGTTTCAGGGCTTCGTTTACAGCATTAGTAACCTAATCCGTTAATTCGTTTTAACTGGAACTAGCATTCATAATTACAATTAGTTGTGAACGGGGAACAGGGAACTAACAATCAAAACCAACCATCAGTTGTAAACTGGGAACGGATTAATTGACCGCCATTACCGACAACAGCTCATCGAAAGATGTGATTCCTTTTTTAACCAGATCCAAACCGCTGTCGAATAAACGGCGCATACCGTTTTTAACAGCGAGAGACCTAATCGAAGTTATCGAGGCCCCTGAGATAATGGCTTCCCGTAATTCATCATTCATTTTCAAAATTTCAAAAATACCGATTCGGCCGGTATATCCGGTACCATGGCAAAACTCGCAGCCCTTACCGTGAAAATACTCTTCACCCGAGTCAAGGGAGAAAAACTCACGGTATTTTTCGCTAATCCTAACTGGTTCAATGCATTTACCGCAGATCTTACGCACTAAGCGTTGGGCAATAACTCCTACTAACGCCGAGGAAATCAAATAGGGCTCGATTTCCATGTTTGTTAACCGGGTTACCACATTGACGGCGTCATTGGTATGGACCGAGCTTAATACCAAATGACCGGTTAATGAAGCTTGAATGGTAATCTTGGCAGTTTCCGGGTCCCGGGTTTCACCAACCATTATAATGTCGGGATCTTGCCGTAAAAATGACCGTAAACCGCCGGCAAATGTCAAGCCCACTTTGGGATTAACCGCTACTTGAGTAACACCGGGAAGGATATACTCGATCGGGTCCTCCAAGGTCATTAAATTACGGTGTACCGAGTTTAAACGGTGTAGGCAAGCATATAAAGTTGTCGTTTTGCCGCTCCCGGTTGGTCCGGCGACATAAATCAGACCGTTCGGGGAAGCGAGAATCTCTTCAATATCTTTCAAATCCTGATCAAACAATCCCAGGCGGTCCAAACTATAAAACTGAGTTTGTTTGTAAAGGATCCGCAAAACCACTTTCTCACCGAAATTGGTAGGAATAATCGAAACCCGCAAATCCGCCTTTTGCTTATCAATTTCGATGGGTACCCGCCCATCCTGGGGGATCCGTTTTTCAGCAATATCTAAGTTCGCCAATACCTTGATCCGTGACACCATTGGCGCATGATAGGCCAAAGAAATATCTTTCATCGTTTCATATAAAGCGCCGTCGATGCGAAACCTGACCCTTAACTGAGTATCATTAGGTTCAATATGGATATCACTGGCATGACTGCGAAAAGCATTTTCAAATAACGTATTGATTAACTTAACGACCGGGGCCTCGTCAACCAGAGCGTCTTCGGCCACAGTCAAGGTAGGCTCTTTCTTTTCCGTTTCAACTTCGATTCCTAAGGTTTTCATATTATCCGTCAAGTGTTTTTCGCCGAAAAAACGATTATATACGAACTCAATATCGTCTTCAAAGGCGAAATAAACTTCCAGATCCCTTTTGGTTAGCTGGCGAATAATGTCGAGCGCTTGAAGATCCGAGGGATTCGAAGCCGCTACTACTATCTTTTGATTTTCAAGGCCGATTGGAACCATATGATAACGTTTGATTATTTTCCCCGGGAGTAAAGTCACATTTTCCTCTTTAAGAGGGTAATTAACCAAATTTACATAGGGGACACCGTGCTGTTCGCTCAGGGCTTTGGTAATCTGCTCTTGGGATGCCATCTTCATCCGGATTAAGACTTGCCCTAAAGGAACATTATAATTCTTTTGCATAACCAAGGCTTCATTCAACTGGTCCTCGGTTATCACTTTATTATCTACTAAGATTTCGCCCAACTTTTTTTGCATGTTGTCCGCCTACTTTTCCCCCGATTGATTTAAGTCCACCGGGGAGTATATATATTCTTTAATTGGCTTATCCTTGTTCGCTTTGCTCCCTTAATGCCTTGTCAATCTGATCTTGGGTCGCTATTTTCAACTGGACTAAGACTTGTCCCAAAGGCACATTATCATTCTTTTGGATAACTAAAGCTTCTTTTAGTTGATCCTCGGTTATCACTTTGTTGTCGATTAAGATTTCACCTAATTTTTTTGGCATTTTCGTCCGCTCACTTTTCCTCGGATTCTAATTTATTTAAGTCCATCGCTTGGTTCCACCTTGGGGTAATCGTCAGGATTATTTCCGTTTCTTCACTGGTCTTCTCTTTGTTTTGAAATAATTTCCCAAGCAGCGGCAGATCGCCTAAACCGGGAACCTTGGAGATATTCTCCCGTTCTTTTTGAGTAATCAGGCCCCCCAAAAAGACAGTCTGATCGATTTCGGCCTGGATTGAAGAATTGACTTCACGGGCGCCGATAATATAAGCATTTCCAACCTTCTCCCCGATTGAATTCACCTGAGTTTTAAGATCAATCAGCAACTCGCTTTCATTTTGAACCATAGGAGTGAAAACCAATTTCACGCCTACTTCAACATACTGCACAGTAGTCGTAATAACGCCGCCGCTTGTATTGCTTATTTCAACCGGAACCTTGTCCCCTATCAAAATGAAAGCTTCTTTCCCATCAACCGTTGAAACCGAAGGCGAAGTCACCAAGCGGGCATTCCCATTTGAAACCAAATTTTTAAAGATAAAATTCCAAGTATACCCACTTGTGATCAGATCCACAATAATTTCCGCTCCGGAGGAAGTCGCCCCCCAACTCATGCTGCCGTGTTCAGTCCGCCACTCTGTGGCTAATTTACGCACTGCCGAGGTGGAGATTTCGATCACTTTTACCTCAATAGTAATTTGGGGCAATTTATGGTCCAATGATTCAATTATACCGCTCGCCTTATCAATGATTTCTTTAGAACTATTGATAATAATAGTCCTAGTCCGTTCATCACAATTGACATCCTCCTTAGTCCCGATAATTTTTTGGACTAACTCCGCCATCTGCTTCGGTTCCCCATAACTGATATGAAAATAACCAATTATTCTTTGATCGTCAAAAGTCTGTCCCTTGACCCCCACATAAATATTTCGGCCTTCCAGTTGATAAATCAACCCTCTGGAGCGGCAAACTATTTTCAATACCTGTTCAAAACTAACTTGGGTCAGCTTAATTGAAATTTTACCTCTAACCTCGGGAGTTGTAATCAGATTATAACCGGCGTCGCTAGCCAGTTGTTGTAGGACTATTACCAGATCGGCTTCAAAAAAACTGACGTTAAACAACGGCTGCTGGTTGGTTTCCCCTTCCGTATTCAGCGCAAAAGATGCATTACTGAAAGCAATTACCGTCAGTATTAATATTAATAGACTAATACTAAACTTCAACCGATTAAACACTATTTTAATCCCTCCGCAGTGAGAACTATTTGTTGATCGCCGATTTGAATAGTCACACTTTGCTTGGTAATATCGGTAACTCTACCTCCCAAAATCCAATCGCCGACGGCCACTTTTTGATAGCCATCTTGATTTTCGATATAAGCGTATTGTGTTTCACCCATTACAACACCCCGCAAACGGAGCTTTTGAGCCGGATTAATCTTGACCTGCAATTCTTTTGGCTGTATAACCGGGTCCGTTTTTTTTGGCTCCGGGGTTCCTGTGACTTTCTTAGTCCGAGTTTCTCCCTCCGAATTGTTCTTTGCAATTGGTTTTAGTTTTTCAGCCTTTTTTAATACCGCAATGTCTAAAAACGGATCCGGTCGCCCGCCAACATGTTTTTGGGTTGGTTCTTCAATAATTTCATCTATCTGAAAAGGTAAATTTACTTCTGTCTGTGATGATGGTTTCTTTCCGGCGAACTCATTTCCCGGCCCAAGTACTCCTAGATCTTTAAGACCCTTTTCTCCATCTAAATCTTTCTCATTGAGAATATCTGATTTAGTAATTAAACTGAATTTTGGTTGATGAATAACATTATCGATTACATCCCGCCATTTATCATCTATGCGATATAACACCTGCTTTGAAGCGTAAGAAAACCTGCCTGCCAAAAATCTTACCTTTCCAATTGTTGTAACATTTTGAAAGAAACCGTCTCTTAATCCCGGTTCTTGTCCATCAAAGCATTGGCCAATCATCATCCCGATAAAAAATAAATTGGTAAACCATAATATTAATAATGAAAACAACCCGATCCGTTTCACTTTGCCTTACCCCCCTCCTGGGAGGTAGTAAGGGTCATTAGTATTTCAACTGAAGCTTTTGGTTCTTGTTCATACTTTTTAATCTCAATTTTTTTTAAATTACCGAGTTTTTGTTGGTACAGTCCTTCAAAAAAGTAAATAGCTTTAGGATAAGTGCCAATCAAGGTTATCAGCAAATCATTCGTATCATTTGTCGGAGTATAACCTTTAACCCTAATTTGGTATCGGTTTGCATTCTCAGCGACGGATTTATATATCCGGGCCGTATCAAAAATAGTCGTATCACTTTTTAGAAAATTGGTTTTTGATTTAACGATCTCCATTTGTTGTTTTAAATTCAAATTAATCTTTTCCAACTCTCTTTGTTCAGCGATATTTAACTGCTTTTCCCGAAATGAATAAATAGCGAATAAACATGTCCCGATTAGAACAACGCTAATTATAACAATAAAAATCAAATTCCAATTTTTTGGTCCAAGATCGTTGGCCATTTTGATGTCCTTTAGAATTTTTTCAGCAATCTCTCGAATATTCCCTTAGTGCTCAGTTTATTTCGCCGTATCCCGGTTTAAATTGACTTGAAAGCTAAAAACATACCCATTAAGATTTACGCGCATTTGTTCGGATATCTGAATTCTATCAATTGATTTAATCCCCTTAATCCTTGATAAACCTTGAATAAAGTAATTTATCGTATTTTCTCCCAGACAAAACCCTTCCAGTTGCATATTCCCTCCCTCAATATCAAGAACCAGCCTTTCAAACATGATATCTTTGGAAACGATCTCCCGGACACTTTCCAGTAAAGAATGTATCTTAAAATGAGTATCAACCTGCTTCAATTCCTCCAATTGTATTATTTGGACATTAAGTATCTCCCGCAAATTGCTGTTTTCATTTTTAAGCCTTGTTATCTGTTGATTGCCGGACCACAAATTCCATCCTATCGGAACGTTTAATAAAATAATACCCCCGAGCATAACCGGCCAAAACTTATTAAATTCCTGGGTCTTTGGGCTTTCTTTCGTAGTTTGAGTAATGAAATTAAGATTATCGGTTATTTTAGTATTCGAAGCCAACCCAGCTAAGTCGGACCATCCATCCCCCGTCAAATGTTTAATTGTATACTGAGAATCCAATTGTATTTCGCATTTTTCCCCGGCTATAACGACCTGGGATATCAACTTACCGTACGGGTTATTGCTGAAATGCTCTAGGGAAGCGGTTATTTCCTTTTGGAGGTTCTCTATGTCTTTAGCTCCGAACCGGATATAATGAAAGGAAGTGGCAAACTCTCCTTCCCAGACATAGAATTCGGCATTATGCAATTCAATAAATATTAAAATAAATGGTTGCGCAATATCGACCTGTTGTTGAATCAAGTAATGTTTTAATCCGAATAAAGATGGTGAAACTGCTTCCAATATAAAATCAGTGTTCCGAAAGACCTCAACAATTTTATCGACAACATTTTGTGGGGTTGTGACTGCAATAACTTCCATACCGGGCGCACCGTTTTCAGTTATTGGGTCCTTCAAAACCTGATAAGTTACAGCAATTTTTTCATTGGTAAAACTGAATGGGCTCTCCCGTTCCGCTTCGTCAATCACAATCCGTTCAAGCTCCGGCCCAGACACCGGTGGAATGGTCAAGCGGTTTAGGCTTACAAATTCCAAACCCAACGAAACTTTGAGTTTCTTTGGTACTTCTAATTCATTGATGCTTTTTTGAATGAAAGATGCGGTCCGGGTTGGATTGATCACAACCCCGGCATTATCTAAAATATCAAAATCGCACGCCAAAGACTTTTGCCATACAACCTTCTTTGACGGAATATCGACCACGACTATTTTAAAACCCTTTTTCTCTAATTTGATACAACATGTAGAATTTAATGATTTCACCCGGTGATTCTCCCAAAAAATAGTCTTAATACTTTTGAATCATCTTGCAGACAAAGAGGAATCATTTGAAAAATCGTTTATCTATGCGAAAAGATTGTTACAAATTATTGGTCTCTAATTATCTTCCCGCCAGGAACTTATTACAAAGCTTGAGTTTAAATCCGGACGATGTAAAGTTAATCTAACACGACGCTCTTCTCCGCCGGAAAAACCTTCTCCCAACACTTCCAGACTTAAGTCGTCATCTGAAACAAGCGGAGTCGGATCAATAATTGTATACCGATACCAACCGTCGCCCCAATGTTTTTCCCGGCTATCCCGATAAGCCGGACTGATTGTTAAATGCCAGTAACCTTCCAAAACGGCGTTTTCCGCCAAAGGCAAGGCCTTAATGTCGGCGGCCCTTTTCGCCGCCAAATAAGAAGCTTGGGTAGTCCGGGTGGTTAAATTAATTACCGCCAAAGTTATTACACAGACTATTACTAATACTATTAATAAAACAAAACCGTTTTCATTTCTCATAATTATGTTTCCTCTTAGGGATTTCGGATCAAAACCGTCCCACCGATGTTCAAATCATCTTTACCATTCCAGTTTGACGGGGTTGTGACCCCCAAAGTAATATTAACTTCAGCCCCGTTTAAACTAAAAGCGGCATCATCACATATATCCTGAATTAAAAATTCTTCCTTACCGCTCCGAATAAACTTGTACTGATTACCCTCCTTAGTGAAAGTCCGATTTACACCATCCGTTCCCGTAAATGATATACCCTGGCCGCTATTGATGATTGCTATGGTTGAAAGTTTAGCGGCAGTTCTTAAGGTTTGATGCGTTACTTGAAAAGCCAGCTCCAATGTTTCCTTGTGCCGCCAATAATTTTCCAAACTCCGGTCTTTGGATTCCATCATATACCAGCTGGTCATAATACCGCTAACGGCCAATAGAACCAATATGGTTACTATTATTGATTCTAATAGTGTAAAGCCTTTTTCATCTTGAAATATTTTTTGAATTTTCATTGTTTAACAGGCAGAATAATTTATACTCGTCTTATTTATATCGGTTTATTATCCAAAACAGTTAAGTAATCGCAGTAAATTTGTTTAAAAAAAATTAAGAAACCCTGCTAAAAGAGTCATTTATTTCCAAATATTGGGGTTGCCAATCTAATCCCATTATGCTAATTTCATTGCCAAATGTTGAATATGACAGGCTGCTATCAGGTTAATATGCTATAATTTAACTAATATTTACTTATTAATTTTTTGTATTTTAAAGGAGTGAGCCGAATGATTGAACTACCGGAAGCTTCATTTCTAGCTAAGCAATTAAACGATACTATTTCGGGAAAAAAGGTCGTTAATGTCATTGCCGCCCATTCACCTCACAAATTTGCTTGGTTTCATGGGGATCCCCAAAATTATCGCAATCTGCTACAAAATCAATCTATCAGTAAAGCAGCCGGATTTGGCGGCATGGTAGAGATTAAAACCGATGACGCCACCCTTGTATTCAGCGACGGAGTGGGTCTGCGTTATCATCACCTTTCGGAAGTACGGCCTAACAAACATCAACTTTTGATCGAGTTTGAAGATGCCTCGGCACTTAGCGCCAGTGTTCAAATGTACGGCGGATTATCCTGTTTCCAGGGGGATAAATTTGAGAACGATTATTACCGAATAGCCAAAGAAAAACCTTCGCCGCTCTCTTCTCAATTTGACAAAGCCTATTTTGAACGGCTAATCTCATCCCCTGATTATCAAAAGTTAAGCGCCAAAGCTTTTCTGGCTACGGAACAAAGAATCCCCGGACTTGGTAACGGCGTGTTACAAGATATCTTATGGAATGCCAAGATCCATCCCAAACAAAAAATCGGCGCCCTATCGGACGCCGAAAAACAAGTATTATTTAATTCAGTTAAAACCATCCTTTTAGATATGACAAAACTCGGTGGAAGAGATACCGAAAAGGACCTCTTCGGCAATAACGGCGGCTATAAAACTGTAATGAGCAAAAACAACGCCGGATTACCCTGCCCGGTCTGCGGCGGTTTGATTAAAAAAGAAAGCTACATGGGCGGAAGTATTTATTATTGTATGGAATGTCAAAAATCTTAGTAACTAAGCCCAAATCCGTATTCGAACAACGGTTGATAATCAGGATCGCCAATATTAATCGGGATCTGTTCCATATCCCTTGGCCAGCTGCAGGGGAGTTTGCCGGTAGGCTGATAATCTCCAAACATGATATCGGCCACTCCTTGACCTTCCGTCCCCGGAAACCAAGCTGCTATAAATGCGTCGCTTTGGTTTATTTCCTCGGTAATAATCATCGGCCGTCCCGAAACCAAAACCACCACCATTGGGACGCCTGTCTCTTTGATATTCTTAATCGTCTCCCGATCTTCCTCATCCAAACGGAGCGTTAAGGGTTTGATAACATCCCCTTTATACTCAGCGTAAGGGGTCTCCCCAACAACTACGATTGCGACATCCGCCTCCTGGACCGACTTACCATTCCGTTCATAGCTTACCAATGTCTCAGGAGAGACAATGTTTCTAATTCCTTCAAGGATCGTTGTCCCGGTTGTGGTTTTCCCACTACCGCCATGCCAGGTTACAGTCCACCCGCCGCACTGTTTTCCGATATCATCGGCGGATTTACCGGCTACTAAAATATGTTTCAAATTTTTAGCCAAGGGTAAAGTTCGAGAATCGTTTTTCAATAAGACCAACGATTTACGAACACATTCCCGGGCGACTTCCCGGTGCTCTTTGGAACCAATAGCTTCAAGCAGCTTTCGATTAGTTTTGGGACGGTTTAATAGACCCATCTCGAACTTGACCTTTAAAATCCGGCGGGCCGCATCGTCAATCCGGGAAAGAGTTATTTGGCCGCTTTCGACCAAACCCTTGGTAGTATTAATAAACTGATGATAATTATCAACTACCATCATCATATCAATTCCGGCATTAATTGCCGCCGCAATCTGTTCTTCATAAGTTCCGGGGAGTTGTTGAAAACTCTTCCAGTCGGATACCACAAAACCGGTAAATCCCAACTCTTCTTTAAGTACTTTAGTTATTAGATACTTATGTCCATGTAACTTTTGACCATTCCAGCCGCTGTGAGAAATCATGATTGTCCGGACACCGCTTTTAATGGCTTCGATATATGGCGGTAAATGAACTCTGCGCAGTTCATCCTCGGTCATTCTAGTATCACCCTGATCGTTTCCCCTTACAGTCCCAGTCCCATAGAGGGTACCTCCATCGCCCAAATAATGTTTGGCACAGGCTATTACACTATCGTAATTTTTAAGATCGGTGCCTTGGAGTCCTTTAATGGCAGCTGTTCCAAATATAGTCGGTAAATCAGAGGTTTCACCATAACTTTCATAAGTACGACCCCACCGCTCGTCTCTAGCCACCGCTACACAGGGGGCAAAGGTCCATCTAATCCCGGTCCCGGCCATTTCGATTGCGGTTATCCGTCCGGCTCTTTCCGCGAATAATGGGTCTCCGGTTGCTCCCATACCAATATTATGAGGAAATATTACCGTATCAACAATGCTGTTAAAACCGTGCACCGCGTCAACCCCAAAAAGCAGCGGCACCTTTAACCGGGTTTTCAAAGCCGAAGTTTGATATCTGTCAACCAAATCGGTTAATTGAACTGGAGTCATACCGGGAAAGATTGAATCTCCGCCAAATAGAAGCGAACCCAGACTGTATTCCTGAATATCGGAAATTTGCACCAATCCAATCTGGTCCACTTGGGTCATCTGGCCGATCTTTTCCACCAAAGTCATCCTACCGAGCAAATCATCGACTTTATGGTCGATATTGCTTTCAGCCGCTATAAGATGGTATGGGCTAAAGACTATGTCGGCTATCATAAAAAAGAAGGTAACTAGTATGATAAACCGATGGAATTTTTTACTTTTCCCCTTTAATTTTATTCCCACGGTCTTACCCTCCACTTTAATGGATTACGTCTGGGATCGTCATTAACTTGTTTGTTTTTATGATTAAACTTTACTTAGCCCATGAAAACGGTTACTTGGTTCTCTTCTTTTATCTTTGCCATCGGCATGAAGTTACCTTCAATTTCTTCACCGTTAAGTATTATTTTAGTGACACCTTTTTGAACACCTTTGGAATTATCGACACGTATCTTCATCATCTTGCCGCGAAACTCCCTATCCATGGTGAATTCCTTCCACTCCGACGGAATGCATGGGTCAATCCGCAATCCTTCGTAGTCGGGTTTCACTCCCAGTATTCCTTCCACTGCAGATACTTGTACGGTTGAGGCGGTACCGGTCAGCCAATGTACATGCGCCCGGCCTAAGAACGGGCTTTCTTTTCCTTCGGTGAACTGACAATGGACATAGGGTTCGGCTTCGCGTATTTCGGCCTGTTCATTCATCCGGGCCGGATTACAGTTATTATAATATTCGTAAGCCCGATTACCCCGGCCAAGTATTGTTTCGGCAAGGATAGCCCACCCCTGGGGTTGGGAGAAAATTCCGGCGTTTTCCTTAGTCCCGGGTAGGAACAGGATCATTCTAAATATGGGCAATCCTTTTTTCTTAAAAGCCGGGTTCATCAAAACAATCCCATGTTCGGTGTTTAATTCTTCATAAACCTTGTCCATAGCTTTTTGCCCTTGGTGGCCCAGGGCCGCGCCGCTGATTACCGCGTAACACTGAGGATTTAACCAAAGGTTGGCTTCGTCATTTTGTTTGGAACCTACCACATATCCGTCCCCTGCAAAAGCCCGCACAAAACGATCGCCTTCCCAAGCGTATTTCTGGAGGTTCTCATCTAATTTGGAACGGTGTTCGGTCGCCCACTGAACATCCCCATTGTTCCCTTTACGTTGAGCCAGATCGATAAATACGCTCAAGGCTAAGTATAATTGTAACGAAGCAAAAACCGACTCTCCCTCTTCTTCCAGACGGATACAGTCATTCCAGTCTGCTTCCAAACCATAAACCATACCATGTTTGCCTAAACGTTCCAAACTGAATTCCAAAGCTCTTTTTAAATGTTCATAGACAGTGCCTTGATCTTGATCAGCATAAGGAATCACTTCCTCAAGATAATCCCATTCCCCGCTTTCCTTTAAATACTGCGGGACTGTTTGGAACAACCATAAGGCGTCATCGCAACGATACTCTTCAGGCTTGGGACGAGCGGCTTTTCCGGGTTGATGGTCAAAACGGACCAAGGGCATACCGCCACCGTTTGAGACCTGTCCTGAAAGCATATATGTTAAACGCTCTTTGGCGGATACGGGGTCAAGATGCATAATTCCTTGAATGTCCTGAACTGTATCCCTGAAACCCAAACCGTTACGCAAGCCGCAATATATGAGAGAAGCCGCCCGGGACCAGGAGAAAGTCATAAAGCATTGATATGCGTTCCAGGTGTTAACCATCCGATTGAAATTAGAGTCTGGGGTGTTTACTTGAAACTTTTCTAAGCGTCCATGCCATAATTGTTTCAATTGATTGAATTCTGCTTGGACTTTTCCTGGTTTTTCATAGTCCTGCATTACCCGTCGAGCGGTTGCTTCGTCGCCGTACCCGATAATAAAATATATTTCTTTTTCTTCTCCGGGGGCCAATTCCAAGTCAGTTTGAAGGGCGCCGCAGGAATTACCGGTATAGTTTAGTGAATTGCTGCAATTACCGCTTTCAACCGCTATCGGATTAGCATAAGTATGATAAGTCCCAATAAACTTCTCCCTACTGCCCTCGAACCCGGTGGCTTTTGCGCCTACCAAACCGACATACCGGTAGGCCGCACAGCCGTCATTCCGGTTTTCATTAATGGTCTGTAAAATGAGGTTGTCTTTATAATAAGTCCGGGTAATAAACAAGGTATATTGTAAATTGACCAAATCTTGGTTTTCATTGTTTTCGTTGCTCAACTCAGTGTAGTTAAAGATGGAGAGCTTACGCTGTTTTGAATCCTTATTTTTCACCTTGAAAGCCCATATTTCACATTTTTTATCAAGGGGGATATAAAAGAGGGTTTCAGTCTCTATCCGATCATAATTCGAAGACATGATGGTATAGGCAGTACCGTGCCTGCAAACGGAGGAGTACTTTTCCAGATCCTTACCCACCGGCTGCCAGGAGGCAGACCAATAATCTCCGTTTTCCCGATCACGGAGATAAATATATCTACCGGGCTGATCCTGGGGAATCGAATTAAATCGAAATCGTAGGATACGGCCATCAGCGCCTGATTTTACAAAGCTATAACCTCCGGCGTTATTAGTGATTATCCCGCCGTATTCCAGGGAGCCAAGGTAATTGCTCCATGATACCGGTGTATTAGGGTGGGTAATAACATATTCCCGGTTTTTGTCATCAAAATATCCGTATTGCATCTTTTCTCCTCCATTGTTTTCTTCTTTAAACATAAAAAAACTCTCATTTAAACCTATTTTAAGTTTTCGGTCTTCCTATTAAAACATCTATTTTTTCTAGACATAATTGTATAATCCTGCTTATTTTTTCAACAGACGGTATTGAAATATTATTTTTCCATATATGTCGTGATAAGTCTTTTACACTCGGATTTCGTTACATAAAACACAAATCTTTCAAGAGCTACTTATGTGTTTTTTGAAATAAAAATAGTATCAATGTTTTTTATTTTCATTTAAGTTTTTATACATCTAAAGTATCATATTTTTTTGTTCAACACTTCCAAATGCTGTAACCAAGTTACATAAATAATTTTAACATAGTGTTAAAGCAACTCATTTTTTTTTGGGTTACACAAATTACCTGTTTGTGATATAATACGAAATGTGAATTTTGTAACAAATAAGTCAAAGATCTGTTATTTTTTTGTGTCGAATCGTGAAAAAAAGTACAATTAATGTTAAGGGTGAAAAACTTTGAAACAAATTCTCGGTAAATATCAACAGCTTCAAAAAGAAGCCCAAAAAAGGTACCGTCAGCAATTTGAAAAAGACAAAATCGTTATTCAGGTTGGATCAGCAACCTGTGAACGGGCTGCCGGTTCCGACGGAGTGTTACGCGAGTTCCAAAAATTGATTCAAGCCTCCGGGCGGCAAGACATTATTATTAAACAGACCGGTTGTACCGGGCGCTGCTCGAGGGAGCCAATCGTAGGAGTCTTTACTCCCGGCAATAAACCGTATAAGTACGAGCAGGTAACCCCAGATAAGGTGGAACAAATTTTTCAGCAACATATCATTGGCGGTCATCCGGTCTCCACTATGTTACTGGATAAAAAGTCCGCCAGGCATTATTCTCATGTGGTGACTTTTTGTTCTTCCCTTGATTGTGTCCTGCGTTCTTCAAAAAAATGGGAGGACATCTTTTTAGGAAGACTGGGCATTAAAGGAATTAAGCCTGATTCGGTCCGAGTCTATAATGGTGGCTGTATCGGTCTTTGCAAAGCCGACCACCAAAATAAAGAATCCATCAAGATGATTGTCCAACCGGAAAATGTAACCTACGGTTTTAAAACCGAAGCCGAATTGGATCGTATCATCCAAACTCATTTTGTTGAAAACAAAATATGCAAGGAACTGGCCATTTCATTACCGCCAATGATCGAACATTTCATGTCGATTTACGGCGACGTTGCCTTTTTTAATAAACAAACCCGTCTCACTCTTCGTAATAGTGGATTAATTGATCCTGAGAGTCTCGATGAATACATTTGCAATCGTGGTTATGAAGCGCTGGTAAACGTCCTTGAGAAAGCAGAGTCGGAATGGGTTGTAACTGAAGTCACTCGTTCAGGTTTACGAGGGCGCGGTGGCGCCGGTTTTCCAACCGGATTAAAATGGAAAAGCGCGGCCGATGCAAAGCATGATTCAATTAAATATGTAGTTTGTAATGCTGATGAAGGCGATCCGGGAGCTTTTATGGATCGGAGCGCTTTGGAAGGCGATCCCTTCAGTATTATTGAAGGCATGACCATCGGCGCCTACGCCATTGGAGCTTCTAAAGGTTTTATGTATATTCGGGCCGAATACCCCTTGGCTATTGAGCGCTCCCAAAAAGCGATTGAACAAGCCAGGGCCGCCGGTTTATTAGGTGAAAACATTCTCGGCTCCGGCTTTAATTTTGATTTAGAAATTAGACTCGGCGCAGGCGCTTTCGTCTGCGGCGAAGAAACCTCATTAATGCGTTCAATTGAAGGAAAACGGGGTCAACCCCGGATTCGTCCTCCATATCCCACTGAATCGGGACTTTGGGGACATCCGACAGTAATTAATAATGTGGAAACCTGGGCCAATATCCCGGTAATCTTCCTTTATGGGGCTGACTGGTTCGGCAGTATCGGTACTGAAAAGAGCAAAGGCACCAAAGTATTCGCACTAGCCGGTAAAATCAACAACACCGGTTTAGTGGAAGTGCCTATGGGGACTACCTTACGGGAAATTATTTATGATATCGGCGGTGGTTTAGCACCGGGGCGAAGCCTTAAGGCAATACAGACGGGAGGACCTTCCGGCGGCTGTATTCCATCAAACTCCGTTGATACGCCGGTAGATTATGATTCATTAACCAAAGCCGGTTCAATAATGGGTTCAGGCGGAATGATCATTTTGGATGATCAGGATTGTATGGTTGCAACCGCCAAGTTCTTTTTGGAGTTTACCCAGAGTGAATCATGCGGAAAGTGTGTACCCTGCCGTGAAGGTACTACAAGAATGCTTGAGATCCTAGAAAAAATTACCGAGGGGCACGGTGAAATGTCCGACCTTGATAAGTTGGAACGCCTTGGTAAACTGGTCCAAAAAACATCCCTTTGCGGATTAGGGCAAACCGCGGCTAACCCGGTATTAAGCGCCCTGAAGAATTTCCGAAAGGAATTTGAGACTCATATTATTGATAAACGATGTCCGACTCAAAAATGCGCTAAACTGGTCCATTATGAGATCGATCCTGAGAAATGTACCGGGTGTATGCTCTGCGTTCGCCGCTGCCCGGCTTTTGCCATCACCGGCAGTCCGAAACAACCGCATCATATCGATCCCGAAAAGTGCGTCCAATGCGGAGATTGCTTCCATAGTTGTAAATTTGGCGCTATTAAGAAAGCTTGATAGATCTGGAGCAGTGGTCAGAAGTTGACTCTGTATTCTTCTTAAAGAATAAGCTCAAATTAGAAGGATGGTAACTCGTATGAAAAATATCAATTTGATTATCGACGATACTCCAATAACAGTGCCTGAGGGTACAACAATTATGCAGGCCGCAGATACTATTGGGGTTCATATTCCACGTCTTTGCTATCTTCCCAATCTTTCACTGGAAGGCGCATGTCGAATCTGTATCGTCGAAGCAGAAGGCTATAAAGGTTATTTGGCTTCCTGCGCCACCAAAGTAGTCGAAGGTATGAAAGTTCGGACCAATTCCCCTGAAATTCGTCAAGCCCGGCGCGACCTAGTCGAATTAATTCTTGACAACCATCCCATGGAGTGCCAAACTTGCGAGCGGGACGGTCAATGTGAACTACAAAACCTAGCCTATACTTTGGGGGTCCGTGAAAGACTTTTTGCCGGCAACCGAAAAAAATTCGAAATCGACGATTCCGGCTTTTCCGTAGTTCGAAACTCCGAAAAATGTATTCTTTGCCGGCGTTGTATCCGAGTCTGTTCCGAAGTTCAAGGGGTTTATAACCTTAACCAAATGTACCGCGGCTTCAATACGGTAGTCGGGCCCGCTTACATGGACCCGATGCGCGATTCGGTCTGCATTAATTGCGGCCAATGTATTAATGTCTGTCCAACCGCTGCCTTTATCGAACAAGATTCAACGGAGGATGTTTGGGCGGCTTTAGCAGATCCGAAGAAAACAGTAATTGTCCAGGTCGCTCCTGCAATCCGCGCAGCTATTGGTGAAGGGTTTGGTCTTCCGCCAGGAACACCGACCACCGGCAAGACTGTTACCGCTTTACGCCGTCTTGGTTTTGATGTGATTTTTGATACCAACTTTTCGGCTGATTTAACCATTATGGAAGAAGCCAATGAGTTTATCCATCGTTTCCAAAAAGGTGAAAAACTTCCCTTACTGACCTCCTGTTCACCAGGATGGATCAAATTTATGGAAATTTTTTATCCGGAGTTTATTCCATATGCTTCTACCTGTAAGTCGCCCATGTCTATGCTTTCAACTTTAATCAAAACTTATTATGCTAAGACCAAGTCTCTTGATCCGAAAGACATTTATGTAGTTGCAGTGATGCCTTGTACCGCCAAGAAATTTGAAGCTTGCCGCCCTGAGCATGTAGCTCCGGAAGGGTACCAATACACTGATGCGGTCTTAACCACTCGTGAATTGGTTTGGATGATCAAGTCGTACGGCATCGACTTTAACCACCTGGAAGATAGTGACTTTGATTCTCCATTAGGTCTTTCTTCGGGTGCAGCTGATATCTTCGGAACTACCGGTGGTGTAATGGAGGCGGCCCTACGAACTGCTTATGAGAAAATAACCGGTGAAACCCTTAAAGAAGTAAACTTTTATCAAGTCCGGGATGCCGAAGGCTTAAAAGAAGCTTCAATTAAAGTTGGAGATCAAACTGTGAATGTGGCGGTTGCCAATGGCCTCCAAAACGCCCGAACCATTTTGGAAAAGATCAAAAGCGGGGAAAAACAATATCATCTGGTCGAATTAATGGCTTGTCCCGGCGGATGTATTGGCGGTGGCGGCCAACCTTACCCTCAAAACGGTCGTTATGTTTTTGATCCGGAAATTCTTAAATTAAGGGCTTCAGCTTTATACTCCATCGACGAAGCTAAAACCCTTCGTAAATCCCATGAAAATCCGGACATCCAAAAACTTTACGATGAATATTTAAAACACCCCGGTAGTGAAATGGCGCATCGTCTGTTGCATACCCATTACACTCACCGGTTTCCGAGGGGGATATAAAAATGACGACAGAAACAAGGAAAGAATTGACCCCGGAGATTTTAGAATTTATAGAAACCTGCAAAACCCGGGAACATCCCGACAGTTATTTAATAGCCGTACTTCATAAAGTACAAGGCGAATTCGGTTATCTTTCCCGGGAACACATGGATGAAGTCGCACATTTACTGGGAATTCCTACGGCCTATGTTTTTGGAGTTTCAACTTTTTATCATTTTTTCCGGCTTAAACCGCAAGGTAAGTACTCAATATCCGTTTGTTTGGGGACTGCCTGCTTCGTTAAGGGTGCCGATAAAGTGCTTGAAGCTTTTAAAAACGAGCTGGGTATTGAAATGGGAGATACCACTAAAGACGGAATCTTCTCACTGACCAATACCAGGTGTTTGGGGGTCTGCGGATTAGCACCGGTAGTGACTGTTAACGAAAAAGTCTATAGCCAGGTCACACCGCAACAGGTACCGGAGATTATCAACCATCTTCGGGCGGAAATGGAAACTGAAGAGCAAGCAGTATCGGAAAACGATAAATAAACTAAAAAAAGGGGCTGACATGTCAGTCCCTTTTTTGTTGTAGTTTTTTATAGTAGACAAAGTTCTGTTTGGTCTCTAATTTTCAAAACTCCGCTGTCCGAACTGTTCTTGGAAAAGAGAGCACATCGCGAATATTTGCCATTCCTGTCACATACATAATTGCCCGCTCAAATCCCAAACCAAATCCGGCATGCCTAGTCCCGCCAAACCTGCGGAGATCCAAATACCACCAGTAATCCTCTTTGGGAAGCTCCATTTCTTTCATCCGATTTTCCAGTACTTCCAGCCGTTCTTCCCGCTGGCTGCCGCCGATTATTTCACCGACTCCCGGTACCAGCAAATCCATGGCGCGAACCGTCCGGTTGTCATCATTAAGCCGCATATAAAAGGCTTTAATTTCCTTGGGATAATCAGTGACAAAGACCGGTTTTTTAAAGATCTGTTCGGTCAAATAACGTTCATGCTCAGTTTGTAGGTCTTTACCCCAATCCACCGGATATTCAAATTGTGAATTGGCCTTTTTTAAAATCTCAACCGCTTCGGTATAAGTGACATGTCCGAAATCGGAATTAGCGACATGCTTTAATCTTTCCAATAAGCCGTTATCAATGAAATTATTAAAAAATTCCATTTCTTCCGGGGCTTGCTCCAATATATAATTAATTAAATACTTCAACATATCCTCGGCCAATTTCATATCCTCGTTAAGGTCGGCGAAGGCCATTTCCGGTTCAATCATCCAAAATTCTGCCGCATGCCTGGCGGTATTAGAGTTCTCAGCCCTAAAAGTCGGCCCAAATGTATATACATTCCGAAAAGCCATTGCATAAGTTTCAGCTTCCAATTGGCCGCTGACCGTCAAATTAGTCTCTTTACCGAAAAAATCCTTAGAAAAATCGATCTTCCCTTGTTCATCCCGGGGCGGATTATTAAAGTCCAAAGTACTGACCCTAAACATCTCCCCCGCTCCTTCACAGTCACTTCCGGTAATAATCGGAGTATGAACATAGACAAATCCACGTTCCTGAAAGAACTTATGAATCGCAAAAGCAGCCAGAGATCTAACCCGAAAAACCGCTGCAAAAGTATTGGTCCTGGGCCGTAAATGGGCAATTGTCCTTAAATACTCAAAGGAATGTCTCTTTTTCTGAAGGGGATAATCAGGAGTAGATTCACCTTCAATCTGGACCTTTTTCGCTTTGACTTCGAAGGGTTGTTTTGCCCCGGGAGACTCCACCAAGTCACCCTCCACAATTAAGGCGGAGCCAACCGATAACTTAATGATTTCATCGAAATTAGGTAAGCTTTCCTCGATGACCACTTGTATGTTTTTAAAATACGTTCCATCATTTAACTCAATGAATCCAAAGGTTTTTTGGTCACGGACCGTTTTTACCCAGCCGCAAATTTGAATGGTTTTATTTAAAAAGTCTTTGGTATCACTAAAAATACTTTTTAACGTAATAAGCTCCATTACTCAAACTCTCCTAACCGATTATAATAAAGCTATCTTTGCTTTAGCGCAGTCTTCAATCATATCATCCGGCCAGATAGACGATTGTACTTCACCAACATGGGCTTTCTTCAAGAAAAACATACAGATTCGGGATTGACCGATTCCTCCGCCAATGGTATACGGTAGCTTTTTAGCTACTAAATCTTGATGGAACTGGAGTTTTAGCCGTTCTTCACTATCGGTCAACTTTAATTGACTTACCAACGAATCTTCATCGACCCTGATTCCCATGGATGATACCTCAAAAGCTCTCCCCAGAACCGGATACCAGAAAATAATATCGCCGTTTAGTTCCCAATCATCGTAATCCGGTGCCCTTCCATCATGCTTTATTCCGGAACGAAGGGTTTTTCCGATTTGGGTTATAAATACGGCCCCTTTTTCTTTGGCTATTTCATTTTCCCGTTCTTTGGGCGTTAAATTCGGGAATTTGTCCTCCAGTTCTTGAGTGCTGATAAAATGGATTTCCTTGGGAAGGCTTTTCTCCAATACCGGATAGAGATTACAGATATATTCTTCCGTTTCAAGAAATACTTTATAAATTCGATTCACTATTTCTTGCAAGGTTTTCATTGTCCGTTCTTCTTTGGGAATGATTTTTTCCCAATCCCATTGATCCACATATATTGAATGGAGGTTGTCCAGGTCCTCGTCCCGCCGGATGGCGTTCATATCCGTATATAGTCCCTCTCCAGGGTTGAAACCATACTTTTTCAAAGCCATCCTTTTCCATTTGGCCAAAGATTGGACAATTTCACATTCACAGCTGTCAACTGCTTTGACGTCAAATCCGACTGGTCGTTCCACACCGTTCAAATTATCGTTTAAACCGGTCTCCGGCTTTACAAACAACGGCGCCGATACTCTGGTAAGATTTAATTCATGGGCCAAGGCATTTTCAAAAAAATCTTTCACTTTTTTAATGGCAATCTCAGTGTCCCTAAGGTTTAATTTGGGACTGTAATTTGATGGTATAAATAAATCATTCACTTTTCTTTGTCCCCTCCGGTTTAAAAATGTCTGCAACACTATTTTAAAATTATAACATAATTTAGTCGGATCAAGTATATATTTGTTATCCTTTGCCATAGGTATTATATCTTCCAGACGCTAAACATGTTATAATATATGAGAATTGCATAATTACCTCTTAGTTGACCCTTCAGCCACAATATATAGTGGCAACCTAGTCATATGATACGAAACCCAATCTAAGGAGAGAATCATGGCGATATATCGTGATGAATTTAATAAATTAGTCATTCGTTTAGGAATAATACGCGATAAGATGACGGAAGACGGTTATAACGAAACGGCTCAAATCCTAGGTGATGTAATTACCCGGTTGAATCAAGCCGATAAGACTTATATTCAAGAATTGGCTATGAAAAAACGTTCAAAATAATTCTATCAAAACGTGAGGTGCGCTAAATTGACCCCAGCCGAACTCGGTTATAAAATGCCCCCCGAATGGGCGGAACATCAACGGACTTTTATGGAATGGCCTCGCAAAGAGGCCGAATGGCCCGAACCATTTGAAGCTGTTTTACCGGCATTTGCTTCGATAGTCAAAGCTATTGCCAAGTTCGAACCGGTTACAGTTATCGCCAACCCCGACCTCACTGAAGAAGCAGCCCGATTTTGCGGCCCCGGTATTGAAATATTAGCTATCGAACATAATGACTCTTGGATGAGGGACAATGGGCCTACATTTCTTTTAAATGAAAAAGGAGAATTAGCCGGAATCAACTGGATCTTTAATGCCTGGGGCGGCAAGTTCCCTTCCAGGCACGACAATTTGGTGGCCCCAAAGTTATTACAACACTATCGGGTCCCTTGTTTCAACGCCCCTTTAGTCATGGAAGGCGGATCATTTCATGTTGACGGTGAAGGAGTTCTGTTAACCACTACGGAGTGCCTTTTGAACCGCAATCGTAATCCGCACCTTAAAAAGGAAGAGATTGAAGCCTATTTAAGACAATATTTGAATATTTCCAAAGTTATCTGGCTAAACCAAGGCTGGACCGGTGACGATACCGATGGACATATCGATAATATCGCTTGTTTCGCCCGGCCTGGGCTAATCATTACCCAAGTCTGCTCCGATCCCAATGACCTAAATTATGAAATTTCCCAGGAAAACTTGGAGATCCTAAAAAAGGCAACCGATATCAATGGCAGGCCTTTTAAGATCATCGAGATTGAGCAGCCTCCGGCGGCTTATTACGGTAGTCTCCGGCTAACCCTAAGTTATCTAAATTTTTACCTTGTCAATGCCGGAATTATCTTACCCGTTTTTGGAAATAAAGCCAGCGATAAAGCTGCTTTTAAAGCATTAAAAAAAGCATTTCCCAAGCGCCAAATCGTTACCGTAGACGGATTAACCATCGCCCGCGGCGGCGGAAACGTCCACTGCCTAACCCAACAAATGCCCGCCGGAAAAATCAATTCAGTGGGATCAATTGGTTGAAATCCTTTCTCTGTGTCTCCGTGTCTCTGTGGCCAATAAATGATTTAGACACATAGAGTTCGAGCTAATAATCCTTTAAGAAACGAGGTCCGCCATTGTCAAGAGTAACCGTTGCCGCTACTCAAATGGCTTGTTCCTGGAATATTGACGAAAATATCGCCAAAGCTGAAAGTCTGGTTCGGAAGGCCGCAGCCGATGGCGGACAAATCATCCTTCTCCAGGAGTTATTTGAGACCCCCTATTTTTGCCAAGTCAAAGATCAATCTTATTTTAATTTTGCTTCCGAGCATGTTAAAAATATAGCAATTCAACATTTTCAGACGATTGCCCGGGAATTAGAAGTCGTCTTGCCGCTTAGTTTCTTCGAAACCGGCCCCGAAGGGTTCTATAATTCCGTTGCTATGCTTGACGCTACCGGGGAAATATTAGGCATTTACCGTAAAACCCATATACCAGACGGTCCGGGATATGAAGAAAAATTTTACTTCACTCCGGGAAATACCGGTTTTAAAGTCTGGAAAACCCGTTATGCCACAATCGGGGTCGGAATCTGCTGGGACCAATGGTTCGTCGAAGCTGCCCGCTGTATGGCCCTAATGGGGGCCGAGCTTCTTTTTTACCCAACCGCCATCGGTTCCGAACCGAATCGGCCGGAGGTGGACTCTATGAATCACTGGCAACTTTGCATGCAAGGCCATGCGGCCGCCAATATTATTCCAGTGGTAGCTTCCAATCGAATCGGGACTGAGACCTTTGGTGATTCGAAAATTACCTTTTACGGCTCTTCATTCATTACTAACGAAGTCGGCGCCAAAATTGCCGAAGCAGACCGTTCTACGGAAACGCAGATCACCGCCGAGCTTGATTTGGAGCTGATCGCCAAGTACCGGGATTATTGGGGGATTTATCGGGACCGTAGGCCTGAGATGTATCGTAAAATAGTCGCTGCGGATTAGTTGTTAGAAGACAGGAGTCAGAAGTCAGGAGAAAATCTTTGTTGGTTCTTGGTCCTGGATGATTGGTTGGCTCCGTTCTCATATTAAGAGTAACTCAAAAGCTTTTTGGTTTAGAGATTTAATAACCATGACCTTGCGCGAGGTTCCAGTAACCGAAGGCGAAAGCATCCCCTAGATGGAATTACTGGGAACTGGATAACTGTGAACCGGGAACGATTCCCCAAATTTCCGAACCGCTTACACAATCGACTTCTCTTCTCCCCTCCCAATCCGCTCAATCCACCGGCATAAAACTATCTCGTCCATCAGCCCCCGAGTATAGAGGATCTCGTCTTGGCGGTTCAGTTGTTGCATGGATTCGGAGCTGTAATCATCCAGCAGGTCCCGGTCTTCCCGGGAGAGTTTGTCCCAGAGCCAGTTGAAGAGTTCGGATGGGACCTTGTCCAGTTCTTTATACTCGGGGTCTTTCGCCAGGATTTCGTCGTGGATCTGGCAGATCCGGTCGAAGATGTATCTTTGGATGCCGGGGCTTTTTTCGGGTAACATGAGAAACCTCCTATTATATAAAGGGTAAATGGTAAAGGGTAAAATTAAGTTCCTTCAGGCATAGGATTTGTTTTACCCTTTACACTTTTCACTTAAAACTTTCTGTAGCGGCTACTTCTTTACAACCGGTATCCAAATTTCACTTCTAAAAGTCGGCGAGGATACATCTTTGTTTTCATTCCATAAAATCTCCGGCCCTTCGGTCGCTTGAAAATTGGATGACGGAAACCACTCGGAGTAGATGCGTCCCCAGATATTTTGCAACGTATCCGGAAACGGTCCGACTGCTTCGAATACCGCCCAGGTTGAAGCAGGCACTTCCAGTGAATTAAAAGAATCAGGACACTCTTTGGTGGTCGCCACACCGATATAATGATCAAGTTCCCCCTTTTCCTCCATCCGGCCTTCGGAAAAGTTAGCGGAGGCTTGAATCAGCCCAATAGGTTCGACATTCGAAAGCCGCTTTAATTGATCGATGATTTCAGCATTCAAAGTTTTCCACATCGCGGCTATCTCCGGATTTACCCCTTGGAAAACGATTGGGACTCTTTTCTTAATACCGACTATCCGGAATGCTTCTTTTTCTACGATGCGATAATTCATCTCATTTCCTCCTCTAATGGTTAGTTGAAAGGTCAGCCGGGGATAAGCCTTCAGAGATTGACCGTTATTTCTGGCTTCCGATGGTGTTACGCCGTGTAAACTCTGAAACGCCCTTGTAAAAGAATCCGCTGAACCGTATCCATATTTAATCGCAATATCAATGACCCTTGTATTATTAAGCTCAAACGCCGCCAAAGTCAGGCGTCTACGGCGGATATATTCCGACAGCGTTACACCGGCCAGAGTGGAAAACATTCTTTTGAAATGATATTCCGAACATAAAGCGAGCTTTGCCGCTTCCTTATAGTCAATATCACCCGTAAGATTTTCTTCAATATAATTCAAAGCTTCATTCATGTTTTCCAGCAAATTCATTTGACTCGGCCTCCCTCCACCAATAGAATAGCAGAAACAAAGCAGAGCTATCCGACATTTTGTGCCCGATTATACTGGTTATCCAAGGGAAAACTCCAATTCATCCAAACAAGGCCATAGCCCTGGAACAGGAGGTTCTACGCCATCGGCATAATAAACCAACCCTGAAGCCGCGTTTAGGACGAACGCGGCTATTGAAATCGCGAAGCATTCCTTTGGAGTGTCACGGATGACACGGAGCTATTGCAGGGGTCCGGGGAAACAATTTTCACCGGCGGGTGGGTAGGACCTAGGGAATGACCGGACATTCCCTGGACAAGATTTGATGAGCACGAGGAAAAGCCCGAGGCACTTGACATTTATCAACTTAGTTCAAAATTAAATTCGGTTGAAAATACATTTTAACATACTTCCTCGCCCTGGAAAACAAAAACTTTATCATCAAGACTTAATTCTATTAATTATCCCCGATACATCCAACTTACTTTGCACTCCGGAAGCCATATCCTTCAACGACAACAAACCGCTTTGCAACTCATCTTCGCCGATTAAAACGACAAATGGAATCCCCAATTTATTGGCATAAGAAATCTTTTTATCCAATTTCGTCTCTTCAAAATACAATTCAGCAATAATCCCCGCTGTCCGCAGTTGGTTGGCCACTCCGATCGCCGCTTCAATTTCCACACCCATCGGGACTACCAGCACTTCGGTCAAGGTGGACGCTTGATTCAATTCGATGATCTTTGCTTCTTGAATCTGATAAAATAACCGGGTTAAACCGATTGAAATCCCGACTCCGGGAAGTTGTTGCTTGGTATAATATCCGGCCAGATTGTCATAACGTCCGCCGGAACAAACACTTCCGATGCCGGGATAATTATTCAGGATAGTTTCATAGATGGTGCCGGTATAATAATCAAGGCCTCTGGCGATGGTAAGGTCGATAGCCAAATTTGCCTCAGGGACATTGAAACATTTTATGTAATGGACGACCTTGGCTAATTCATCCAAACCCTCATTAAATAAGGTGTTATTAATCTGCAACTTCTCTAAGGAAGACAGTATTTCCTGATTGGAACCCTTGATACTGATGAAGTTGGTAATTTGGTCAACAGCCTGATCGGTTACCCCCAGCTGTTTCAATTCTTCAATCACAGCATTGATCCCGATCTTATCCAGTTTATCGATAGCCCTTAGTACTCCGCTTCGATCTTGAATATTAAGGGAATCGAAAAAACCATTTAGTAATTTTCGGTTATTGATCCGGATTGTAAAAGCTTCAAAACCCAATCCTTTAAAGGTCGAATAAATGATACTGGGTATTTCGGCGTCATTAATTAAATTAAGTTTATTCGAGCCGATAATATCGATGTCACATTGGTAAAACTCGCGAAACCGGCCTTTCTGGTTCCGCTCGCCCCGAAAAACCTTTCCGATATGATAGCGCCGAAACGGGAAAGACAATTCCGGAAAATGCTGGGCCACATAGCGGGCCAGCGGTACGGTCAGGTCGAAACGGAGGGCCAGGTCATTATCGCCTTTGGTAAACCGATAAACCTGTTTTTCAGTTTCTCCTCCTCCTTTAGCCAATAACACCTCGGCTTTCTCTATCATCGGAGTGTCTAAAGGGATAAACCCATACCTTTCAAAATTGTTACGAATGGTATCAATCATTCGATTGAAAGCGATTTGTCCCGCCGGGAGCAGTTCCATAAATCCGGGCAGGATCGAAGGTTTTGTAATTTGCCGTTCCATTTTTTCCCCAATCCTCTCTCTGATAAATAGTAAGCAGAAGTTTAATTATCGGAAAATACTTTTTGTTTTAAGCTTTCTCTGTGCCTTTGTGGCCAATAAGGATTTAGCCACAGAGACGCAGACTCAGAGTTAAAAACTATTTTCAACCTTTCATGTACCCCGGCAAGGCGGGGTGGGGGATTATCTAGTAATGTTTTCTCCGTGTCTCTGAGTCTCTGTGGCAAATTATTATTTAGGTCACGGAGACACTAACACTGAAACACAGAGTTAAAACTTATTTTCATCCTTTCATGTGCCCCAGCAAGGCCGGGGTGGGGACTGACTACTTAATCAAATCCGCCGCAAATTTCGGCAGTTTAAACGCTCCAAAATGGACTTCTGGTGTATAATACTTGGTATTGACGGCTTTAATCTTCGCCGGATCCACCTGTAAAGGGTCCCACTTTTTACTGGCGATGGTGAAACTCCATAAACCCGACGGATAAGTAGGGATACTCGCCAGGTAAAGGTATTTTATGGGGAAAACGCCGGTTAAATTGCGATGTATCATCTGAATAACATCCTGGTTCACAAAAGGAGATTCACTTTGGGCAACCATGATCCCGTCCGGTGTTAAGGCTTCATAAACATCTTGGTAAAATTCACGGCTAAAGAGTCCCACCGCCGGACCAATTGGTTCCGTGGAATCAATCAAAATCACATCATATTTACCTTTATTGCGGCGGACATGTTCCACACCGTCGCTTATATCCAAAGTTACCCTGGAGTCGGTCAAAGCGCCGGCAATACTCGGCAGATATTCCTGACTAACCTCGACTACGCGGCGGTCGATCTCTCCCAGAACAGCCTCTTTGACAGTCGGATGTTTAATTATCTCTCTGATAGCGCCGCCATCTCCGCCCCCAACTACTAAAACCCTTTCCGGATTGGGATGGGTATTTAAAGCTACATGACTAATCATCTCATGATAAACAAATTCATCCAACTCGGTTGTCATAACCATACCGTCCAAAACCAACATTTTACCGTATTGCAAAGTATCAATCACGGCTAAATCTTGATACTCGGTTTTTTCGGCGTGAAGAGTTTTTGTTATTTTACAAGAAAAACTCATGTTCGGTGTTTGTTTTTCGGTGTACCAAAGTTCCATCATATCATACCCTCTCACATAAAATATTCATCAAATCTTCCGCAGTCGCCTCGCGGGGATTGGCTTTCATTGAACCTGAATCAAGACTTTCCTTAATAATCTCCGGAAAATCAGATTCCGATATACCTAAACTACTGATATGAGCAGGAATACCCAATTTTCGAAGCAAAAGCATAATGTTTTTAATAGCCAGAGCCCCGGCATCGATTGAATCCCCGCTTGGCAGCTTAGCACCCATAGCGATGGCAATTTTAGCAAACTTCTCATGGCTGACTGCCAGGTTAAAGCGCATTACCGGTATCAGTAAAACCGCGCATATCAGCCCATGGGGTTTTCCGGTTCGGATTCCGATGGAATGGGCCAAACCATGTACAGCTCCCAGTCGGGCGACACTCAAAGCGACTCCCGCCATGAGACTGGCCATTGAAATTTCCACCCTTGCCTCCACATTATGACTATCTTGCTGAACTTTTAGGAGGCTCCTCCCAAAGTTTTCAATGGCCGTTAGTGCGTAAATATCGGTCAAAGCATTGGCCCCTTTGGAGATATAGGCTTCAATAGCTTGGACCAAACCATCGGCACCCGAATAAACCGTAACCGTCTCAGGGGCGCTAAATGTTAATTGCGGATCGACAATCGCTATTTTGGCCGCTAATTTTGGATCGCGGATTGACTTTTTAACCTTATTTTGATGATCGGACAGCACGGCATTGAAAGTTACTTCCGCTCCGGAACCGGCAACAGTCGGGACAGTGATTAATGGAATACCTTCTTTCTCGATTAACCCGCCGTTAAAATAATAAGGCACATCCTGCGAACAATGATATAACCCGGCAATTGCCTTTGCGACATCCATTACGCTTCCGCCGCCCAGACCGATAACCCAATCAGTTTCCTCGCTCCGGGCCATAACCACACCTTTAACAACCGTATCGAGGGAAGGTTCCGGTTCCACCTCCGAAAAGAAAACCGGAGAAAACCCCGAACCGCGTAATAATATATTTACCCGATGTAAAACGCCGTTATCGATAACCGAGTGTTTTCCGGTTACCACCAATACGTTTTTACCCAAGTCCATTGCCTCATTTGGAAGCTCCCTAAGAGTCTCCAAACCAAATACAATCTTAGTCCGAAGCTGAAATTTTTGAATAGTGGGAAGCATCTCGCACCTCCTGTCTTAATAAATTTCCCACCTAATTAATCGTTACGCGTTACAAATTTTTTAGCTTAAATCCCGCCAAGCATTATTTACTACCTCTTCAATAACCGGAATTAATTGGCCTTCTGTCCGCCAATGCCCTAAATATTCAATATTTCCCTCAGGCCCCCGGATGGGCGAGTAGGTTAAATTCACCAAATGCCAGCCTTTTTGAGGAGCATTTTCAAGTAGTCGGTGCAGTACTTCAAGATGGACCGCCGGATCGCGAATAACTCCCTTTTTACCAACTTTTTCGCGTCCCGCCTCAAACTGAGGTTTAATCAACGTAACTAATTCTCCCTCAGGTCCCGTTAACTCCCCGAATTTAGCCAATACTAATTCCAAAGAGATAAACGAGAGGTCCGCCGTAATTAGGCTGGGTTCCTTTTTCAATGAATCCTTGAAAAAGTAGCGAATATTCTGCCGTTCCCAGACAGTGACCCGTGGGTCCTGGCGCAGCTTCCATGCAAGTTGGCCATATCCCACATCAACGGCGACAATATGAGCGGCGCCTGCCTGTAACAGACAATCGGTAAATCCTCCGGTGGAGGCCCCTGCGTCAAGGCAAAACCGCCCTTCAATATTTAGTCTGAATTCGGCGATAGCTTTTTCAAGTTTATAACCGCCGCGACTGACATATTTCTCAGTGGTGCCGGTCAGGGTTATCGGTTCCTGTTCATCAACGAGTTGGCTCACTTTTTCAATCCGTTTTCCATTTACCCAAACCGTCCCAGCCATTACAGCCCGCTGGGCCTGTTCACGGCTGGCATATTTCCCTTCCTCAACCAACCGGAGGTCAATCCGCTTTTTCAAATCCCACCGCCATATTCATAAATTAACCTTTATCAAGTCCCGATCCATCAAATCCATACATCCTTTAAGCTTAGCGGCTAAAATCTGGTCTTGCCCGGCGCAAGCCGCTTTAATTTGGCGCATAATGTCGATCCCTCTACGAAATGCTTGGACAATATCTCCTTCTTGAATGCTCCCGGCTTCCTTTAGCAAATCGGAAAAGGTTAACCCTTTACTCCAAAGGTAAGCTAAGTTGGAGATGCTGGGGTGAAATCTGGCATCCCGCTCATCTACGCCATAACGATAAATTAGATTACGAATGATTGTTTTGACGGGTTTGACGTCAAAGGGCAGATTTTTGGGGTAAAACTCTCCCTTACGCGGTTCATAATCAATCGCAACTATAAGAGCATTCAATTGGTCTTGATCAAACTCATGGAAAATACCGTTAAAATAAAGTTCGGTTACGAGTAGCTCCTGTGTATAAATCTGGGCGGCAAATTCACCCCTGGGAAGTAATTTACCGTCTTTGATGTAATCCAAATCTTCCAGGATTTCCGTTTTCAGCTGCAAATCGCTGTTGAAGCGGCCGGATGTTATAATACGAGAGGCCCTTTCCTGAAGGGAACTGACCCGGTTATTCAGCTCGGCCCATTCCTGAATCTGCCCTTCGCAATTTTTCTGACGTTCGGGAGAGCAGGCAGTAGGTTTTATATCTTGTAAATATTTGGCCAGTTCATTTATTTCAGCCAGAACCGCTGCCCGGGCCCGCCCTTTTATGAACCGGAAGCGGCGCTGTTTCTTCTTTAGTTTTTGGCGCAGCTTCAGATATACGATGGGGCATTGGGGATTTTCCCGCTCCATACATAAACCGGAACTTAACTGATTCAACTGCTTAGCCTCACGGGCCAATTGCTGTTCGAAATGTTTTTTATCGTTTCTCGCCTGATAAGTAGCGAAATTTTGATTTAAGATTAAGGAGATTTCATCCAGATCATGGTTCCGGTTCAAGTTTAAGACCGAATTATAGGACAGGTTAAACTGGCTTTTTAAAGGTTCAATTTCATCCTGTTTGATGCTTGGATA
Source organism: Bacillota bacterium (assembly GCA_023435565.1). Taxonomy (GTDB): domain Bacteria; phylum Bacillota; class UBA4882; order UBA8346; family UBA8346; genus JAAYHS01. Next base: position 83,677 of record JAEYRN010000103.1, read on the forward strand.
TTCCTCGGGCCTCAAAACCCGCATGTCGGCTAAGATATAAACGGAACCTTGAAGATCGATGCCTCGGCGGCCGGCACGGCCTGCCATTTGAAAGTATTCCAAATTGGTCATTGGCCGAAAGGAAATCCCGTCAAACTTAGATGGACTGTCGAAACAAACCGTTTTCACCGGGTAATTGATGCCTACCGCAAAAGTTTCGGTGGCATACATCACTTTGATCAGCCCCATCCCAAATAAAACTTCGACAATTTCTTTCAACCCCGGCAATAATCCGGCGTGATGGTAACCGATCCCCTTAGTTAACAAGGTTCTAGCTTGGATCACTGTTTTTAATGAACCGATACCGTATTCGCCAATCAGCCGGTCGCAAACTTCCTCAGCCCGGCGTGAATCCTCTTCACTTAAAAAACTCTTTTGGTATCCTAGTTCTTCCGCCTTCAACTCACACAGCCTGCGACTGAAGACAAAATAAAGGCAAGGCAAACCGTTACTTTTATTTATATGTTTTATTAAGTCCAAATGGGTTGATTCCCACTTGCGTTTGTCAAACCCGGCAAGCAGCCCTTTTAACTCCAACTCTTGCCGGTATTGAATTATTTCTTTAAGAGTGGAAGCGCCCAGGTGTTTTTCAAAGACAAAATGTTCCAGGGGAACAACCCGGTCCTTTTTAATAATAACCTTTACCTCATGGCCTTTAATTTCCTTGATCCAATCCGCCAATTCAAGCGCATTTGGAATCGTCGCCGACAGGCCGAGCAACCGCATCTCGGGAGGCATAAAGATAATCGATTCCTCCCAGACGGTACCACGTTCTTCGTCGGAAAGATAGTGGATCTCATCGAAGATAATATGGGAAATCCCTTCCAGACGCTGTTTATCCTGATGAAGAATATTACGGAAAATTTCCGTGGTCATCAAACAGATTTCAGCTTCGGAATTAATTACCACATCTCCGGTAACGATACCGACCCTTTCCGGTCCGTAAAGGGCTTTGAATTCCTTAAACTTTTGGTTGGAAAGAGCTTTGATGGGAGCGGTATAGATTATTCGATCGCCCTTGGCAATCGCTTGGTCAATCAGATAATCGGCAATAAGTGTCTTTCCGACACCGGTTGGGGCCGAAACAAGAACGGAATTCCCTTTTAAAAGTTCAACGATGGCTTGTTGCTGGAAGTCATCCAGCTTATAGTCGCGATAGTACTCTGGAAGCTGCATTGTGGCTCCTCTTTTTCGAAATTAACCTATGAGATTTCGGGATCGAGGAGGTAAATTCCTTCTCATTATATCAAAAGTATAACTCTTTTAACGTTTGGCGATTCAAGAGGTAATTCTGTAAGTCCTAAAATGATGCACGAAGTCGGTAAAGCGGCGATTACTCCAATAAAAAAAAGAAATGCAGATGTCTAAAAACACATCCGCATTCAATTTTTTTATCATAATTTTATTGATAAATCCTCAGCTTTTAGCTTTTGATTTGGAATATACATCAAAACTAACCGCAGCTAACAGGACAAACCCTTTGATAGCTTGCTGCCAGTCAATGCTGACTCCTAAAATGGACATCCCGTTATTTAGAACTCCCATTAACAGACCGCCGACGATAGCTCCGACAACTGTTCCCACCCCACCGGTGGTTGAAGCGCCGCCGATAAAACATGCCCCAATCGCATCAAGTTCAAAGCCTTGCCCGGCTTTCGGAGTCGCCGAGTTGAGTCTGCCGGTAAAGATAATTCCTGCTAAAGCGGCTAACACACCCATATTGACATAAACCCAAAACAAGATTTTTTGAGTTTTAACGCCCGAAAGCGCGGCCGCTTTAGGATTTCCGCCATAAGCATAAATATGTCTACCAATAATGGTCCGATTGGTAACAAATGAATAGATGATTACCAACCCTGATACTATGATAAGTACCATGGGAATTCCTTTATAGACGGCTAAAGTATAAGCGAAAGCGTTGATAACGCAAACTATGGCGGCTATTTTAGCGAGAAATAATGCCGATGGCGTAACTTCAAATCCATATTTCTTTTTATTTGATCTTTCGATAATTTGGCTAATGATATATATGACTGAAGCGACAATCCCAATCAGAACCGCCAGTAGATTTATTTTGCTAAGATTAACTATATCCGGTACAAAGCCTGCCGCTAAAAAGTTATAGCTTCCCGGAAACGGCGCAAGACTTTGACTTTGTAATAAAACCATGGTCAATCCTTTAAAAATAAGCGCACCCGCTAATGTTGCAATAAAAGCGGGAACATTCATATATGCGATAAAAAATCCTTGGGCGCATCCAATTAAAAATCCAATGAATATCGAGAAAACGATAGCAAAACTCACCGGCATATCCATTTTTATAATCAGAACCGCGGAAACCGCCCCTACAAATCCGGCCACGGAACCAACTGATAAATCGATATTACCACAAATTAAAATACACATAAGCATACCGATGGCTAGAATTAAAACATAACTGTTCTGCGAGATTAAGTTGGAAATATTTAATGGCTTTAATAAAATTCCCTCAGTTACTATTTGAAAAAATATGATAACCGCTATCAATGCAATAATCATTACATACTGACGAAGGTTCCCCTTGAGCATAGTACCGGAATTAATCCCGCCAAGATTATCCTTTAAAGCATTGTTCGGTTTGGTCATTTTAATACCTCCTTATTACTTTGCATGATACATTGCATGATATTTTCCTGAGATGCTTCCCGGCCTGAAAGCTCGCCGACAATTCTTCCCTCATTCATTACATAGATTCGATCACACATCCCGATAATTTCCGGCAATTCCGAAGATATCATGACGATCGATTTTCCTGCTTCCGCCAGTTCATTGATGATAGTATAAATTTCATATTTAGCTCCAACATCGATTCCTCGTGTCGGCTCATCTAAAAATAGGACATCGGGGTCTGCGAAGATGCACTTACTAAATACGACCTTCTGCTGATTACCACCGGATAAGTTTCCCGCTTGTTGCCAAATACTTGAAGATTTGATTCTTAGTTTGGCGCGATAATCTTCACCGATCTGGATTTCCATATTTTCATCCATTACTGTGCGATTACATATTTTCGAAAGGGATGAGAGCGTAATATTTTTTTTGATGTCGAATGAAAGAATAAGACCGGCAGTCTTTCTGTCCTCCGTCGAATAAGTTATCTTATTTTTAATGGCATCGCTGACACTGTGCAAATCTAGTTTTTCCCCGTCTTTCAACAGTTTTCCGGATATTTTTTTGCCATATGCTTTTCCAAAGATACTCATGGCCAGTTCCGTTCGACCGGCGCCCATTAATCCGGCAATGCCAACAACTTCTCCTTTTCGTACATTCATATTGATATTTTTAATAACATGTCGCGATTCATCGATCGGATCATAAACATTCCAATTTTCTATTTCAAAACGGATATCGCCTATTTTATTTTGCCGTTTCGGAAAACGGTCCTTTATTTCCCGTCCTACCATACCTTTAATAATACGATCTTCCGTAATCTGATCTTCTCCTTTAACAAGGGTCTCAATCGTCGCTCCGTCTCTAATAACGGTTATTTCGTCCGCGACTTTGATTACCTCCTGTAATTTATGAGAGATAATAATTGAGGTGATTCCATGTTCTTTTAAATCCAATATTAAATTCAGAAGGTGATTTGATTCCTCATCGTTTAAAGCAGCTGTCGGTTCATCCAAAATCAATATTTTAACATCCTTCGACAGCGCCTTACAAATTTCTACCAACTGTTGTTTCCCCATCCCCAGATCCTTAACTCTGGTATCGATATTGGCGTTTAAACCAACTTTTTTTAGGATTTCAATCGTTTTAAGCCTGGTCTTATTCCAATTGACTGTAACCCCGTTATCAGTCTGTTCATTTCCGATAAAAACATTTTCAGCAATTGATAATGAGGGTATTAACGCCAGTTCTTGGTGAATAATTGCTATCCCCTTAGTCTCGCTCTCCCTGATATCCTTGAACTGACATATCTCGCCATTTACGATGATATCTCCCTCATAGGTCCCATATGGATAAACCCCACTTAGAATATTCATTAACGTAGATTTACCGGCCCCGTTTTCACCTACTAACGCATGAATGTGTTTGGGTTTAATCTTCAAATTAACATTGTCAAGAGCTTTGACTCCGGGAAATAATTTGGTGATATTTCTCATTTCTAAGATAAATTGTTCCATTTTCGGTCTCCTTTATTAAGATCCGGTAATAAAGGCGTTGGTGAATCAGAGCGCCAAAATTTCAGGGCGATATGTATCATTTACAATAAAATTTCTTTACCATAAAACAAAAAATAAAACAAGATGATGATATTGTTTTCCGGGACAAAACCCAATTAAAACCTGTAGATTAAAATATCAATCGGCCAGCAATTAATGCTAACCGATTGATATTATATTAAAGATTTTTCTTACTTAATGTCTGCTTCCTTCAAGTAACCGGAATCCATTACTAATTCTTTATAGTTATCAACGGTAACAATGTAAGGTACCAGGAGATATGAAGGTACAATTTTTACATTGTTGTTATAGGTTTTGGTATCATTAATTTCCGGTTCGGTATCGTTTAGAACAGCATCAACCATATTTGAGGCAACTTTGGCGAGATCTCTGGTATCCTTAAGAATCGTGGAATACTGTTGTCCGGCTATGATTAGTTTAATAGATGCGGCTTCTGCGTCTTGTCCGGTAACAATCGGTAGATTTTTGCCGGGAACATATCCGAAAGAAATAAGGGCTGACAAGATACCCCTGGAAATTCCGTCATAGGGTGACAATACGCCGTGAAGCACTTTTCCGGATGTATAATTGGCAGCTAACACAGCGTCCATCCGCGCTTGAGCCACAGCTCCGTCCCAACGCAAGGTACCGATTTTATCTTGGGTAATTTGTCCGGATGGAACAACGATAGTCCCTTTATCCATTAAGGGTTTTAGGACATCCATGGCGCCTTGATAGAAATAAAAGGAGTTGGTATCGTCAGGTGAACCGGCAAATAACTCAACATTATACGGGCCATTGCCCTTGAATTTTTTCAAACCCTCTACTAAAGATTGAGCCTGTAATTCGCCAACTTTTCTATTATCAAAAGTTGCATAGTAGGAGACTGCATCTGTGTTAACTAACAAACGATCGTAGGAGATAACTTTAACGCCGTCTTTGGCAGCTTGGGTTAGTGTTTCGGAAAGTGTGGAACCGTCAATTGCGGCAATAACCAGAACTTTGGCTCCTTTGGAGAGCATATTCTCGATCTGTGATTTCTGGGTTGGAATATCATCTTCGGCATACTGTAAATCAACTTTGTATCCTTTTTCTTCAAGGATCTCTTTCATTGTTCCGCCGTCTTTGATCCAACGTTCCGATGACTTGGTAGGCATTGAAATTCCCACATACTTGCTGTCGTCTTTTTTCCCACAACCCCATAATGCGAAGGCCAGAGAAACAGCTATCAGGACCGCCAATACTTTTTTCATTAAATCTCCTCCTATAAATTATTTTTTTATTGCATAACCATAGCTAATACACCCTGACTAAATGTCTTAACTATAGTTAAAACACCCGTATAAACCCTATAATAAAAATGGTTATCTTCTTTTCTTGGTTACAAAAAAAGATGTCCGTACAAGTAGTGATGTAAATTTATTATGTTCGTGTATGGCTTAACAATTCGTTTTATCCATTAAAATCCAAAACTTGTACGTACATATTTAGGAATAGATAACCCTTAAACCCGATATCTGAATCTATGACCTACATCAGGTCTAAATAATTAGTTAGGGATTTTCATTTTTAGCTCATGTTTAATAAAATTTTAACATCTTGACTTTTGCATGTCAATAGAAGCATTTTTCAACAAGTTTTCATAAATTTGATACAAGAGCTGATTTTCGGAGCTGAGAATCGGTAAAGAACAATTTATAAATTATTGGTTTAAGAATCAAAATCATTATGTATTGTATCGCTACAAATTAATAGAATTTAAGCTAAAATCATTCCTGGATGCGGTCGATAAATTCGATGAAAGTGTAATGAATCAAACCCCTGTTTTTTACAGGGGTTTGGTTCAATCTTACTAACATTAAAATCTTGCTGTCACACCTATGGTTAACCCTCCGGTAGTAGTGACTACTTCATCAGCATAATCAATTAAAATACTATTAAAACGGTATCCAAAGCCCAATCCGAAATTTTCGGCGAACATGTAATTAAATTTGATCCTACACAAAGTAATATAAGCATCTTCCTCATCCGAATCATATTCATATTCTCCATTAAGAGACACTCCCAAAGAACCCTGTAGGAACATCTGTTCGGAAATATTCCACAATGCATCTGCACCAAAGATAATCCCGCTTACTGTAGCTTTGGTTTCTGCATACTCGTTCTCAAAATTATTTAAGGTAAGATCAATCCTTACTCTGTCATTTCCAAAAACCCGAAAACCGCATTTGATTATTAAAGTAGTATAATCCCTTAATACAACATAATCTCCATCGTCAGGCGAACCATCTTCATATTCAAAGCCAAGTTTGAATCTTTGAATAGGAATATCCATTCCTACAATAACCCCATCTAATGAACCGTCATCTTCTTCATCATCATTATCGTAATAATAATCATCATCGATAGTCCACGTACCATATCCATAAGTATCAACATAAGCCGTCACTCTATCCGTTTCTGCAAAAGCGCTGATTGAAAAGACCAATACCAAACTGATACTCATAACCAAAATAGCACAAAGTTTTTTCACGTCTTATTCCTCCTATTTTTTTACTAATTAAATTGGTAAAATCTTTATTTATCATATCACTAATAGCATTCTTAGTAAAGTTTAACATAATAGGATACTTAAGTTAATTTCCTTATCCGGATTAAACGAAGGAACGTTTGGAAAAATGTAGAATTAATTAAGAATCTATCCCATACTGATATTACTGTAAAACCTAATATGATAGCGGTTGAATAATTTTTAGGAGGATTAATTATTGATGAAAAAATTCTTTATTGGATTAACCGGGGTTTACTTGTTATTTTTGGCATTAATCGGGATTTTGTTCGGAGCTATTAATTCTCTTAATTTAAATTCTAATCCAACACTCTCAACTAACGAACGAGTTCAGCTATTATTAATGTGGTTGCCGCTGATTGGATTGTTAATCGCAACCGGAATAGGTTTGTTTAGGAAGAAAAACTGGGCCCGTTATTCGATTATGGTAATGTCCGGATTTGCAATTTTCATGGGTTTTTTTGGTTGTTTAGGGTTCTCTTTTTTACCATTACCGGCCTCGGAGGAAGTCCCGGTAGAACTGATTAAGCTTATTATTGTTACAATATTTTTTCTATTCCTAATTGTTTTCCCCGTCATTTATTTAATCTTTTTTTAACAGGAGATCCGTTAAGGAAATATTCGGAGCGGTTAGCTTAAAACGCCCCTTAGGGATATCGGTATTGGCGATTTATTCATTATATAATGTAATCACGATGATCAGTATGACATTGTTCCCTACCATCTCTATTTTCCCGTTTTTCGGGTTCTTAATCTCAGGCAGCGCCATTACAATTCATAATATAATCCTGTCAATAATCAATTGTTATATCGCTTATGGTTTTTGGAAACTGAAACAACCGGCTTGGGCTGCAGCGATAATTCTCGGTTGTATTAATATCTTATCCGGAGTTTTCAATTTCTGTTTGATTAATATTGATGAATATATTCGGATATTATTCCCAAATGGCGCCGAACCTTATTTTATGTCAACCTGGACTAAATATGGCTTTTTATTTAATTCGGTATTGGCATTAGCGGTCCTGATTTATCTCATTTCCCGAAAAGCGGCTTTTGGGAAAGATGAGGCAAATACACATTCAAAGTTTATGACTGAGGGCTAATTATGATTATTTCGTTCCCAGTTCACTGTTTACAGCTGTGGTTTTGTCTCTGTCGCTAGTTACCGGTAAAAAATAAATAACAAATCAAATCACCGGCATCCTGTGAACGAAACCCTAATACAATACCCAAATTATCAGAAACTGGGAACAGGGAACGAAATCCTAAAAAATCACCCGGATTAATCAAATCTTTTCTCTGTGACTCTGTGTCTCCATGACAAATATGATTTTAAAAGACTTTACGAAAAACAGGATTTCACCCGAAAATAAAGAATCAATCCTTTATATACTTAAAAAAAGGATTGATACAAATTGGAAATTATCAAATTCATTCAAAGTTTCTCCTCCCCCTTTTGGGATGCCTTCTTCCAAGGCTTGACCATGCTGGGAGAAGATACTTTTTTTATGTTGGTAGCCGCTCTCGTATTCTGGTGCCTTCATAAGGATTTCGGCTACCGCCTGATATTGACCTACCTCACCGGTACAACACTAAATGTGGCTCTAAAAGAAATTTTTATGATAGCACGGCCAATCGGAAGAACCGGTATCCGATCTCTCCGTTTGGAAACCGCGGGCGGATATTCCTTCCCCAGCGGCCATACTCAATGTGTAGCTTTATTTATAACTTCATTAATGACAAAATTGCGAAAACTCTGGTTTTATTGGGTTGGAGGAATCATTATTGCCTTGGTTGCCGTTTCCCGTCTCTATCTGGGAGTACATTGGCCGGTTGATGTGATTGGCGGCGCATTAATCGGGGTAGTATGGGTCCTTTTTTCAAACCGGCTCTTCGATTATGTCGAAACCACCACCGGGAAAAAGTGGATTTTTTTAATAATCTTGTTTCCGTTGATTCTCGGAATGTTCTTCTTTCCGACAACGAATTATTACAAAATTTCCGGAGCGACACTAGGTTTTTTCGGCGGTTATTTTATCGAACCCCGCTATATCCGATATCAAACGGCTGCCCCATTCCTGAAACAAGTATTAAAATCTATTATTGGAATAATAGTTTTACTGGCCATCCGTCTCACACTCAAGAAAATTCTACCCAATATCTTATTTAGCGATTTCTTTCGTTATTTCCTGATGAGTATCTGGGTAACCATATTAGCGCCAATCTTCTTTAAGTTCTTGGGATTGACAAATATTCAGGCAAGAGGTGTGAATTATAGGTCGGGACATGAGGCATAGTAAAGGCAAGGACCACGAAAATTTGCCACAGACACTGAGATTCAGAGGAATGCAATAATTTATTACGCGTAAGCTTAAAACTTAACTTTTTTAATGTTTACCTCTGTGCCTCTCCGTCTCTGTGGCTATACGGTGTTCTAGAGCTTTTCACCGATACTATCTACCTTCATCTCCCCAATATAAATCCCCGTATTCCGCCAGTCCCCATTTTCCGCTACCACTTCAAGGGCCACAACCTGACTCCAGTCAAAAAGCCCTTTCGGGTCATACCATTTCTCTTTCCAGGCGCCTTGTTCTTTAAAATCTTCCAGTGGGATCGCTACGGTTTGCCAATCAGTGGTGTTTTTCAATGTTTTTTCATCGAGAGTATATACCATTCTCCAGGGCAATGCCAACGGGTCATCTTCTCGAACCGCCAGAAACCGGATATCGACATTTTTAAAGTTCGGTTTCAATTTTAGTTTAATCACAAAGTTATATTTCCGTTTCAGGAGAAGAGATAGGTCTTTCTTTAGTTTAAAACCAAAATGTAAATAATTATAACGTTCGAGATCTTCCATTCTAATTGCATACTTTTGATCATCCAGAACAGTATCATCATAGAAATCGATGGTCCCATTGCTCAAATACTCAAAAACAATCAGTCCTTGGGTCGGATATTGATTGAAAAGGTCAAATCCACTTGTTTCCGGTTCAAGTTTAAGTATGGTTTGTGGAACCTCATTGAAACCCAAAGCCTCAAGTAAAGGTAGATTGAGGTCATATTCAAACATTTCTTTGGAGTCCTTAAGGAACAATCCGAATCTGTCCTTGTAATCCCAGGATGTCCAAGGAACCGAATACTTCTCGAAGATTTTACGGACCGATTCATACCAGTAAACCCGATCCTCGTTTCGGCAATTTTGGTTATAAACGCCGAATTCACCGCAGTATACCGGCTTTCCGGTTTGACTCCGAAATTCCACTACCCTTGCAAGCAGCTTCTCCAAGGCTTCGTTATTGCCTTTTTTAGGATAGTCATCTTTATAATTACTCTCAATCCATGTATTCCTTAATTCTTTGGGAAAGAAAGGCATTTTATCTTGATTGTAAGGATAGGGGACACCCTTTAGCGGTTTCAGCGAAGGCTCCGTCCAATCCGCTCCCTGGTGGGTGAAGATAAAGGGATCGTAAAAATGAAAGGTATAGATAATCTTATCATCCTTATAGTCCGGCAGGAGATAAAGTGAGTCGATATCATTCCAATTAGCGCCGCCGACTATTACCGTATGCTTCTGATCGAACTGCCGGATTTTCTCCAAGACATTCAGCTGGATTTTACCCCAAATATCCGGATTAATCCCATGGGGTTCGTTAAGGATCTCATAATAAAGAAAATCGCCGCGTTCCGCGTAACGTCCAGCCATTTGCGCCCAGACTTTCAATAAAATCTTTTCGACCGAAGCCTTAGTGCTTATCTTAGGATCAAAGGTATGATTGTCCAGAATTAACGATAACCCCAAAGTTTCGCAATTTTCCACCACTTCATCTAAAAACCGAAAAAACAGCGGGTCGATTCTGTATTCCGGAGCGCCGCCGGTCATCGCATGGAGATTGATAGGCAGACGAATCACATCACAGCCAAGGCTTTTAATCTCTTGGAGGTCTTTTTTTGTATACTTGCTAAACTGAATCTCCTTTACGGAGCCTGCCTGAAACCATCCGGTAAGATTGATCCCTTTCGAAAAAGCCTCTTTGGCTTCAACCGTAATCGGATGTAACGATAAAACTAAAGACAGAATTATGGCAAATATCAGACGCATCGGAACCCCTCCGTTTCATCGATGATAACCTCGGCATTAAGCGCTTTCCTGCCTTATAAATCCTACCTCTTCTATTGAATCAATCTCTTCCTTAGTCCCCTAATTGCTAAATAACCAATCCCACTGATGAATAAGATAATGTAAAGCAGATCCAAAACTAAGCTGATTTTTAACTGATTAGGCAAGCAAAATGCCCGGGCAAGCCTTACCACATGGGTTAAGGGAATAGTCTCGGCAATCCATCTTAAAGCGGGCGGTAAGTTTTCCAAAGGAAAGACCACCCCCGAAAAGAAAAACATCGGCGAGATTAAACCGGAGAAATAGAAATTAAAATGATTGATATTGTTGACCTTGGAGGTAATTAAAAGTGCTAAAGAACCAAATGTTAATCCGGTTAAAAAACCGATGAAAGGTGTGACTAAACTCAAAGGATAATTAATAATTCCGGCTATCCAGGTAATGGACAATACCGCCAGAGAAAAAAAGAAACCCTTGGTCGCTACAAAAAGTAATTCTCCAATGATCAGATTACCGGCCGAAACCGGCGCGCCCAGCATTCCATCATAAACATAATCGAATTCCAGCCGGATAAAGGTGCCGTAGGTACATTCAAAGGACGCGGTAAACATGGCGCTGGTCACAATCAGCCCACTGGCTAGGAACAAGACGTAATTGACGTTCCCCATGTTTTGGATATAAGCGCCCAAACCCAATCCCAGACCGGCTAGAAAAATCAGCGGTTCTATAAATGGCGGAAAAGCATTGCTGAAAAAATTGGAACAATAGACCCGGATATGCCTGAACCAAATACTGTATAACCTTTGCCATAATGGTGGAACTTGGTATGTTTTACTGTAGCTCATTTAAGCTTCTCCCCGTTACTTTTAAGAATAAATCTTCCAAATTCGAATGGCGGATATAATATTCTTCGACCTGGCCGGTTTCGCCGTACTTGGTTAAAGCTTCCGAATTATTACTGTAGGCATAAAAAATATTATTAAAAAACTCATACCGGATACCGTTTTGATCAAAATAAACCGTCTCAAAATCCTTCTTGGAAGTTATACCATGGATCTCCATCACGAATTGCTCCAAATTCTGTTTCAGTAGTTCCCTGGGCTTCCCCTCTATAATCTTCTTCCCTTCGTCCATAATAATAATCCGGTCGCAGATTTGAAAGGCTTCCTCCATATAGTGGGTGGTAAGCAGGATGGTTACCCCGGTTTCTTTTAATTCACGAAGCTTATTCCAGATTAGATGTCTCACTTGCGGGTCAAGCCCGGTAGTGGGTTCGTCCAGGATTAATAACCTTGGATTATTCAGTAGAGCCCTGGCAATTGTGAGCCTCCGCTTCATCCCCCCGGAAAGATCCCTTATTTTAGCCTTGGCTTTATCTCGTAATTCCATGAATAACAGCAGTTCTTCAATTCGCTCTTTGGCTTCTCCCGTTGTCATCCCGTAAAACTTGGAATAGACTAATAAGTTATCATGTACGTTCAGTTCCGTATCCAGATTATCCTGTTGCGGCACAATCCCTGCTAGTGATTTGATGGCTAACGACTCTCCCGGGGCATCATATCCAAAAATCCGAATTACTGTCTTTTGATCCAAGTCCGGTTCATTCTTGCCGTAAATCATTTTCATGGTGGTGGTTTTTCCGGCCCCGTTCGGTCCTAGCAGTCCGAAACACTCCGCTTTTTGGACCTGAAAATCGAGAGCTTCAACCGCTTGTAAAGTTCCGAAAGTCTTATTTAAATTTTTAATTGTAATTACCTGATCGTTCATCCCATTCCCCTTATCGTAAATTCTTTCCACTATTATTATAGTCTCGAATCCTGTCACTCCATTATTAAGCAATTAGCAAGCCATATCCTAACCGGACAAAATAGGCCGGTCCTAAACGACCGGCTTTTTTCTATTCCATTTTATCCATAAGCTCTTTAATCTTTTTTTCCTCCCACTCTCTTCCCAAAAATCCCCCGAATCCGAAAACAGCCAACCCATGTGCCACTATTCCAATCCCCCATCCTAATAAAGGCCAAAAAAACCATAAATGACCAGGAACAAAAATCAGATTTATTGACAATAAGCCGCAATTGATTAATAAATAAATAAGTAAATGAATATAAAAGCCCTTCAATTCCTCAACTCTTTGTCTCGCCTTTTGATATTTTTCTTCCTCATTCATTCGACTCACTCTCCTTTAGGAATAACTGATATATAATTCGTGATTTATCCATAGAATTCCTATTAGACCACTAGTTATTTTGGCCAATTTTTTAGTCTTCTGCAAAAAAATATAAAAACATTCAGACAAAAATCAGAATATTGCGTATCTAAATAATAAAAACAATTTTTTATAGTTTGGAAAGTGAAAAGTAGGTATTTTGTTAAAATTATCTAATATTTGATGTACTAAAAATTGCATTGGTTTTAATTTACGACACGTTGTTGTTTATTCATTGATCTTTATCCATTGGACATTGTAAATTTTACATTGTTTTTTTCCCGGAGGTGAATCCCCAATTGACTTTATCAGATTATGAACTAATCAAGCTTTGCCTTGCCGGACAAAATGACGCCTTCGCGGAGTTGGTCGGACGCTATAAAGACATTCTTGGGAGGGTTATTTATAATCTCACCCGTAACCGGGATGAAGTAAACGATTTGCTTCAGGATGTATTCATCAAAATCTATAAATCCCTCAGACAATATAACCCGGAGTATAAATTCTCAACCTGGTCCGTACGGATTGCCTCTAACCATTGTTTAGATCTACTACGCAAGGGAAAACCGCACGAAGTGTCACTGGAGGAAAGTCCCGAATTTCGAGACAACACGGAATCCCCCGAAGAAGAATACTTCAAAGGTGAAACCAAACGTAAGTTGCAGCAAGCATTGGACGAACTGCCGGAACAATATCGGATCCCTATTATCTTATACCATCAAAACGGGCTATCTTATCAGGAGATGGTCAACCTACTAGGATTACCGCTAACAATCATTAAAAATCGTCTTTACCGTGCCCGGTTGATGCTACGGGAGAAGTTAATCGAAGAAAAGGAGGTCCTTCTATGAACTGCAAAAAATGGCAAACACTCATCATGCGAAAAATTGACGGTGAGATTAACGACCTTGAAAACCGGAACTTGTCCCTGCATTTAAAAGCCTGCCCCCATTGTCAAAAACTCTTGCAGGAACTTGATCAGATCGTAACCGGGTTAGAAGAACAGCCTCTTATGGATCTCGAAATCAACCCCAATCTGGAACTCACAATAATGGAGGCGGTCAGCAATATAAAATACCGGACACCGGATGAGACTGGAATTTTTCAGTTTATCTATGCAGGACTAGGCTTGGTTTTTTTGGGGGTTTTATTAAGTATTGGTTCCCAATTGACAAATTTTGGCTTCTTTGATTTGATTTTAATAATTAACGATGGATTATCCCAAATGATGAACGCCGTAACCAAGCTGGAAATAATCTATCATATTCTAAGGCCTTTTGTCTTTCAAGAACTAAACACTCTGGCACAATGGGTTTTAGCTATTTATAAGGGAACGCTCTTAGTTTCAATCATGTTGTTGGTACGTTTTATTTACAACCAAATACACCGCGTTCCTGAAAATAATTATCATTAAAAGTTTTGGGGAGGTGGGGTGACTTTTTAAGGTTTTTTGCCAAATACTGATAAAGGATGGTGTTTAAGAAATGATTAAAATGAAGTCATATAAAAATTTTAGCTGGATCCTAAGCCTGGTATTATTATTATTCCTATCAGGGATCGCTTTGGCCGATTCGTCGATGGTGAACATTGAAGCGACTGAAGTGATTAAACGGGACAAATTTGTGGGCGCTCAAAGCCTAAGAAATAATGGAACAATCGAAGGAGATTTATTCTTCGGCGCTAAAGATATTCGATCTACCGGACCCGTAACCGGCGACATTATCGGCGCTGGTTCGGAAATAGTCATCAACGGTCCGGTCCTGGGTAACGTTAGAGTGGTGGGAAGCAACATCAATCTTGATGGTAAAATAGGAAAAAATGTTAATGTATTCGGTGGAGTAATCAATATTACCAAAGATTCGGAAATCGGAGGCAATTTGCTGGTATTTGGCGGTCAGATAAGTATTGACGGTAAAGTTAAAGGATACACTCACATCGGAGGCCAAAACATCGTCTTAAAAGGTGAGTTCTTCGGAGATGTGGATGTCAATACGGATTTTGACCATCATATGGATGAAGATTTTGATAAAGATTCGGATGAAGTAGCGACCCTAAAGGTGCTGCCTGGTACAGTCATTCATGGTCGGTTAAAATGTCGCGGAATAGAGCTCAATATTGAAAAAGGCGCGGATGTAGCAGATGTGGATTGGGTTAAACCAACGGTTAAATCCGCAGAAAAACAAAGGCGGGAGCTTACTAAGGAGGTCTGGGGTCTAATCCGATTGCTCTTTGGAACCGCCGTATATTTTCTATTCGGTTGGGCCTTTTACAAGCTTTTCCCCGCAGTGTTCCACCGTCAGGGAGAGGTGATTGCCGCTAAACCCCTAACCGTAACCGGGGTTGGTCTAATCGGTTTAGTATCAACTTTAGCCTCACTGGTGGTATTTGTGGTCTTACTCATCTTTTCAGTATTAATAAATCCCGGTATCGGCCTAATTTTTGGAACAGCGATGACGCTTGGTTATATTCTTCTCTTCTATTTCTCCACTATTCCTGTGGCGCTCTGGTTGGGAAGCTTAATGTTAAAAAATGCCACCTGTATACCTTATCGTTTTGGGGTTGGATTAGCTACACTTACTGTTAGTCTTTTTATTCTTAAACTCCTTGCCAAACTACCCATAGTTGGGCCGGTATTCCCGGTTTTAAGATTTATAGCAGTTTTCGTTGTTATGATAATGGGTGTTGGTGCTCTTTTATATGCAATTAAAGACCTTATAACCGCAGCCCGCAAAGGCGAGCAAAAATTGATTGATGGTTAATCTACAGTAAATTGAAGAAGAGGGCTGGCTATCGGTCCTCTTCTTATGTTATACTATAAAATGGAATTCTCCAAAATATAGGAGGAAAGATTATGAATATCGGCATTATCATTCATTCCCAGTCCGGTCACACCTACTCCGTCGCCTTAAAACTTCAAGAAAAGCTTTCCTTAGCCGGACATAAAGTGGTCATCGAACGATTGAAACCCGTCGGCGATGTACATCCGGGCGTTAAGAATCTCCGTATCGAGACTCTTCCCGAGTTAGATAAATATCAAGGTCTGGTCTTTGCCGCTCCGGTTTGGGCTTTTTCCGTTTCCCCGGTTTTAGCGTCCTATTTGGAGCAGCTCTCTTCGTTAAATAGTAAAAAAATTGCCTCCTTCGTAACCATGGGCTTTCCTTTTGCCTGGATGGGCGGAAATCGGGCAATTAATCAAATAATAAAAACTTGTCGTTCCAAAGGCGGAACATTATCGGTAGCATCGGTAATCACACTTTCGGGTAATAATAAGAAAGCCGTTAATAGGATGATTGAAGAACTGAACGGGGTTTTTTAAATACCGTTTTTTTATCCCTTAACAGAGTATAATAAAAAGACCTTTGCGCAAATCTAAGCACAGGGGTCTTTTGTATTTTCAACGCAAAATTTCACAAATTAAATAGCATTTAATATAGCGAACCTAATTTTATGTAATAAGGATGAATATACAATCAGTAATGATAAGTTTTTCAATCATTATCAATCGATAAATCTCCATGACTTGAGGGAGATTAAGAAAAACAAGATGAAGGGAATCTTTGATTCCCTTGCCCATAACTATGATTTAGCCAATACCATTATGAGTTTGGGAGTGCATCATTACTGGCGGAGGTTTGCGGTAGCTCGGACCGGTTTGAAAACGGGAGGAACAGCACTGGACCTCTGTTGTGGCACTGGAATAATAACCGCTGATCTAGCAAAGTATATCGGTCCTACCGGACGAGTTATCGGAATGGATCTATCTAGGGAAATGCTGGCAGTGGCCAGACAACGTTTGAATAAACAGAGCTTATCCGGTCGGGTCAAACTGCTTCAGGGTAATGTTGCCCAACTACCTTTTCCAGCTGGATCTTTTGATTGCGTAACTATTGGATATGGCTTAAGAAATGTGCATGATCCGGAACCGGTTTTAAAAGAAAGCCGTCGGGTATTAAAACCCGGCGGCATAATAGTGGCCATTGAATCCTCTAAACCAACGCTTCCGATATTCCGGACGGCCTATTACACTTACCTGAAACATTGGGTTCCGCTAATAGGGAAACTTATCTGTCGCAATGAATTCGCATACTGTTATTTATGTGATTCGATTATGGATTTTCCCGCCCCTTCGAAAATAGCTGATATGTTTCGTCGAGTTGGATTCGGCGAAGTACGGTATTCCTTACTAACCCTGGGAATAATTGCGGTATTTGTTGGGAGGAAAAATATTTGCCCTACCTGAAGATTATCTTTCCAACCTGTTCGATATATATCGATACCTATAGTTTTAATATTTCCTTCACTACTTGGGGCATGTCTTCTCTTGAACAGACACTCCTGTGCCGGACTTCCTTTCGATCCAGTCCACGTAGACCCGCCGGAATCTCCCTTGCGGAAATTTCTTTGAGCTTTTCGAGCAACTCAAATTCACTTCTATCTTGAACTGCCTTTTCGCCTAAAATTGCCTGGACCACACTCCGGTTAAACTTAAACGGGCTAGCGGTTGATACCAACAACATCGGTAATGTATCGCCTGTTTCATGCCGGTACCGGTCGGAAACTGCTTTACCCACAGCAGTATGGGGGTCCATTACATAACGGCTCTCTTGGTAAACCCGTCCAATCGTTTTTATAGTCTCATTTTCATCGGCAAATCCGCCATAGAATAGGGATTTTATTTGTGTTTCCGTTTCCCGGTCTACCCGATAACCTCCTTGGGATTTCAACTCCTGCATCCAATCTCCTACCCGCAAGGGATCTTTGCCGGACAGATAAAATAAAAGTCTTTCTAAGTTACTGGAGATTAAAATATCCATTGACGGTGAAATAGTAGTATAAAAAGACCGGTTTCGATTATAAACTCCGGTATTGATAAAATCAGTCAAGACATTGTTTGAATTGGATGCGCAAATCATCCGAGCAATCGGTAACCCCATTTCCTTAGCAAAATAACCGGCTAAAATGTTGCCGAAATTCCCTGTCGGCACCGTAACATTAATGGGTTCACCCGCTTTGACCACTCCCCGGCGGCACAAATCCAGATATCCGTAAAAATAATAGACAATTTGAGGGGCCAATCTTCCCCAGTTTATCGAATTGGCTGAAGAAAACGACATCTGCTTCGCAGCAAGTTCCTTTATAATAGCGGCGTCGGTAAAGATCGTTTTCACTCCATTTTGGGCGTCGTCAAAATTACCTTTTACGCCTACCACCCCAGTATTAAACCCTTCTTGAGTGGTCATCTGAAGTTTTTGGATTTGACTTACCCCTTCTTCGGGAAAAAAGACGATAATTCGGGTACCCGGAATATCTTTAAATCCTTCTAAAGCAGCTTTCCCTGTGTCGCCAGAAGTTGCCACTAGAATTATTATCTCGTTATTGTCCCCGGCAATTTCCCCGGCCTTAGTCATTAAGTAGGGCAAAAGTTGTAGGGCCACATCCTTAAAAGCGCACGTCGGTCCATGGAATAATTCCAAGATGTATTCTCGCTCCGACAATTGTACTACCGGCGTCACCTCAGGGACGCAGAATTTTACCGGATAAGAATAAGCGGCACTAGTCATTGTTTGAAGTTCACCCTGCTTATAGTCGGTCAAATACAAGGCCAATATTTTGGTTGCAAGTTCTTGATATCCTAGTCCAGCCATCCCTTGAATATCAACCTGGGAGAGACTTGGAATTGATTCTGGGGTAAATAACCCGCCGTCCGGAGCGATTCCGGTACGGATCGCTTCTGCTGATTTGGCTTCCCTAATATTCCCTCTGGTACTGAGATAGTTCATCTCCGCCTCCAATTAAATCTTCATGTGAAATATATAATACCATAGAATCACTAAATTTGGCAAAATGTTTATCGAGTTTTCTAATTATAACATAAATTTTACCTGGCCTTTATTTATTTAAAACATGAATCTGCTATTATTATCATGGGCAAAAATTTGAAAAGGAGGCTTAAAATGCTTACTAAGGACCCAACTGAAAAAATGGCTTACCATTTAATGCGTGATAAAAAATGTTCTTTTCATTTCGGAGAAATCTCCCTTGGGGTAAAAAACTTACTCGACGCTATCAAACAAATGGGATATGTTGTTCACCTAAACAGTTCGCAAAAGGAACTCCAGCTAATAAGCAAGCAGGAATGTGACTTAATGGGTATCAAATTTGAACATCAAGTCTGCGAGCCTGGAAATATTAACTCTAATTTCCATTAGTGAATCGTTGGAGGTTGGACACAATGCAAAGTCCCTTTATTATAAAAAACCCGTCTCTTCACCAGTTATGAAGACGGGTTTTATAATTTGGCTTAGTAATTGTAAATTTAATAAATCCGTAAAATTTTGCTTTAGAAAAGATCTTTTTATCAATTTTTTTTAATTCTTCGAAAAATCCTCCTAACCGATTCTCCGGCATTCAAGATAAAAACGTTTCTCTTCCGCTTCTCCCATTGAAAAACTTTTTCGCGGCAAAACACCGTCCCGGATTACCGTTTTAAACAAAGCGCTTTTCGCCAACGCCGGTAAGTAGAATCCTATATTTCCAGGTTTGGAACCAAGCTTTTGTACCACTTCATTACCGTGAATATAATCAATCTCTGTTTCAGTATGTTGTTTAAGCCAGTCATCAAGGAATGATTGGAGCGTACCAACCTCCAAATCGGATTTTGGATTAGCGATTGTTACAATTCCACATCCTTCATCATTAACAAACCCGATCTTATGCTGGTTTTCACTCTGGTTTCGTCCCTTTTTAAATTCTATCTCCATTGCCTGCCGGTCTGCGTATCTTACCTGATTAATTTCTCCTCCAAAGTAAGCTTTCATAGCTCCAAATAGATCTTCGGAGGAAACTCCGAACAACACCCGGTGAATCGGTTCAAACTGAAGGCCGAGATCATGGATGTTTATAATTTCAACCAAGGCATATCGAGCCGGATGGTTATCAAGGTCAACTTGTGATTGTTGTTTCATTTTTTCCCAAACAGCCTTTGCTGTAGCCAAAGAATGATTGCCATCTCCTACCGCAAATAGTAAAACCGGTTCATTAGCAACGCCGTATTTCCTGTTAAACCGAACCGGTTCGGCTAAATTGGCAAGCCCTTGATAAATTCCTTCCAAAATTCTTTCTTCCCTGACAAAATATCCTTTAATATGACCACCGTTCATCATCAATTTGGTATCATACAATGGCTCAAACTGCTCCGTTTGAACCGCCAAAGGTTCAATCACCCGACAGTCAGGATCATCGATTAAGAGCATAATGTGAGGTAATTCCAGGGGAGCGCCCTCCCGGATTTTGACCCGAGGCGGGATCCGTTCCAGAACAGTCCCCTCCGTAGCCCGAATTAAAGTTTCCGCTCCACGATTGTAATCATAGTTTTCCAAATCAATAGCCACTATCAGCCCTCTCCGGGATGGTCCATGGCTGGTTTGCCGCTCTATATATATAAAACCGTCCCCCCGGGAAGTGATCACGTTTTGTTCGAGGTAACGGCCCATTTCACGGTGAATTCGGGCAATACGTTCTGTTTCATTACCTTTACCCAAATAGACTTCGGGAAAGACCAAATTTAAGGTTGAAGGAACGTCCCCTACTAACCGGGTTACTTCCTCCCAATAATCCGGTTCCGAAGTATACTGATCGCAAGCAACCACCGCCCATTTAAAAAGGTCAACCTCTTTTTGCGGCAATAATACCTCAGGAACCTTTATTCCCAATTTTAAAAACTTTTCATTCAACAAATTGATCACCTAACAATTATAATTATTTATCGATAATAATCAACGCCCACATTATGCCTGGCCAAATCCAAATATTTTGTGATAACGGCTCGAGCTTTCTCTGCTCCCCTTTTCATAACCTCATTAACGTCATCCTTACTAATTTGGGCTCGTTTTTCTCGGTAAGGAGCAAAATAATCCCATATAACGCCAAGAAGCTCCTTTTTGACATCTCCATACTTTAACCCTGGAGTCAGGAAACGGTCTTTAAGCTCTTCTTTACCTTTCTCGTCAAGGAACAAGGAATATAAGGAAAATAAAATATTCCCTTCGATTGGTTTTGGCTCATTTACCGGTGTCGAGTCGGTTTTGAGAGTCATTATCTTTTGTTTTAAAGAAGCTTCATCGGTAAAAATTTCAATAGTATTACCGTAAGACTTCGACATCTTTTGACCGTCCAGGCCGGGAATTGTCGCCAAATTTTCTTCAATATCCTCATCCGGTATAATAAACGTTTCCCCATAAGTATTGTTAAAACGGGCTGCAATATCTCTGGCAATTTCTAAGTGTTGTTTCTGATCTTTTCCCACAGGGACTAGGTTGGCGCCATAACCTAAAATATCGGCGGCCATCAATACCGGATAAGTAAACAGACCATTGCTGGCCGGAATTCCCTTGGCCAGTTTATCTTTATAAGAATGGCTTCTCTCTAGTAAACCCACTCCGGTAACATTGCTTAAAAACCAAGTTAACTCAGTTACTTCCGGCACATCCGACTGAACCCAGAAGATTGACTTCTCAGGGTCAAGTCCCAAAGCAAGAAAGTCTCTAACAGCCTCACAAGTTTGGTGACGCAATTTAGCAGCATCAAACACTGACGTTAAGGCATGAAAATTAACAATAAAACAGAAAAGTTCATGGTTTTTTTGATATTCAATCATCCTTTTCATCATCCCGAAGTAATTCCCCAGATGAAGATTACCGGATGGTTGAATTCCGGACAATACACGCATTTTCGGCACCCTTTCTTTTTATAGGAATTGCATTGATAATTGGTGATATTTAATTAATTATTACCGAGAACGGATTATTTTTCAAGTGTTTTCCGATTGTAACGTATCATTTCATATTTCTTCGTATAATCTCTTGGATGGATTCGTTTAATATTATAGCTTCTCTGGCAGCGGCTTCTGTAAAATCCGGGCCAGTAGAAGCGTAAATAATACTTCGGGATGCATTAATAATAATTCCGTTCCCATTTTGATTCAAACCACTAATAACGGTCCGCTCCAAGTCTCCCCCTTGCGCCCCAATACCGGGAATTAAAAAAGGAAGATTTACTGCTAGTTTACGTACTTCCGCCAATTGCTCCGGATAGGTGGCTCCCAAAACCAAACCACAGTTTCCGTTATGATTCCAGTTAGTATTAACCTCAGCTGCAACTATTTTAAATAAATCACGACCATTTATTTTTAATTCTTGAAACTCAGCCGCGCCAGGGTTTGAAGTATGACAAAGCACAAATACTCCGTGATCCCGGTCCTCCAAAAACGGCGCCAAGGCTTCCCGCCCCAAATAAGGGTGGACTGTAATAGCATGGGCTTGAAAAACCTCAAAGGCCGCTTTCACATATCCTATATTGGTATTGCCGATATCTGCCCGTTTAGCGTCGAGAATTATTAAATGGTTAGGATACGTTTTCCTAATGAAATCATTGGTCCGTATTAAGGCATCCATCCCAGCTAATCCATAGCCTTCGTAAAAAGCGCTATTTGGTTTAAAAGCAGCGCAATGATCAGCCGTAGCTTCCACTATTGATCGGTTAAACTGAAAAAGCCCTTCGGCAACAGATAGTTTTTGTAACTTCTCGGGAAGTTTATTAAAGTCAACATCAAGTCCGACACATAAAAAACGCTGGCGGCCCCATTGGTATTTTAAAATTTCCGAAAAATTGTCCATACTCGATCTCCTTTTAAGTAACATAGTAGTACCCAAACTTAACTAAGCAGTTTATCTTATTGCTGTTCATAAGTTTTATAAACAAACTAACCAATGAATATTCGTCGTATCTAACCCACATCCTCCCGGAAGAGGATATTTTTGTTTCAATCGAGAATTAAAACTTTAATACAAAGGAGTGATTTAAATGAATCGACTTTCCCGAATTATACTTGGTGCGGTAGTTGTTTTTTTTATACTTATTATTAGTTTCTCCGGAAAATATATCGACCTGTTATGGTTTCAAACTATAGGATCTACCGCTGTCTTTTGGATTAGTCTGATTACCGGTCCACTTACAAAAATTGCTTTTATTCTCCTAATCTTCGGCTTTTTCTTAGTCAATTTGCTCATTGCAATTCGAGCCTTTAACCGGGTGCATGTGGTAGGTGCCTTGATGCCGGAGATATCCAAAAAATCGGTATTGATACCCGGATTAATAGTTACGGGAGTCCTCTCTTTTGTTCTTGGCGCCGGGTTAAGTCTGCACTGGACAACAATTCAACAGTTTATTCATAGAATACCGGTCGGCATAGTTGACCCAATCTTTAAACAAGATGTCGGATTTTACTTGTTTGAGTTTCCTTTTTATCAACAACTGAATCGCCTGTTTCAGGTCGTTTCTTTGATTGGACTCGCCGGAACTACTTTGGTTTACTTTCTAGCCAAAGCACTTTGGAGACAAGGCAATTCTTTGGAACTATCCGTCTCCGCCAAAATTCATCTTACTTTACTGACAATTCTATTTTTAACCTTAAAAATATGGAGTTATAGTCTTGGTAAATTTAGCTTACTTTTTCAAGAAACTACCCGGATCACGGGGGTCAATTATACTGCCGAACACGCCCGTATTCTAGGTTTAACTTTACTATCCTGGTTAATAATTGGAATAATCGGGTTATTATTCCTTGGCCTTTTCCGAAAGGGGGTTAAACTTTTACTGGGGAGCATTATTGTTTGGTTAGCCGGTTCCTTTATCTTGAATGTGATTTACCCCGGGGTAGTCCAAAATATCAAAGTGACTCCCAACGAATATGAACTAGAGGCTCCATATTTAAGAAACCACATTGACTTTACCCGTAAGGCTTATGCTTTAGATAAAATAAAACAAGCCCCTTACATCCCTGATGAGGCCAATACTCAACGTTTAACAACCAGTCATCCTTCATTAACGGATTTAAGACTTTGGCATTATGAACCGTTATTAAACTCTTATAATCAACTGCAATCAATCCGTCCTTATTATCAATTTAATGATATTGATATTGACCGTTACTTATCTACCACCGGTCAAAGACAAGTAATGATTTCCGCCCGCGAACTGCTTAGTGAAAGATTACCGGACCAAGCCCGGACTTGGATTAATCTGCATCTTACTTATACTCATGGTTACGGTTTTGCCTCAAACCAAGTCAATCAATTTTCCGAAGAGGGACAGCCAATTTTTGTCGCTAAAGATTTGCCTCCCAAAACCGCACCGGTATTTCCCGGGCTTAAGGTAAATAACCCCGGCATTTATTTTGGCGAAACTACCAATAACTATATAATCGTTAATACTAAAAACGGCGAGTTTGATTATCCAAAAGGCGATCAGAACGTGGTAGCGTCTTATCAGGGGAATACCGGAATTCGTCTTAATTCATTTTTTGTCAAAACTTTAATGACTCTCAAATATCAGGAACCGAACTTCTTACTTTCGCCACAGTTAACAAAGGAAAGTAGTATTCTTCTCTACCGCAATATAAAGACCCGAGTCCAAAAACTTGCCCCTTTCTTAAGTTTTGATAACGACCCATATCTAGTGGTCTCCGGTGGAAAACTATACTGGATTATCGATGCCTATACTACCAGTTCCAAATATCCGTATTCCAAGCCTTATACATTCGGCGGCCTTAACTATGTGCGCAATTCCGTAAAAACAGTAATTGACGCTTATGATGGTGTTGTTAGCTTTTATGTTACCGATCCAACCGATCCCATTATTCAGGTTTGGCAAAAAGTTTTCCCCGGTCTTTTCAAATCACTCCAAGAAATTGACCCTGATATCAAAAACCATTTCCGCTATCCCGAAGACTTATTTACTATCCAACGGGATATGCTATTACAATACCACATGACCAACCCTAGAACTTTCTATGAAAAAGAAGACTATTGGAATGTTCCTGAGGTTAGTCAAGATAAATTATTTGAACCAATTTATGTAACCTTAAAATTGCCTGAGGCAAAGAATGCCGAGTTTGTAATGATGCAACCATTTTCCCCTCGAAATAAACAAAATCTGATAGCTTGGATTATAGCCCGGTGTGATCAACCTAATTATGGGGAATTAATTTTATATACCCTTCCTAAAGACCAAAATATTTATGGCCCGGAACAGATTGATAGCCGTATCAATCAGGATGAGAGCATATCGCAGCTAATCACTTTATGGAACCAACAACAATCCAATATAACCTGGGGCAACTTACTGATTATCCCTATAGATGGCCAAATTCTCTACATTAAACCTCTTTTTATGGAGTCTGAACGGGGGCGTCAGGCTGAACTAAAAAAAATTGTAATGGTTTATCGTAATCAAGTATCGCTGGGAGACACAGTTTCTGAGGCTTTGAACGGTTTTTCCAAAACCTTCCGTACCGAACATCAAGTTACGGATACCCCCAAAACGGACCGTAGAGCTGAAATCATTAACGAATTACTAAATATTAATCAAGAAGAACAGAAGATAAACAAGAAAAAGATGCAACTATTACAAGAATTGAAAAACTTCTAATAGTTATTTGAGGTAATTATGCAATTCCTTAATTAAGCAACATGATGAATTCAACTTATATAGTAGTCAAAAAGGCGCTCCAAGCGCCTTTTTGACTACCTTTGTTCCACTCTGGGTCGCCCGGGATCGCATTCCGGTTTCGGTATCCCCGATTGGAACCCGGCTATTTTATGCAGATAATAACATTCTTCCCGGTACATATGATCAGGAATCAAGGGAGATAATCTGCTTAAAACTTGGTCTTTGATAATTTTCTCCTTCAGTTCCTCAAGATATCCCATAAAGTCCTGTATTACTTTAACTATTTCGAAATTAAATGCCTCCAAAACCGGTTGAACTGCCGGCGGATTACTTCGGTAATATCCTGTGAGCTCAACAGCTTTGATATACAACTCATCAAAACGGATTAAAAAAAATTCAGCTTCGGCCCGTAAACCATACTCCACTTTATCCAAGTCACTAACTAACGCCGCCGCATGACCGGAAGCATCCAAGGACCATAATAAATGTTCACCTAGGATATTCTCTTTTGTTAAACCCTCAGGCGTCCCCATTGTTAATACGGATAAAAACCTTTCTAACTCATTTAACATATGATTATAAAATGTCGGTGTCAAAGATGTAACCGGTAGATTTCGCAAACGATCAGAAAGTAATTCACGTTTGAATTCCCTAAGACTAATTACTCCGGAGGTAATTTCACCTATCAAATCGCCACCCGGAATAAGGTCGCTTCCCTGCCGGGCTTTATCAAGCCATTTATCAAACAACTGAATAAAATTTGCGGCTATCATCACTAAATTATTAGCCTCTGCCGACAGTGAGCTTTTAATGAACCTGGCATGATCGCCCATGATTTGTAACCAAAAAATCAACTCGAATCGTAAATTATTTTCACTCAAAACAAAACCCCCTTTCGGGGGTAATATATGCTTTAGCCATAGAATAATTACCTAATTATCCGGCAACCTCTTCTTTAAAGATCATTCGAAACAGATGGGGGTACTTTTGGGCGATCCGCCTGGCCCGATATGGTGGTTGCAGCCTAGCCTTACGAAGGCCTCCTTTTTGACTTTCCCGACTATAATACCAAAAAGCGACCATCTCATAGAATTTATAGTAATTCCTCTGCTCGAGCACTAATTCTTTGGGAAACCCATAAGAACGAAGAATTTCCATGAACTTTGTTTCGGCTAGTTCATCGGTTGCGGCCGAAACTTTCTCCCGGACAACCAGGTATTTCCGCTCTTCCAAATACTTTTGAAACGGATCAAATATCTCACCCCTGCATAACCGGACCGATTCTTGGTTAGAGATACCCAGTTCCTTAAATGCATTTTTTAATAGCTTAGTCCCATATTCCACACGTTCAACGATATGCGGTGGTATAATCAAGTACCAAGCTTCCTTGGTTTCTAAACGATGAATTACTAAAACTTCAGGTCCGATGAAACATCCGCCTCCGGCGTCATCGATTTCGAGCATTATAAATCGTCCTTTTCAAAAAAATGATAAAATATTAACATTTAATTTGTAATAACTGATCAGTGTAAACTATTAAATATCACTTGTTATGATACACCCTTTAAAAACCATTTTCAAGTGACAGGAAATAGAAACAAAGACCTCAGGCTTGCCTATGTTCTAATAAAACCACTGCCAATGCTCCAATCCCTTCGCCTCGACCGGTAAAACCCAATCCTTCCGTAGTTGTCGCCTTAATATTCACCCGTGAAATCTCGATTTCAGCAAGATTCGCAATTCTCTGTCTCATTGGAGAGATATATCCGGCTAATTTTGGACGTTCTGCAATAATCGTCGCGTCAATGTTTTTAATTTGATAATTTTGATCATTAATTAATGTTAATACTCGTTTTAATAGGATAGTACTGTCTATATCCTTAAAATCCGGGTCCCGGTCGGGAAAATGCACTCCTATGTCCCCAGCGCCAATCGCTCCCAATAAAGCGTCCATCACGGCATGAATCAAAACATCCGCATCAGAATGCCCAAGTAAACCCATTTCATAAGGAATTTCGATTCCGCCTAAAAATAAACGTCTACCTGAAACAAGCCGGTGAACATCAAAACCCTGTCCGATCCTCATTCTCTCTCCTCCTTAAAATCGCTTCCGCTAATATCAGGTCCTCGGGAGTGGTTATCTTTAAGTTTTCATATGAGCCTGGAATTAATTTAACCGGATGTCCGCAATATTCAACCACCCCACAGTCATCCGTAAATGATAATCCGGATAAACTTGCCTTTTGGTAGCATTCCAGTAATAAATCCAGATCAAAAACTTGCGGGGTCTGGACCCCTAAAAAACTTGAACGATCGGGTGTCATAATCACCGTCCCGTCCTGGTTAACTTGTTTAATAGTATCTTTTAACGGGACTCCAACCCCAACTGCACCGAATTCCGCGCCGGCCATTAATGATTGATGTAATAGTATGGGCGTTAAAAGCGGTCTTGCCCCATCATGGACTGCCGCCAAACGTTTACGGACTTTCCAACCCGTCCAGCACCTCAAGTATTCAAGACCATTGGCTACCGATTCCTGACGTTCTTCGCCTCCGTCAACTATGACAAATTCCTTACCATACTTTCTTGCCATTAATTCGATTTGATTTTGTAAGGTTTCTTTTTCCTCCGGTTTAATCGCTAAAACTACAATTTTAATTAACTCCGAAGCAAAAAATGTTTCTAACGTCCGTTCCAAAACACTACGCCCCAATAACGGCAGCATTATTTTATTTAACGAAACGTTCATCCTCCTGCCGCTTCCCGCAGCCGGAATAATCACGCCAGCTTCAAAAGACTCTTTCATAAATCCTCCACTTATATAAGATGAAGTAAGTTGAATTAAATTCATTAATTCTTATTTAATAGGATGAATATTACAATATTCATTTTTAGATTGTTTTTTCCTCCTAAATAAAAAACGCCTTTTACGGCGTTTTTTCATTCAAAGATCCTTATCTGAGAGGCTAATAATAAACTTACATAGAAGTTACTTTAGAAACCATATATTCTTTCGGTTTTGCAAAAATCATTCTTCCCGCTGAAGTCTGAAGAACAC
This sequence comes from Bacillota bacterium, assembly GCA_023435565.1. Taxonomy (GTDB): domain Bacteria; phylum Bacillota; class UBA4882; order UBA8346; family UBA8346; genus JAAYHS01. The sequence goes on from JAEYRN010000103.1 coordinate 112,382, forward strand.
TAGTTACTAAAATCTCAATATTTAAACCGATAAAATTCTTTCCGCCTTCAACTACAATCATTGTTCCATCTTCTAAATAACCAATTCCCTGCCCATATTCTTTACCGTCGCGTAAAACATGGACCATCATCTCTTCTCCTGGTAAAACCACTGGTTTAATTGCATTGGATAGATCATTTATGTTTAATACTTCGACACCGTATAATTCGGCGACTTTATTTAAATTAAAATCGTTAGTTACAACTTTAGCTTCCAATTCCCTAGCCAAGCGAAGTAACTTAGTATCCACTTCAGCCAAGTCCTCATAATCCATATCAAATATTCGGACTGAAACTTGATTCTCTTTTTGAATTTTATTTAAAATGTCCAAACCCCGGCGTCCTCGATTTCGACGTAATGGATCTGAAGAATCGGCTATTTTTTGTAGCTCGTTCAATACAAAGTGAGGAATAATCAAGACCCCTTCTAAAAAACCGGTTTTACACAAATCAGCAATCCGTCCATCAATAATTGCACTAGTGTCAAGGATTTTAAGGAGGTCTTTCCCGGAACTGATTTTTTTTTGCTCAGCACATTGACTATAATTAAAAAATAGTTCAATTAATTCCTTTGTTTTAGTTGAAGCCAGAATAATAAAAAAACTGGAACAAAAAACTAATAATATAACTATAAGAACAGATCTATGCACAACACCAAATAATTCTATAACCGGGCCGGAAGCAATTATCAATAATGCAGCGACTAAGATTCCGGTTAAAAGGGCTGTTACCCTAATCACAAATTCTTGACAACTAATCTGGTTAAGCCATCCGGTTAAGAACGATACTCCTAAATTATAAAAGATACGGCTGACAATTGCCCCAAGTAAAGTAATAAACATCCAATAATACCAGTTTGAATCGGCCGGTTTAAAAGTCCAAGCAACTACTAGGATAAAGAAGCTCCATATCAGCGGCCAAAATATATTCCCTCTTCGACGCAAACCGCAATCACCCCTATTCCATCAATAATACAGTTATTATTGACCATATTTCTAAAATTATCCACTTAAATAGGGTTTTTAAGAATTTTTCAAAATTATGCCATCAAAATAAAAAAAGCCCGGCAATATACCGAGCTTTTGTAAAATTTAATATAGCACATAAATTAACTTAAATATCCATCTAAGATCTCTTCCATCTGATTTTCGGCAACATTTTTAGCCAACACTAATTCGCTTAACAAAATGCGCCTGGCATTTTCAAGCATCTTTTTTTCACCGGTGGAAAGTCCTTTTTGACGGTCACGGCTTGCCAAATTTCGAACTACTTCAGCCACTTCAAAAATACTTCCGCTTTTTATTTTTTCCAGATTAATCCGATAACGATGGTTCCAGTTTAAAGGCATATTTGAGGTTTCATTCTGTAAAACATCAAAAACTTTCAAAATCTCCTGTTCGTCAATGATCTGTCTTAATCCTACTTCATTTACTTTATTCAAAGGGATCATTGCTTTCATTTCGCCCATTGGAAGTTTAATCACATAGTAATTGAGCTTTTCCCCGGAAATTTCTCTTTCTTCAATACCCTCAATTATTCCTGCACCATGCATCGGATAAACTACTTTATCGCCGATGTTAAACATTCAAATCCTCCTAACAAATCACAATATTATTATATAACGAGGATTCGTTAAAGTCAAGTTAAATATTTTAACAGTTTTTAATATCTTTGTCAACGATTTTTTTAAGAAAAATATTTTTAAAATCTACTCAAATTTGAAAAAATTTTGTGCCTAATATAATGGCTATGTTACATTAATACTTAATATATAAGATTATTACATGTTATTAATATACAAATAATAGGAGTTACGAGTAATAAAACAGGTTTGAGCGAGAAGATTGTATATTTTTGATTTGATACCAATTTTCTAAACCGTTCGATAATAATAGTGACGGTCGAGTAAAATTTGTTCCCGAAGCCTCCGCAAACCATCTTTAATTGTTCTAGCACGAACTTCGCCAATACCTTCGACTTCATCTAATTCCTCGGTAGAAGCATCTAAAATTTTTTGGAGCTCACCAAAAGTTACAACTAAGTTCTCTACCACTGGGAAAGGTAAACGAGGGATCTTATTTAATAATCGATAACCTCGTGCGGAAACCGATAAATCAGGTGAAGTTCCACTAGGATAACCCAACAACCGAATCAAAGAGTTTAAATCAAGTAATTCATCGTCATCCCAGACAGATAAGGTTTCTTTAACATCATTTACTAAATTGGGATTGCCCGAAAAATAATCTCTTAATACCAGTAACCCGTCATCTTCAATATCTACCATCAATTCTTCCAATTGCATGCTGACCAATCGACCCTCTGAGCCTAATTCATAAATATACCGCTTAATCTCGGCAGCTATTCTGCTTACCATTTCAGCCCTTTGCACTACAGTCGCAATATCGGAAAGGGTCACTAAATTTTCAAACTCTAAAGCGGATAGGTTTAACAATGCTTGTTCTAAAACACTTTTATATTTCTGTAAAGTTTGCAAAGCTTGATTTGCCTTTGCCAAAACAGTGCCAATCTCTCGTATAACATAACGTCGGTTCCCTTTATAAAGTGTAATAACATTTCGTCTTTGGGAGATAGCGATAACCAAATCCCCGGTTTGAACTGCCATCCGTTCAGCGGTTCGATGCCGGGTTCCAGTTTCCGAGGTTGGGATTAAATGATCTGGGGTTAAATGAGCATTAGCCACCAAGATTTTCTTGGCATCTGAAGAAAGCACAATTGCCCCATCCATTTTAGCCAATTCATAAAGACTGGATGGTTCTAAGTCCGAGTTGATTCTAAATCCTCCACCAACTAATTTTAAAACACTTTCAGAATCGGAAACCACTATCAAAGCGCCTGTTTTAGCCCTTAAAATATTTTCTAATCCCTCGTAGAGGGTTGTGCCAGGGGCTACCATCTTTAAAACTTTAAATAATTCCTCCTGCTTTTGGTCTTTTTCACCCATATCCCGAACCTCCGTTATTGACCCGGTTCTATCCTCCTGTAGGATGATGTAAATACCTAATTGATAGTATTTGCATTCGGCCTTAGGAATGCAAATCTTAGTTAAGAAATTTACTTCATCCTATTTACTAATCTCCGGGGCTAAAGCCGGTAACCTACGTAAATGTTCTATTCCATAAACTTTAAGTGGTTCTGATTGCTTTAGTTTTGAGCGTTTTGCCAAAACACATTGCTCAAACCCCAACCGACTTCCCTCGTTTACTAATCTCTCAATCCCGGGTACCGGACGGATTTCCCCGGAAAGGGTCAATTCACCAATCCAAAATAATTTGGAACTAAAAGTTATTCCACGGATTGATGAAATAATTGAAGCGGCAATTCCCAAGTCTAAAGCGGGGTCTCCCGATTCAATCCCTCCTGCTATAGAAACAAAAATATTTTTATTGGTTAACCGTTCCCCTAACCAACGTTGAATAACCGCAGTTACTAATAATAATCGATTACGATCTACTCCAATAGCAATCTGCCGCGGTGGAATCCCCTCTGCCGTTTCAGTAACCAAAGCTTGAATTTCGGTAAATATCGGCCTACTTCCTCTGGTACTGGCTACAATTACCGAACCAGGCATAGTCTGATTTCGATTCTCTAATAGATATTCCGATGGGTTAGTCACTTCAATTAACCCGGCGCTGGTCATTTCAAATAAAGCAACTTCTTCAGTTGGTCCAAATCTATTCTTGACAGCTCGGACAATTCTCAAACTTTGAGTTCGATCCCCTTCTAGATAAACGACGGTATCAACTAAATGTTCCAATACTCTCGGCCCGGCCAATTCCGATTCTTTGGTAACCTGACCTACTAAGATTACGGGAACATTCTCCTGTTTGGCGATTTTAATCAAAAACAAAGTGCATTCTTTAATTTGAGATGGTGAGCCCGGTGTCGAGCGAAGTTTACTTAAAAAGGACGACTGAATTGAATCGATAATAATCAATCTTGGTTTCAGATCCTCAAAATGTTTCTTTACTAATTCCAAATTGGTCTCGGATACCACATATAAACCATCTGGGAAAGTCCCCATTCGATCGGCCCGAATTTTTGTTTGTTCGGAAGATTCTTCTCCGGTTACATAAAGAACTGTCCCTTCACGGGACATGTTACCGGCTATAATTAAACTGAGGGTACTCTTACCTATACCCGGGTCCCCCACTAATAGTAAAACCGAACCGGTTACCAACCCGCCTCCTAATAAACGGTCTAACTCACCGATACTAGTGGTAAGGCGAATGGCATCACCGCTTTTAACCTGATTTAAAACCTGGGGGGGCTGAAAACTGCTTAAATTAGTCAATTCCTCAACCGACTCATCTTCGTGTTCCTCGAGGAGCGTCCCCCATTCTTTACAAGTAGGACAGCGTCCTACCCATTTTGACTCTTGATGGCCGCAGTTTTCACAATAATAAACCGTCCTGGCTTTTTTGCTCATTTTACCTGCCGTTTCCGATTTTTGGTCCGTAACAGTTTACAAAACCAAACCAAAATTGAGTATAATATTATTAAAACTAATAATATCAGAAAAATATTCTTTACCCTGTCATTCCAAAATTCAGGTAATTTTCGCCAATTTTGCCCTAAAAAACTACCACTCACTACAAAAATGGAAGTTGAGATAATAATCGAAACACCAACGGCTAAAAAAGTTTTACCCCTTTCCATATTAACCATACCTGCTGCTAAAATGATCCCGGAGCGTACCACCGGTATAAAACGACTCAAAATTATAGTCCAAAAACCATATCTTTTAAACCACTTTTCCAGCCTATGAAACATCTTTGAATTCAGTAATTGTGAATGTTTGGAAGAATTCAACAACGCTTTTTCCATTTTAGCCCCAATAAGATACAATAATATTGAAGAAACAAAGGTCCCTAAGGAAGCACTAATAATTATCGCAATGGGGCTGCTGCCGGATAAACCTGTTAAGGAACCGCTTAAAATTAATAGAGAATCACCCGGAAGCGGCGGAAAGATAACTTCAAAAAAACTATATAAAAAAACAATAATCGCAAGATAATTACGATAACGGGCCAAAAACTCAGGGTCGCTCCAATGTGACAGTATCTCTATAAATTGTTCCATTAAAAACCCCCACTGCTCTTTATAATCTCTATTTTACTTGTTTTTACCAATTTGATAAAGTTTTTTCTTGAATTTTAAAAATAAATTAATTTTTTTTTAGATGAAATAATACCTTTACCACAAATTAAAAAACCGGCATAACGCCGGACTAATTAATAATTTTCTTTAACAACTAAGACTTAAACAAAATTGATGTAAACTATCTGCTAAATGAGGCGCATGTTTCCCGTCCGTCTTCCCATAAATGACAGAGCTGGTAATGGCGACAAAACAAACATGGCAGGCGTAGTTCCACACTTTCTTCCGTTAATTCCTTAACTTCTTGTTCAGGCACAGGCTAACCCTCCCAAATAATTAAGATAAGATTAGTCTATGCTATAAATTGTTTTTTATGAATCAAAATAAGTCCTAATATCGCTTCATGCCTGTTTTCATGGATTAACGACTACTTAGAAAATGCTATCGACGCTTGTCGATCCACGTCAACTTTTCATTATATAACGTGGGTCAACAGGATGTTGACGTGCACGATACTTGGAAGGGCGACTACTTGCTAAAGAAATCAGCCAAACCATATGTTAGTAAGTTTACAATCAAGCCGGCAATTAAGACTCCTACAAAGATTGATAAAAATGCTACCCGTTTTCGCATTCCTAACAAAAACGCGATTGCGGCTCCAGACCAAACCCCGGTCATAGGTAAAGGAATTGCCACAAAAATAGCGAGCCCCCAAAAACCGTATTTTTGTATTAGAGGCGCCTTCCGTCGGCTCCTGGTGAAAACCCAATCAAAAAATCGCTTAAATAAAGGAATTCTACTTAGCCATTTTGAAATTGGATCAATAAGGATGATTATCGGAATCACAGGGATCATATTGCCTATTACTGCTAAAAAATATGCTTCTAAGGGCCCAAATCCCAACCGCCATGCAAACGGAATAGCTCCGCGTAGCTCCAGATAAGGAATGAGCGATGTAATTATTACTTTTAAACAATCAATAAGTCGCCCCGACATCTATACCTCTTCTTGTAAATGTTCACCGCAGGAACATTCCGGATCTTTAGAAAGGTTCTCAATCATAGCAAATAGTAAATCACGCAATTTATTATTATTTGAACTGAAAACCTTAAGCACCTCTTCATGGGTTACCGGCTTAATATCGGGGTTACCCTCTAATCCTACATCATAATCGGTAATAAGAGCAATATTTACATAACATATTCCCAGCTCTCTTGCTAACCATCCTTCAGGATATTGGGTCATATTAATTACTTCCCAGCCGTTTTTACTAAACTCTCTACTTTCGGATTTGGTTGAAAAGCGTGGTCCAGAAATTACTACTACTGTTCCAGTTTCATGTACGGTAATTCCTAATTTTTTAGCGCTGGCAATAGCTATTTCCCGCATCCGGGAACAATAAGGTTCGGCAGCAGGTATATGTCTTACAATCGGTCCTTCAAAAAAGGTATCCTTCCGCCCCCAGGTTCGGTTTACAAATTGGTCAACTACAACAAATTCACCTGGTTTAACATTGGGATGTAAGCTTCCTGCCGCACAAGGCCCGATAATTTGTTTTACACCTAAGCTTTTCATCGCCCAAATATTGGCCCGATAATTTATCAAATGTGGTGGATACTGATGTTGCTTTCCATGTCTCGGTAAAAAAGCCACTTTCTTGCCGGCAACCTCGGCGATAGCGATCTTGTCGCTTGGCGCTCCATAAGGAGTTTCAACCGCCACTTCTTGAACATTTTCCAATAAAGAATAAAATCCTGAACCTCCAAAAATCCCAATCTCCGCAGTTTTCATAGGCAAACCTCCCTTTAAATATTCGCATTAAACAAATAGTTATACTACTAAACACAACGGGAAAATTTGTGTTGTAGTATAACCTCCAAATATTACCCAATCATTAATTAAGCTTATTTTCGATTAATAAATCCTAAACTCCTGCCAAGAGAGGTTTAAATTTTGAAAAAAAAAAAGGGCGAGAAATCTCGCCCCATAAGTACTAATATCTCTGATCTAAGCTGTTAAGATTTAAGTTAGAGATGTTTTGAACGGTATCATTTATTTTTTGATACCCAAGTCCGGCGTTGAAACCGGTTTGAACATTAGCCACCGCCTGTTGAGATAAGGAACTTTCGGCAGCTTGGATCATATTCTTAACCATTTGTCCACCAACATGACCGCAGTCTTTAGAGGTCATATAACCCCAGTAATCTCCTACAATCGGTGAAGTGTCAATTATCTGAGCTGAGGTTAAATCTTTGGCGATTTCATACTTCATGTTATGAAGAGCTTTTGCTGCCTGTTTGACAACATAAGAGTTGGATCTTTGACCGGTACCCATCTGTTTTCGCCTCCTTTCGTTTTAACCTAAAAATAATTTGCCCAGCTATATACGGATAAAACCGCAAAAAGTCTGGAATTTTTTCAATTTTACTACCAGCAGTTCCAATATAGGTTTTAATTATTGATATTCCTTTACAAAAAAAGCCATTTTTTTATCTGTTTTCTTGAAGATTTCCGCTTTAAATGAAGATACTATATATGTTGAAAAAAGTTTGAGCAAAACATTTACATCCCAAATACCGGATATGAATGCCGAAATTATTAGGCTTTTTCAACATATAAATCAAGGAAAATATGTCGCAATAATCCACGCTTATCCATGAGACTTATTGCGACATACATAAACAAAGAGGTTAGAATGATGGAATATATAATTGAACTGGGTCATGACCAACAATTGGCTATACCACAAACAGTAGTTGACAATTTTGATTTAAAACCAGGGGACCATTTTACCCTTCGATCGGAAAACGGACGTTTAATAATTGAATATCTCCCCTTTTCCAGCTTTGATCAAGCTAAAACCCTGGACGAAACTATTTCAGCCCTTAAAAAATAGCAGTGGGATAAATTGTAAATGATTAATATTTATGTACCCAAACCGGCTCCTCCTTCATAAAATGGAGCGAGGTGCCTTTCGCATGGCTGATTTTAGCAACTTGATTTATGGTTATGAACAAAAAGTCCCCACCAAAAATGGATTAAAACGTTATCTTAATCTGGATAACGCCGCAAGTACCCCTCCCTTTAAATCATTAATGAAGCTTATTTCCCAGGAGGGACTATGGTACTCCAGTATTCATCGAGGGGCAGGCTACAAGTCTCGCTATTTTACCGAGAAGTATGAAGAAAGTCGAAATGTTGTCTCCAAGTTTGTTAATGCCGATACCAGTCATGACGTAGTGATTTTTACAAAAAACACTACTGATTCGATTAATAAAATTCGCCATTATCTTCCTTACCTGCCGGGTGAGTTAGTTATCTATACTCGTCTAGAGCACCACTCAAATGAACTTCCTTGGTTGAATCATAAGAACATTTGCATTGAACTGAACAACAACCGTCTAGACTTAGAGCAATTAGAAACAGTCCTGAAAAAAAATCATGGTAATATTAAACTTCTGGCAATTACCGGAGCCTCAAATGTAACCGGATATCTTCCCCCGATTTATACCTTAGCTGAAATGGCCCACTCGGCAGGAACCCGAATTTTGGTGGACGCCGCTCAGTTAGTCCCCCATCGCCCGATTTTAGTCGGCCCTATAACAGATCCCCGACATATAGACTTTCTTGCTTTTTCTGGGCATAAGATGTATGCGCCTTTTGGGTCAGGAGTATTGATTGGACCTAAATGGCTTTTTAGTCAAGGGATTCCAAGCCAAGTCGGTGGGGGAACCATTAAAGCTTTAGATTCGGAAGGAGTTTACTGGGTCGATCCGCCCGATGTGGAAGAAGCCGGCTCTCCTAATGTCTTTGGGGCGCTAACAATAGCCGAATCTTGTAAAATCATTGGCAAAATCGGTTGGAATGAGTTAATAAATCATGAACAACAATTACTTGAAGCTGTTTTATTCGGTTTAAAAGCTATACCGGGCATAACAATATATGAAGAATCTAAAACTCAACGCGCCGGAGTAATTACTTTTAATGTAGAAGGCATCCATCACCAGACAGTGGCCGAAGCTTTAGCGGAGTATGGAATCGGCGTTAGGACGGGATGTTTTTGCGCCCGAAATTACGTTAAACACTTACTTAATCTAAATCATGTATCTTTTAAAACTGAAAATGAAGACAAACTTCCGGGAATGGTCAGAGTCAGCTTTGGATGCTATAACAATTTGTCAGATGTTATCGATTTTTTAGAAGTCCTAGAAAAATTAGTAAAGTACACTTTTAAATCAAATGATCGCTTTTAAAACACAAGATTTGTCCTTCATTTGTTATAATTTCTCCGCTGCTTGATATATTTCTTCCCTTTCCCTAGAACTGATAGTTTTGTTAATTAGATAAGCGATTAAAATAATACCCGGAATGTCCACTAATAAACGTGTTAAGGCAAATTTTATTCCCAATGCTGACAATTCAAACAAGAACATTGGAATCTTTGTAGTGGACCAAGCCCCGATAAAAATTAACACATTAAAAAAGCTTGCACCTTTTTTCATAAAAACCGCCGCAATCGGGAAAGCCCCATAAAGCGGACCAGCCGCTGCCGAACCGATAAAAAAGGCAAGCAACACCCCTTTTAACCCCGAACCCGGACCCATATATTTAATCATAGTTTCACGGGGGACCCAAACATCTAATAAACCTAATAAAATAAAGATGGGCGGAATAACCAACAACATCTCCTTTAAGCTAAATCCCAGCGTTTGAAGAGCTTTAGCCTCTCTGGATCTATCAACCAAAACCAACAGCAATAGCAAGAAGAGCATTACTAAAAAAAACCGGTATCGTTTGATAAAAATCTTCATTGCGCCATCACCCCGATAATCCAAGCTACGATAAAGGAAAAGATAAAGGAGAATAAATTCCGGTAAATGGTAACCTTACGCCCGAAATATTTAGTTTCAACTGGCGCAGTCACTACTCCAACCATCATTAAAGCGGAAATAAATGCTCCCATCTGCATCAACCCGGCTCCATTTTGTAAAAGCAACGCCGCCAAAGGAAAAGCAACAAAGCCGGGAATGAGAGTAATCGCCCCGATAATTGCCGCTAAAATTACTCCCCACCAACCGGACTCATGACCTAAAACTTTGCTAATAGTATTTGCATCAAAATATGCTAACACAATACTGATAAAAATAATGACGCCTAATAATTGAGGCAGAATATTCTCAAAGGCTTTCCATGCTTTGATTACAGCCTGTTTGGTTTTATTTCGATCATTTAACCATGATAAAGCCATTGCTAAAATACAAATACCGTATAGTAATAAATTAAACATTATAATTACCTCAAATACGAAAAATTTTTACTTACATTTGTTTCTTCTTTAATAGCTAGCCCTTTGGGCTCTATCAGATAAGTTAAATAAACTTTCCCAACCATAATCCAATTAACACCAGGGCTAAACCACCCAAATTATTGGCAATAATATTGAGAATAGCGGTGACCATTTCCGTATTTCGAAAGAAGTTGGCGCTTTCTAAAGCAAATGTTGAAAATGTGGTTAATCCTCCTAAAAAACCGGTCATAAATAATAAACGAATTGAAGGGGATAAAGTATTGCGCCCGGCCAAAGAAAAACCAATCCCAATTAACAAACACCCTAATAAATTTACCCCCAAGGTGCCGAGGGGGAAACTGTTCCCAAACCATTTATTAGTTAGCATTGAAAAAAGATACCGACAGGCTGACCCTAATCCGCCCCCAACTAGAACCAGTATAATATTGTTCAATTTTTTCATCTCTCCTTCCTTGGAATCTGGAGTTATCCGAATTTCTTTCCATATTGTAATGTCCGGCTGGCATTTAACACCGCTAATATAGTAACTCCCACATCGGCAAAGATCGCTTCCCATATACTAGCCACGCCCAAAGTTCCTAGGAAAATAAAAAATCCTTTTACTCCTAAGGCCAAATAAATATTTTGCCGGACAATTCTCTTGGTTTTTCGGGCGATTTCCACCCCTAAAGCCAATTTGGAAGGCGCATCCTCCATCAGTACCACATCAGCGGCCTCAATGGCGGCATCGCTACCCAAACCTCCCATGGCTACTCCAATATCTGCTCTAGTGATTACCGGAGCGTCGTTAATACCATCCCCAACAAACACCAACTTTTGCTTGGTTCGGTCCTTCAATTCTTTTTCTAATTCTTCTACTTTTGCAACTTTTTCTTCAGGTAAAAGTTCCGCATAGAATGAGTCAATTCCTAGTTCCCGTCCGACCCGTTCCGCAACTGTTTTCTCATCTCCGGTAAGCATAACCGTCTGTCGGACTCCAAGTTGTTTCAGACGGCTGATGGTTTCTTTGGCATCCTCTTTCAGTTCATCGGAGATCAGTATATACCCGGCATATCTGCCGTCAATTACTACATAAACACTGGTTCCAATAACATCACAATCTTCATGGTCAATATTTTCCCTATGCAATAATCGATCATTCCCGGCCAGTATTTTCCGGCCATTCACAACAGCGCCAATTCCATGGGCGGGAATCTCATGATAATCTTGTACTTGTTCCCCGGAAGCCTCTTTACCCGTAATTTCAAAATAAGCGTGCCGGATCGATTGGGCAATAGGGTGATTACTAAAACTTTCAGCTTTAGCGGCTGCTTCTAACAATTCTACCTTGTTTAAATCATTTTTCGGTACTATTTCCGTTACCCTAAAATTGCCTTTGGTTAAAGTTCCCGTTTTATCAAAAACTACTGTATTCAGTTTGGTGAGCGCATCCAGATAATTAGCGCCCTTAATTAAAATACCGCTTCGAGAAGCGCCTCCTATTCCGCCAAAATAACTTAAAGGGATTGAAACCATTAATGCACAAGGGCATGAAATAACCAACAAAACCAAAGCCCGATAAAACCATTGGCTAAACGTAGCCCCAGGTAATAAAAACGGCGGTATGAAAGTAATTAAAGCAGCCATACCAACCACAATCGGTGTATAATAGTGGGAAAAAATTGTGATATACTGTTCGGTTGGAGCTTTCCTTTCGGCAGCTTTTTCAACCAAATCCAAAATCCGGGCTACAGATGATTCTTTATATATTTTTAATACTTTGACAGTTAAAAGTCCCTGACCATTAATCATTCCAGCTAATACTTTTTTCCCTTGTTCCACCTTCCGAGGGACCGATTCCCCGGTTAAAGCCGATGTGTCAACAAAGGAGGTCCCTTCAGTTATCTCTCCGTCGAGCGGAATTTTTTCTCCCGGTTTAACAATAATCATCTGACCAACTTCCACTTCTTCCGGTTTTACTTGTCTCAGTCCGCCGTTTTCTTTTAAAACGGCATACTCCGGCTGGATACTTAACAAAGCAGTGATAGAACGCCGGGAACGATTAATAGCCCGGTCTTGAAAATATTCCCCAACGGCATAAAAAAGCATTACCCCGGCCGCTTCCGGTAATTGGTGAATGGCAATTGCCCCACTAGTGGCTATGGTCATTAAAAAATTTTCATCAAATAATTGGCCATGAATCAACTTTTTAAACGCACCGGCAATCACCGGCCAGCCCACTAAGAAATAAGCTGTGAGTAAAACTATATACTCCGCCCAGGAAAATAATGTCCGGTGCAGCTGTTCGTTAAATATTAGTCCGATTAAAAACAGTATCCCAGCCCCAATAATGAACCAAGGTTTATTAGATGCCTCCTCTATTGGAGAACAGACTCGACAGTCTTCGATTTTCTTTAATTCAATCTCCGGCTCTACTCGCCTAATTACTTTCTCGGCTTGTTCAAAAAGTTCTAAAGGCAATTCCACACTTTTAGTAACAAAGTTTACTTTGGTGTTCTCCAAACCCTTAACCCTATTCAATTCCGATTCAATCTTGGCAGCGCAATTGGCGCAATCCAAGCCGTCCAATAAAAAACGAGTAATATTGCCTTCTGCCATTATTAGTCTACCTTTCTTCGGCGAAATGTTCTTGTGCTTCACGAATTAAATTTACAATGTGCTCATCGTCAAGGGAATAGTAAACCATTTTCCCGTCCCGAAAGTATTTGACCAAACGCAATGCTTTTAAAAGTCGTAAATGATGAGAGACCGCCGGAAGGCTCATTTCTAAAATTACGGCAATATCACAAACGCAAAGTTTTCTATGGGCTAAAAGATATAAAATCTTAGTTCTAGTCTCATCTCCTAAAACCTTAAAAATCTCCGACAACCCGGCCACTTCCGGTAACTTTTCCCTTAAACCGTCAATGTTTTCATCTGATGGACAAAAATTCTCGCAAACATCGATGCTTTTTTTATCCAAATTAAATTTATCTTCATTATTCATCTTACACCTCAATATAACAATTAAGTAATTGCTTAATTGTTATTATAAAAAATTACTCTATCATTGTCAATCTAATTAAAGATAATTATTTATTAATGATTTTCAATTAGGATGTTAGCTTATTCATAAAAATCTTATTTGTTGAACAAAAAAGGAATCGCGGAAGGGCTTAATTTCTTGTTTATATTAAGAAAGAGGAGCCGCTCAATTCTGAGCAGCCCCTCTAGTTAACTTACTTTGATGCGCAACTTTCATTAGACTGTTGGGTAAATGCCGTCCTCCACAGCCACAAATAGTCGATCCCTGACCAAACCGTCAATAAAACGGCGAACCATAAAGCCCAAATACCGTAGGAAAAAGGCAAAAACTGGTCCAGCATAATTAAAGCGATTGCAATTATTTGGATAAAAGTTTTTAATTTTCCCCACGAACTGGCAGCGACTGATAATCCCTTTTTCCCAGCAAAAAAACGCAAAATGGTAATCAATGCCTCTCTACCAATGATAATCCAAACTGCGAGCCAAGGAACCCGGTTTAAACTTGCTAAAACCAGTAAGGTAAGAATGATTAGTACCTTATCGGCAAAAGGATCAAACGACTTACCAAAGGTAGTTATCTCCTTACGAATTCTCGCCAGATAACCATCAAGTCCATCGGTAAGACCTGCAATAATAAAAATAATTGCCGCCATTAAATCTTTACCTGGTATTTCCCAGAACAAAATACCGACGCAAACCAAAGCTAGAATAATCCGCAAAGCAGTGATCCAATTTGCTAAATTCATTATGGTTCCTCCAAGATACTATTCTCAGTTATTGGTTTAACAGTTAATTAACAATTTCCTTGGCCTTCAAATTATAAACATCGCTACCGATTACCCGGACATTGACGAATTCTCCTGGTTGGTGATAAGTTTGCTCCAGGTAAATCACCCCATCCACTTCCGGAGCAAAAGCTGAGGAACGGGCTACGCCCCTTCCATCCGGAAGAATTTTATCAATTAAGACCAATGTCTCTTTTCCAACTTGACCTGCCAAAAATTCCGTTGAAATTTTTTGCTGTTCCTTAAACAAATTCTCCCGGCGGCGCGCTTTCATTTTCTCACTGATTTGGGGTCGAAGCGAAAACGATCTTGTACCTTCTTCGCGACTATATGCAAAAACTCCTGCATGCTGAAAATGGCCTTCACCAATAAAGTCTACCAACTCTTCAAATTCGGTCTCTGTTTCCGATGGAAAACCAACAATAAAAGAAGTTCGGAGAATTATATTCGGCACTATTTCCCTGATCTGAGTGAGTTTTTCCCGTATTCGTTCAGGACTCTCGCTACGGTTCATCAACCGTAAAATTCGAGCATTAATATGTTGGACCGGAAGATCTAAATACTTACAAATACTAGGCTCTTTTGCAATTAACTTCAATAGCCCAAGGTCGATTCCAGAGGGATAGGCATATAATAAACGAATCCATGAAGGTTTAGCTTCAATAATTAATCTTTCCAATAATTTTTCCAAATTGGTCTTTGGTTCTAAATCTTTTCCGTACATCGTCAGATCTTGAGCGATAAGATTAAATTCCTTTACCCCTCGATCGACCATTCGTGAAACTTCGGTAACAATTGAATCCGGATTGACACTGCGAAAACCGCCTTTGATTAAGGGAATTGCACAATAAGCGCAATTATGATTACAACCTTCGGCAATCTTAATAAACGTAGTATGTTTAAGTGTAGCATGCCAGCGGGGTAAGTTTCCCTCATTTAAAAAAGGAAGGATAGTCAAATTAGGCTCACTTGGTCCCTTCGATTCATTAACTAATTCGGCAATCTCTCCAATCTGACCCAATCCCACCCAGAGATCTACTTCCGGCAATTCTTTAATTAGTTCGTTGGCATAACGTTGAACTAAACAACCGGCAACAACTAACTTTTGGCAGCTGCCTCGTTCAGGCCTTTTATATTCAGCCATTTTCAAAATTTCATTAATAGATTCCTCCTTAGCAGGGCCAATAAAACCACAGGTATTTACCAAGATTAACGACGCTTCCTGAAAATCAGAGGTAACCTCCCAACCAGTCTTGGTTAATTGGCCAAGCATAATTTCGGTATCTACTAAATTTTTGGCACACCCCAATGAGGTTACAGCAATTTTGGGCATTGATATTCACTTTCTCCATATAATGTTTAATTTAGTTTTAGCTTTAAAAGTATTATAAGCTAATTTAATCAATTAATAAATAAGCGCATTTCATAATTACCGATATAAAAAATTCTGGTTTCTTAAGTGATAATCACTCAAAACCAGAACCAATTATTGCAGGAAAATAATAACTGAACCTAATTTTAATAAGCTAAGCGATATTTTGTAAATCTTTCTTTTAAGATTTTGACAACCGGATATTCCGGTTTAAATTCAGCCGCTTTATTCAATGCTCTACACCCGGCTTGATGGTCCTGTTTATCCCCCAATTTCTCATACCGCTCCAAATAAGCCTTTGCTAAAAAAAGCCATGTCATACCATGTTGTTTATCGTTCTCAACCGCTTGCTGGTAAAAATTAATTGCAGCTTCAAGATTATGGCGGCGTTCGGATATCATTCCCAGATTATGTAAGACATCCGCTCTTAATTCTTTGGTGATTTTGGCGCCAGATTCATTTAAATTCAATAATTTATGGTATAGACTTTCAGCGATATCCAGACATCCTTTTGCTAAATACACATTAGCTTTATTATAAAGAAAATTGGGATCCACATGTAAAGCAGGAACCAGTTTTAACATGGGAATCACCTCTTAAATTATATTTTCGTTGTAAAATTAGAATATCCTTTTCCAGATTGTAAATGGATGGTAAATATTTAAAATATTATTGTTTAGTTTTTAACCTGACGAAACTTGGTTTAATTCAGGATAAAGATAACTGTAAATTTTTTTATAGAAAAGAATTTTGATTAAATATTTCTTGGTTTCCGGAAAAGGAATTTGTTCAATTTTAGCCGAATCACCGCTCCAAGTCCCCTCCCGTACCCAGTTGGATACATTCCGGTGTCCGGCATTATAAGATGCCAATGCCAAATAATTGTTCCCATTGAAGTAACGCTTTAGGTAATCTAAGTACCATGTTCCTATCCTTAAATTTTTTTCGGGATTCAACAAATCCTCGGAAGAAAATTTATATATGCCCAGTTCTTTAGTTACCCACTCACCCGTCTTGGGCATAATTTGCATTAAGCCCATGGCCCCTTTATGTGAAACAGCTTCCGGATTAAAACCACTTTCAACAAAGATCATTGCTCCTACTAAAGAAGAGTCCAGCTGATGAGCTTCACTATATTTTATAATCTGAGTTTGATAATTCAAGACAAAAAAAATCTTTAATATGGGTTTATGCCACAAGAAAATAAATATTAATAAAAGCAATAACCATCCTCGGCTTTTGGCCTGCCTTTCCTGCAATCGGATCACTCCAAAGTTCTTAACAAGTTTGATACTTGTTTTTCTAAAAAATCTATACTATCGTTATTGATAATTACCGCATCCGCTCTCTCTTCTTTCTCCTTGAGCGGCATTTGAGCAGTAATCCGTTTAAGAGCTTCTTGTTCTGTAAGTCCGTCCCGTTCATTTAACCGATAAAGTTGGTGCTCAAGTGAGGAACTTACAACCCAAATATAATCAAATAAATTAATTAACCCTACTTCAAAGAGTAAAGGAACTTCAACCACAATAAATGCTGAACCTTGCTTAGAACAATTTTCAATCGCCTTTTGAATCTCCATAATAACAATGGGATGAACCATTTGTTCCAACTTTTTACGGGCAATGACATCATTAAATACTATCTCCCCAAGAAATTTACGGTTTATCTTTCCGTCGGGCATCATTATTTCCCAGCCAAATTCAGCCACTATCTGTTGATAGGCCGAACCTCCCGGCGCCATTGCTTGATGGGCTAATTCATCGGAACTGATAACCTTGATCCCTTTTTGGCGTAACAACTTTCCTACGGTTGATTTGCCAGTGGCCACTCCTCCGGTTAGTCCAATCTTAATCACCAAGCGTTACCTCTCTTATTTCTGGCACAAAGGGCAAAAATGAGTACCCCGGCCGCCATAATTCATTTTAACGATTAAACCGCCGCAATTGTGGCATTTCTTCCCTTTCTGCCCATATACCCGTAATTTATTCTGGTAAGAACCGGACCGTCCTTCGCCGTCACGATAGTCCCGAAAGGTTGTCCCCCGACATTCAATTCCCTCACTCAAAACCTTTTTCACTGCATGACAAAGCGCATCAATTTCAGCTTCGGTTAAAGAATTTACCGGACGAGCCGGATGAATCCCCGCTATGAAAAGAGCTTCATCAGCATAAATATTTCCAATTCCGGCGATTATTTCTTGATTCAACAAAGCCTTTTTGACTGCTAAATTTCTTCGTCCAAACCTGTTTTTTAATACCGCGGCAGTAAATTCCGGTTCAAGGGGTTCCGGGCCAATTTTCAGGAGTGATAACGGTGGCTGTTCTTTTTTAAAAAGAAAAACCTTACCAAACTTACGTTGATCGCGAAAACGAAGTTCCGTACCGTTATCTAATAACAATCTAAAATAGGTGGCTTTAGCAAGGGGACTATCGGATTTTTCCACTGCTAACTGGCCGGTCATGCGTAAATGAAGCCCAATAATCAAATCGTTCGCTAATTCAATTAACAAATATTTCCCGCGCCGTTTTAAACCGGTTATTTTTAGTCCTGATATACGGTCCAAAAAATCTTTAACTGTGATTCCCAATACCATTTTCTCATGGAGAACCTCACCCGAAATTATCCTACGTCCGATAAGTTTGGGGAAAATCGTTAATCTTATGGTTTCAACCTCCGGAAGCTCCGGCATGGTCATTCCTCCAAATTTAAAACTTACAAATAGGATGAAGTGAGTTGAATTAAATTTAGAAATTTAATTCAACTTACTTGAATTCATCTCGCCCCAATTACTACCGATTTTAAAATCAACTACCAAAGGTACACTTAATTTTATAGCCTGTTCCATTTCCTTTTTAACTATGTAGGCCAGTTCTCTCCAGTTTGCTTCCTTAACCTCAAAGACCAGTTCATCATGGACTTGTAATAGCAGTTGCCCCAGTTCGGGGCGGTCCGCTAGTATATTATCGATTTTGACCATGGCAAGTTTGATAATATCGGCGGCTGTTCCTTGAATCGGTGTATTACGAGCCATTCTTTCCGCAAAAGAACGCAATGTAAAATTGCGCGAATTTAAATCAGGCAACTTGCGAATCCGACCAAGCAGCGTACTAGCTTCACCACAACTGCGAGCTTGATCGATCAATTCCGCTACATATTTTTTGACACCGGGGTATTGCTGAAAATAGGCTTCAATAAAAGAATCAGCTTCCTTACGGGTTACTCCGATATTTTTTGCTAATCCGAAACCGCTAATACCATAGATAATCCCGAAATTAACCGCTTTTGCCTGATCACGCATTTTCCTGGTTACCTGATCCGGTTCAACTCCGTGAACTGCCGCCGCAGTAAACCGATGAATATCTTCCCCTTTTAAAAACGCTTCTCGATAAGCCGTATCTCCCGAAAAATGCGCCATTACCCGTAGTTCGATTTGAGAGTAATCTGCTGCCAACAATAAATAATCTTGCCCTCTGGTGACGAAAGCCTTACGGATCATCCGGCCTTCTTCGGAACGGACCGGTATGTTTTGAAGATTCGGTTCGGTGCTGCTTAATCTACCGGTAGTAGTCACCGCCTGGTTGAAAGTAGTATGGACCCGGCCTGTTTTTGAATTGATCAAGGCGATTAAGGAATCAATATAAGTGGTCTGTAATTTGATATTCTGACGATATTCCAAAATTAGCGACACCACCGGATGTTGGTCAAGGAGTTCTTCCAACACTTGAGCATCGGTAGAATAACCGGTTTTCGTTTTTTTGGGAGCTTTCAGCCCCAGTTTTTCATAAAGAATAACCCCCAATTGTTTTGGAGAATTAATATTGAACTTTTCCCCCGTCAGGTTGAATATTTCCGTTTCTAACTGATGTTGGCGAATACGAAGCTCATTGCCGAATGTTCGAAGAGCTTCCGGTTCCACTTTAATTCCGGTTTTTTCCATATTAAGTAAAACTTTAATTAATGGAACTTCCACATTACGGTAAAGATCAACCAATCCAAGGGTAGACATTAGATCCTGAAAAACTTCCTTTAACTCCCAAATGGATTGAAGACGTCCGCCCGCAATTTTGGATAATACTTCTTCTGGTAATCCTTCCGGTAATTCAAAAACGGAAAATACTTTCCCCCGTTCATTGTTCCAGGTTGGAATCGTCTTATGTAAATAATTCTTGGTTAGTTCCTCAAGTTCCAAACTACCTAGCCCTGCATTAACCAGATATCCGGCGATTAATGTATCCTCCAAAACTCCATGAATCTCAATGCCGTTAACCATAGCTATTTGCAATTGTTTTTTCAAATCATGTCCGGTTTTTACAATCAGTTCATCGGTTAAAACCCGGACTAAACACTCCGGAAGACGCTTTTCTTTTGAAAGAGGGTAAAACCAGTTGTGATTGAAATCGCTTATTCCCAAACCCAGTAGCTTACTACCTATCCAATTAGCTCCGGCGGTTAAAAATTGGATAGCGCATACCCGAGCTGATTCCAGTTTTTGCACAATCGCCTCAAGGTTAGCTTCTTTAACAACTTCAATCTTAAAATCAATTGGTGGTAAAATACTTAACTCAGCTTCGGGTTGGTCTTCACCGGCCAGTTTTTTTGCTAAGGATTTAAACTCATATTTAATACAAAAATCATGTAATTTTTGACGGTCATAAGGTTTTTCCCGACAACAGTTCTGAATGTCGACAGTTGGCTTTAAGTCGGTGATAATGGTCGCCAATTTCTTGCTTAAATATGCTTGATCACGGTATTTTAATAATAATTCCCGATCCCTGGTTCGTTCGATACTTTCAACACTTTCATATATCGCATCGATGGAACCGAATTGATGTAAGTATTTAAGAGCGGTTTTTTCACCAAAACCAGGGATTCCCGGAATATTGTCCGAAGAGTCACCCATCAATCCCTTTAAGTCAATCAATTGTTCGGGAGTTAATTGATAACGGTTTTGAATATACTCGTTATCAACGTTATCCACCTCGGTAATGCCCTTCCGGGTATACTTCACTTTTATCCCCGACTCCACCAATTGAAAAGCATCCCGATCGCCGGTTACAAGTTCAACTTCCAAGCCTTGTTTAACGGCATGTTTAGCATAAGTACCGATTAAATCATCCGCTTCAAAACCCGGTTCTTCCAATGCGGGTATTTCTAATATCGCTAATAGTTCTTTAATGATAGGAATCTGGGTCCGCAAAGAATCTTCCATCTTTAAACGTTGCCCTTTATAGTCCGAGTATTCCTGATGGCGGAATGTCGGGGTTCCCGAATCCAACGCCGCTAACATAAAATTAGGTTTGGATTCGTCCAATAGCTTTAAGAGCATCATTGCCATACCGTAAACGGCATTAGTCGGTTGTCCGTTACTGGTTGCAAGGGGAGGTAAGGCAAAAAAAGCCCGATTAGCTAAACTATAAGTGTCAATTATGACTAACTTCTGATTACCCATTCTTATAAACCTTTCTTTTTAACGTTTAGCCGCAGAGACACTGAGACACAGAGAATGAAAAGTACTCCATTTATGCTCTTTATTGCAGATTAATCTTAATGGTCTGTTCTTAAAAGCTACTCTGTGTCTCTGAGTCTCTGTGGCTAATCTTATAAGTAACTTCTTTGCTTTATTAAATCATATCCAATTAGACCAACACCTACTGCATTATCGCCGGATAATTCTATAGGAGCGAATACTATTTTAACATCATGCAAAGACGCCTCATTTAATAATGCTGCTCTAACAAGTTCGTTGGAAGCCACTCCTCCTGCGAATAAAACCAGATTAACCTGAAACCGGCGAACGGCCTCTATTGTAACCTTTATCAACGAACGGCTAATACAGTTAAAAACTCTCCGGGCTAACTCCGGCGGGGCAATGCCGGAATCCATAAGACGTTTACCGGCGGAATCAGGCCCTGAGAAACTAATTGTTAAATCTTTAGTAACCACCGGAAGAAATTCTATAGACTGTGATTGACTCGCCAATTCTTCCAGGAATATTCCGGCTGGGAACCCACCTCCTAGTGCTACTCCAATTCGATCAATCAATTGGCCCACTTGAAGGTCAGTGCTACCCCCTACTTTTTCAATATCGAAGCCTCCTGAAAAAGCTCTAACCAATAATAGTTCAGTTGTCCCTCCGGAAAGATGCCAAGCTAAAAAAGTTTTATTAATAAATTCAGTATTTAAAAGGCCAGCTCGGAGGTGTCCTTCCTGGTGACTGGTTTCAAAAAAAGGGACCCCTATGACACATGCCAAAGTAGCCCCTAAGCTTGCCCCGACTTTAAATACTGGCAAATAAGATCCGGACACGGGCCGCGGCCGTATTGAAGCAGCAACTGCTGTAATAGGCGTGATTTCTTTCAAATCTTCCACCAGCCGGGGCAAATTTTGGATATGCTGAAAAACCGCTTCCGATTGCCTTAATCCCCGCTGGCCCGGTTTAACCTGAAGCATCTGTCGGCGATTATTTATTATAGAGCCGTCTCCATTAATCAAAGCTACCGAGGTTGTATAACAACTGGTATCAATCCCGATAATCATTAGCTAAATAGTCTCCATTACAAAAAACAGAGGGAATCCCTCCGTTATGTTTCTTGCTTTATTTCTATCTCAGCCATCCCGGAACTTCGAATAATATTACCTAAAATTCCGTTAATAAATCGACCCGAATCATCGTCTCCATAGGTTTTAGCCAATTCGACCGCTTCATTAACGGTAACCCCTGCCGGAATGTCGTTTTGATATTTCAATTCGTAAAGCGACATCCGTAAAATGTTCCGGTCGGTACTAAGCATTCGATCTAATTTCCAGTCTTGAGCGTATTTTGAGATCTCACCGTCAATTTCGGTTAAATGAGTCATGGTTCCCTCGACTAATTGTTTTAAAAACAATTGACCGGCTTCACTAAGACTTGAATTTTTAAGATTATGAGAAAGAACTTCATTCCAAGAATTTTTCCCCAAATCTACTTGGAAAATTATTTTGAATGCTTCTTCACGGGCTGCGCGACGGGTCATACAACCACCTTTTTCAATTTATTCTTTAGGAGGGAAGACTTTATAAAAGATGTCCCGTAAAGAACCCCTTTGATCAATTCTTTTTCCTAAAAAGTACCCCAAAAATATGCATACCACAAAGGCCAATGCTCTCCAAAAACCCATAAAGGCCCAAAGCAACCCGGCAATAAATCCGATTAGACCGCCAAAAATTCGGGCTTTATAAAGTGAGAGCTTGGGTAGAATTTCTTCAAAAAATTCTCTCACACCAGTTACCCCTTTCTACTCAACTCTTGCCCTAACTTCGGCCGCAATTTTGGTAACTAAAACCTTAACCGAGTTAACTCTGATGCCAACTGTTTCAAAGATATACTCATCAACCTTTGCTTTAATATCCTCGGAAATTTGCGGAATACTCAAATCAGGATTAACAGTCACCTCGATAAATACATCCAAACCGGTCAAATCAGCTCTAACTCCCACATGAGCGTCTTTGACACCTTTAATGTTTTTACAGGCTCGTAAAGACAAACTCTCAACCGCCGAAACCGCAATACGGATTTCCCCGAATTGGGTCTGGTGAATTATTGTTTTTTCCTCACGTTTCATCCGGAGCGCCATCCTAATAGCTAAGACCGCTAATAGGAGAGAAATTCCCGATACGCCCAAAGCCCACCAAAACTCCTGTGGTGAAAGTTCTTTTAGGTTTTCGAGAAAAATGTCGGCTTGTCCCAAACCAAAAGTTAACATTAATAAACTCAAACCGACTACGATCAAAATAATTCCAGCCAATAAGCTAACTAACCGTTCACCAACTTTCATGAATCGCAATACCCTTCCTTTCTTTCTAAATATAATAATATCAAAGACGACTAAAACCGAAAAACGTGAGATAATATTGTTTAAAAATTAAAGAATACGAGATTCGTTAGTTTCCTCATTCCGGAGCTCGACTCCCTGGATATGCACATTGACTTCTACTACTTCCAGGCCGGTCATGCTCTCTACGGCCCGTTTGACATTTTCCTGTACTTGATAAGCTATGTCGGGAATCTTAGCCCCGTATTCAATGACCACAAATAAATCTATTGCACATTGTTTTTCGCCGACTTCAACTTTTACTCCCTTAGCCAAACTTTTCTTCTTTAGC
This sequence comes from Bacillota bacterium, assembly GCA_023435565.1. Classification (GTDB taxonomy): domain Bacteria; phylum Bacillota; class UBA4882; order UBA8346; family UBA8346; genus JAAYHS01. The sequence continues at coordinate 136,169 of JAEYRN010000103.1, forward strand.
AGCTCGGCAAAACCATCGACCATTCCACCGCTCATTCCTGCTACTCCTTTAACTTCGGAAGCGGCTAACCCGGCGATTATTTTAACAACTTCACTGGCTATTCTTATAGTACCTGATTCAATTTGCTCCGACATCAACTACACCTCCAAATCTTCATACCAAATTTTAATCGGATTCGGCGTCGGATATGTCTTTTTTTGCGCCAAAAATCCTGGTTTGGATGAAATTGGTGTAGACCTCCCCCCTTTGAAAATAAGAATTTTTTAATACTTCCATTTGGAAAGGAATTGTAGTCTTAACTCCTTGAATTTCGAATTCTTCTAAAGCCCGAAGCATTCGGCTAATGGCTGCGTCACGGGATTCATCCCAAACGATCAATTTAGCAATCATCGAATCATAATAAGGCGGTATCATATAACCTTGATAAGCACAACTATCAACCCTTACTCCGGGTCCGCCCGGAACATGGTAGACATTGATCCGGCCGGGTGACGGTTGAAAGTTTTTCGCTGGGTCCTCTGCGTTTATCCGGCACTCTATGGCATGACCCCGGACCTTTATTTGGTCTTGAGTTATATCCAGCTTCATTCCAGCGGCTACTTTAATCTGTTCTTTGATTAAATCTATATTAGTGACCAATTCCGTAACCGGGTGTTCAACCTGGATTCGGGTATTCATTTCCATAAAATAAAATTCCCCGTTTTTATCAAGTAGAAATTCCACGGTCCCGGCATTGGTATAGCCGACTGATTTTGCTCCTTTAAGAGCTGCTTCCCCAATTTTACTGCGCATTTCAGGATTGACCGCCGGAGAAGGAGACTCCTCAATCACCTTCTGATGCCGCCGTTGTACCGAACAGTCGCGTTCGCCCAAGTAAACTCCATTTCCATGTTCATCGAGGAGTAACTGGACCTCAATATGCTTTGGTTCCTCAATAAATTTTTCCATATATACTTCAGGGTTTCCAAAAGCAATATCGGCTTCACTTTGTGCGGTTCTATAAGCATTCAACAATTCATCTTGGTTGTAAACAACCCTCATCCCCCGGCCACCACCGCCGGCGGATGCTTTAATAATGACGGGATATCCAATCTCCTTGGCTTTTTTCAAAGCTCCGTCTTCATCTTGAATAACGCCGTCGGAACCAGGAACAACAGGTACCCCGGCATCTTTCATGGTTTGCTTTGCTACAGCCTTATCCCCCATTTTTTCAATGGCTTCAGCCGGTGGACCGATAAATTTTATATGGTGAGTCTCGCAAATTTCCGCAAAACGGGCGTTCTCAGCCAAAAAACCATATCCGGGGTGAATGGCGTCCACACCGGCGATTGTAGCAGCACTGATAATATTTGGAATATTTAAATAACTGCGGTTTCCGGGGGCAGGCCCTACACAAAATGCCTCATCTGCATAGTGAACATGTAAAGAGTCCCGATCAGCCTCGGAATAGATGGCTACAGTTCCAACACCCATCTCTTTGCAGGCCCGGATGATTCGGAGCGCAATTTCACCGCGATTGGCAATTAAGATCTTTTTGAACATATTTTTTCACGACACCTCCGGTTTCAAGTCATGGTCATACTTTTTCCAAAACGAACAAAGGCTGGCCATACTCCACCGGTTGTGCGTTCTCAACCAATACTTGGACGATTTTGCCGCGCCATTCACTCTCGATTTCATTCATAAGCTTCATTGCTTCAATAATACATACAACTTGTCCTGCCTCAACGGTTTCTCCGTTTTGGACATAAGGTTCCGAATCAGGACTTGGAGAACGGTAGAAAGTCCCTACCATCGGAGCAATAATTAAGACTTGGTTTGGCCCAAGTCCCTCTTTTTTCTCTACATCCGCGGGAACGGCCGAAGGGTTTAGCTGCGCCGGAGGCAATCCGGGGGCCATCATCATATTTGCAGTGGGATACTGCATCATTGGGGCCTGAGTTGTAACATGAGAGCAACTTAATCCTTTCTTTATCGAAATCTTGTTTCCTTCACTTTCAAACGTAAATTCGGTAATGTCAGTCCCATCCAACATCTTCACCAATTCCTTGATTTCCTTATTGTTCATTCATTGTCCTCCTTATAGGGAATGGGAAAAGTATAAGTGTATTTATTCACCAATGAGGAAATTTTTCCTTCTTTTAATTAATTTTATCTTTTAGACCAACCGGTATACAAGAAAATTAGCGCTCCAAGATCTGAATCCGGTCCAATTGATATCCGGTGACTTCAGCGCTAGTAATAGCAATGTTTTTTGCATCTTCAGGTTGAAGACGCCCCGAAATTGCTACAGTTACCAAATTACGACCGATTGTAGCCATACATTCTTCAAAACCTTTTGCCATCAAAATGTTTTCCAGTTCATGTTCTTTTGATGTAGCCTGAGTCAAACGCCATAGTTCTTCCTCCGCCTCTTTTCTAACCTGGTCGGAGAGGCCAATTTTATCTAATAAACTTTGGATCCTTTCAACTTCACGACTACGCTCCCGATCTCTCTCGATTTTAAAATCCAATAATGAATCCCCCGGGTTATATTCTCGCGGCACTGAAGGAGCAGGATTGACAAGGGGGGGATTTTCAGTTTGGTTTACACGGATTACTTGCCGATAGCCATACCAAAACATTGTGGCGCAAACAGCCACCACTATCAAGACCCAGTACTTTCGATTATTTATTACATAAAAAAATTGTTTCAATTTTTTTCACTCCTTCGCTTCTTTCCCTGGAATTATTAAAACCCGATGTCCCGGAAGGCCTAAAATAGTTACAACCGTGTCGGTAAGCAATTTCCGAACCCGACTATCGCCCGCCCCTGTTGCGACTACTACGACACCCTCAATTTCCGGCGCCAGTTCTTCTTTGAGAACCGGAGAATCCCGCCCTTCCCGGTCCTTCGCAAAGACCAACTCGTCGCTGGAGCTTTCTTCGGTGTTAACCATTCCTTCTTCTTGATTAACCCGCTTACTGGTCCGTGCCTGCCGTTCCCATATCTTACGGTTACCCGCTTTTAAATTAATATCAACCCGTACTTCCCCAACTCCGGCAATACCCATTAGCGTCTTAGTCAGTTCTATCTCCAACCGCTCTTCATCCGACTCGGGGTTTAATTCGGAATTCTCAGCCTCAACTTGTTTCCGATCGGTTAATTCATTGGGATATTCTTCCCGTGTATTCCCGCTCATTAAGAGTACTATCCCTAAACATATTAAACCAAGTAAAATCCAGATTGATACCGGCTTTGACTGAAAGTATGCCCAAAGTTCATGAAAACCGAACTCCTTTTCTTCATTATTACTAATTTTCATCCCAATTCACCTCAATTTGCTCTTTGGATAGATCGGAGACCAAACGAACCGAATTTTGTATTTTGTTGGTGAACTTATCTTGGTCTATTTTGGAAAAAGTCTCGTTAAAAGCGGGAACAACTCTGATATTTACTCGGGTAAACCCAGACTTTGATTCGGCGAACCGAACCTCCCGCAAATCAATTCCATCAATTAATCCGATTACGCTTTCAATTTTTTCCTTAGTTAATATTCGTTGTTGTGAATCAAAACGCTCCTGCCAGTTGTTACGGATTTGTAAACCACACTCCAAAACTTGCTGCGAGGTTTGGTGATTGGCGCCGTGACTAGCCGATAAAATCCGGTCCAGTTCCAGCGGTACCTTGAAAATACGGGCCAAAGGCTGAACCAAAATAACCATTACCAATAGGCCAATCACCAATTTTACCGGTTTTTTTAAACTATTCTCCGGTATCAACATCTCAATGAAACCGGCCAGTAGTAAAGCAGTAATAAATTGTCGCAACCATTCGGTTATTTTATCCACTAAATTCACCTAAAACCATAGTTTGAGGCCCCTACCAGAATCGCCAGTGTAATATAGAACATCATGCCTACCACTGTAACCGCGCCAAATAAATGAAATGTCGAGTCACCTATGGTCTGTAAGGCATCGGAAAGCCGATTATTACCCAATGGTTGAATTAATGCTCCGGTTAATTGGAAAATTACCGCTATTGCTAGAATTTTTAGCAAAGGGAAAACCGCAATTAGGGTAATTAAACCCAAACCGTAAACTCCTAAACCACTTTTTAAAACCGCAGCGCACCCGGCTGTCATTTCCATTGTATCGGAGATAGCTCCTCCCACTACCGGAACAAAAGCCGAGGAAAAATATTTTGCCGTACGCAACGCCAGACTGTCGGCGACTGAAGATGTAAAACGCCGGATGGTAATAATTCCTATGAAAACTGCCATTGTTACACCTAATATCCCATTGGCGGTCAATTTAAAAAAACGCGCCAACTTATTGACTTGGAAACTTTCGACCAAATGGTTAACCATTCCTAAAATCCCAGTGAACAAAATCAGGGGAAAAACAAAATTGGATACTAAACTGCCAATCACACCCACACTGGATATTAATAAAGGATGAACAATGGCGGCGGTGGTAACGCCGCCTCCCGCGGCTATTATACTAAATAGGACCGGTGTAATCGCATACATGAAATTGGTCATTTCATTAATCGTACCCCGGGCAATTGCAAAATTAATCCGAAAACAATTCAAAACAATACCCATTACTACTAGAAAACATAAACTAAAAGCCAAACGGCTTATATTGTCCTCTTCAAAAGCATGTTTGATATTTTCCAGGATCGCCAAAGCCATTGCCAATAATATCAGTTGGCCAATGAGCTTATAATTAAAAAGGATTTCTCGAAAAAAGAAACTGATTATTCCTAAGCCTATCTTTCGTAAATCCCATTCAGGCCCTGTTATTCCCCATGATTTTAAATCTAAACGTGGTAGATAACGTTGAACATCTTCATCAACGGTATTTAGGAATGCTTTCAAGTCGCTTAATTCAACCACATCAACCACTTCCGTCGGTAAAGCGGAGAAAGTCTCGGCCAGACTCGCTTTTCCAAAAGCAAAAATGATTAGTAACATTAATGATAAAATTAAGAATTGTTTCATTAGTTACTCCGTTTTATATTTCATAGATTGTGTTAACCTTGTCTACAAGTAAAGTTTCTTAGACAGGATAACACGGATTTATTGGCTTTTTATTAAAATCATCTAGTTTCTTTTTTTAAATCCGTGATAATCTGTGTTAATCCTGTCTAAGAAAAATTTTGTTTTGATAGGATTAACAAGATTTACTGCATTTTTTTATAAAAACCAGATTATCTTTTGTTTTTTTTAATCCATGTTCTTCTGTGTTAATCCCGTCTAATATATTTTTTTGTTAGTATTAAAGATTTCGGATAATCATTTCCAGTAAACCGATCATTATCGGAACACCCAGACTGAGGATGAATATTTTCCCGGCTAATTCGATCTTGGCCGCCATGCTACTCTCACCCGCGTCTTTACAGATTTGAGCGCCAAATCCCGCTAGATAAGCTAGACCAACAATTTTAACGACCAATTTTAAATAATTGGAATTTATCTTAGCCCTGGAGGCTAAAGATTCAAAGACAGTCAAAATTTGGGATATATCTTTCAACAGACCTGTAAAAATTATTGCTGAGGCAGCTATTGTCAGTAAAATAGCAAATTCTGGACGATCTTTGCGGACTATTATCAGCAATACAGTGGCTATCAATCCAAAACCTAACACCGCAAAGAAAGACACTTTTTAACCTCCCGACTTTGTTAAAGGGTAAAGTTAAAAGTGTAAAGTGTAAAATGAAAAGAAAAGCTTATACTCTTTACCCTTTTCCCTTTTCCCTTTTTCTATAATCCGAAAACCGAACGTACATCGGTAAATAATCTTTGCACCAGTTGGATCACCATTAATAACACAATTATGACACCGGCCAGAGTCAGCATTTGCGCCTGTTCCTCTTTCCCAGCCTGTTTAAGGACCATATTCAATATTGATACCAAAATCCCGATCCCGGCAATTTTAAAGATCAAATTTATATCCATCGATATTCTCCTCATCTGTGTCGTTAATCGTAAAACCATCAAAACAGGTCCTGGAAATTAAATTGGCCATTGAATGAGGGTTAGAACCCTATAGTATTACTTACATCAAGCTTATTTTTGGGGAAAGTTGAGTTTTTAACTAAACAAAACAACACACAAACGCGTAACGCGGTACTCGTAACGCATATCGGTTTATTATAACAACATACAAACCAGCACCGCTCCGGCGGCAAATCCAAAGTATCGGTATAACCTGACTCGTTTTACAATATCTGAGTCAGCCATTTTCAAATTTATCTCTAATCCGGCGCAAGCCGCTTCGATCTTTGAGACTTGGTCCTCTCGATCGGTACTTCCCAAATAGGCTCCCAATTCCTTAAGAACCGCAGTATCTTCTTTTGAAAGAGCCGCCATTCCCTGTTCATTTAAAAGGCTTTCCCAAAGTTCGGCTATATTGTAGTCCGATCCAAAGCCAATGTTTTGGGCAACCTTTTCCAATGATAATGAGATATTATGATCATTAATCACCTGGGCCGCCTTATGAAAAACATCCGCTAATAATCCGGAATGGTAGCCAATCTCCGTCTTTAATATATTTAATAACCTAATCAATATCCTAAGCAAACGGCTGCGTTCGTTTAATCGTTCAGCCATAATATATCCCATTAAGGTACTGGTTCCGATTACGAGAGTTGCTCCGATTATTTTGAACATCCTGTTAACCCCGCCAATTGAGAAGTTAATAATTCCGGTCCGTTAATCCCCGATTTGACGCTTTCGATGGTTCCTACTCCCAATCTATTACTGACCGTCACCATTCTTTCCACCCCGCCTACCTGAAGCAGTTTTTTTAAACCCGGTCTAAACATTGCTTCTGTTAAATTACCGGCATGGGCTGTAGCAATAAAACTGACACCGGCATTGATAATGTCTTCTATTACCCGTAAGTCACCTTCTCGACCCACCTCATCGGTGGCGATTAATTGGGGGTTCATTGAGCGCAATAATAAATAGACCCCATCCCCTTTGGAACAGCCATCCAATACATCGGTCTTAGGTCCCACATCTAACTGGGGTATTCCCCGATAACTGCCGGCGATTTCGGATCGTTCATCAACCAACCCTACATGTATTCCGGGGATTCCTAACATGGGTATTCCCGTGCTTACTTCCCGAATGACCTCTCTCAGCAAAGTGGTCTTTCCGGTAGCAGGCGCTCCGATAATCAAGGTTTTTAAAAAACGTCCGTCTTTCCATAGAAATGGAAGGATCGGCCGGGCGATTCCCTTTACCGAACGGGCGATCCGAAAGTTGATACTGGAAATGTTACGGATGATTCTTATTGTCTCACCGTTATATATTACCTGCCCGGTTACACCTACCCGGTACCCTCCCGGAAGCGCCAAATATCCCTGGACCAATTCTTCCTCAACCGCATATAAAGAGCTGGTAGTAAAAGCATTAAGGATTTTGCGCAAATCCTCAGCACCGGTAATTAACGCCTGTTCATAATCGTCAGTTAAATTACCATCTTCTGTTATCAGGTTATTGTTCAGGCCAAAATTTAATTCTAAAGGTCGGTTTACTCTGATTCGCACTTCAATTAATTTTGATTGTAAATGGGTAGGGATTTTCATTAACACTTGACGAAGTTCCGAAGGAAAAAAACTGAGTACCTTGCTCCAATTTTCGTTATTTGGTTTTTCGTTTGAATGATTACTCATTTCATTGTTTACTCAACTTTCCCAGTCAAAAAATACGCTTAATACAAGTAATATAATAGGGTTCTACCCCTCATTCTTGCTTTCTCCCGCCACCTTAGAGAAACGAAGGTCTTGTCAAGAAAGTAAACAAAAACAACCAGCAACAAGCTAATACCTGCAAAGAACTGCAGTTCGTTTCTCCCTGAGGGAGAAAGATAGAATGAGGGCGAACCCAATTTTTTAAGACAAAAATCTATTCATTGTTCGTTTTCACCCTAGTCATTAAGTATTTATTCCTGTTTTTGATGTGGGAAAGTTGAGTTATTTATTTTATCTTTCTGGAAAGCTCTGATTTGATTATTAGTCTCATATTTAATTAAAAAAACAAAAAGCCCGTCCTTAGTTATATCTATGGAGACGGGCTTCTTTTTATGACAATCTTTAAATTACATCCCTCCGGTTAACCGGACCAGCTTCTTCGGTAGCACTATTCCAAATTACTTTCCCGCATTCCGGGCAAACCACTTCATAATCCCCGGTATCGTTTTCAAAGTAGACCCCTTGATTACAAAAAGGACAATCCATCTCCACCATACTATTTTCCGGGTCGCTGTTAAAGATCACTTCCTGATTATCGTTAGCATCGTCGCCTTCATTATAAAAATACTTTTCCAAAGTACATAAGTCCTCATCTATCGCCTCAATATAGTCGGCAAATTCACCCTGGGAATCCTCCAAACTACTAAGATCATCCGCCACTCCGTCGCAGAAATCAATTAAAGTCTCCCAAAGCCGTTTCTGCTGATCGGCCCCGTTAAAATTAATCCCTTCCAATACCCCCCGCATATAGGCGGCTTTCTCTCTTAACTCTTCCATTTTTCAATCCTCCCTTGTTAAATATTATTTCGGTTTAATGGACTACTTATTCTTTGGAAGGAGCACATCAAGTGGGAAGCGACCCTAAGATCTTCACCATGAAGGACATGAAGACGGGGGGAAGGGAAGTGTTTTAGTATTCAATCCAAATCAATTATTTTTTCCTATAATACATACCCCTTTCGAATAAAGTTTAATAATTTCTTTAAAAAGATGTTGTTCTTTGAAAATGAATACCGTTTCTTTAAAGTGAACTTCTTCTTTCCAAAACAATGTGCATAATTTTATTAATCATGTGTCTTTTTTAATTATTTACATAAATAATTTCATTAACAACTTATATATTGCAATTATATGTATGCGTTTTGCAATTATGCATCTGCATTATTTAATTATGTGAGTACGTTATTAAATTATCAATATGCATTTAACAATTGTGCACATTGATAACTTAGTTATTTATATCGTTTTTCATAATAAATTTGGTGTTAGAAAAAGAAAATGGTATAATTAGATTATTAATTTTTTTGGGAGGCGGCTCAACATGAGTAAATCCACGGGAATCGTTAGGGAAGTTGATAATTTGGGAAGAGTGGTTTTTCCGATAGAACTGCGTAATATTATGAATATAGACAAAGGCGATCCTCTTGAAATTTTTGTTGATAACGAAAAGATTATCCTAAAAAAGTATTATGCCGGCTGTTTATTTTGCGACAGCATGGAAGGATTAAAAAAAATCAAAGAAAAGAGCGTATGTATGGATTGTTTGAAAGAAATAAAAGAGCTAAAAGATAAATAAATACATACGTAAAAGAAGAACCATGCTAGGCGTGGTTCTTCTTTTTAATCTGCTTTTTATTAAGTCCTAAAAAAACAACAACAAGGAGATGGAATCGGTAATCAAATATCATCAATGTATCTGATTTTAGCCCTCCCGCTCCGACACATAATCTCCCGCGTAACCCGTAACGGAACCCCCTACTTATTTACCCTCTTCAAATATTGATTGGTCCTGGTATCTACCTGAAGCACATCACCGGTTTCGACAAAGAACGGAACGTTTACCACAGCGCCGGTCTCAAGGGTAGCTGGTTTGGTCCCGCCGGTGGCGGTATCTCCTTTAAAGTTGGGGTCTGTCTCGGTAACTTCCAACTCAACGGTGTTCGGTAGTTGCACACCGAGAATTTCGTTTTGATACATTTGAATCTCAACAATCATGTTTTCTTTTAAGTATTTTGGAGCGTCACCCATCTTTGAAGCTTGAATGGTAAGCTGCTCGTAGCTTTCCATATCCATAAAAGTGTAATCGTCTTCGCTCTTATATAAGAATTGCATATCACGGGTCTCAATCCGGGCCGGTTCCACTTTCTCATTAGAGTTAAAGGTCCGTTCCACAGTTGATCCGGTCCGAATGTTACGGAGTTTCGAACGGACAAAGGCCGCGCCTTTTCCCGGTTTTACGTGCATAAAATCAATCACCTGGAATAATTGGCCGTCAATTTCCACAGTCAAGCCAGTCTTAAAATCAGTTACTGAAATCGCCATGTAATATCCCCCTTACGGAAACATCCGTATTATAATCTTAAAAAAATAATTGCCAAAAATATAAATTACCATATTAAGGGCCAAAAATATTCTATCATAAAGCTTGTCCCTTTGTCGAGGGGCTATCTGAAATACTAAAAACGAGAACATTATTTCTTGAGCGTTTTTAAGCTATGTTCTAACTTGTCTAAACGCCAAAAATCAACTCACCTTGCCTCTCTGCTAGGAAGTCAAATACTGAAAGCGGTTCAGCAAAGAGGAAAGGTTGGTCAAGATAGTGATTTTAAAAGCGGAGTAAGATGATATTCCTTGCCCTTCTTTGCTGAGTTATCTTCGTTGATTCCGCTTCCGGGTAGAGAAGGGCCAATCTTAGGTAACGGATACCAGAGATGAACGCGGGATGAGTTGAAGTTAGACATATTCAAACTCTATTTTCAAGTCCATTTCCATGTCTAACACTACATCTTGTAATTCTTTATATCTCCAGCAACCTTTTCTTAGACGCACCCGTCAGATTCCTGACCCCGTTCTCCTCTACCTCCACCAAATCTTCAATCCTAACCCCGCCCCATTTGGGGAGGTAAATCCCCGGTTCAACCGTTACTACCGCTCCTTTGGGGATTTGGCCGGACTCATTCGGCGATAATCTCGGGTTTTCATGAATATTCAAACCTACACTATGGCCTAATCCGTGGCCGAAATTTTCACCATAACCCGCTTTGGAAATTATATCACGGGCTTTCTGGTCGACTTCCCGGCCGGTTAATCCCGATCTCAAATATTCCAAAGCTTCCAGTTGGGCCTTGAGCACCAACTCATAAATCCGCAGCTGTTCCGAATCAGCCTTTCCCAAGACCACCGTCCGGGTCAAATCAGCGTTATACCCTTGATATAAAGCACCGCCATCGATTAATACAAATTCACCGGAAACTAATTCCTTACCGCCGGGTGCGGCATGTGGTAAGGCCGCCCTCTCGCCAAAGGCCACAATAGTCGGAAATGCGTTGCCTTCGGCGCCATTCAACCTTAATTGATAATCAAACTCTAAAGCCAGGTCCCGTTCTTTCACCCCGGGTCTAATCCGGCTGATGGTTTTCTCCCAAGCGGTATCGGTAATAATTGCCGCCTTTGAGATTAATTCTATTTCACTATCTTCCTTGACCCGGCGCAACTCTTCCACCAAATCCGTAACCGGTGTCAATGAAGCATTTGAGGTTAAGACTCCTTCAAAATTTTGGAACTCTTGATATGTAAGGGTCCCCTCGAAACCAATCCGCTCCCATTTTAACTTTTGAAGCAATTCCCCGATACTGGCCCACATTTGCGGGCCTTGTTTATATAGTTCAAACCCTTTGCTCTCCGAGGACGCCTGTTCCCAATAACGAAAATCCGTTACTAAAAAAGCTTCCTCCATGCCAATTACTAGCGTGCCGGAAGAACCGGTAAAACCGCTTAGGTAACACCGATTTTCTCGGTTTGTGATTAGAATACCGTCAAGTTCCCGCTCCCGTAATCGGCTTCTTAAGTTTTCCAAGCGTGACATTACTTAACACCTTCTAAAACTATTGATTAATCACAAAGACACAGAGGCACGGAGAGAAATTTTAATTAGTTTTCTCTGAGTCTCTGTGGCAAATAATTTAATTCACCTTATCAAGTAATGCCTTAAGCGCTCTCAAACCCAACAGATAGCTCTCAAAACCGAATCCCATTATCTGCCCGGCCGCTATGGGGGCGATTACCGATTGGCTCCGAAATTCTTCCCGCTTGTGGATATTACTAAGATGAACTTCCACCACGGGCATGTTAACTCCGGCTAAAGCGTCCCGCAAAGCATAACTGTAATGTGTATAGGCTCCCGGGTTGATTAAAATCCCGTCAGCCCAGGACGATTCTTCATAAATGCGGTCAATTAAATCCCCTTCCAAATTACTCTGATATATTTTTAGTTCTATCTTTAATTCTCCGGCTGTCTGTTCCAACAACCGATTCAAATCTCCCAAAGTATCGGAACCATAAATCTCCGGTTCTCTTTTACCCAGCCAGTTCAGGTTTGGTCCGTGAAGCGCCAAAATCTTCATCTTTATACTCCCCCCAATTCCAATAGAGTATCCTTTACCGTTTCCGGTGGAATTTGGTCTGAAATAACCACTTGCCCCCGGCTTTTGGGCAACACCCAACGGATCTTACCGTACTCCACCTTTTTATCCAGATAAAGCAGAGACATAATCTCATCTGTTTGAAGTCCTGGAATGTTCAAAGGTAAATCCATGCTTTCAAGTAACGCTACCAACTGTTTTTCAAGGTCCTTTTCTTCCAAGATATTATTACGGTTAGCGATTTTGATTGCGGCAAGCATCCCCAAAGCTACCGCCACACCGTGTTTGTAATATTGGTATTTAGTGATGCTTTCCAGGGCATGCCCCACGGTATGCCCGAAATTTAAAATTGCCCGTAAACCGGTTTCTTTTTCATCTTCCTGGACCACCCGGGCTTTGATCCGGCAAGAACCCTCCACAATTTTAACCAATGTTTCCGGATCCAGTTCTTTGATTGCCGGTAGCTCATTGATTAACATTTCAAAATATTCGGGGTCCAATATTATTCCATGTTTAATCACTTCAACCATTCCCGAGTTAAACTCCCGATCCGGTAAAGTTCGGAAGGTTGCTACATCGCTTATCACCAAACCCGGTTGGTAAAAAACGCCGATCAAGTTCTTCCCCTTGGGATGGTTTACCGCTGTTTTCCCACCAATGCTCGAATCCACTTGGGCCAAAAGCGTAGTCGGAATTTGAATGAACCGGATTCCTCTCATATAGGTGGCAGCGACAAACCCGGTCAAATCACCGATGACTCCACCACCGAGAGCAACTAGGACTGATTTACGGTCGTACTTGCCCTCCACCAGTTCATCATAGATCCGATTGGCCTGTTCCAATGATTTATATTCTTCTCCATCCGGTATTAATACCGCTTCGGCTTGATAATCAGCAGCCCTTAAACTCTCCAATAACGGCTCAAGATACCACTGGGCCACGGTTGGATTGGTGATTACCATTATCCTGCCCTTAACTCCCCGCTCTTGAAAAATAGCGCCGCTCTTGGAAATCAGATTAACCCCGATCAAAATCGAATAGCTCCGCTCGCCTAGTTCTACTTTAACCTCTCGCATTTAAAATGCCTCTCCTTGTCAATTCTTTTATAATCCGTTCCGCTATTTGTTCCGGGGTTCCCAGGGAAATATCCATTACCAGATCTCCGTTACGATAGAGACTTTCCCTTTGGCTCATTATCTCTTTGATTTTTGCCAAAGGATCTTCACTAGCCAACAAAGGCCGGTGGGTTTCATGTTTTATTCGTTCATAGATAATCTCCGGCTTAGCCGTTAATGAGATAATATATCCATTGACACGTGATAATTGAAGGTTTTCCGGGTTCAGCACCCACCCTCCCCCGGTAGCGATTACTTTTTGGTCGAGCCCGCTTAACTCTCCGGCCAGCTTATTCTCTAAACTACGAAAAAAAGCTTCCCCCTCTTCTAAAAAGATTTGGGTTATCTTTTGATGACGCTCCGTCTCAATTAATTGGTCCGTATCGATAAATTCATAATTTAGTTTTTGGGCCAAAATCTTTCCAATGGAGGATTTACCCGTTCCCATAAAACCGATGATTACCAGGTTCATTTATCTTCTCCTAGCTAACTGTCCGGTTAAAGTTTTGAATAAACTCACTCTTGCTCTCTCTTTTACGAAAGAGAGAGTAACCCGGATGCTTTGTAGTCTAAAAAAACTTCATTGAGCAGGCAATTTCTTTCCCTCTATTTTAGAAAAGAGAGTGGAAGATAGATGGGGTGAGTTCGCTACCTCAGTAGTGATGACGCAAAAAGTATTCTAGACATCAATGGATTTATATTAATTTCACCTGTTTCAAAAAGTTATCAAAGTTCGTTTTAGTTTCCCGCAAATGATCACCGCCGCATTTCTCCAGTAAAGCTTCGGCCAGCACCCAACAGGCCATTGCTTCCGCTACTACAGCCGCAGCCGGTACCGCGCAAACATCCGACCGTTCCACACTAGCCTTAGCAGGTTTTTTGTTTTCTATATCAACCGTATCAAGGGGTTGATAGAGAGTAGGAATCGGTTTCATGGCAAGACGGAGCCGGATCAGCTCTCCGTTACTGATGCCCCCCTCAATGCCGCCGGCATTATTGGTTTTGCGATTAAATCCTTTAGTAACATCATAATTGATGGGGTCATGAACTTCCGACCCTAAAAGTTCGGCAGCTTTGAACCCTAGTCCAACTTCCACTCCTTTAATCGCCGGGATACTCATTAAGGCGTAAGTCAACCGGGCGTCCAACCGCCGTTCCCAGTGAACATGACTTCCCAAACCGGGCGGTACACCCTGGATTATTAGTTCAATGACTCCTCCTAAGGAATTACCATTCTCTTTAGCCTGGTCGATGGCTTTCATCATTTTTTGAGAACATTCGGGATCCGGCGCGGCCACCGGAGAATTCTTAACATTCTCCCGATAAGTATTTAGATCCTCTGGCAAATTAGTTGCTGCTTCAGCTCCAATCCTTACTACGCCGCTGAAAACCGCAATCCCAAATTGGCTAAGCAACCGCCGGGCAACTGCACCGACCGCCACCCGGGACGCCGTCTCCCGGGCGCTGGCCCGTTCCAAAATGTTTCGAAGATCATTCTGTTGATATTTGATAGCCCCGGCCAGATCGGCATGGCCCGGCCTGGCCTTGGTTACCCGCGCGTCTATTGCCGATAACCTATCGTCTTGGGCGATCTCCACCTTTGCCGATTGATCGGTATCAGCGACAGACATGACCTCCCGCCAACGTTCCCAGTCTTTATTTTGAATTTGAAGCGTAATTGGAGAACCAAGGGTCTCCCCATGCCGGACCCCTGACAAAATCTCCACTTCATCGTTTTCAATTTTCATCCGGCCGCCCCGGCCGTAACCCTGCCGTCTCCGGCTCAAATCCTCCCGGATTACTTCTAATGAAACCGGCAGCCCCGCCGGAAATCCTTCAATAATGGCAGTCAAAGCCTGGCCGTGAGACTCCCCGGCAGTTAAAAACCGTATCAACCGTTTCACTCCCATTTCGAAATCTTTCGTTTTGTTAAATTATAAATTAAATTGGTAAATAAGGCAATTAATTTAGGAGGGTTTAATGAGTTGGTAGCGAATTTAAAAATTTCGAATGATACTAACTTGGCCCAATAGTCTTCGGAGTCTAAACCCAACCCTATCCCTTAAAGGGGACCTGTCGTGGTTCCTAAGCTTGGAAGTTAGACTTCGAAGTCCAAATCTTTATATTGGCTTACAATTCCAGCCAATTCCCTTTAAGGGGAAGGGTCGCTTTTAGACCGACAGTTTGCTTGCATAAGTATTTTCTAAGGAGGTAAACAAATTGTCTCACGTATTCCGTCAATATGATATTCGGGGGGTTGCCGGACGCGACTTGACCGAGGAATTCGTAGCCGAGCTTGGCAAATCTTTAGCAACTTTTTATCAACGCAACAATGTTGATACCATCAGTTTAGGGTACGATTGCCGGTTAAGCAGCCCCGGTTTTCGAAAAGCTTTATTAGAAAATCTGCTCAACTCGGGGATCAATGTCTACGATATCGGAATGGGCCCTACTCCGTTAGTGTACTTCTCCCTGTTTAACCTGCCGGTTGGCGGCGGCGTGATGATCACCGGCAGCCATAACCCGCCAAATGAAAACGGTTTTAAGATCTGTCTGGGCAAGACCACCATTTTCGGTGAACAAATTCAAGAAATCAAAAGAATTATGGAATTAAAGGATTATCAATGCGGATCGGGAAAATTGGTTGAACAGTCTATGATTCCCGTTTATCTAAAATATTTAAAATCTATCATTAACCCGAGCGCTAAAAAGCTTAAAGCAGTCGTTGACGCTGGAAACGGCACCGGGAACTTAACTGCAGTCAAACTGTATCAAAGTCTCGGCTGGGAAGTAATTGAAATGTTCTCCGAGCCTGACGGCAATTTCCCAAATCACCACCCGGACCCAACTTTGCCTGAGAACCTGGCCCTGCTAACCGCCAAAGTTAAGGAGCACCAAGCCGACCTCGGAATTTCATTCGACGGCGACGCCGACCGGATCGGTGTTGTTGACTCCAAAGGACGGGTCTTATGGGGCGATCAACTGATGATCATCTATGCGGCTGAGATTGTAAAAAGAAATCCCGGAGCGAAGATCATCGGCGAGGTCAAATGCTCTCAGACCATGTTTGAACGGATCCAAGCGATGGGCGGCGCCCCGATCATGTGGAAGGTTGGACATTCGCTGATTAAAGCCAAAATGAAAGAGGAAAAAGCGCTACTCGCCGGAGAAATGAGCGGTCATCTTTTCTTCGCCGACCGGTACTACGGTTATGATGATGCCGTATATTCCGGGGCCAGATTATTGGAGCTGCTGTCCAACTCTGAAAAATCTTTGACGGAGATAGTCGATGATCTTCCGTTAACCTGTTCCACTCCGGAAATTCGGTTTGACTGCCCGGAAGAGAAGAAGTTTAAGGTTGTCGAAGAATTGGTGAAGTCCTACAAGTCAAAAAATAAGGTAATCGATATTGATGGGGCTAGGATTATTTTTAAAGACGGCTGGGGTTTGGTTAGGGCTTCTAACACGCAGCCGGTGTTGGTGCTCAGGTTTGAGGCTGATTCGGAAGTCGCGCTTGAGAGGATTCAGGCGGAGGTCAGGGATGAGTTGGAGCGGTTGTTGGGGTGAATAGCGTTACGGGTTATGGTTGCACAGGAAAGATTTGGATGCTGGTTTGGTTGGCTAGGATTTGGCACAGAGACACGGATGCGCGGGGAAATTGGTTTCTAATAAAACGTTATTGATTTTCCTGGTAATAAAGTTAACTGAGTTAAGGCTGGAAAATGAAGGCTCCTTGATTATTCACCGCCCAGAGCAGAAGCGGAACTGAAAGTCTTTCAAAATCTCTGGGCTGTATGTACAAAGTAAGCGTCAAATCTTCGACACATAGAATTTTGAAATTACACATGAGATAATATTCTCCAAAAAAGAGCAAAGGGGAAATTATCTTGCGTAAAACAAAACAACCGGAAGGCCGTCCGGTCTGGG
>JAEYRN010000004.1 GCA_023435565.1 Bacillota bacterium
GGCTTCCCGGCACCAAGGAAAAACCGACCTTCTTCGTCCGGCAATGGATAGTTCGATAAAAACAATTTTCATCCTTTCATGTGCCCCGGCGGGCCGGGGTGGGCGACTATCTAGAAAATGCTATCGACGCTTGTCGATCCACATCAATTCATTTTCATTATTTCACGTAGGTCAATCGGAGATTGACGTGGACGACTACTTACCAACCTGCTATTTCACCATTAATATCCCACAAATCTTCCCAGCCTTTGGCGCTTTCCCATAAAAATACCTGGCCTTTAATCAAACGACAATTCTTATCAATCGTTGCGATTTCTTTCATTTCTTCATCAGTCAACGGATCGACTACCGAACACATCAGATTGCTCAAATATTCATTACGGTAAACCGAAAACGGAATCGGAACTTGCCCGCGTTGCACCGCCCATTTGACACAAATAACCGCCGGATGGACATTATGGCGTTGGGCGATTTTGACAATGACAGGATCTTGGATATCAACCGTATCGGTTTCCGTTTTATCACGATCCGGACGGGTCGGCGAACCGATCGGGCAAAATCCAATCGGAACAATGCCGTTATTCACTACAAACTCGAAGAACTCCGGTTGCTGAAAATGGGGATGCAACTCCATCTCATTGCATACCGGTTTTATCTTGGCATCCCTTAATAATAGTTTCATTTTCGGGACGGTCATATTGGAAGTGCCGATATGTTTCACTAGGCCGCTCTCGACCAACCGCTCCATTTGTCGCCATACCTTCATATATTCTTCATGAATATAGGGACGGGCATTAGGATCTCTAGAGTCTACCCTAACTCCCGGAGCATGATAATTTGGAAACGGCCAGTGGACTAAATAAAGATCGAGATATTCTAATTTTAAATCTTTTAAGGTTTTGGCGCAGGATATCAAAATATCTCCGTCACCGTGCATGTCATTCCAAACTTTAGAGGTGACCCAAAGTTCTTCTCGTTTAACTCCCGCTAGCATAACTTCTTGAAGGGACTTGCCAATCAAATGCTCATTGCCATATACGGCGGCGCAATCAATATGACGGTACCCAACTGAAATAGCCCCTTTTACAGCTTCGGCTATTTCTTCCCCGCTAAAACGATCTGATCCGAATGTGCCAATCCCAACTGTAGGCATTTTAGCACCTGTATGAAGTGTTCTTTGGGGAACCTTTTCCGGATTGACACCATCCGGCGCGATTGACCAATTTTGTACAGTCATCTAAAAACCTCCTAGAAAGTGATATAGATTCTCTTGTTTCAAACAAGCTCATATTTTATTTGTTTCAAAAACTGTTCAACCAATTCCAGTGAAACCATTCCTGTCTCAAAAAACTGGGTATTCGCCATACCGGATGTCATACCAAGCCGGATGGTTTCAACCGGAGGCATGTTACGGGCTATTCCCACCGCACAACCTGCAACGAATGAATCACCCGAACCAACGGTGTTTAACACTTCAATAGCAGGTCCGTAAAAATGATATACTCCTGCGGCGAGTCCCGCAATACAGCCGTTCTTGCCCAAAGTAATACAGGGTAATTCAATACCCTTTTTTCGTAGTTGCTGAATTGCCGCAGCCTGATCTTCCAATGTAACGAGATCAAGGCTTAGATGTTTTCCTGCCTCCTCCTGATTCGGTTTAATCATATAAGGCACTCCTCCAATACCTTCAGTTAAGGCTGCACCACTAGTATCTAATATGAAAGGGATATTTTGGTTTTTCGCCTCAACAATCAGTTTTAAGTAAAAATTCGACGGCACCCCCTTTGGTAAGCTTCCAGAAGCAGTAACTACCGTGCAATCACTTAATAACTGTCGATAATGCTTTATGAAGTTTTCACATTCGGAAGGCGTAATTGTCGGACCAGCTTCCAACACTTCGGTAGAAGTATTGTTCTTTTGGTCCATTACCGCAATGCAAATTCGCGACTCGCCGCTGATCTGCATAAACTCAGCGCTAATTCCGGATTCTCGGACTTTCTCTGCAATAAACTGCCCATTGCCACCCCCTAAAAAGCCGGTAGCCACGACGGATTCTCCCAACAAATTACTGACCCGGGCGACATTCAACCCTTTACCTCCTGCCGTTGCAGTCATATCTCGGGGGCGAAAAACCCCTCCCACCTTAAAATCATCCACTGCATAGACTTTATCGATTGCAGCGTTCAAATTTACGGCCAGAATTTTTCCCATTTTACCTTATCACCCATCATTTGGTCAGCCTAAGTTAATATATGCAACCTTATAAAATATCTGCTAGCCCGCTGGCATTGCACAAACGTATCTTCTCCCGGACCACTTTTTTAACAGCTTCTTTGGCAGCTCCCATATAGTTTCGGGGATCGTTTTCCTTCGGGTTATTGGCAAAACACTCTTGGATAGCCTTAGCCATTGGAACCTTTAGTTCTGTAGCGATATTTATTTTGCAAATTCCCCTCCTAATTGCTTCCCGAACACTTTCATCAGGAACACCGGAAGCACCATGAAGTACTAGGGGTAAAGATACCAAGTTATGTATCTCGGTTAAGCGTTTGAAGTCTAATTTTGGTTCACCTTTATACTCTCCATGGGCAGTACCGATAGCAATCGCTAAAGTGTCAATCCCTGTTTTTTCAACAAAATCCTTAGCCTCTTCCGGTATTGTAAGAGTTGCCTCACGCTCATCCACTGTGAGAAGGTCTTCTGTCCCGCCAATTCTGCCGAGTTCCGCTTCAACCGCCACTCCGGCGGACTTGGCCACTTCCACAACTTTTTTGACCATGGCGATATTCTCGGCATAAGCCAATTTGGAAGAATCAATCATCACTGAGGTATAACCGTATTGGATACACTGGACAATGGTCTGAAAAGAACTGCAGTGATCAACATGGAGCGCAATCGGAATCCGGTAAAGGTCGGCAGCGGTTTTTACAATAGCTCCGATATAAGGAATACCGGCATGCTTTAGGGTTCCCGGAGTGGTTTGAATCATCACCGGGGCTCTTTCTTCAGCGGCAGCTTCAACAACCGCCTGAACGGTTTCAAGATTATGTACATTAAAAGCTGCAATAGCCACACCCTTATTTTGGGCCGCTTTAATAAATTCTAGAAGATTGATTAATGCCATGATTATTCCTATCCTTTCAAAAGTATTTTGCCTTTGACTTTGCCCGGGACAGCAAAATCATCAAAAGCGCTGTTGATTTCGGAAAGCGGAATGATCCGATCGATTAATTCATTGAATCTCAGTCTGTTTTGTTGAAAATAGTAACCGGTCATCTCCCATTCTCTGCCGGGAAAAGGTGCGGAATAGGACATCCAAGAAGCGCGGACTGTCAACTCTTTACGATTCATATGTTCAAATTCTCTAGGCGCTAAGGTAATTGACCGTGATGGTGTACCGATAAACATAACATATCCTTTGTTACCGGCTATTTCCAGGCTTAGCTTCTCCGTGAATTCAATCCCGGCGTTTTCAACGACCATTTCAAATCCGCGTCCAGCCGTTAAGTATTGGATTTGTTGTTTGAAATCGGCATCTCCGGTATTGATACAAAAATCAGCGCCGTATTCTTTGGCCAGTTTAAGCTTTTCGGAATCGATATCCAAGGCGAATATTCGTTTTGCCCCCAATATTTTGGCGAATTGCAATGCCAACATTCCGATGGTGCCGCAACCGACTATGGCAACATCCGTACCACCGCGGAAATCCATTACCAACAAACCATGCAAAGAAACTGTCGCCGGTTCAAAAAGCGCGCCCTGTTCAAAAGTTACATCTTCCGGTAATTTAACCGCGTTGATGGCCGGCATTTTAACCAACTCAGCCCAACTGCCGGGTATCCTTGACCCAATAAAAGTATAATATTTACATTGCGAGTACCAACCACGCTGACAATCATCGCATTTCAGACAAGGAACCAAAGGGGCGCCTGCTATACGGTCTCCGATTTGAATATTACCAACCGCCTTGCCGACTTCCACTACTTCTCCGGAAAATTCATGTCCCAATACAATCGGGTAAAAATGAGCTCCGTTTCCCAAGACGCGGGGGAGATCGGACCCGCATATGCCGGTTGCTTTCACCCTGACTAAAATCTCATAATCGTTTGTTTTGGGTGTATCAAAATCGGTGTAACGCAAATCTTGGGATGCATATAAAACCGCTGCTTTCATTATCTTCCTCCTGTAGTAAGCTTTCCTATTTATTTGTTATTCGATCAAGGGTATCGTAACTATCCTGTAACTTTTGGTATAACTCAATATAAAGCCTGAAATATTTTTCATATTTGGAATGAGTATTAAGAGAAGGGTGGTAAGTACTTTGAATATGGACGGTCTTTTGAACCGCTTCTTCAAAACTTTGGTACATACCGGTTCCGATACCGGCCAGCAGGGCTGCTCCCAGTGTAGTGGCATGATCCGAAAACGGCACGTGTATTGTTTTCCCTGTAATATCAGCTTTGATCTGCGTCCAAACCCGGCTGTTGGATACACCTCCTACGCTAATTAATTCTTTTACATAGGCGTTGACTTCTTCGGCCGTCTTTAGATTGTGTTGCAGTGAAAACCCGACACCTTCCATAATTGCCCGAATAAGGTGGGCCCTGGTTTTATCATAAGATAGTCCGAAAAACACTCCCCGGGCTTTACTGTTCCATATTGGCGAACGCTCTCCAGCCATATAAGGCAAGAAGAGCAGTCCATCCGAACCCGCCTCTATCATTGAGGCTTCATCACTCATAACTTCAAAGGAATTCTTATTAACATCCTTACCGGCCTGCTGTTCATAATAGCCCAATTCCTGGTTGAACCATTTCAAAGTTCCACCGCCACCCACGGTCCCACCTTGTAGTAACCATAAATCGGGGATAACATGATATCCCAGGATTAACTTGGGATGGATCAGCGGTCGCTCCAATAAAATACTCATTCCACCTGCCTGTCCCCCCTGTTCCTGGGTTTGGCCCGGTTTAACCACTCCTGCGCCTAAGGTGCAACAAGCTGCATCCAGTCCGCCGGCAACCACCGGAATTCCAGCGATCAGCCCTGTTTCCGCCGCAGCTTTTGAACTTACAGTTCCAACCACATCATGACAATGGAATAAGGGCGCCATTAAGTTCAGTGATATTCCCATCCGTTCTGCGGTGTTTTCATTCCATACCCCTTGTGCCATATCAAAGTAATGAAAACCATAACCTTGAGAATAATCTTGTGAAAACTCGCCGGTTAGCTTATAAACGATAAAAGCATTACTTTGCAAAAATTTTACTGCTTGATTATAAATTTCGGGTTCATTTTCACGAACCCACAACATTTTGGGAGTGATGTACGACGGATCGATCGGATTGCCGCTTAAGCGAACCAACTGTTGTTCACCCAAAGTCTCTCTTAGCCAGGCGGCTTGTTTCTCAGAACGACGATCCAGCCAAATCATAGCTTTTCTGAGGGGTGTCCCGTTTTTATCGATCGGTAGACAGACCCAACTGATTCCGTCTGTCCCAATTGCAGCAATCTCATTAGGATCAATACCTTGAATGTCAATTAAGTTATGAATCTCTTGGCTAATAATCTTCCACCATTCGAGGGCATCTTGTTCGGCATAACCTGCTTTGGGATAATCAGTATGATACATCCCAGTCGCGGTAGCTACTATACGACCCTCATAATCAAAAACTGTAAGTTTACAACCGGAAGTACCACTGTCAATTCCAAGCAAAAGATGTTTTGCCATTTATAGATCTCCTTATAGTTCCTTCATCATCACTGCATCTCGAACGCCTTTTTAATAGTTGTATGAAAATGATGAATTAAAGAATTATGAAATACGCTCTATTATAAAAAAGAGGACGAAACGTTTCGTTTTTTAAGTAAAAAAATATTTATTGTTAAACCCTTTTAATGGAATCACGTAATAATAACTTGGTTTTTAACCGTGCTATTAAAGGAAACCCGCCTAAATCATTTCTTAATCTTTTCAAAAGAACCTGTGCGGCAGTTTCCCCTATTTGTTGTACCGGTTGAACAACGATAGACAGTGGTGGTCTAACAATTCGGGCAAGGTCCAGATTATCAAAACCAATAAGCGATAAATCTTCCGGAATTTTAATATTATTTTCATTAATTGCAATAATACTGCCAACCGTCATTTCATAATTGGTCACATAGGCAGCGGTTGGCGGCGATTCAATCTCAATTAGCTCCTTCAACAAATTGTAACCGCTTTGCATCTTATAGTCACCGTATTTTATCAAGCACGGATCTACTTCCAACCGGTAATCTTTATGGACGCGTGTATAACCTTTCAACCGTTCCTGCGCAGTATATATATTTTCCGGTCCCACTATAATTCCAATTCGTCTATGCCCGTGCATTATAAGTTGTTCAACGGCATTATAAGATGCATTAAGATTATCAACCAACACCACATCGCAATTGATATTGTTTATCAAACGATCAATCAATACAATCGGAATTTCCTTGGCAATAATCGTTTTAATTAGGTCATCATTATCGGTCAGAGGCATCATTACAATACCATCGACCATTTTATCGAGTAAAAATTGGAGCTTTTGTTCTTCCCACACTGGACTTTCTTTATAATCGCATAAAATTGTACTATATCCTTCTTGTAACAAGATACTCTCAATATGAGACACTATGCTAGTAAAAAAAATGTTTTCAAGGCTTGGGATTAACACGCCTACCGTCATGGACCGGCTTGTTTTAAGCCCTCGAGCCATTTCGTTGACCTTAAAATCAAGCGTTTGAATCGCTTCTTCAATTGACTTTTTATTTGGTTCTAGAACATTGCCGCCATTTAAATACTTAGAAATGGTCGATATTGAAAGGCCGGTATATTTTGCAACATCTTTGATGGTTGTAGCCATAACTCTTCTCCTTTAATTCCGTGAAACGTTTCGTGTTCTCTAATTTTCATTTTAACTTATCATCTGATAAATGTCAAACCAATTTGAAGGTAGCATCTCTTTTAACCAGGGCTTTTCAGTTATATGAACTCTGAAAACTATTTAAAATATATAAAAAGAGGAACCCGATTTAAAGGTGTTCCTCTTCTCAAGCGACAACAATTAGAAATTGATTACCACAGTTTTGTTTCAGCCAATACTTTATTCAAATTGCTACTATCAACGGCCCTCTACTGAATGTTGCAACAAAACATTAAACACTTACTCCACCATTACATCTACTTGATTTATTGGAAAATTCAATTGAGTAATTTCAACTCTTGTAATTAATACGCCGGTTTTATGTGGTTGATAATTTACAGGAAACCCGTTGAATTTAACATTGGTTATCTCATACTCGCTGTAGTCTTTATGGGCGAGGTTATGATAACGGATCTCAAGTTTCCGATCGTTGAAAACTGTTGTCACGGATGAAATGCCGGAACCATCAAACTGCTCTGCAACAAGTTTAGGCTCTAAGACGAGATCGCCTAAGTATCCTTTGACTCCATAGACTTCTTGCAATAAGGTATAAATATACCAACTGGCCGAACCGGTTAAATAATGATACATCCCCCGTCCTTTGTCATCGAAATACTCCGGAATGCCGGGATAAATCCGGCTCTTTTCAAAATCTGTACTTAACTTATAAAGCGACTGAAACACCTGATAGCCTTCCCGGACAAATCCTCTCCGATATAGGGCATTGGCATACATTACTACCATATGGCTAAAAACTGCACCGTTTTCCTTATGACCGAAGGCAAAACCGAAACCCCGCCCCAAATTAGTTTGGATTCCTCCAAAATCGGTGTTCAAGCGGTACCCGCCCAACTTGGAATCCTTCAAATACCTGTCCACTGCCCGAATTGTTTCACGAATTTGCTCCGGGGACGCGATTCCGCTCATGATGGGAAAGACCTGGCCGGTTAGAGTCATCCGAACGCCTGCGGGGTGGTCTCCTTCAACCCTCACTCCGTCGTTATTGTAATATCCGTTAAACCACCGGTACCCTTCGGTATTTGAAATCCATTCCCGGTTCCGGATATGTAAAGTCAACCAATCGGCCTTCGCATCCAAATCATCCGCCAGCTGGCTCAGTTTAACCGGTATTTTCAGCCCGGAAATCCCGTTGCGGCAAGAATCAAAAATTTGTTGCAGTAACGCCCTTTTTTCAATCACCGAGTCATAATCGATCTTTGCAGTCAATGTATCGAACAAACGAAGGATCTCTTCCGCCAGTTCAACTTGACAGCAGCCCGTTTTTCTTTCAAGGGCCCGGATTAGTTGGCTGAGCTCATGTAAATTGTAGCAATAAAGCGCGGTAAACGCCACACTTTCCCCTTTTTCAGCCGCCATATCCATCGCGTCGTTCCAATCCGCGCCCTCAAGCCGCATGTTATTGTGTTCACCCACGTTGAAAAACTGGGTAACATTTTGTAATAAAAGATGTTCCAAAATACTTCCCTGGTAAATAGCGCCGGTAACTGCTTTTAGTTGATTCCCGTCTTCGGGCCGCCAGTCCAAATCCCATTGTTGGGAACGATGGGTTTGTCGATCTTTGAAATAGGTTTGGTTTTCTAAAAGAAACTCCAAATCTCCGGTTTGATCAAGGTAAATTTTAGTGGTTACAAAAGGCCAAGCTCCGTGGTCCATCCAAACCCGGCTGATATTGTTCCGATCCGCGATGAACTCGCCGGAGTTTGAACCGATGATAGTCGCGTTACTTCCGTCAATTCGTACCCCGGCAAAATTATTGAATAAAATTCGCCGTACTTCCGAAGGGTCCATCATCAAAAGCGCCAGACAATCCTGCCACAAATCGCGCCATCCCCGCCCGCCGCGACCGTAATCATGATGGGGTAGAAAAGAACAACCGTAAATTCGCCGCAAAAGAGGCTGCAATGTAACCCATTTCATCCAGGAGGCCCAATCGGAATCCCCATTATAAAAAGTCAATCGGGATAACTTTTTCTCCCAAAACTCCCGATTACGGTTGAAATGGTCCGTAAACTGATTCCCGTTGCAATATTCCTTTGCCAAATCACCGGTTTTGGTATGGCCTTGGTTGATTGCCATTACTAAAGTATAAGATTTGGACTGACTCGGCTCCAATATTATATCTTGAAAGCGTAATGCGCCGATTGCCTCGTATCCATCGTAGGAAATTCCAGCTTTAGTATAGTCTTCGGAATTCCGCACGATTTTTTCTGGCCAATCGAGGGAACCCCCTTCCCCGATAAATTCCTCCACTACCGGGAAGAAACCTACAGGCGCCGTCCCGTTTTCGTCAGCTCCCAGCACCGCGTAGGATATTTGATTGATTTTATGGCCACGCTCATCGAACTGTAATGTCGGCTTCACCTCAACGCCGAAGGAAGTCGTTCTAATCCGGTGAAACAATGCGCTCACATGACGATGATCCCTCAAATTGTCAGCTGAGCGCCCATAAATAGGAATGGCCGCAGTTGGCCATATTCGGATCGCATTTTGCCCAATGTTGGTAATAGTGACGCGCATCAGTTCCACAGTATCGCTAGTTACCGGCACGAATCCGGTTGTTTCAGTCCGGATGCCCACCCTTAAGTTTTCCCGAATTACTCGGTGCCAAAGAAAACCTGCTTCAATCCGGCCATGCTCTCCGTCACTTGCCCCAGTAAAATTCCGGGACTGCTGTAAAGCGGAATTTCCGGAAACGGACCAGGGGCCGTAGCCATCGACAAACAGCCAAAAGTTCCGGGCAGAACGATTGTTATGCAAATCCTCGGCTGAAACAGGGGTCAGTAAAAATGAACTTTGTCCGGTCTTGGCATCTCCATTTAAACTTGGGGTGACCGACGACATCATCCCCGCTTCATTCGCCAATGGAAAGTAAAGATAACTCGTTTTATCGGGATTATTCAACTGGAATGCGCCGAATTCGGATAGAAAACAATATCTATCAATTTTAAGTTTCGGATTTATCATGAATACATTCCTTTCAATATATTAATTTCTAATGACAATTGGAACGATGTTGTATCACCATATGACAATTCTCCGATTCTATCATGCGGTATTTCCGATATTGATTGGTCTTCGATTTGATGGTATCCGAACCGCTATGAAAAAACAACCCCGGACTAGTAAATGGCTAAAATAGTCCGATAAATAGTTTAAATATTCTATAGGGTTAATGTCTTAATTCATGTTAATATTTTATTAAATATAGGGATAAGCCCTTCAAATAAAATGCCTTATTTCCATATCTTGCAACGAGCTGGCGTGGAAGACTACATAAAAACGACTTGTAAGGGTTAATTCCAAATATTTTATTAAATAATAGAGGAGTGGAGAGATTTGAAAAAAACCTGGATCTTTGTATTAGTATTGTTGATTGCCATGGCTGGTCTTAACCTGACGACTTTTGCCGGCAACCAAGTTACAGTCACGGTTATGTACAACAATACGGAATTCCCCTCGGAAATGGCCAAGGAATTTGAAGCAGCCAATCCGGATATCAAGATTGTCCGAGTGGAAACCGACACCGCACGTTATATGGCTATGAACGCCGCCGGCAATCCGCCGGATATCATGCGGTGTAACAGCGCCTGGATCCCCTATCTGGCAACGCACAAAATGGCGCTGAATATCGCGCCTTTCTTCAAAAAAGCCAAGTATCTTAAAGAACAAGACCTTCTGCCAATCAATGATTCGTTCAAGTACAAAGGGAAACTCTATGGGGTTGTCAAGGACTGGAGTCCAACTACTATCGGTTATTATAATAAAAATGTCTTTACCGAGGCAGGGATTGCCTTCCCAAGTTCGACTGAGCCGATGACCTATAAGCAGATGGCTGAAATCGCCAGAAAATTGCAAAAGGTCCAAGGTGACCGGGTGGTGCGGCGCGGTTTGGCCTTCTGGCCCGGAGAACCTTACCATCAAATCATTGCCGCGATGTTAAGCGCAGGCCAGGACCTTTATTCCAAAGACGGCACGAAATTAATCTTGTCTAAAAATCCTAAAGCGAAAGAAATTGTAAAATTCTTCTATGATATTGCCAAAGAAAAAATCGTTTCCAGCCCAGTTTCCCCTTCTGAAGGATGGGAAGGTCAAATGTTTCAAAATGAGCGGGTAGCCATGATTTTCTATGGTTACTGGTATGGCGCCATGTGTGAAGGCGACATGAACAAAGGCAAGGTCGGCGTAATTGCTTCGCCGGTTTGGGATCCCAAAAGCCGCCGAATTAGTCCGTCCTTCAATATCGTTGGCGGTTTCATCTCCAGCAAGACCAAGAATCCCGAAGCAGCCTTCCGGGTATACGATTGGTTCTTTGGCGGTCAACCTTCCAAAGCCCGAGCCGCCAGCGGTTGGGGTGTTCCCGCCCAGAAATCTTTACTCGGATTGGTAGCCACCGATACCCCACTGGGTAAAGAACGGCAGTTGAATCTTGAAAACGAAATGAAATATATTAAAACGGATACTCCTTCCCCTTATATTCTACCTGATGTATTTAACAGCTCGGTCAGCAAAAACTTTGAACTGGCCCTTCGCGGCGAAATTACCTTGGATCAATTCCTGGTAAAAGTCGAGAACGAAGTGAATAAAGCCATCGAGGACAGCAGGATGTCGGAGAAATAATCAACATCTTCACGGGACGGGAACTATCCCGTCCCGTTCTTGTAATACCGAAAGGAGTATTCTCATGGAAGACAGAGATTCAGCAAGATTGGAATACATTAAAATGTCGTTGCAAAACAACGGGAAACCGAGTTTGATGAGCCGCATATTAAA
>JAEYRN010000049.1 GCA_023435565.1 Bacillota bacterium
ACCTCGCCGTGCTTTGTAGTGTATCTTCTCCTCAAGGTAATTCTATCAAAGTGGTGAAAACCGCGCACCCTTTTTTCATTACTATTTGTGTCGCCAGCGGTAGCGGCGAAATGGAGGTTAACATGAATAATGCTCATATTCTCACCTCATTATTATTTTGGATTAGGTATAAATTACTTTAATTATTCATCTTTATAATATTGAAATTTCTCCCACTATAAATAAATCCTTATAATCCAATCTCCCAAAATCAAATACTAATTCTCTCTAACTTATCGGCTTCTATTACCAAAAAATTATAGCCTACCCATAAATCTTTAAAACAACAAATCCCAGTTTCTCATACAAACTCCCCACTCTACCTCAATCTCCAACCTCAAAATTTCTAATTCCATCAAAAAATTTTCAATTTAATCTTGTAACCTTTTCCAATATTTAGCTAAATAATAATTTTCTTACCTAAATTGAAAATCGCCGGTAAAAATGTTGAATGCCATGAAATAATCATTAACACCACAAAAAAATCGTTAAATGCCATCTAAAAATCGTCCGACACCATAAAAAAATTATTGAATACCTTCTTCGAATCGGTTAACACCATAAAAAAATCGTGGAATACCAACCAAAAATCGGTCAATACCACGAAAAAATTATTGAATACCACCAAAAAATCATTCCATACCGGTGGAATATTTTAAAGTATTGAAGATATCTCCATCCAGCCCACTGGATCTCCGACCTACGGGCCGTAGCAAAAGTGGCCCTGGAAGACAACTCGCAGCAACTGGAGAAGCTTGGGATATTGGCAAGGACGAGATAACCGCCGCCTCACCCCGCCCGATATTCGGTCAGTTATAGCGACTCTAATGCCACGCCCCTCTCCCTGACCCGCTGCCGTTTAAGATTGCCCGGGAGAGGGGCAGCTTGATTATTCCTGGTAATAGTAACTTTTCAGGTTTGTAGCTTTATGTTTTCCGCCTTCATGGATGAAGGTGGCCACTGCTTCTTTCAAGGAAGAAAAAAAGCGGTTGCCAGCGAAAGCCTTAACTTGGTTACCAGACAGAAGGTCATGGATGACGAAAACCCTCACAAAACCGGGATGAATAAAGGGAGGTTCGGAATCCGTAGGTTCCGGCCCATTTTGGTGACTTTTGTGGGGTCAAAAGTCACTCGCCGCCGAAACCGTGGGCCTGAATTGAAGTATTAGTTATTAATACCGACAACTGCTACATCATTGCTTTTGGGATCATACTTAACCTCTACAATTGCACCACTCTTATACTCATGAACCTCTATCCGAGAAACTATTTCCTGTGCTACGGAATTACAGCTCGTTTCTCCCTTGAGGGAGAAAGCTAGAATGAGGGTTGACCCTAACATTCAAACAATCCCGTTATAAACCTGAATAACTGACCAGCTAGCCCCTTTTTTTATAACCCATAACCGCCTTCAACCAGTTCCGTCAGCCGGAGCGCCGTCAATCACATCGTGATCGATTAGGATGGTCATATGAAGGTATTCCCTTATTTCAATCCGGTCCTTGACTACTCCGGGCTTCTCTACTATCGAGCCGAGAGCGAAACAGACGGGGAGAAGACTAACAGGTATTACCCAGCCTCTCACCTTTCCCATCATTCCCACCGATGTTACCACAACGGTTCCCGACATTTTTTTCATTAAAAACGGATTTTTTAGAATAAATCTTTGCCAGATAATCAATCTTAAAAATTGAGGTAATAAGACATATAACTTCATTGCCCATTTATATTGATTTTCCCCAAGTACATAATCCTTTTCGTTTGCAACTGCTTGTCCTTTGGCTGACTTAATCTCATAATAAATCTCTTTAAAAGTTTTGGCGTTTACATTCCTGATTACCAGGGGCAGGGGGACTTTCTCGCCTTGGACTTCCTTTTCGACGATGATTGAGATATCAATATCCTCAAAAATGATTAGCTTATTTTTACCTTTACGAATCGCCTGAACCGATCGATTCTCACTAATGGCTTGGCTGATACATTTCAAAATCCAAGCAGTAAAGGATAACTCCTCTTTCCTTTGGTTACGGTAATTTTTAATTAATTTCCGGGCTTCGGTTACATCCAATTCAATAAGCGCCTTTATATGGTGTTTTCTAAGCCCGATATAACCAGCATCGAACGTAGCTTGTCTGCTTGACGGGAATTCCTTAACTTCATATTTGACTTTTTCCGGCATTGGAGACCTCTTTAAGACATCAGTTATATTTTGCCACGGAGACACAGAGAAATTAATTGAATTTTTCTCTCCGTGCCTCTCCCACAGAAAAGTAAAGAATACTTTAATTATCTCAATCAGACGTAATTTTTTATAAAAAGCTTTCCTTGAGGTGACTCTCCCATATCACACCGGGTCAATGCCCTTACATTCCTTCGTTCTCCTTCAAGGATAAATGGGGATCAAATAATGCTGTGGTACTGGGTCATAGCCCTAACTGAGACACTCGATTGATCCCCAAGCTTTAAACAACTTAGGATGCTTTTCTAAGCATATTCCGGATTCCAGGGCCTAAAACAGCCTCGGGTTGATAAACTATATTCCGTGTTCCTAATGTATGCAGTACACGGACTAGCTTTCCACACAATGCAATGATTGATTGTTTTTTCTTCAAAGGGTTTTGACTCCGTGTCGTGTAATATTGGTGCAATACCCGAAATTCCGGGTTATTTCGCACAAGTGTCAAAACGCTTCGGTATAACAGAGCGCGCAATTGACAACGACCTCGTTTAGTGATTTGAGTCTTTCCCTTGTGTTGCCCTGAACTATTTTCTTTGAGATGGAATCCTGCTAAGCGGACTATTTGCTGTCCATCCGAATACTTATTTAAATCCCCAGTTTCAGCTAAAAAGCCAGCAATTGAAGTTTTACTGACACCGGGAAGCGTAAGTAGAAAGGTAGCGTAAGGAATCCTGTCTATAACTTGGTCCACTTCGGTTAAAATCCTATCATTCTGATTGTTTAGAAATTCATATTGTTCCAAAAGCAATTTCAGTTCCATTCTTGCAGCTTCTATTCCCTCATAGATTCCTATCGACTCGGATGCGATTTCTACAAGTTGGGTCGCTTTTTTGATTCCAATTCCACGATGAATGGTTTTCCTCCATTGAGTTAAGATCCCAAGTGGGCCTGCTTCCACAATCTCATGAGGAAAGGGAAATGTATTTAAGATTATTAGTGAAGCCTTTCCTTCCCAGTCTTTGAATACTTCCCAATATTCCGGAAAAAAACGTCCTAACCATTGATATATTTGGTTCTTAACCCTTACAAGACTTTTGATTGTACGTCCCCGATGATTCATTAAAATTCGTAAATTTGCGTATTCTTGCTCTAAATAGATGTGATAATTATACTTGCCGTTCTTTACAAGTTCAGCGATGACTTTCGCATCTTTGGTGTCGTTTTTAGTTGGTGAATTATCATCCAATTCCTTGGTCTTTTTAACATGGCTTGGATTAACCAGGACCAATTGGATTCCTTCCTCCTGTAAAAATCGTTCAAAGGGAAACCAGTAATGACCGGTAGGTTCGATTCCAACAATGACTTTGCTTTTTTTGTGCTTAACTTGTATCTGCCGAACCCAATTTAGAAAGGTTAGAAATCCTTCTCGATTATTGGTATATTTACAACGGATTCCTAGTTCAAGTCCCTGATTATCAATGGCTCTTGCTACATGAACACTCTTGGCCATGTCGGCTCCAATAATTAGTGTGACATCATTAATTTGCTGAAGCCGTTGATCTTTGCTTCTATTTTGTTTATACTTCATCTTAAGAGTCCTCCATTTTTAGGGATTGAATGCTTTGCTAGCCATTCTCTACCCAGCATACATGGAGCGACTCTTTTTTTCAATTTCGATTTTACTTTATTACAGGAATGCTGTAGCCTAAAAATTAGCCACAAAGACACTGATTACAGAGAAAGGATATTCTTGATCGACCGTTTTTTCAAGAACAGAAACTCAAAATGACCAATGAACAGTTTTCAGTTGAGATTAGGCGTACCTTCGGGTCGGCTTAGTAAAAATTAACAAAGGATTCTTTATAATAAAAATGAATTGTTTTAGAAACGACATCCGGGAGGTTTTTGCTTGCCAATTAATATAATGCTATCGCTCTCGTTCTTTTTCGGTTGGTTATTATCATTTCCATTTAATGGCCCGGCACTTTTTTCACTGGCGGAAATTTTGGATATCAACCCGATATTCTCGGGCTTGGTTTTTATGATCTTTCACGCTTTGGGACTATTGCTAACAGGTCTATTCAAGAAAAATTATTCAAAAAGCAAAAAATCAATGGTCGCAAGCGTAGCAATTAGTATTTTCCTCAGTGTTTTACTTCGTTTTTTTACGACACAGCCATTCTGGAACATAATCATGGCCGTATTAGGGGTAATTTCAGGTTTTTTCATTATCAATTGGAGCCATCTTTATATAAATGGAGTTTCCAGCTTAATCAGGTTGAAATTTATGGCTGGGACAATGATTGGCGCTTATTTAGTATATATGACGATTAATATGAGCTCGGCATTTGCAAATCCCAATATTTTATTTTGGGAGGCATTGGGTTCATTGGTTATTTCTCTTTGGTTTGCCTTGCATTGTGATTTTTCATCAATTATTGAGAAGCCACAAAAAGAATATAAAGTCCCAAAACCTTTGATGGTACTTTTATGTATTTTAGTCTTGGTCCTTTTTATTAATGGCGGACTGATGTACGGTATTATTTTTCCGACCTTTACGGGTTATGATTTATTCGCTCGTTTATTGCGGGA
The DNA here is from genome assembly GCA_023435565.1 of Bacillota bacterium. Taxonomy (GTDB): domain Bacteria; phylum Bacillota; class UBA4882; order UBA8346; family UBA8346; genus JAAYHS01. Next base: position 4,810 of record JAEYRN010000049.1, read on the forward strand.
GCCGACATATATAATAACTTTAGTAGTAGTATTGGTTTTAGCGGGCAAAAACAAGCAAACGTTGCCGATTTACTTTGGTTGCGCTTTATTGGGTTTTGCCTTTACCGCCTTTAAATTGTTCCAAACTTCAACGGCTGGTTTTATATTGACTGAAGTTTTATTCCAATCCGGAATGGCCTTGTTGGACTTATTTTTATGGTTTATTTTAGCGGAGATAGCTTATGTATACGGGAGACCGGGGTTGATATTTGGTTTGGGTCTCACCGCTAATGTGCTGGCGGTTTTTATCGGAGGATGGACCGGGGAATTATTATTAAAGAATGTCCAAGACGTCTATGGCGTAACGGCTATTTACGCATGGGGGACTATTTCAACAGTGCTTTTTTTGGCGCCTTTTTTATCTGAGCGTCTCGAACGGGATTTGGCAGGTAAGATTTCGAGGAACTTAAGCGATGCGGCAAAAACAGAATTTGATTTGGAAGTAATCCCTAATAACCAAAATCTAACCGCTAAAGAAAGAGAGTTAATCCATTTGATGCTGGATGGAATGACTAATAAAGAGATAGCCGTTGAGATGGGGATTACCGAAAATACAGTGAAAACACATTTGAAACATATATACGCCAAAACGGGGATCTTAAATAAAAATCAGCTTTTGACAATGTTTTTAAGTACTTTTTCACAGTAAAGATACTTACATAAAGGGCTTCAATTACAATTAGCAACCTATTAAAAGCCGTCGATTTGAGTCGAAAAAGCAGGGGAAACTCCCTGTTTTTATTTTTTTAATTTTCGAGAGACAGTTAAACTATCATAATTACAATAATTAACAATGTCGACGATTCAACGTTTAGAAGCTATATACCACCTAGGGGTGATTTACCCTTTAGGGATTGGGTCTTATAATGACAAATAAGGATGACAATTAATTTTTGAAATGAAATCGAAAGGGAGATATTCGATGAAAGGCAATTTAAAAAGATTAGTTTTGATTATTGTTTTAACGGTAATCATGATAGGAGTTTTATTCTTCGTTTATCAAAACAAACATCAAACGCTGGCGTTTATCGGCATTCATAGCACGGGGCTGTCTAACGCTGGTGAAGAAGGGGCGGAGATCCAACTTAGGGCCGAAACGGCCCGAGTGGCGCTGGTGGGAGATGTGGTGACCATTCCCCCGACAGCGGAAGTGGCGCGGGTGGAAGGAGCCGTTCTGAGCCAAACGGCTGGAATCCGAAACCGTTTTTTGGTGGCGGGGAACGGCCGGGGCGCGGTGGTTGTCGGGAATACGCGTTATGAAGTATTGGCCATTGACTGGTCCGACAAACAAGTGACTAGTAGAACAGTACACCAGCCATGGCGTGAGGCGGAGCTGTCGCTGAAGGAATTGGCCGCCGCTCCGAATCAGTTCATGGGACGGCTGTATCTTCTAAGCGGGGAAATTGTCGTTTCCTCACCAAGCGATAAGCCGGTTTTAGGTAGGAAAGTGGGGGTCGCCCGGCTATTTGAGTCTTACGATGGATCGGTATGGGTGACCAATTGTCCGTCGGGAAACAAGGAACGGCAAAATCAGGCCACATTATTGGTTGAAGTGAGGGCCTCTGCAGATGGGGGATGGAGCCTCTTTTGCCACCGGATGGTACCGGTGTTGGGCTGGAAAGAACCTGAATTCAAACGTGAGAGAGTTATGGGGGATAAAATTACGCTTCCAACGGAAAAGGCCGACATGGTATCTATCTTCAACGGCGATCTGATTTTGGTCGAGCTAAGGCATACCCGCAGCTCGAAGGAGCGTTACGATATGGAAGGGGTTTGTTTGAAGAAGGTTATGGACCTAACCGAGGCTAAGTTCGCCGGTTCATTTGAGCAAATTTTGCTTCGGGGAGTGAAACAGGGAGAGGGTATAGTACGGATTTTTTACTGTTGGTGGCAGGACCCGGTCGAGCAAGTCGTGGCGTATAAGGCGATTGTTGCGCCCTAAGGCGGATTGTATTTAATTATTAGGAGGTTTAAATTATGAAGTATTTTATGATTCGAATTGGAAAAGGAAGCTTAAATATGATGAAAAGGTTTTCCTGGTTAACACTGGCTTTCGTTTTAGTGGTAGCGATTGCCGTCACCGGATGTGGAGGAGGCGGTAAAAAGAAAACCAATGATACAAATGGCAACGATGGGAATAATGACGGTGGGACCAAGGTTTTACAATTTGATACTATGTGGGGTGAACCCGGTGACGGGAATGGACAGTTCTTTTCACCGTATGGAGTAGCGGTGGATTCCGCTGGAAATGTTTTTATAGCGGATAGGAGCAATGATCGAATACAGAAATTTACCAGTAATGGGGTCTATCTAACCGGATGGGGCGATTTCAACTGGCCAATTGGTGTAGCATTGGACATCAATAACGGGAATGTTTATGTGGCCGATTCGGGTAATGACCGGATTCAGAAGTTTACTGCAAATGGAACTTTTGTAGTCAAATGGGGTGAATTTGGTGCCGGAGACGGGCAATTCGATGATCCATGTGGAGTAGCGGTGGATAAAGACGGTAATGTTTACGTGGCGGATTCAAGAAATAACAGGATTCAAATATTTAGTTTAAGCTATGATGAATTTGATAATCCTATCTATACATTAGTAAAGATTTTGGATAAAGGTGTAAACAACGAAGCATTACTTAATCCTATTGGAGTTGCGGTAGATTCCTTGGGAAATATCTATGTTGCGGAAAATAACGCGCAACGAATTCAAAAGTTTAATAAAGAAGGGCAATATATCACTCATTGGGGCGAATTAGGAAGCGATGAGAAGCAGTTCCGTAATCCACATCTTATAACAGTGGATAAAGACGACAATATATATGTAGCGGATACTGATAATCACCGAATTCAAAAATTCAATAGTGTCGGTTCTTTTCTGATGCAATGGGGAAGTTTGGGCGTCGGAGAAGGACAGTTTGATACCCCGACGGGAGTAGCGGTGGATCAAGACGGCAATGTGTATATTGCGGATTCGGGGAATCATCGGATTCAGAAGTTTAAGTGGGTGAGGAAATAGAAATGGGTATCTGTTCGGGTTTGGGTAAAGATAAGAACCTGAGGGGAGCAGACCTCTCTCTTGCTCTCCCCCAATAGAAGTTTTTTCACGGAAGCGGAATCAGGGGGAGAGTAACCGATGCCTTCGAAGGCTAAATGCTTTTAGATCAGCGGACCTTAGCACTGAACAACTTAGCTAGTTTTAGGCTAATAAAAGGATATAAAGGATTGAAACCGGGGTAAAATAACCCGGTTTTTCTTTTGGGGCAAATAACCTAACTGATTATAAAGTTAACTCAGGTAAGGAATTTAAAAACAACTCACCCCCTTGGTCCCCCTCTCTATAATGAAGTAATTCAGTCGGAATCAAAGCGTATTGTTGAAAATGTTATTAAAAATTAACGGGCCCCTCTTTATTGACAAGGCATTTTTAAGCGCTTCAATATAGAGAGGGGCAAGATCATAGTAACTCAAGACGCCATTTGACGTGGGGTGAGTCGTAGTTAGACGTCATGGCCGGGGCATTGTTTGGCTTTATTTTAAAATCCCTTAGGCTTAATAAAAAAGTTTCACTAGAGAAATCCGGAAATTCCTCCAGAGAAAATTTAAAACTCCTTGGCTTAATTTATATATTCCTCTAGAGAAATTCGCCCTAAAGGGTGATGATATTATATTTTTTGATATTATTATGATCTGTGGAAAATAATTTTAAAGGAATCGGTAGTAAATTTCAAGAACCTTCCTTCAGGTGATTAAATATGGATAAACATGATCTGGCTCGAATTTTTAATGAAATTGGTCTCTTACTCGAGTTAAAGGGTGAAAACCCGTTCAAGACTCGGGCTTATTATAACGCCGCCCGGGCTATCGAAAATCTTACCGAAGACCTTTCGGAAATAATCGAAACAGGGCGAGTGCCGGAGTTGCCCGGTTTCGGCGCCGCTTTGGCAAAGAAGGTTGAGGAATGGAGCAGTACCGGGACTATTGAATACTATGAAAACTTGAAGAATACTACGCCCCCGGGGCTGTTTGAATTATTGCGAGTGCCGGGTTTAGGCGCTAAAAAGATTAAAACGGTTTACCAAATGCTTGGAGTTACTAGTATTGAAATGTTGGAAGATGCTTGTAATCAGAATAAATTAGCATCTTTAAAGGGTTTCGGCGCCAAAACCCAAGCTAAAATCTGTGCTGGAATTCAATTTATAAAGGACCATCGAGGACAATTTTTATTTGGAGAAGTCTGGTCGGAAGCAGTTCGGCTTAAGGAAGAAATAGCTGTTATTTCAGGAGTTATAATGGTGGAAATCGCAGGGAGTCTGAGACGTTTTAAAGAAGTAGTGAAAGACCTTGACTTAGTGGCTGCGGCCAATGACCCTGGAAGTATTGTTCAGCAATTTATTAATTTACCGGTGGTTGCTGAAGTTATTGCTAGTGGCGCAACTAAAGGTTCGGTTCTTCTTAAAAGCGGAGTTCAAGCAGACCTAAGAGTAGTCCGGTTACAGGAATTTCCTCATGCCCTGCAGCATTTTACAGGAAGTAAGGAACATAATACAAAATTACGTCATCATGCCAAAGGATTAGGCTATAAAGTCAATGAGTATGGTTTGTTTGAAGAGAACAACCCGAATCCAATTTATTGCCAAGATGAGGCTGAAATTTACCGGAAATTAGGCTTAAAATATATTCAACCTGAACTCCGTGAAGATCTGGGAGAAATTGAGGCGGCAGGTACCGGTTATTTACCCGATTTAATTCGACCGGAATCGATTAAAGGGATATTTCATGTTCATACCAGTTATAGCGACGGTGTTAATTCATTACGTGAAATGGCGGAAGCTGTTTCGAGGCGGGGTTACAATTATTTAGGAATTACTGATCATAGCCAGGTTGCAGTTTATGCTCGAGGATTGAGGAGTGAAACTCTGTTAAAACAATTTGAAGAGATTGATGAGTTGAATAGGGAGTATCCCGATTTAAAAATTTTTAAAGGTATTGAAGCGGATATTCTCCCATCCGGCGACCTTGACTATGATCCCAAAATATTATCAAAATTTGATTTTGTGATTGGTTCAATTCATTCAAACTTTCGAATGAATAAAGAGGAAATGACAAAGAGGATCATTAGGGCATTAGATAATCCCTTTTTAACTATGCTTGGCCATCCAACCGGACGGATTTTATTGGAGAGACCCGGGTATGAAGTTGACCTGGAGGCAGTGATTAAAAAAGCGGCATCAAATGAAGTTATTCTAGAGTTTAACGCTAATCCGTACCGGCTTGATCTTGATTGGCGTTGGATACGGCAAGCTATTGGATATGGAGTAAAGATAGCCATAAACCCTGATGCCCATAGTATCGGTGAAATTGACTTAATCAACTCGGGTTTAGCTATAGCTAGAAAAGGTTGGTTGGAAAGCAAAAATGTTTTTAACACTTTGGAAAAAGATTTAGTGGAAGATTATTTTCAACGTAGAAAAATGAAAATAAAATAAATCAAGTTTAACCTGAATATAAAGTCATATGACAAGATATAAATTGATGTTTAAAATTATGTTTAATCAAAGGAAATGAAGTAGACTTGACGAATAAATAATATTTAACTTTATGACTAAATTAATATTTTACAAGGAGTGGTTTTATTGCAATTAAAACTGGGTTTACCGAAAGGGAGTTTACAAGAATCGACCTTTCGTCTTTTTAAAAAGGCCGGATTTAATATCTCAGCCAATGAACGATCCTATTATCCGGCTATTGACGATCCGGAGTTGGAGGGAATGTTGATTCGTGCTCAGGAGATGTCACGTTATGTGGAAGAGGGAGTCCTGGATGTCGGGATCACCGGTAACGACTGGATTTTGGATAATCATTCCGATGTATTTGCCGTTGCCGATTTACTATATTCCAAACAGACATTGAATCCTTGCCGTTGGGTGCTTGCTGTTCCTAATGATTCGCCTTTTCAAAAAGCCGAGGATTTGGCTGGGAAACGGATCGCGACCGAACTAATTCATGTAACCGAAGACTATTTTAAAGAGCATGGAGTCACTGCTGATATTGAATTTTCTTGGGGAGCCACTGAAGTAAAACCGCCGGTACTTGCGGATGCGATTGTGGAGATTACCGAAACCGGCAGTTCCCTCCGAGCAAACAAATTACGGATTATTGATACGGTTTTAACGGTCAAAAATCAGCTAATCGCAAACAAATCGGCTTGGGAGGATCCTTGGAAACGCCAGAAAATTGAGAATATTGCCATGTTGTTAAAAGGTGCTTTAATGGCAGAGGGTAAGGCAGGACTTAAGATGAATGTTGCCAAGAAGGATATGGAGCAAGTACTGGGTATTCTGGATTCTTTAAAAAATCCTACTATTTCCACTTTGTCCGATCCGGAATGGATTGCCCTTGAAGTTATTATTGATGAAAACAGAGTCCGGGATATCATACCACAGTTAAAACGGGCCGGAGCCCAGGGAATTGTAGAATATCCTTTAAATAAAGTCATTTATTAATAGTTTTGGTATAATCCGCCACGGAGTTAAAGCGACCCGGTGATTTGCGGACCATTGAAGTTAACTATAGTGTTTGGTTATAATTAAGGCGAGCTATGCTCGCCTTTGCTTTAAAATATTGGAACAGAGGTGACCTAGATGTCAGTATTTACTCCCATAGAGTATCAAGGGCGAATCTACCGTTTACAAGAGAATCTAAAGGCTAAAGGGATTGAGCTGGCAATTATCAGCCAGAATTCGGACCTTTACTATTATACCGGTTCAGTTCAACCTCTTTATTTTGTCATACCGGCAAATAGTCCGGGATTCATCCTGGCTCGAAAAGCAATTAGCCGGATTGAAACTGAATCTTCCCACCTAAAAGTAGAAGTTTTTAATAGTACCAAAGATTTGATAACAATTATGAATCGGTACCAGTTGGGCAAAGCAAAAAAAGTTGGTTTTACATTGGATAACATTTCTTATGCCTCAGTCCAACGATGGCGTCAGATTATTCCTGAAGCTGCTATAGAGGATCTTTCCTGGGATATTAGGAGTTTAAGGTTGGTCAAATCCGAAGCGGAAATTGGAATTCAAGCGAAAGCCGGAGAGATAATGGCCCAACTACCGGAAGTTGTTAGACAGGGATTTCGACCGGGTATGACCGAACTTGAGTTAAGTGCGGTTATTGAAAAATATATGCGTGAGAAGGGACATACCGGTCTGGTTCGCTGTAGGCGCGAAGGAATTGAAATGGGCTTAGGTGTTTGTTCGGCGGGACTAAACTCACTAGTTGGCACCAAATTTGATGGTGTTTGTGCCGGAGTCGGGACATCGGCGGCGGTTTCTTATGGCGCCGGATGGTCTCCGATTCAAAAGGGAACTCCGGTTACGCTTGATTATGCGTTTAATCTGGACGGATACCACATTGACCAAACCCGGATGTTTTGTTGGGGGGAACCTTCGGCAGAAATAATGAAAGCCTATCAAGCTATGACCCGAATTCAAGAGGTGATTTTTGAAAATTTAAAACCGGGCTTTACTTGGGAAAAAGCTTATCATTTGGCAGCGCAATTGGCGGAAGAGTATGGCTATGCCGAAGAATTTATGGGCCTTGGGGCTGAAAAAGTCCGTTTTGTAGGACACGGGATCGGCTTGGAACTTGATGAGCCGCCATTTATCGCCCCAAAAATGGAACAAACACTTGAAGTAAATATGGTTGTAGCAATTGAACCCAAGGTTGCTTTGGCGGGAGTGGGCGTTGTCGGCATTGAGGATACGGTCGTAATTAAGCAGTCGGGGGTTCGGTTGCTAACGGCATGCCCTAGGGAAATAATCAGGCATACTTGACCCATGTCTTCCATAGAATTCTGTAGAGAATTTATGGGAGGGGGATTATGATGAAAAGTTTTGAAATTAAAAAGATTAGTCCCGGTTCAGTTTTTAAGTTTTATTTTGTAGTAGGAGTTGCTTTTGGACTATTAATGAGTATTATTCTATTAATTACAGGGGCCACCTTGCAAAACATTGGACTAGAGTTAGGCACTTTTAACATGGACGGCGGACCCTTACAGATTGGAGCGACAATTGTCGGAGTAATCCTAGCGAGTCTGGCTTATGGCTTGATTGCCGGGATTATTAGCTCTATTGGGGCTCTGATCTATAATATGTTTGCGGCGGCTATTGGGGGAGTAGTTATTAAGCTCAGTGAGAAAGAGTAAACACATTAATAAATTATGTTTAATGTAACCACTCGTTAGCGGGTGGTTAAATTTTCTTATTCTGTTTAAAGTCCTGGGTGCTGCAGGTCGGGAAGTAATTCCTTGCCAAAATACAATATAAAAAAAGTAAGAAGTACTGCAAAGACAATATCAGTTATTAAAAAAGAGAAAATGGTTGATAAATCACTAAAGTCAATTCCGGAAATCCCTAATCTGGTTGATAGGCCCGTAACACCTACCCAAATAAATAATCCAGCAATTATAGATTTAAGGTAAGCATATTGTTTTCCGGTTAGCCGAAGTAAATAGAAGAAGATACCTCCTAACAGGGAAGCAACGGCAATATCAACAAGGAAACCGATTAATAGTAAAGGTAAGGCCGGGACTTTTAAATTTTCCAAGAAAAGACTAGCAGCCAAATGCCAGTATAAATAACGTTTCAGTTTAAAAAACCATAAAAAAAGACTGAAACAGTTTTTAATGAGGGTTGCTATTATTCCTGAGGTAACTGCAACAACTAAATCATCACTAAAGTATTTTTTCAATGAATACACCATTAAACTAGAATTTAATTATAGAATTCACCTTTTGAAAAGTTACTATTCCATTATGGAGGAAATAAAAAAAGAGCAGTTGTATTCTGCTCTTAAGTTTTTGTTGGTGCCCAGGACCGGACTTGAACCGGTACGGTTGCCCATACGCCCCTCAAACGTACGCGTCTGCCAGTTCCGCCACCTGGGCATGCAATCGACTATTTAATATTATAATCAGGAATAATAGGGTTGTCAATCTTTTTTAAATAAGAAACTGGTATTAATCATGGAAAACCGTGAAATTTTTGCAAACAAGCAGGATTAAACTCCCAGAACCACGAAAATATTAGTAATCTCATATATGTTGATAAAGTTTTGAGTAAAACATTCACATCCCAAATACCGGATGTGAACGTCGATGCATATTATTACAACAAACGGAGGCATGTGAATGAAAGCAATGATTTTGGCTGCCGGGGTTGGTTCAAGGCTGGAACCTTTAACATGCAATATTCCTAAACCAATGGTTCCGGTGGTTAACCGCCCGGCGATGGAACACATCATAAATTTGCTGGTAAAGAACGATATAACTCAAGTTGCGGCCAATCTTTGGTACTTGCCGGAAAAGATCCAGGATTATTTTGGGGATGGTAGTAAATTTGGTGTTGAGCTCAGGTATTCGGTTGAAAAGGATTTGATGGGTACAGCCGGTGGGGTTAAAAAGTTAGAATCTTTTTTAAACGACACCTTTGTGATAATTTCCGGAGATGCCGTAACTGACATTAATCTTTGGGATATGATTGATTTTCATAAAAAACGGGGGGCCATAGCTACAATCGCCTTAAAAGAGGTAGCGGATCCCCGCCACTTCGGAGTGGTAATCACCGAAGAAGATGGTAAAATTAAAGCATTCCAAGAAAAGCCCAGACCGGAGGAGGCTTTAAGCCTGCTTGCCAATACTGGCATTTACATTTTTGAACCGGAGATCTTTAAAATGATCCCGGCTGAGACCATATTTGACTTTGGTAAACAACTTTTCCCTTTATTAGTGGCGAATGATGCCGCATTTTACGGGTATCAGATGCAAGGATACTGGTGTGACATCGGGACTTTGACTCAATACCGTTTGGCTCACTATGATATTTTGAAGGGCATGGTTACCATGGATGTACCGGGGATTTGGCATGCTAACGCGGTTTACGTTGGCGACCGTACCACAATTGCTCCTACTGCCAGGATTGGATCCAAGGTAGTGATCGGCCGTAATTGCCACATTGATGAAGGTGTAGAGATTTTCGGTGAGACGGTAATTGGTGACAATTGTCTGATTGAAAAAGGGACCTCCATCTTCGGCAGCATCATTTGGCGCAACACGAAAATCGGTTCCAACGCCCGTCTGGTCGAATGTGTGGTAGGTAGTGAATGTTATTTAATGGATGGTTCGGTGATTGGGACCGGGGTAATTTTAAGTGATGACTGTGTAGTAGAGCCCGGCAGCGTGGTTGAGGCCAATACTAAAGTATGGCCTGGTAAAGTAGTAGTGAAGGAATAGAATATTCATTGAAATAATTAATCCAGAAAGCCATTTTACTAACAACCCTTTTCTTTGGTTCATAGACTATGATGAGACTATTGAACTCTAGAAAGGGGTTTTTATATTGATCGAACCGCACGGCGGCGAATTAAAAGAGTCCTTTTTATCGGATGATGAATCGGTCATCTACAAAAGAGAATTTAATAGATATAAAAAAATTTGTATGGATGAGATTGAAGCTTCTGATTTGGCCTTGTTAGCCAACGGAGCTTTTAGCCCTTTAAACGGATTTAACAACAGTAGGGATTATCATTCAATTCTTGAGACAAACAGGCTTGCTTCCGGAGCAGTCTGGACGATCCCGATAGTACTAGGTGTTGATTCGGGTATTGAGTATTTTATTGGTGAAGAGGTGGCGTTAGTTTCAAAGGAAGGGGATTTATTAGGTTTATTAAAGATTGAAGAAATTTTTAAACGGGATAAAGAAAAAGAGGCTGTTGCTATTTTTGGTACTACTGATCAGGACCATCCGGGAGTTGATTATTTATCTAAAAAGGGTGATTGGCTATTAGCCGGAGGAATTAAAGGAATAAAAAAAAGAGTAAGTGATTTTTCCGATTATGAATTTACTCCTAGAGAACTGAGGTATGAATTTGAGAAGCGAAATTGGAAAAGTATTGTCGCTTTTCAAACTCGCAATCCGATTCACCGGGCTCATGAATACCTTCAAAAAGTTGCTTTGGAGATGGTTGACGGTTTACTAATCCACCCATTAGTAGGTTTTACTAAGCCGGGGGATATTCCGGCCGAGGTGAGGATGGAGTGTTATCAGGCGCTTATAAGAGAATATTATCCCGTAGAACGGGTGCTGTTAAGTGTTTTCCCGGCAGCGATGCGTTATGCCGGGCCAAAAGAAGCGGTATTTCACGCTTTGGTTCGGAAGAATTACGGTTGTACTCATTTTATCGTAGGCAGGGATCATGCGGGAGTAGGTAATTATTATGGGACCTATGACGCCCAAAACATTTTCGATAATTTTAGCGAAGCGGAGATCGGCATTAAGATTTTAAGATTTGAAAATACCTTTTACTGTAGAAAATGCGGCGCCATGGCTTCGGGTAAGACTTGTCCTCATCAAGGCGATGACCGTCTTTTTTTAAGCGGGACTAAGGTAAGAGAGATGTTAAGGGACGGCTTAGAGCTGCCCGCTGAATTTACTCGTGCGGAAGTAGCCCAAGTTTTAATGAAATATTACGGGGCGATATCGGTGGCGGTTGGATGAATACGCCGAAACCAATTTTCGTGATCATGGCCGGAGGACGCGGGGAACGCCTTTGGCCCAGAAGCCGTCGTAAATACCCCAAACAGTTATTAAGTCTAGTCGGAGAGAGATCATTACTACAGCAATCCGTGGATAGGATCCGGGGGATGACCGATGATGATCGGATTTACGTGGTAACCAATATTGATTACGTTGAACCAGTTCGCCAACAGCTGATTATGTTACCGGAGCAAAATATTATTATAGAGCCTGAAGGACGAAACACCGCCCCTTGTGTCGGTTTGGCGGCAATTTATATCCAAAACCATTTTCCAAAGGAAGACCCTTTGGTAGCGATCATTCCCAGCGATACTTTGGTTATTGATCCTAAGGAAATGTGTAAAGTTTTGAGTTTTGGGCTGGATTATGCGCAAAAGATGGATACCGGCGTAATCTATGGGATGTGGCCCACACGACCGGAAACCGGATACGGGTATATTCGGTTAGGAAAAAAGATTGGCGAAGCGGATGGAGTAAGTTGTTATCAAGTAGCAGGTTTTAAGGAAAAACCCGATCGGATAACAGCGGAAAATTACCTGGAGAGTAAAGAATATTTATGGAATGCCGGGATCTTTGTCTGGAAGGTCAGCGGATTATTAAGAGAAATTCAAACAAATTTGCCTGAACTGGCTGTGGGTTTGGAAAAGCTCCGGCCTTATCTTGGAACGGAAGATGAGTTTACAAAGTTAACTCAAATTTACCCCACCTTGCCTTCGATCTCAGTCGACTACGGTATTTTGGAGAAGACCCGAGATTTAGCGGTTGTGCCGACTGAATTCGGGTGGGACGACTTGGGGAACTGGAGTTCGCTGGAGCGATATTATCCGAAGGACTACGCCGGTAATGTGGTTCAAGGTGAATTTACCGGGGTTAAGACTAATAATTGCATCGTGTTTAGTCCGAAAAAAATGGTGGCTACTTTGGGCGTTTCGGACTTGATCATAGTGGAGACGGATGATGTGTTGATGGTTTGCGCCAAGGAGAAGGCGCAGGAGGTAAAGAGTTTAGTCGAGGTTTTAAGGGCAAAAAAGCGAGAAGATTTGTTGTAATGAATGAAAAATGGAATTAATTAGACAGGATTCACATGGATTAACAGGATTTAATAAACTTGCTCTAATTCAATTTTTAACGTTGTTTGAAATTTATCTTTTTCAGAGACAGCGGCTGCGGCTTATGGTGGAACTCGCTCCGACTTAGAGAAGAGCGGACAAATTATCGGCCTATATGATTTATTAATCGGAGCGTAGGCTATTTCGGAAAAGTTGGTTTTGGTCACCAATAATGAGAGGGAATTTAGGAGGATTCCCGGATTAGAGGTGGAAAACTGGGTGGATATCTAAGAAGAACTAAGTTAACCGGATTTGATTAATCCAAGGTTTGCTATTAATTTGACGTGCTGTACCGAAAATTGTTTTGCGGGAAAGCACATAGCTATTTTGTAGACAATCGGGTGACAATATGGTACAATTTAATCAAACTTGTTTTTGAGGTGATTAGAATGAATTTTTATACCGTTAGGGATTTGAGGACCCATCCACGAGAGGTTTGGGATAAACTTGCCGATGGGAATGAAGTAATTATAACTAATAACGGTAAGCCTAGCGCATTGATGATCGAGATAGACGATGAGAATTTTGAAGATGTTTTGGCCGGTTTGAGACAGTCAAAGGCAATGAGAGCCTTAAATAAGATTCGTTTAGGTTCTGTTCGTAATGGGAAATCGGAAATGTCCTTGGAAGAAATAAATGTGGAAATATCGGAAGCGCGCCGGGAGAAAAAGAATTGATCAAAGTTGTGATTGATACGAATGTTCTTGTTTCAGCGCTTTTGACTCCTTCAGGCAATCCGGCGAGGGTGTTGGATCATGTATTAAATGGCACTATCAAATTATGCTATGACAGCCGGATAATAACAGAATATCAAGATGTACTCTTCCGTCCTAAGTTTGGATTTGATAAGAAAGCAGTAAAACAGTTGGTTGAATATTTAATTTTTACGGGGTTTTCAATAGTTGCTACACCCTTATCCATTAGTTTTGAAGATGAAAACGATAAGAAGTTCTTTGAAGTAGCCGACAGTGCTAGTGCCTATTTACTAACCGGAAATATCAAGCATTTCCCCCAAAAACCATTTGTTTTTTCTCCGCTAGATTTTTTAAAAATTTTAGAAGGTAATGACTTGGTTAACAAATAAATAAATCCGGAAGGACACCGCAGGGAACATGGGAGTAAGGATTACTAAGCGGTATACGGATTATGGAATGTTAATTTGGATATATTCGATTTATATAATGAACGTGGGGGGACAGAACTACTTGCTTTTTGAATATCAATTTGACAATAAAGCTAGGATTTTTAAAGCTCATTAATCTCCCTAAAAATAATTCAATTCAGGAAATATTATAAGCTTATCAAACCATTTGGGAAAAAAGACGCCAAATGGTTTTTATTTTATCTAATAAGAACAGCAGGAAATAATGTATAAGTGTGGAATTAAATGGTTGTTTTTTATGTTTAATGTTAAAGGGAGGAACAGTGATGCGTTTTAAAAACTTTATTCTTGCAACAGTATTATTGTTTAGTTTGATTTTTGGATTTATATTAATATTTTCACCGATTGCCTCAGCGCAAGAGGTTGATCAATTCGGCGCTTTTAACTATAAATACCCGATTGAACTGCCGCCAGGGACCAACGGGATGGCTCCAAAGCTTGAGTTGGTGTACAACTCAAACAGCGGCAATGGAATGCTAGGGATGGGTTGGGGCTTGGCGGGACTTCCGGTTATTTGCCGGGACCCTTCATATGGGATTAATTATGATAACCAAGACCACTATTTATATAACGGGGAAAAGTTGATACCAGGGAATGACGGTTACTATCATACTGAAAGAGAGAGTTTTCTACGAATCGAAGTCGGGAATTTGAACAGCTCCTCTTCATATTGGATAGTGACCCTTAAAAACGGGAACAAGATGTATTTCGGTTCGTCAACTGACAGCCATATTGACGCTGTGGGTAAAGGCGGGAAGGCTTATTTGTGGGCTTTGACAAAAGTAGTTGATTTACAGGGGAATTATTACGAGGTTGAGTATAACGAGGATACCGCTAACGGTGACTATTATCCGATAAGGATTAAATATACCAAAAATGACGGTCATCCTTTGCAAGCATATCGAACAGTGGAGTTTTCATATGAGGACAGGAATGACCATTGGTCGGCTTATACATTTTCTGCAAAGGTAGATATAAATAAAAGGCTAGAATGGATTACTATTAGTACTGGTGGTAATTTATTTAAAAAATATAAGCTAAATTATAATTATAGTAGTACAACTGGAAAAAGTAAACTTATTTCCATTCAGGAGTTTGGAAATGGCGATAATTTTCATGAGTATTCATTTGAGTGGCAAAATGGGGAGAATGTCTTTACGTGTAGTATTTGGAGTCCCGCCGGACAGGGTTCAAACCAAATGACTGGAGACTTTAACGGTGATGGCAAAACTGATTTCATGCAATTTACAGATGCGGGATGGCGAGTATTGCTATCAACCGGAAGTTCATTTACACCTAGCATTTGGAGTCCCGCCGGACAGGGTTCCAACCAAATGGTTGGGGATTTTAACGGTGATGGCAAAACCGATTTCATGCAATTTACAGATGAGGGATGGCGAGTATTGCTATCAACCGGAAGTTCATTTACACCTAGCATTTGGAGTCCCGCCGGACAGGGTTCAAACCAAATGACTGGAGATTTTAACGGTGATGGTAAAACCGATTTCATGCAATTTACAGATGCGGGATGGCGAGTATTGCTATCAACCGGAAGTTCATTTACACCTGGCATTTGGAGTCCTGCCGGACAGGGTTTAAACCGAATGCTTGGAGATTTTAACGGTGATGGTAAAACCGATTTCATGCAATTTATAGATAGTGGGTGGCGTGTTCTATCATCTAGTGGAGCAGTTAATGATTTACTAATAAGAATAGAATATAAATTTATAAACTCCATTATTGTCATTAGTTATCTTCCAACTGCTCAAGTATCTAATGTGATTAATTCTTTGGGAAAAAATTACCCCAATATAGCTAATAGAAGTATGCAACCTATAGTAGTTAAAATCATAAATGATAATGGTTTAACACTATCACACCAAATAAAAACTAATTACAATTATTTTAATAACAGGATTCATCTCGGTCTCCCCCACGACCGCGCCAACCTCGGATTCGAATGGATCGAAAAAACCGACGAAGCCACCGGTAGTTCCGTCAAAACCTATTACCACCAAGACGACATCGACTTTCGGGGACTGGTAAAGAAAGAAGAAATCTACGGTTCAGACCGGAAGCTCTACCAGGTAAAGGAGTATCGTTATGCTGAACAACTTATCAAAGATAACAGTTCCAGCCTAGAATGGCATAATATTAAATTTATTTATAGAACAGATGACTATCTTTATAACCATAATGGAGAAGACGACCAGCCAATCGAGTACCGGATTGAATATCGGTACGATGATAACGGTAATCTGATCGAGAATATCAACCATGGAGATACATGTGTATCTTCCGATGATCAACGTACCGTAACCGAATATACTTCTAACTCAACCGACTATGTCACTCTACCATCGGTGGTCCGTAAATATGCCGTCGGTCTGGCTGGGAGTGAGGGGCTGGCTTCGGAGACCAGGTTCGGCTATACCAATTATTTGTTAACCCAAAAAGAATTTGAAAACGAAAGCCAGGATGTTACTTTGACTTATGGATACGATGATTACGGCAACTTAAGCTCCGAGACCGATGGGAACGGTAATACCGGAACTATCGCCTATGATAACATTTATCATACCTTTGTTAAGGTCATTACCAATGCTTTGGGGCATGCCAAGGAAACGGTTTACGACCATTTGATGAGGCCGATAAAAACCGTCGATGCAAATGGCGCGGTTTGGGAAACCAAATACGATGAGTTTTCCCGAGAAAAGGTCACTATTGCGCCGGGAGACGACTCGGTTAACCCGACTATTCGAAAGACATATCCCGATGAGTTTATTGATGTTCAGACCGGTAAACCGCTTTTCCCGAGTAGGATGAAGACCGAGTTGAAAGAGTCCGGGAGTAATTATCTTGTTAAATACGAATATTATGATGGATTGGGACGTGTAATTCAGCAAAAGACTGAAGCTGAAAATGGGTGGATTACCATTGACCGGTATTATGATAACAGCGGCAGGGAGTATCGAATTTCGGTACCGTATTTGACGACCACATACGAATATACTAATCCCGATAACACGAACAAATACACTTTAAAAGAATTCGACCCCATCGGTCGGGAAATTACGGTTCGTAACACTGATGGGACGATAATTCGCAAAGTCTATGGAAAACTAGAAACGTTGACCATTGACCCCAAAGGCCATGTTACCGGTAAACGAGTCAATGGTAATACTGAATATCAGACCTCATATACTAATGTCTATCCTTATCATTGCGAGTACTCCACAACTCTTGTCGAAAAGGTCTGGGACGGTATCCGGATCACCGATGCCGTGGGTAATGTACTTGAGACCCGATTGGACATGCTAGGCCGAAAAGTCAGTTATCACGATCCGGATATGGGTTTATGGACTTATGTTTATGACGCTAATAGCAATTTGACGTCTCAGACCGATACTAAAGGTCAAACTATTGTAATGGAGTATGACGCTATTAACCGATTGGTTAAAAAAGAATATCCCGACGGCTCGATAGTCCAGTTCTATTATGATGAGGATGGGCATGGTTCAGCCAAGGGTAGGTTAACAAGGGTGGTTCACCCTGATGGTGCTGAAAGTTACAATTATGACGCAAGAGGTCGGCAAACCTCAATTACTCAGACGATTGGCGGACATAGCCGGACCCAAAACATGACGTATGACTCAATGGACCGAGTCCTAACTACCACTTATCCTGATGGCGAGGTAGTCCAATCCGTATATAATCAAAGCGGTAATTTAAATAATCTTAGCGGTAATATGACCTATGTTAACGGCATTGACTATACGCCATACGGTAAGATAAGTAAAATCCAATATGGAAACGGTGTACAAATGGTTTATAACTACTATGACCAGGCCGGTGAATATGATAATTCGGCCGGAACTTACCATAGTTACCGTTTGAAACAAATCCAGGTCTCTAAGGCCGGCGGAGATATATTTAACTTAGGTTACGAGTACGATCGGGCCGGTAATGTTAAGGTAAAACGGGATTTAAACCAAAGTAATTTTACCGAAGAATATAGTTATGATGATCTTAACCGGTTGATCGGTTCCGGCTCACCAGCTTACGGATACAGTCTTTACCGTTATGATGAGATTAACAATATCCTTGAAAAAGACTTACGAACATACCAGTATAGTAGTACACAACCGCATGCGGTTACTGACGACGGCCAATACACTTATACATATGACGCTAACGGTAATATGATTGGCCGGAGCGATGGTAGGATTATAACCTGGGACTATGAGAATCGTGTTAAATTAATCTCCGATGGCGGCAGTTACGCCTATGACCCGTCCGGGCGGCGGATTAAAAAGACTGAAAACGGAGTTACCACTTATTACTTTTTTGCCACTTATGAAGAAGAATATCAAGATGGGACTAAAACCAAATCGGTTAAGTTCTATTTTGCAGGTGACCAGAGAGTAGCCGAGTACTCCAGTATTGAAGGACTGAGGTATTATCACCAGGATCATTTGGGTTCTTCGGTAGCTTTGACCGATATTACAGGAGCACTGGCATTCCGCGCCAACTATACTCCTTATGGAAGCGATGCCTTTACCCAAGGTTCAACATTGATAAAGTATAAGTTTACCGGACAGGAAAAAGACTTTTCCGGGTTATATTATTACGGAGCCAGGTACTATGACCCTGAATTAGGGCGGTTTATTAGTCCGGATGTAAATTTGGACGGATTGAACAGATATACTTATTGCCATAATAATCCGGTCATTTATAATGATCCAACTGGAGAATGGGCATGGGTTATTGGGGCAATAATTGGTGCTTATACAGGCCATAAAGTTGCTGAAAGTAAAGGGATCGAAGTTGATACTTCAGATTGGTATAAACATGTTGTAACAGGTGCAGTAATAGGTGGAGTGGCTGGATGGGCTGCAGATAAAGTAGCGGTAAGTTGTGCCGAATTAATGGAATTTAATTTAACTGCACCTCTTGCAACAACTACAGCAACTCAAGTGGGATTGGCGTATGCTGCAGGTGGAGCTGTTGGTGGTTTTATTAGTGGATTTGGGAATAGCTGGGCGTTTGGCGGAGAAGGAACGGATTTATTCAAGGGAGATATTTCCGACGCTTTAAGGATGGGACTTAATAATTCTTCAGTTGGAGCTGTTTTGAATTTTGGATTAGGGTATTGTTCAATAGCATATCCGGAGCTTATTACTAAATTTAAGGAACAGTGCGCGAAACAAATAAAATCGCTCGGTATTCCCATCTACAGTGATGCAAATGGAACTGTAACAGGTGCAATTGGTAAATATTTTTGGAAATATATAGAAAAGGGATTTAATGAAAATTTTAAAAAATATTTAATGGAAAGCTCCTATAACTTCACTACTGTGATTAATGCAATGGTTATATCCGGTAGGGATAATATAATGATAAATATAAATAATAGTGGTAATAAAGTTAATTTAGGTCTGAAGTGGGGGGCAATATTTAAATCTAAATATATAGACATAATTTGGGAACCAAAGACCAGGGAATCTTTGAAAGATGCTAAACTAATTGATTTTTCCCAATATAATATTGTCTTATAGTTCTTAATTAGAAATTGAATAAAGGATTATATTTATTTGTCACCACCCAATTGGTAATGACACTAATTTATTTTCGGATTGAAATTGAAAACCATCTGTAAGGGTGGTTTTCAATTAGTCCGAGCGAGGTCTTGAATAAACTTGCCGGTGGAAATTAAGTGATTATTACTAATTACGGTAAGCCTAGCGCTTTAATGATTGAGATTGACGGTGATACCTTCGAGGGTGTCAGTAAGCGTAAAATCTTGCACACATAGAAATTAGAAATTCCTCATGAGATAATATTCTCCAAAAAAGAGCAAAAAAGAACAAAGGGGAAATTATCTTGCGTAAAACAAAACAACCGGAAGGCCGTCCGGTCTGGGAAAAAAGGTTTAATAATTTAAAGCCAGTGGAAAAACCCAAGCGGCTTGGTGTAAAGAAAAAAATATCAACCCGAACACCTTTAACTTTTGGTATTTAAGACTGAAAAGGGAAAAAACACAACCTGAGAAACAGTTCAAAAAATCTGTAAAATAACTGGCAATAGATACAAAAGAAATCGAAATAAACCCCACTTCCAGAGTATTGTCAAAGAGCGCTTTAGGGCAAGCAATCCGATATTGCCACGCATCCAATGGGATAAGTTGGAATGCTTTATGAAAGATGGTAGACTAGAAATTGATAATAACCGAAGTGAGTGTTCCATAAAGCCTTTTTTGATAGGCCGAAAAAAACTGGTTGTTTGCCAATACCGCCAAGGAAGCTAGTGTTAGCGCCACGATTTATAGCATTGTGGAGACGGCTAAAGAAAATGGATAAATCCTTTTGAGTATTTGAAATTCTTGTTAGAAAAAATGCAGCTTGGACTTAGCCTTGATGTGGATATGTATATTGTTAGTAAAAAGCATTTCAAGAATTAAAAGCTGGATTTAAAATAATTCATTTTCATGGTGAAAAAATGAAAAGATCAGAAGTAATCGAAATATTACAACAAGCCATAGAGTCACGCCATCAAGTTAAAATTGACAGAGATAAAATTAATACGGAAACAATTCATTGTATTCCTTTATTACTAGGATGGAATTTGCTTATGATTCGGTTTTTAGATGATTTTCAACCGGACGGGTATATGTTTTTGCGCACCAGGGACATCACCTTCGCCCGTTCTGGAGAGTCCGAAAGATTCTCGGAAATGATCCTCGAAAAAGAGGGAATTCTGAGCCAATTAAAAGAGCCGTCCAAAATTGATCTCCAAAACTGGGGAACCGTTTTCAAGAGTCTGCAGGCTCTTGGAAGGAATATTATCATTGAATGTGAAGGAATCGAAGAAGGGGAATTTTATATCGGTAAAATAGTTGAAGTAAACAATAAATCGGTTTCATTATTATACTTCAACGGAGTAGGGGAATGGGATGTAGAACCTACCGATATTCTTTATGAAGAAATAACGCGAGTCAGCTTTGATAATAGATATATTAATATAATGTCAAAGTATCTAAAATGAGTTTAGATAACCCAATTGTTACTGAGTAATCTTAGTGTAATCCGCTAAAAAATGTTTTCTTCAGCAAAAAATGATCGAGCCGCGTGAAAAGATGATAAAGCCCCACGGAAAAATTGATCAACAGCATGAAAAAATGGAAGAACCGCACTGAAAAATCGTAGAGCCGCATTTAAAAATTATAGAATAGTACCTAAAAATCTACTCGTCCCATGAAAAAACGATCAAACCGCACGAAAAAATCATGGACGAATGGATTTTGTAGAAATTTCAAAGAGTTTATATTAATTTGCTGAAATAATGAGTATCCGTCTTTTCATCACCCAGGGCGGATGCCAATTATCATGGCTCGTTCAAACCCCCTGGGCTGTTGTCTCCAAATCGTCTCAACCCCACAAGGGGCTTGGTTGTGTTTTTACCGCAAAGCATTTCCCAGCCCGTTGACGGGGTTGAGAATGTATTTGTACGTAAGCGTCAAATAACCCCCACCTTGTCAAAGCCGGTGGGGGCGATTTTTTCAAATTCTACAATTATCCGGCAAAGTCGTCGACCAAGGTAAGATTTGTTCAAAAGCATTTCGATCCGCCAAATC
>JAEYRN010000047.1 GCA_023435565.1 Bacillota bacterium
GAAATCCTTAATGCATTATTCAGTTCTAAATGTGCTTGGCGTTAATTGTATATGGAAAATTATTCTAGTGACATTTTCACTGAATAATTTTCCTACTTTTACATGACATTTTCACAGAATATTGACATGCTTTTAATAAATTTTCCATTCATTTTGTATATTTATCTGCAACTTTAGATGCCCCATAAGAATCAGGCTTAATTCTAGCATCAAAACCGCTTCCGTTAACCATCCCTACTACTTCTCTAATAATTTCCTTTGTTTTACCCTGTTCACCTACATCCAAATGGATCTCAATATTTAGGTCAGGCAAACCTTCGGCTGTAAATTTTTCAGCAAGTTTTGCGGCAATATTTAGGCTCTTAGAGGTTTCATAGAAAATTCGTTGCCTTAAACCAAATTTAGTCTGTTCACGTTCTTTATTATAATAAAAACGGCCTCCTTTACCCTCACGCAATATTATAATCGCTGTTACAAAACAGACCTCTTCGCGAAGCTGTGAATCAGTCCCAACGATTAATTTGTAGTTTGATTTGACGTCGGTATTTATATATTCTAAAATATCATCAAATACTTGGTCAAATTCAAGTTTTCCCTTAGTGGGGCTGGTAAATGTCATGCTTTTACACCTCAGGAACCCAACCCTTCAGTCAATCTTAAAAATTCATTTACTGATAAGGTTTCTCCGCGGCGATTTGGGTCAATACCATGTTTTGTCAAAAAACTCCCCAGTTCTTCCTTGGAAGTAAAGTAACCGGCAGAGCTTAAAGCATTTAAAATAGTTTTTCTACGTTGCTGAAATGCCGCCTGGACTATCCTGGATAACCGGGAATATAGCAATTGCACTTCATTTGTCCGATAAGGAGTGATTCGTACAATCGCTGAATCCACATCCGGTTCCGGATAAAATACCTTTCTAGAGACGTTCCCGATCTTCTCAACCTTTCCATAAAAGTTTAACATAACAGTTAAGGACCCATATTCTTTATTACCTGGTTCAGCACAAATCCTTTGAGCGACCTCTTTTTGGACTAAAAATACCATTAGTCCCCAATTAATCCCTGATTCCACCAGCTTAAAGATGATAGGGGTTGTTATGTAATAAGGCAAATTCGCAACAACTTTTAGGTCTGTTTCATACCCTTTAACCAATTCGGCGAGATCTGTCTCCATGATATCTTTGTTTAAAAGTCTCAGTTTGTCGGAACCTTCTAAACGTTCTTTTAAAATAGAAAACAAGCCGCGATCATATTCAACTGCAATAACCATTCCGGCTCGTTCCAATAATTTTTCCGTTAAAGCCCCCAACCCCGGCCCAATTTCCAAAACCAAGTCCCCGGAATTAATCAAGCCTGCATCAGCTATTTTCGCAAGTACATTATTATCAATTAAAAAGTTTTGCCCCAGACTTTTACGTGGGGCCAATTTTTTTTCGTTTAAAACTTCTCGGATTATTTTTGGCGATTGTACTTTACCATGTGGCATTTTACACATCCAAGCTTATTATTACCAAGTGATTTAAACTTATGAACGACGCCGATCTTTAAAATACTGGCTCCCAGGCATGGATTGGGCGTACTTTAAGACCTCAAACCCGATTAATTCCGCCTCAAGCCAATCTTTAATTACTCTATCTTCGTTACTGACGATGCCAATAGCTAGAGTCATCACCGGCCACTGTTCCACAATCCCTCTACGATTAGTAACGACCATACCACCTCGGTCACGATCTTCTTCGTTATAGAATGTTAAAATTTCCCTGTCAAAACGATTTAAAATATTTTGACTAATTTCCTCAGCAGGCCCAGGATCTAAAAGTGCCACAAAATCGTCTCCACCCAAATGATAAACTCCGGTGATTGAAATCCCTGATCTATTAATTTCTTCTTGGATTATCTTAGCTAGAAACTTAATGATTTGATTTCCTTGTTCAAGCCCGTATGTCTTATTAAACGTTGCAAAACCTTTAATATCACAAAAAATCAGATTAAAATGTTTTCCTCCGTTAATCCGTGAAGTAATATTATCTTGAAGCTGAGTTTGGCCCGGAAGCTCTGTAAGAGGATTAATTTCTTTTAAAACTTTGGATTTAATAATCTGGGCATTAACTCTGCCCAATAACGTTTTGGGAGTAAAAGGTTTGACTAAGATATCGCTAACCTTAATCCCATATTTATTAAATTCCTCTTCATCAAACTGAGAGTCAATCATAAGAATAATCGGTACGTGGGTCAATCCCAGCCGGTTTTTCATCTCTGAACAAACTTGATATCCATTAACTTTTGGCAACTTGTAATTTATTACTAGCAAATCAGGAGGATTAGCGGCGATCTTATCCAATGCCTCTTCTCCATCATATGCGCTAACAACCCAATAGCCGGCGTTGGAAAGTTTAATTACTGCCAATTCAACAATCCTAGTTTCAGAATCGACAATTAAGACGCGTTCTCCTTCCACAATAACCCCTCCGCATTTAATTCAATAAATGAAAATATTCGACAATGCTCTTCCTTTTCCTCTAATATGGAAAACTTTAATCATGGGTTTATTCTTTAACTCCTTTATTAAGAACACTTCGAACTTTTTTTAACCACTCCAGTTCGGATTGAAAAAAACCAATTCGGTGTTGAATTATCATCATTGCTAATATCTCGTCCTCGGATAATTTTTCATTGTCCATATTATCCATATTAAACTGTTCCAACTCATCCTCCACCTCAGAAATTTGATTATCAATCAACGCTTTCAAATCGAAACTCTTGTCCGTTATTGTATAGACTGCTAAAGCTACATCAATATTAAAATAAATTTTATCAATTTTAAACCGGTCTTTGGTTAACTCTTCACTAAGGGCTTTTTTACCGGCTTTGGTAATTTGGAATACTTTTTTATTGGGACGATTGTCCGATTCTATCATCTGCGCCCTTACCCAGCCTCTGTCCTCAAAATTTTTTAGAAGCCGATATACATAGGGCATACTCAAGTTAATCCAAAGGCTGGCATTAGTCTCTTCTAAGAACTGGGCTATTTCATAACCATAGCGTGGGTTTTGCCCTACCATACTTAACAAAAAAACTTCAGTAGTATTCATAAAATATTTACTCCCTTAATATTTTATTTGTTTAATATTATACATATATAATATATTACTAGTTAAATATTTGTCAAATAAATATTAACCAATAATAAAAGGCCATTATAACCTGGCCTTAATTAACAGTTCAATTTGAATGAACCGAATATTTACCGCTTTCATTTATAATTCTTTAAAATAATCCTTTCCAAATCTTCACGAGTAATTTTCCCTTTTAAAAATCCTTTTAATACCGGATACACTTCTGTTTGATAATTTGGACATAGTTTTAAAGAACAAAGATTGGCTTCCGCAAACCATTTAATTAATTGCTCGCTTGACTCCGTCGACTCGGAACTTTTTGCCCATTGTTGAGCAATATCAGGTACTGCCGGAACAACTTTTAATTTTTGCCAAGGAACAATTTGTGGATAAGTACTAATGTAATATGCCAATCGCGCGGCAGCTGCAAGTTGATCGTCACTACCGGTTCTGTTATTTCGGTAAACTCCGATTACGCCATTCTCAACCGGTATAATAACCTTACCGGATTGTTCACACGGGATCGGTAAAAGCACCGGTTCCCATCCGGTTTGGTATTCAATCGTTTTTTGTCTAATAAAATCATAAATAATCGGTCTTACCCCACCTAAAAACATAGCCTTTCCGGATAAAAATAAATGAAACATATTTACTTCCAAATCTGACTTCTGTGGTAAAGGACCATTTATATAATTAAGGAAATCTAAAACCAGCCCCGGACTATTATTTGATTCTTCTATGCCGTCATAAGATAATAATTGAGTCAGTAAACCATTGTAGTTATAATTTCCGAGACAAATAGGTTCGGTCCTTTCATTAAGCTTAGTAAAATCCTGCCAACTCCAACCATTTTTTTGAATTTCACCTGCTGAAAGCCCTGCTTTTTCCATTAATTCGCTGTTACCAATCCAAATTCCGGGAGCAGACCAACGAGGAAGTGTCAATAAATAGTTATCAAAAGTTACAAGTTTTCTTAAACTAGAGTAATATATGTTTAAATCTTGGGGTTTTAAAAAAATTCCAACCGGAATTTGCCATTGATAGTTAAACTCTGGAATATCATAAGCAGAACAATAAACATCGGGAGCTCTCCCCAAAGCCAAAGCTTTGGCAAATTCTTTCGGACCATCTTTAAAATCTAATAAAGTTAGTTCAACACGAATATTTGGGTTTTCATTTTCAAAATCCTTGATTGCCTTCATTATAAATGGCTGGTACCAGGTATCACCATCGGGCCCCGGCCATTTATAATCCCATAATTTTAAATGATAATTTTTCTTAGGGTTAATCTTTGCTCGGTAATTAACAGTTAGATAACGACCACTCAAACGAATTCGAGGCCGGTTTAAATAACGCACACTAAAAAAACCGACTAAAAAAAAGAGAACCACTAAAATAATAACAAGCGTTCTTCTTCCTATAATAAACATCTGAAATTCACCTCTATATTAGCGTAATCCCAATAAATATTGTTCATTAAGCGCTGCTTTACCAGTCACCGCCAAACCGTAAAAAGCCTGAAGACGGCCGACTGCCAATTCTGTTCCAGACCCGTATCGGGCATCTGCCATCCCCGGGTCAAACCCTGCTTTTCTTAAGGCAAATTGCAAAAGTAAGACATCTTTACCAGTTGATTTTATTTGAAATTCTTTTCTTAAACGTACCTGAGCAGGATTTCCCATTATATATACCGGAGTCCCAACTTTAACCATTTTATAGAGCTCTATAACATGTCGATTATACATTCTTATACAACCATGACTTGAACGATAACCAATAGAACCAGGTTTATTGGTTCCGTGAATCCCATAAATACCCCAAGGTACATTAATACCTAACCAACGAGCCCCAAATCCCCCACCCCAACTTCCACCTTTATGGATAACCTTCCATTCTCCTATTGGCGAAGGCGTTTTGGGTGTCCCCATTGCTACCGGATATGACTTGACTGGTTCTCCATTTCGATAATAAGTCAAACGGAAACTTCTGGAATCAATTACTATTTTCTCATTTTCGACTATGGGAATCGCTGATTCTATTACAACACTCTCATCCAGTAAAAAATGTTCGCCATCTTCACAAGTGACTTTTTCTGCACAGTTAATGGGTACTGTAGTAATTAACAAAAAACTAATAACTACCACTAATATCAAACCCAATAATAAGCCTGGCCTCAATTGACTTCCTCCCGCTCAAGCATAATTCTTTAATCTTTATGTGAATAAAATAAAAAATATGTTTGACCAGATTCTTAGAAATCAATTAATGTCTATCCGAAGTTTGAATAAAGATGATAAAAGAAGACGCATTCGCGTCTTCTTTTTAATAATTGATATCTTTGATTTTGCTTACTGCCAACACTGACTTTTGTACTTGTCTTCCGTATGAAAATAAGTTTTTATTCATTGCAACCTATTTCATGAGTAGGGATTATTTTAATATTTAACTCTTTTCCCGGTGGTGATATATATGGTTTCTTCCCCGATATTTGTGGTATGGTCCGCAGTCCGTTCCAACCATTCGGCTATCATCAAAAACCGTGATGCTTGGTATGCCTTTCGGGGATCGGCTTCTTTCCCTATGATTCGGATTAGTTCCTCACAAATTTCAGCATGAAGATTGTCGGCTTCCTCATCTTTTCGACATACTGCTTCTGCCAAATCCGGATTTTTATCAATAAATGCCTTCAATACTGTAGCAACCATATTCATTGCTAAATTGGCAAGTTGCGGGATATGTACCAATGGCTTGATATACTGCTCATTTTTCAATTCTAAAACGACTTCAGCAATATTTGTTGCATAATCCCCGATTCGTTCAAGGTCTCTTGCGATTTTAATCGTAGCAAGCTCACGCCGAATATCGAACTTAACCCGTGATTCAAGTGAAGCCATCCGTTCAATTTCTTCCTGAACTACAATTTCTAAGTTGTCAATCTGGTCATCTTTTTCAATCACAATCCTAGCCAAATCGGTATTTTGATCCCTTAAAGCTTCAATAGCCATTTTCATAATTTCTTGGGCCATTATCCCCATCTTTTGTAAGTCTTGCTCCACCTTATCCATGATATTCGCGTCAGTTGCAGTCATCATGTCACTCCTTTAAACATTTATAACAATATATAATAATAATTGCACAAACTTCGCCTTAATTCCTACCTTTCCTAAAAAAAATATTAGTTGACTATTCTTTTTTTATTGGTTTATACAAGTTACTTCCACAAACGCCTAATAAAATCAATCCTCCCCCTAGTAACTGAATTATTTCAAATCTTTCACCCCTAAACCCTACTCCGGCTATAATCGATACTATTGTAGTCAAGTTAATAAAAGTAGCTGCACGGGAAGCAGGCAACTGTTTTAACATATAATTTAATAGAAAAAATGCGACAACAGATGATAACCCTCCTAGATAAATTAGGGATAAAAGAGTTTTATAATTATAATAGGCAGAAAAATAGACAGCTTTTTGAGGCATTGTACTAAAATTGATAATGTTAAAAAAAATCGCTCCCGTAACCATCATTACAAATGTAATCTCTATCGGGCTATATGTGTTTGACAATTTTCGGGATAAAATATTATAAAAAGCAGCGGCAATAACCGCTACCATTAAATAGATTATTCCAACGGAATGTTCTCCAAAGACAACTCCGGTATCAGAAAATATTATCATAGCGACTCCGATAACTGAAAGCCATATAAAAATCCACTGCTTCTTTGTCGCCTTCTCATGTAAAAATATGTTACCTAAAAAAGTTACTACTATAGGAATCAAAGCGATTACCAAACCGGCCTCGGTAGCAGTAGTTTGTTTTACTCCGTATGTTTCTCCCAAAAAGTATACTATTGGTTGAAAAAGAACCAACGGAAATAAATCCTTAATCATCTTTGGCCGAAATTTTATATCAATTACCTTGAAAACCATGAGTAAAACTAAAATAACCGTAGCCAGACTAAATCTGTGTGCAAGCAGTTCCAATGGTGCTAATGAAGAAAGGGCTTCCTTGGAGAATAAAAAGGACAATCCGAAAATTAAAGCAATACTAATTCCAGCTAAGACAGGTAAAATCTTCTGAGGCATTGTCTTATATTGGTCCCTTCCACATTATCAATGCATCTTCATTATTATCGAGGTAATATCTTCGCCGTACTCCCATATGAACAAAACCCATTTTTTGATAGAGCTCCTGAGCCGAACTATTGGTGCGCCTAACTTCAAGAGTTAAATAACGTACTTCCTTTTCTTTTGAGACCTTAATTAACTCTTCCATTAATCGATGGGCAACACCCTGGCGCCGGTATTTTGGATGAGTCGCCAAATTGGTAATATGGCCTTCATCAAAAACGATCCACATACCTACATAACCCAAAGTCTGATTGGACTCGTTTTTGGCAATTAAGTATAAAGCCCGTTCGTTTTCAAGTAATTCATAAAGAAATGAATTCCGGGACCAGGGGGTAGTAAACGCCAATACTTCAATCTCCAATACTTCATTTAAATCTTCCAGCTTCATCGGAGCAACATTGATCCGCATTCATTCGTTCCTCCAAACGAACCTCAGCCTCTACTTTTCTTAGGTAACACGGGCTCAAGTTCATCAAATCGATTTTTAAATCAGGATGCCATTGACGGGCC
The DNA here is from genome assembly GCA_023435565.1 of Bacillota bacterium. Lineage (GTDB taxonomy): Bacteria > Bacillota > UBA4882 > UBA8346 > UBA8346 > JAAYHS01. Next base: position 7,754 of record JAEYRN010000047.1, read on the forward strand.
GCAATTCGGACTAAATTACTAGCTGTGGGACGGTCCCAATGAGATGGACTTACCATGATACCCGACGTTTTCTTCCAAATATCATAGTAACTTTTACTTCCGTCCCCACAAACTAAGACTCTAGGAAATTCGGACAACCTTTTCGAAAAACTCAATATGTCAGTATAATGAGGTGTCCAATATTCAGTTAAACCATCAGGGCCATTTCGAAATAAAGCGCCATATATGTAACCGCGTCGCGCATCAGTTACAACCGCAACCCATTCGTTTGCTTGGATACAGTTTTCAGCAATAATTCTCAATGTATTGATACCTATTGCCGGAATTTTCAACCCCTCAGCCAAACCATGTACTGCAGCCAATCCCACCCGAATCCCGGTATATGAGCCAGGACCGGTCCCAGCAGCTAGTAGATCTATTTCTTTAAGGCTCTTACCAGACTTATTAAAAAATTGGTCTAAAAGTGAAAGTAAATACTCTCCGCCGCCTTTGCCGCTTTTCAAGGTCATTTCAAAAATAATATCTTTATCATCGCCTAAGGCTATCGTCCCCCAGGGGGTAGCGGTGTCAAGACCCAAAATCAACATCGGTAAACTCCTCCACCAACCTTTGATACCTTAACCCTATAGAGCTCATCTTTACTATACGGCTGTCTATTGTTTCAGCAAATACAATTATAATTTCCAAATACTCTTCAAAAAGCCGGTCCTTGAATAAATCTCCCCATTCAATAATAGTAACACCGTTGTTTGAAGTAATTTCTTCCAGTTCCAGTATCTCTGTTTCCGATTCTTCACTCAAACGGTATAAATCCAAATGGTTTAAGCGATATTTGCCGTAATATGTTTTAATTAACTGAAAAGTAGGGCTGGTGACATTAACGCCAATCCCCATTCCTTTAGCAATACCTTTTACTAAAGTGGTTTTACCGGTTCCTAAATCACCTGACAAAAAAAGGAGATCTCCGGGCATGACCCGCTCTCCCAAGAGTTCTCCCAGTTTTACCATTGCTTGTTCTGATTGGATCTTTAACTCCTTCATAACTCTCCCACAAAGTACATTATATAACGATTCTAAGATTATCATAATCTGGTCTTTTTAGTCAACATCCCATGGCTAAAATATTTTGACCAGCAAGAACCTTATTGCTGCATGCTTCAACAAAATCCTTAAAGAGATGATTCATGGGCTGGATATGTAATAAACGCTCCGGATGCCATTGAACTCCAATGACGAACCCTTCTTCTTCTTCCACGGCCTCAATAACTCCATCCGGGCTTACTGCGCTGACTATTAATCCTTTACCTAAATCTTTAATAGCTTGATGATGAGCGCTATTTACAAGAGCTTCTTCTCCAAATATTTTAAATAAACGAGTATTTTCTCTAAAATATATGGGATGTGAAGCTTCTCTAACAATTGAATCGGGTTGATGTAAACCGGAATTAGGTAGTTCCATATCAATGTCATGATATAAAGTTCCGCATAACGCCATATTTAAAACTTGGAGCCCACGGCAAACTGCTAAAATCGGTTTTCCGGACCTTAAAGCTAGTCGAACTAATCCAATTTCAAACCAATCCCTTTCTTCATCAACATTTTCAAGAAGTATAGGGACTCTGTTATGATGAAAATCTGGGCCTAGATCACCTCCTCCGGTCAATAGCAAACCGTCACAGAATTCCAAACTATCAGCTAATACTTTCGAGTCTTGGTTTACCGGTATTAGTAAAGGCGTTCCTCGATTTTCAACGATTGCCCGGACATACTCAGTTCTTAAATAATACTCTCCAGCCCATCTTCTTTGATTACAACTAATTCCGATAATCGGTTTCATAAATTTAGCCCCCAATTTATAAATAAAACAAGCCAGTCATCCAACCGGCCTGTCTTTAATTAACTTCCCGCAAACTTAAACTAATTTCCAAGGCAGTGTTTACTTTAGCCATTATCTCTTCATCGAGATGGCAAATACGTTCCTTTAACCTTTGTTTGTCGATTGTCCGCAATTGCTCCAAAAGGATCACCGAATCTTTTTCCAATTGATATCGGTTGGACTTCAATTCAATATGAGTGGGTAGTTTAGCGCGTTTTATCCTGGAAGTTATGGCAGCGACTATTGTAGTAGGACTATAAGTGTTCCCGATATCATTCTGGAGAATTAACACCGGTCTGAGACCGCCCTGTTCCGAGCCGATTACCGGATTCAAATTGGCATAATAAATATCTCCCCGACGGATCATCTATTCACAATTCCCTTTTCTCAAGGTAGTCTTCATAACTATCCAAGTCTCGGGAATGCTGTTCCAGTCCGTCTTCGGCCAGTTTCCGGTTAATCATTGCCATCTTCTCATAACCGGTCCGGCATTTTTCCAATTTTTCAAGCCGGTATCGCTCCTTAATCAAAAGAAGCATTGCTTCCCGAACAAAAGCACTGCGGTTCCCTTTTTCCTGGCGTACGATTCCGTCCACCTCTTGGAGGAGGTTATCGGGCAAACTGACCATAATCCGTTTGGCCTGCGCCATTAATCCACCCCCATAAAGCTCTCTATGCTCTCATTTATTATATACACTTTCGGTAAAATCAGTCAAATGGGGATTAACTTATTTTTGGGAACTTAATTGATTGGACTGATCCTCCTGGAAAGAAACTATTAATAAGATACCTTCTTCTAAAGAAATTGTAGCTATGTCCTGGGTAAATTCATTATGTATCCCTCGGGTCTGGCAGAATGTTAAATCTGCGCCAATTAAAGGGAATTTTAGTCCGGTGGTTGTAATCCCTGAAACCTTAAAAGTTAACGGTATCAAAGAAACACCACGCCCCGGTTTGTTTTGTAGTTCAATTCGGTCACCGGTAAGGGTAATTTCCTGCCAAGAGTCTACTAAATAAGCAGCCACTCCTGATTGATAAGCTTTTAACAGTAGACCGATATTTCCTAGAGTATGGTCAATTCGACCGCCTAAACCGCCAATAATTCTAATTATTGTAGCACCTCGCGCTAAGGCTAAATCTATAGCCAATTCCATATCTGTCTGGTCTTTGGCAATTGGATATGTAAAAATCTCTACTCCGGCTTCATTCATCTTTTGGACTAAATTTTTGGATAGGGAATCAAAATCTCCTACCAATACATGGGGAATATAACCAATATTGGAGAGATGTTTACCTCCTGCGTCCGCTGCAATAACCATATCCGGACTATTCGCCAACTCACAGCTTAATTGACCTAAATCTATTAACCCCCCACCGACAAGTAGAACCCGCACTAACTTATTCCCTCCCTTTAGTTAGTAAAAAACACGACCAATGGCCGTGTTTTGAAAAATTAACGTTTTGAAAATTGTGGTGCTTTTCGGGCTTTTTTCAAGCCGTATTTGCGGCGTTCTTTCATACGCGGGTCACGGGTTAGGTAACCGGCTTTTTTAAGCGGAGACCTAAATTCATCCTCAACCTTTAATAACGCTCTTGCAATTCCATGTCGAACCGCTCCGGCTTGACCGCTCTTTCCTCCTCCATGTACGTTCACCAAAACATCGTATTTACTGTCAGTATTGGTTACTACTAAAGGTTGTTTTACGGTAAGTTCCAAAATTTTACGTCCAAAATAATCTAATACCGGTTTTCCATTAACTATAACGTTACCTTGACCTGCTACTAGTCTTACTTTGGCAACTGAACACTTTCTTCTTCCCGTTCCGTAATATATCGATTTGGTACTTTTTTTTGCGCGTGGCATCTTTTATTCCTCCCCCTTTTTAGGCCTCAAATTCGAGTTTTTCCGGTAGTTGAGCAGCGTGTGGGTGCTCATTCCCGCGATATACTCGTAATTTTTTAATCATTTTACGGCCTAAACGATTGTGGGGAAGCATTCCCCAAATTGTTTTCGTTAGGGCATATTCCGGCTTAGTCTTCAATAATTGGCCGTATTGAGTCGCTTTTAAACCGCCGGGATACATTGAGTGAGTGTAATGGATTTTGTCCTTAGCCTTTTTACCGGTCAACATAACCTTTTCGGCGTTAATAATAATTACATGATCGCCGCAATCTACATTTGGAGTATAAATTGGTTTGTGTTTCCCACGCAAAATTGTTGCTACCGTGGAAGCCAATCTCCCGAGAGCTTTTCCTTCGGCATCAATCAAAATCCACTTGCGCTGAACCTCTTCCGGTTTAGCTAAAAATGTTTTCATGAGTTCCTCCCCCTGCATGAATGCTGTTAATTTCTCGATCATTAATATTTGTTCGAGAAAAAAGGGCCGTAATTTTTTTTTACGACTTTACAATTATACCAAAAAGAATTGTCAAAAGCAAACAATATTTACTTAAACATATTTTCCCCTCTCAAGCTCCATATTCTTTCATTCGCAATTGGTAAAACTTTTTCGGTTGCCGGATCCAGCAAAGAGAGAGGCAAACCTAATTCTTTTCGGACCTCTTCTTTCAATCGATACTTACTAATGTCATATCGGTTAGTAGGGTTCCAAAAAATCCATTCTTGGAGGCCAACGTCTTGAACCGCTTTAATTTGTGCCAATAACTGATCTCTCCCGTAACGGTTACGTAATGAAAAATCCTGGAGCCAAGGGCGGATAATGACCGGTTTTTTTAGAGTAGCAGCTTTCTGTTTAGCATCCATCATACTCCGATACACTGTTTGATAAGGGTCCCGGTCGGGATCGGGAATATTAAAATCACCCCGCATATAATGAGAAGGATAAACCATTGGACAGATTATATCGACGTTTTCAGCGATTTTTTCAAAAACCTGGCCGATTCCCATGTCGCCTTTGGCCGAGCAAGTTAATCCGAAAACATCGGCAGATACTTTGACGCCCAATGGTTTAAGCTCTTGATAAGCATATTTCAAAAAATCACTAATCGTATCGGATTTCGACCGGCCGTCAGCATGAGAGTAACGACAGTCTTTAAGCGCTCCATCACTGGTGAATCGGACATAATCAAATTGGATTTCTTTGAAACCATAACCGGCCGCTTCTTTGGCTACCGCTATATTGTATTCCCAAACGTTCCTATTATACGGATCTACCCAGGCAAGACCTTTATAATCCCTCCAAATACCTCCTTGAGCGCTTTTGACAGCTAAATCAAGTCTCCTACTTGCAAGATGAGGATCTTTAAAAATAACAATTCTAGCTATGGGATAAATATTATTCTGACTAAGTAATTTTGTCACTTTTACCGGATTGAACTTGGGATAACTGGCGCCGATTGATTGGGCCATTGTGACTTTACTCAAATAACTTATCCGGCCGGAATCATCTTTAACATCGATAACCATGCTATTAACCTCAGTTTGTGCCGAAAACTCCACCATGGTTTGGAGAAAATTTGATTTACCTGCCATCCAACCGGTTGAATAAACACCTCTAACTATAGGAGGGTCATTGCCCAATAACCCTAGGAATGGGTTAAGATGTCTCCTTAAATAGGGTTGGTCTTTTATACCATTAATATTTTCGTGAATCTTCTGATTTTGATTTGGGTTTATTTCTAAAGGAGTATTTACTCCGATTATACTATCGTTTTCTAAAGATTGTTGACTTTTTACCGGTTGTATTCCCATACTTAATAATAGAAATAACAACATACTGGTGGATAAAACATACATCTTAGCTGTTTTGAACTTCACCCGAAATAACCTCCCTGTATAAAGCGGTATTGTTGTATATAGATAATACGGTATCATTTAGTAAAAACCTGCATTAATGGTAAATATTTTTTAAATATCGTTAAAAAAAACCAACGCTTAAAGCGCCGGTTTACTTTTTATCAATTTTCTATTATATAAGGACCGATTGGAACTAATTTTTAAAACCAATTAGCAACGTGAACCACTTTAAATCCTTTATTTTGGATTTCATTAATCAATTGGTCGGATCGATTACTATCCAAACGTAGAACTAATTCCCCCTGATTATCAGGGCGGTGAAACAGAGCCATTGAAATGATGTTAATTCCTTGTTCCTTAATAATTTCGGTAAGGTCGGCAATAGCTCCAATCCGATCTTCAAGATCGACTGTCAAACGGGTTCCGGTTCTCTTCAAACCCATCAAATCCAAAAAAGCGTCAAATACATCTGATTCAGTGATAATTCCTATCAATTTCTCATCTTCAACCACCGGAAGAGCGCCGACTTTCTTGTCCCGCATAATCATGGCCGCTTCTTCCAAGGTGGCGTCAGGGGATATAATAACCGGATTTTTTGTCATTCCGTCTTTAACCTGTATTTTCGATAATACGTAATTTAATTCCCAAACACTTAAAGTCGTTGCGGCGGAGGGACTTACTTTTAGCAAGTCTTCTTGAGTAATGATTCCGATAACCTTACCATCCTTGACTACCGGGAGTCTGGCAATGTTATTTTTTCGTAATAATTCGCCGGCTTCAAAAATCGGCGTATTCTCGGTAACCGTAAATGGATTGACTGTCATGCGTTCTCTTACAAACATGAACAAGCCTCCTTTAGTTTTTATACTTAAAATCCGTTACGTGTTGCGAGTACCGCGTTACGTGTATGTTTGTTAATCAGGATTGACGAGAATCCGTTACACGTTAGGGGTACCGCATTACACGATGTTTGTTGTTCAGGTTAGATAAAGATTTCACGGGCTGTTTGATCGCTTAATAAATTATCAAGCACTGTTTTAATAGTTTTATACGAAACGTTCAACACGTAATACGTAAAAGGCCAAGCGATTTTAAGAGCTTACTTTAATAGCCCGGAACGGCTTTCCGCGTAACATTAAACGCGTAGCGCGTAACGCTTTATTCACCCGCCCAGGTAAGCTTTACGTACCCCTTCGCTTGCTGCCAGTTCTTTAGCACTACCCTGAAGGGCTATTTTCCCGGTTTCCAGCACATAAGCCCGGTGGGCTATGGATAAAGCCATATGGGCATTTTGCTCGACCAATAAAATTGTGGTCCCAGCTTGGTTGATATCTTTAATTATCGAAAAAATTTCTTTGACCAACAAAGGGGCTAAACCCATCGAGGGCTCATCCATTAACATTATTTTAGGTCTGGACATTAAAGTTCTTCCGATGGCGAGCATTTGTTGTTCTCCACCGCTTAAAGTACCTGCGATCTGAGTTAATCTCTCTTTTAAGCGTGGAAACCGGGTGAAAACTATCTCCCAGTCTTTTTTGACGCCTTGTTTGTCTTTGCGGGCATAGGCGCCCATTTCCAAATTTTCTTTGACCGTTAGGTTGGCAAAAATTCTTCTGCCTTCCGGAGCTTGAGCCATCCCCAACTCTACGATTCGATTGGGAGACACACTCCGTAACGATTGTCCCATCAATTCTATCTCACCGGATTTATAGGGGATCAAACCGGAAAGGCTGTGAAGGGTTGTGGTTTTCCCAGCTCCATTGGCCCCGATCAAGGTAACAATTTCACCTTCATTAACCTCGAAACTACAATTGTGTAAAGCATGGATTGTACCATAAAATACGTTAAGGTCTTTAACTTTAAGCACCGGTTTCAACCTCCTCTCCGAGGTAGGCCTTGATTACCCTTGGATCTTTCTTGATTTGTTCCGGGCTCCCCTCCGCGATAATCTGACCATAGTCGAGTACGACGATTCGTTCGCAAATCCCCATCACCAAGTTCATGTCATGTTCGATTAAGAGAATGGTCAAGTTAAATTCCTTTCGGATAAACTTGATTAAATTCATCAATTCTTTGGTCTCTTGAGGGTTCATCCCTGCGGCAGGTTCATCAAGGAGTAAGAGTCTGGGATTTGTTGCCAGGGCACGGGTAATTTCTAATTTGCGTTGCTCCCCATAGGGGAGGTTTTTAGCCAATTCCTCGCTTTTAGAGCTGATTCCAAATAAATCTAACAGTTTCAAAGCAGCGACTGTAATCCGTTCTTCTTCCTTATAAAAGGCGTTGGTCCGCAAAATAGCACCAAAAGATTTGTATTTAACATTAAAATGATATGCGATTCTAACATTATCAAGTACTGTGAGATCTTTAAAGAGCCTAATATTCTGAAAGGTTCGGGCCATACCCATTTTGGTAATCCGGAACGGTTTTAAACCCATGATGTTCCGGAACTGTTCCTTTCCCTCCATTCCGGTATCAAAGAGAATTTCACCGCTATCCGGAGGATGAACCCCGGTTAACATATTGAAAACAGTGGTTTTCCCAGCCCCATTAGGCCCAATTAGACCGACCAATTCTCCTTTGTTCAATTCCAAATTAAAATTGGAAACCGCTTTTAAACCTCCGAAAGCAATCGATATCTGGTTAACCTTTAATACCGTCATTGAGTTTCACCCGCCTTTTTTGTTCGTAGCGAGTTATACTTACCCTTAATAAAATCTAAGATCCTTAAGATGTTAATTTCTTTGTTACCCATGATTCCCGAAGGTTTAAACAACATAATCAAGATTAACAGCAATGCATAAAAAACCAGTCGAAAATCTTGCAAGAAACGAAGGAATTCCTGGAAGTAGGTAAGAGCAAAACCGGAAATAACCGTCCCGGTGATACTCCCCATCCCCCCTAAGACAACAATAATTAAAAAATCAACCGATTTTAGAAAATTGAACATTGTCGGATTTAAATATCCGAAAAAATGAGCATAGAGTCCGCCGCCGACTCCGGCGATAAATGTGGATAACGTGAAAGAAAACATTTTATAATAGAATACGTTAATACCCATAGAATTTGCGGCTATTTCATCTTCACGGATCGAAATAATTGCCCTACCTGGTGAAGATTTGATTAGGTTGCTTACCAAAGCGATTGTAAAGACCATGAAAATATAAACCCAGATGAAGGAAGCTGCCGGCGCCCAAACCAAGTCTTCAGTGAAAGGAGGAATTCCTTTCAACCCAGCGGCCCCACCGGTGAGTCCTTCCAAATTGACCATAATTACCCTGATAATCTCACCAAAACTCAAAGTGACAATCGCCAGATAATCGCCGCGTAGTTTAAGAGTGGGAAAACCAATCAGTAATCCAAAAAAAGTGGTGACAAGCCCTCCCGCTAAAATGGCTAAAGCCATCGGTACATTGAATTTCATTACTAAAACGGCGGCAGAGTAAGCTCCGACAGCCATAAATCCCGCATGACCCAATGCCAACTGCCCGGTGAATCCGGAGATTAGGTTTAGGCTCAAAGCGATAATGACGTTAATTGCGCCCAACGTCAAAATTTGAGCGGTATATTCATCAATAACCCCTAGAAAGATCAAACCACCGATTAGTATCAAAATAGTTATGGCAATTATACTTAAAGGTAATATATTACCGTAACGAATACCCTTCACTCTAATTCACCTACACCTTCTCAGTTGTGGTTTTACCCATAATTCCGGATGGCTTAACCACAAGTATGATAATTAAGATTCCAAAGGCGATTGCGTCAGCCAATTGTGAGGAAATAAATCCCTTGGTTAAAGTCTCAGCCACGCCCATGATTAAGCCGCCAATCATCGCTCCGGGAATACTTCCTATCCCCCCCAATACAGCTGCGATAAAAGCTTTCAAACCGGGCATGATTCCCATGTACGGTTCAACTTGCGGGTAAGCACTGGCGAACAAAATACCGGCAGCAGCAGCTAAGGCTGCTCCCAGAGCAAATGTAAACGAAATAATCCAGTTAACATTGATGCCCATTAAATAAGCAGCGCCCCGATCGTAGGAAACGGCGCGCATTGCTTTACCGGTCTTGGTTAAATTAACAAAAAGAGTTAAGCAGAGCATCAGAACGAATGATACTAAAAAGACGATAATCTGGGTGAGACTGATATCAACCTCCAGAACTTGTTTAAACCATTGTTTGGCCATATCAAATATGAGAAAAACTTGATTGGTATCAGGATATTGTTTAGGATTGGGTCCGATTTGAGGGATTACCCGGGCGCCGTTTTCCAATAAAAATGAAACACCGATTGCGGTAATCAAGGCATTGATCCGCGGCGCATTTCGTAACGGTTTATAACAAGTCCGTTCGATAATTATCCCGATCAAAGCGCAGATAATCATCGCTATTAAAAATGAAAGCAGATAATAAAAAGGCGTCATTCCGGTGGACATCAATACGAAAAAACCGGCAAACGCCCCTAACATCAAAACATCGCCATGGGCGAAATTGATTAATCTAACGATACCGTAAACCATGGTGTAACCTATAGCCAATAAAGCATAAATACTGCCTAACGATAAACCGTTAACCATTTGTTGCATAAATTCATGTAATAATCCCACTTTTTCACCCTCTTTATTTCAAAACTAATAATGGGAGAATATTGAATTCTCCCATTACATGACATTAAAAATATTATACCTTAAATTGGCGTTTTTTTAAAGACTTAGCCTTTACCAATTCTTTTTTACGGGTTAACAGTACCCGCATATTCGGTAGCTAATTTGCCGTCTTTCTTAACTAGTTTCAACATAACCGCCGATTTAACCGGGTTTCGTTTCTCATTAAACCGAATATTACCGGTTACAAATTTCTTATCGGTCTCCATCATTGCGGCCTTTACTGCATCCGGATCGGTACTTCCCGCTTTTTCAATGGCTTCGAGTAAGATGTAGGTGGCATCGTATCCCAAAGCAGCCAGTGCGTTAGGCGTCATTTGATATTTTTCTTCATATTTGACAACGAAATCTTTGACGTCTTGATCATCAGAATCCGGTGAATAGTGATTGCTATAATAACAATTCAACACTTCATCGCCGGCGTTATTGGTGATCTCATCCCAACCGTCGCCGCCCATCATCGGAATAGTCATGCCTTGGCCTCGAACTTGTTTGGCAATCAATGAAATGGTGCTGTAATAATCGGGAATGAATAATACATCCGGTTTGGTGGATTTAATCTTAGTTAATTGGGCATTAAAATCTTTATCACCGGTACTGTAGGACTCAGAAGCTACTACAGTTCCGCCCAGCTCTTCGAATTTCTTTTTAAAGCTGTTCATTAAGCCTTTGGAATAGTCATTGGTAATATCATAGAGTAATGCGGCTTTTTTGGACTTAAGAGTTTCAAAAGCAAATTGGGCGCAAACTTCGCCTTGGAAAGAGTCGTTATAGCAAGCTCTGAAGATAAAATCTCCGGCATCGGTAACCGTATCATTGGTAGAAGAGGGGGAAATCATAATCACTTTTTTGGCTTGAGCATCTTTAGTAATTGCTAAGGAACATTTGCTGGTAAGTGCCCCAATGAATCCGACCACTTTATCTTTGGCAGCAAGTTTTTTAAAGGCGTTGGTGGTTTTTTCAGGGTTAGCTTCGTCATCCTCGACAATTAGTTCAACTTGTTTACCCAAAACACCGCCTGCAGCATTGATTTCCTCAACTGCCAACTTGATGGCGTCACGAGTTTGAGTACCATATGCGGAGACTTGACCGCTGATTGGTTGAATGGCTCCAATTTTAATGGTTTTGCTTTCTCCGCAACCTGCCATTAATGAACCGATCATTACCAGAACCACTAACAGTGTCAGAATTCTATTTTTCGTCACTAAAAGACCCCCTTTTTATTTTATTTCATACTTATGAATATATCAAAAGAACCCTGTGATGTCAATTAAGCGTGGGGTAGGGAAGAATTTCCGATTACATTAATTCATGATTTTTTCTTTATCTTCTTCGCCACTTCAGGAAACGCCCTTCGTAGCTGCACAACTACCCAAGCCTTCGTCTCTTCGTCGCCCTGCTCCCAAATATCTGCAATCCTAGAAAAAATAACCGCCAACTCCAAATTTGGAACCGGAACGGATAGACTATCGCAATCATACTTTGCCGCGTCTTCTTTCATATCGCCGAATAAAATCCAATCCGAACCAACTCCATATAACTTTGAAAGCTTAATCAGAGCGTCGGCTGACGGCTTGGTTTTATCGTTTTCAATTGTACTCATATTCCCTTTGGAGATACCTGTTTTTTCCCATACTTGTGGGATAGTCAGATTTTTAGACTCCCGAAGCATTTTTAATCTGGTCCCAATAGAATTGGTATTCGGTTTCAAAATTAAATATCTCCTTGACAAAGTTCTAATATTAGATATAATATATTTAACAACTGGTAATAACTCCAAAATAAAACAATCAATAGCACTAAAAACACATTTTGTGTTTCATGTTATTTGATTGGCCCCGGACGGAAACGCGGGAAACACAAAACCACTGACCACGGGCTGCCAACCTCTTATCAGTCGTTTTGTCCGGATATCGTTTTCCGTCCCCCAAACTTTAGGAATATTATACCATAATGCGGCTTGCGCCGCAAAGTTTGAAAAGAGAAGTTTGAAGTTTGAAAATTTTTATTGCTGCCGAAATATGAAGACAGAAAATAGAAACACGTAATATCGAAAGGAGATATACTTGATGAAAATTCTTTATTCTATAACCACTTTTACCATCGAGCTTAATGCTGTTATTAAGTTGATTTTCAAATCAATCCTTTTATCAATCCGCCAAAGGCTTATTGGAAAGAGCAATGAATTCTAAATTTATCACCCGCTTTTAGATATTAGTCGCTAGTCAGCCACTTCATGGCATCCGATTCTGAACTAAAAACTCTAATTGATTTCTTATTACCTGCGATGGAGGTAAAGGTGGTCTTCCTCATACCTTTTAACCCTAGAATAGCAACTTTTTTTTCATATTGTGCACACCGTTCTTCAAACTCTCTAAAAGCTTTAAATATATCAAAATGGAAAAAAGCATTGGTAACATCAAATAAAGCCAACACCGAATTTAAAGGATTTTTAATAAATTCCTCCCTAGTAGCGGTAATCAGACTCAACGTTTCTTCCTTTGTTTTTATGGACTCGGAGAAGTTTATTAAATAAATTTTTTTACCTTGGTGCATGATAGTTGAAATCCCCATTAGTGAACCCCTCCTATATAATTAGCCATGAAGCTGGCCGTATGTAAATATTATCGACTTGAGAGGTACATCTTATAAGAGATTTTTTATTAAAATGCCTGCTCTGTGGCAATTAATTCGTAAACCTTCATTGATACCCATATAACTTATCATTTATATCCCGGTTCGGCTTTATTTGTTTTAAATATTGAATTTATTTTTCCCGCAGGGCCAAATACGTAGCGATCATGATACACTTACTACTAAGGGTTGCGCCAGATACCCCGTCAACCTTGGGAGTTTGCCTCCTTAAGATCCGATCGACAGATTCTAAAGCTTCATACCCCTTACCGCACTTCTGTTCCTTGATGGAGATCCCGGCAATTCGCCCTTCCTTAACAGTTACCTCCAAATCTACATCAACTAAAAATTCGCCAAATCTCCCCCGATATACTCCATTAGGTACTTTTGTCAAATCAATATCCTCTATCTTCATATAAGCCGCTTCAATTCTTTTCTCCATCTTCCCGTCAAATATTTCAAAAACTCCCCAGGCGCAAAATATAGCTACAATTAATATTACTACTAAGCTAATTACAGTTTTTTTCATCTTTATCCCCCCTACTTTTGTATAAAACCGGCTCTTTGACCGGCAATCTCAGCAAAATTTACTTCCGGATGATGATATTGAATCCCGTTAGCCTGTTGGCCTCTAAAATAGATAGCCTTATGCGGGCAAAAATGATAACATGCCAAGCATTGTTGGCACCGACCCTGCCATTGTGGCTTATCATTCATCTTTATATTGTCCATAGGACAAACTTTAGCGCAACTACCGCAGCCGTTGCAATCCGAGCCCACACTGAAAAACCGGTCTTCCTGGTTTACTCTTGTTATAAACGGAATATTCCTGATCGGCCATAGAAACCATAATAATTCCGGATCGCGCTTTTGTCGTTCGGAATTAATCATCTCACTTATTTGGACAATTTTTAAAGTCGACTTATCCAAGAGCTTCTTTTGAATCCTTGGCGGGTCCACTTTGGTAAAAGTAATATCATTTGAAGGCATTCTAATATATATCCCTGCATCGAGCTTCCGGTTTTTTGTCTTCAAGAGCTGGCTAAGCTGATTAAAGGCTCCTCCCACCACCGGCCATCCTTTGGTAACCACAGCAAAAATATAACTTGCTTTTGTCAAGTCGGCTTCTTTGACAAATTCCTGAACAATTTTGGGGATCCCGACATAGTAAAGGGGAAAAACGAACCCGACCCGCTCCGTTTTAACGCTAAAATCCCTTTCCGCAATTGTCTTTACAATTGGTTTTAATGTGCAGTTCCCGATTTTTGAACCAATTGATTTGGCGACTGCCAGAGAGTTTCCACTTCCGCTGAAATAAAAAATGGTTGTTGACATTTTTTCCTCTCCTTTTAAAAAATGAATTTAATATTCATTTTTATAATATAAAATTATTTAATCAGTCCTTTTAATCCATATAAATGATAATTAAGAATTTGAGAAAAAGCTTGCCTGAGTTCCTCCTTGGTGCTAAACCGCTTAAAAATCTCAAAGATACAATTAAAAAGGTTTGCATAAATTAGTTGAATTAATGGCTTGATAGCTTCCAGTTTCTCTTTGCCGATTGGTTCCGGAAGAGCTTTAACATAATTTATAAACAGATCGATTGTATAATTCAGCAGTTCGTTTTTGGCATTAGCATATATGGTCCCTTCGCCCTTATCAAATACTGCTATTAATTTAAGACGATTATCGCTATAAAAATCAAGCATTTCGTCTTTTGCCAGTATATAAAGGGGATTATTTTCAAGCCCCGTCAACGACGTTCCGGGAGCAGCCAGAATTTTATTTTGTAAATAAGCTTTGAATTTAAGAAGAAAGTCCTCCGGAATAACCGTCTGAAATAAGACTTCTTTCTTTTTAAAATAAAGATAAATATTACCGACCGATATCCCGGCTTTGGCTGCTATTTCAGCCATGGTTGTATTTTGATAACCTTTTCCGGCAAAAAGCACTAAGGCCGCCTCCAGAATCCGGTCCTTTATTTCATCCTTTAAAACCTGCATCTATTTCACCCAATAATGAATATTATATTCATTATTATAATATGGCTTTCTTTCAAAATCAAGTCTCTTTTGAATTAATAAAAAACCGCCCAAAATGAAGGGCGGCTTATTAATTCTACTTTCTTTCCTTAACCTCAGATAATATCCTACCTGCTATCTGTTCCACCTGCTGCACACCAAGATCCCCTTCCTTCCTGGTACGAACCGCTACCTTTCCTTCGGCAGCCTCCCGTTCGCCAACCACTAACATATATGGGACCTTCTGCAACTGCGCCTCTCGGATTCGATATCCAATCTTTTCGTTCCTAGAGTCAATTTCAGCCCTGATTCCCTGTTGCCGCAATTGCTCCATCACCGTCCGCGCATACTCAAAATTCTCCGGAAGTACCGGTAATAACACTGCTTGTACCGGCGCCAACCAAACCGGTAATGCTCCTTCGTAATGCTCCAAGAGCACTCCAAAAAATCGCTCCATTGATCCTAAAAGCGCACGATGGATCATATAAGGACGGTGGTCCGCGCCATCGCTCCCTTTATAAGCAAGGTCGAACCGTTCCGGTTCGTTGAAATCAAACTGAATGGTTGAACACTGCCATTCCCTTCCCAATGCATCTTTAATCTTGAGGTCGATCTTCGGACCGTAAAAAGCGCCGCCGCCTTCATCCACCTCACTGGGAAGGCCGGTCTTAGCGATCGCCTGCCTTAAGGCTTCCGTGGCAGCATCCCAACGATCTTGCTCGCCGACCGATCCTTCAGGACGAGTGGCCAAATATAGTTTGAAATTTTCAAACCCGAATGAACGGATTAAATATAAGCAGAAATTTAAAGTCCGATCGATCTCCTCCGGCATTTGGTCCGGTCGGCAAAAGATATGGGCGTCGTCCTGGGTAAATCCGCGTACTCGGAGTAGACCATGTAAAACGCCGCTCTTTTCATAACGATAAACAGTTCCTAATTCCGCCCAACGGAAAGGTAGTTCCCGATAAGATCGGCCGCGGTTCTTGTAGATAGCGATATGAAAGGGACAATTCATCGGTTTGGCATAAAACGGCTGTCCTTCTATCTCCATCGGGGCGTACATGTTTTCCTTATAAAAACCCAGATGGCCGCTGGTCTCCCAAAGATTGGCCTTACCAATATGGGGAGTATAAACCAATTCATATCCGTTCTTATAATGCTCTTCTCTCCAGAAATTTTCGATCTCATTTCTGATCCGGGCGCCTTTGGGATGCCAGAGGACCAGTCCGCCGCCAATCTGGTCATCGATGGAGAAGAGGTCCATTTCTTTACCGAGTTTACGATGGTCTCGCCGAATCGCTTCCTCTAGAAACTTTAAGTACTCTTCAAGCTGGGCTTTGGATGAAAAAGCAGTCCCATAAATGCGTTGCAGCATCTCCCGGGATGAATCACCCCGCCAGTAGGCCCCAGCTACGGACATCAGCTTAAAGGCTTTAATCCGACCGGTGCTGGGTAGATGCGGTCCCCGGCAGAGGTCGGAAAAATCTCCCTGCTTGTAAAAGGAGATGGAGCCGTCCTCCAAGCCTTCCACTAACTCTTGTTTATACTTTTCGCCTTTAGCGTTAAAATTTTTCAAAGCATCGGCCTTACTCATTTCAAATCGTTCGAATGGTAAATCGGCGCTAATAATCTTGGCCATCTCCGCTTCAATCTTTGGTAAATCTTCTGCTGTCAACGGTTGAGGCAAATCAAAATCGTAATAAAACCCGTTCTCAATTGCCGGCCCGATGGCTAGCTTAGCTCCGGGGTAAAGATTACACACCGCTTGTGCCATAACATGAGATGTGGAATGGCGAATTATCTCAAGTCCTTCCGATTCTTCAGGTTTGATTAGTTTTAAGTCAATCTCCCTTTGAAGCGGCTGGTTTAAATCAATAAGTTTGCCATTAGCCGATGCGGCAATTACTTCTTTAGCCAATCGTGGTCCAATTGACTCCGCTACTTGCAAAGGAGTTGTTCCGTCCGGATACTCCCTAACGCTCTGATCGGGGAAAATCACTTTCATTTTTGGATCTCCTTCCATTTTTGATACAGTCCAAAAGCCTGACCGGCCATTTCTCGGTCCGGTAAAAACGTTAACCGGTCGAGTTCAGACTTAGAGAGCAGTTTATAATCGATAAAAAAATCTTTTTCAGGAATTATCATTCCCGGTTCGGCTTCCATCAGAAACCATTCTACGGTTTTAAAATGTTCAGTCCCGGACTCCAGAAAACTGTACGAAGTAACCCCTAGTTTTTCGATAATCCGGGCTGTAAGGCCCGATTCTTCTTTCACTTCCCTAATTGCAGCTTCAGCGGCATTTTCTCCAGGATCAATATGCCCCTTCGGAAAGAGCCATACATTGTTATGCCTCTCCAAAGCCAATAATTTTCCGTTACAAAAAACCAAACCACCCGCGCAAAATTCCTTAATCATGGTTCTCCTTCAAAAAAGTTTAAAGTGAAAAGGGTAAAGGGTACAAAAAAACCCCACTCCCAAAAAAGGGACGGGGTTAACCGCGGTTCCACCCTTGTTGGCTATATCAGCCCACTCCATCCGACCATAACGGGGTCAACCGCCGGTTTGTGCAAAAGCCTTTTCACCGGAGCATCCAAGGTGGTTTTGACTGTACGTACTGGAAAGATCCCAGCTCCCTTTCCTCTCTAAAAGCCGTCTACAGCCTGCTTCCTCTTCATTTGCGCAATTGTTTAAAATAAGTATAACGCTCTATCCCAACTAAGTCAATAACCTCTTTATACTAACCGGTTACCCTGCCAAAACTGCTCCAAATTTTCTTAAAAATTTTTGATCCGCGCCATATTCGGTTTTTAATACAACACTAAACTCTTTCCACTCTTCATTACATGAATTCTTCAAACAAAGCTTTTTATAAATAACTATCAACCCTAAGCTCGTCTCCCAATTAATACGCCCACCAACCAGCAACCGGCTAATTATTGCCTGATAAACCCGTCCGGGTGCAAATCTATTATTTCCTACCATAATCAGCTTCGCTAATTCCTTAAGAAAAGCTTGATCCGGGCTAATCTCCCCAATTTTCTCCTCTAATTTTGTCCAATTTTCCCGATCAAAGGCAATCCTAGCCGATAGAATATCTAAACCCTGTCCATCAATAAGCTTATCCATCTTATTCAGATAGTTTTCAAATTCAATAGGCCACCCTGCCAGAATATCCTTTAACCTCAAATATTCTTGTAGGTTTGGCTCCTCTTGAAACTGAACAAAACTTAATGCTGCCGCTTGCTTATTTTCACCGCGTCTCAGATGGATCTTGATTAAACGTTCCCGAAATGCCTGTTTGTTCTCGCCACTACAATTTCGTAACCTTTCTTTGGCTAAAGTATAAGCACGGTTAGGATCTTCTTCCATTAACCGATCTATTAGCCATAATTGACCTTCAGAAGTTTCATTCAAGACTTCGATTGCCTTTTTTAAGTATTCCTCTCCAACCGGACCTTTTTTAGCAGCTAGAATTAAAAATTCATAAACTAATACTAATTTGATTCTTTCTAAGGACTTCCATTCAATATTTGCTAAATTTTTCAGAAACCATTCCGGAATTAACGGAAAGAGACTCACTAGTACAGGACGGACCGATTCCAATACCTCCCAAAGACTATTATCAAAATAGATATTCCATAAACTCTCAGCGAAACATACGATCTCTTCTTCAGTCCAACCCATTTCCAAGGCTTTAGTTTGTGATAGTAATTCATTAAAAACCTTCTCGAGCGTCTTTTCCGGATAGTCCCGATAAGAATCGGCAATACCTTTCAATAATGCCCCTAATAACTCCACGGCTCCTTGTTCTTGCTTGGCAAAAGATTTATTTACTAAAGCTTCAATTTGTTTAATCTTTTCCCAGCGGGCTTCAATTTGCTCCGGAGTCAACAATGGTCCTTTAAAAGTATTCCGAATCAGATTGATAATGCCTCGGGAATTAATAAATGTTTCTTCGGGCATGGTTTTAGCCGTCAAATCAAGAAAATTTAATGGATCCTTTTCAACTAATTGAATAAATGTTTTTGATAATATCTCCGGATCATTTATTACTTCTTGAAGACTCGATTCTAACTTGGGGAAATCGATACTTTTTTCTAGCCAAGCTAAAGTAATGGCCACCATATGTTTACAAAATCCGGGGTAAGGGCAAGAACAGACACCATCAATCTTGGCGTTTTCCAGTGTCAACCGAACCCGATAACTTCCTCCGGTTCCAGCCACTTCGCCGGCGATTATCCGATCATAGCAACAGACACGTAAAATATGCCCTGTTTGATAATATTCTTGACCCCTAGCCATGATTTCCGGACTGACACTAGCTTCTAAATCAATTATGGTAACTTTATCCCAATCCATTCCAAGACCCCATTTACCTGTGTATTTACCCCCAAGAGTAATAATGTCAAGTTCTCCACACTATCAACAGGTTATCAACAATTTTAAGGGTGTTTTGAATATGTTTTTACGAATTTTACACATAATCCACAATTTATCCACAAGAAAATCTGTATATAACCCCCCTTTTGATTAAGAAGTTTTACCCAGTCTGTTAGTTATCCACAGATGGTAGTTCCAGATCTGGAAACGCTGTAATTTCAAGGCTTCCGGCCCCTTTTGAATGGTATACATAATGTCCGGCAGCAGCAATCATCGCCGCATTATCAGTACATAACGTTAGTGGAGGATAATACAGATCCATCCCTAATCGATCTGCTTCTTGCCGGCAACGATAACGAAGATACGAATTGGCGGATACTCCTCCCGACAAGAGGACTGCTTTACTCCGGTAATCGACAGCTGCTCGGAATAGTTTGTCCACCAATTGGTCAACCGCAGCTCGTTGAAAACTAGCGGCGACCAGCTGGATATCAATGGTTTCTTCCTTTTGTTTCTGACGGTTCAAATAATTTATGACTGCAGTCTTTAACCCGCTAAAAGAAAAGTCATATGAATCAGGCATAGCTTTAGACTGCATAAATTCAAGATCATTCCTGGCCCCATCGGAAAGGCGATCGATAGCGGGACCTCCGGGATAACCCAGTCCTAATACTCTGGCAATTTTATCAAAAGCCTCTCCTGCAGCATCATCCCTGGTTCGTCCCAGTACCCGATAATTTCCCCAGTCCTCTAAATAAACCAAATCGGTATGGCCTCCTGAAACAGTTAGGCAAAGTAAAGGCGGCTCCAATTCCGGTCGTTCTAAAATATTGGCGTATATATGCCCTTCGATATGGTTGACCCCTACCAAATGCTTTTTCCCGGCAAGGGCCAGACCCTTGGCGAAGGAAAGACCTACTAGCAAGCTACCGATTAAACCCGGACCATAGGTTACGGCGATAAGGTCAACGTCTTCCAAACTAATTCCTGCTTCCTGTAATGCTGCTTTATATACCGGGAGCATAGTTTCCAAATGGCAACGGGCCGCCAACTCAGGCACAACCCCTCCGAACTTTGTATGCAGATCCAGCTGTGAAGAGATAATATTACTTTTTATTCTCCGTCCATCGGCGATAACAGCAACCGAAGTTTCATCACAAGAGGTTTCAATCCCTAAGGTTATAAACTCAGCCATTTTCTTCTCCTAACCATAATTCTCGTTTTCGACTTCGGTACTCTTGATAAGTTAGAACTTTGGCATCCGATAACCATTGGCCTGCAACCACTTCCCCCAAAAAGACCAGATGAGTTCCGGCGTTAATTTCCTGCCCCGGAACTAAACGACACTCCAAGTAACCCGGGACTTCCTCCAAAAGCGGAGCTCCTGTTACTCCTGGACGCCAAGGAATTCCAACGTATTTATCCCCTTCTCGGCCCGATTTAAACCCAAAATTTTTGATGAGTGCCATTTGGTCGGGAGCCAAAAAAGTAACCCCAAATACACCGCTTTCCCGGATATACTCGGTAGTCAAATGTCGCTTGTCCATAGCCAAGACCACTTGGAACGGACTATCGGTAACCTGAAAAATAGTATTATTAATCATCCCGTTATTTTTGGGATTTCGAGTGGGCGAGAAAGAACTGACTACAAAAAGGCCACAGGGAATATTAAAAAGTATTTTTTGAAGATAGGTATTGGATGAATCTCTAACATCCTGTTCACTTTGGATCTCCTCGAAAAATTCCTTTCCAGCCCCACATACCGGGCATTCAGACGGCGGAACATCCCCAGTGTGTATATAACCGCAAACTTTACAACGCCAGCGTTTCATTTTGGATCTTCTCCCTCATAGGCTTGTTTGATACGTTCTTCGGTAAGACGATGCAACATCTCTCCAACATATTGAATGAGAACACCATCTTCAACAAAGAAAGGAATATTCTTAATCCCAAGTTTTTTGGCAATCTTTTTACCTTCCAGGGAGTCATAATCCACATAGTCAATGAAATCCCATAGGCCACGTTCTTGAAGAAGTTTCTTGGCTTGTTGGCATTTATCGCACCATTCGGCGCCAATCATCTGAAACATATTTACGCCCTCCCCCGAGCGAATTTAAATTTATCTTTAATCTCAAATATTAAATACTAGACTCCAATCTTTAAGTAATTATGATTAGGTCGCTCAGATTCCAATTCTTTGGAATTTTATTATATCATATTTTAACTTTAAGGTCTTTGACAACCTCTTGGTACTCTATGTCCTTACATAGGAAAAAGAATTACTGTATTAAGCAAGGATTTTTCGTTATAATATGGAATTTATGCATCTTAATTAGGCTTAAAAATATTAGCTAAATTCATTATATAAAGGAGTACCGTATGAATGATAGGCACCAGAAGATTATAGAGATAGTCAAAGAGGAATTATCCTATGCAGCCCATGACTTTGATCATGTAATGCGAGTTTACAACATTAGTCTTACCCTTGCCGAAAATGAACAAAATGTTGATTTTGAGGTTTTAATTCCCGCTGTTTTACTTCATGATATCGCCCGGTCTAAAGAAGATCAGGATTGCTCAGGCAATATTGACCATGCCGTTTTGGGATCGGAGATGGCGGAACCTATCCTTAAAGAGCTAGGTTATGAACCGAATCAAATCGACCAAATCAAACATTGCATCTTGACCCACCGTTATCGAAGCGGTTTTCTTCCCAAAACAATCGAAGCTAAACTGCTTTTTGACGCGGACAAGCTTGATGTTATTGGAGCTGTCGGAATTGCCCGTTCCTTTATGCTCGCCGGTAAACATGGGGAACGATTGTTTATCAATAACAATCTAGATGATTATATTAGTGAGAATATCGGTGTTAATGGTAGGGTTAAAGATATTGCCAAACATTCCGCCAATATCGAGTTTGAGCTTAAACTGAAGAAAATCCCCGACAAATTATTTACAAAAAAAGCCAAGGAAATTTCGAAATATAGAATTGAGTATATGACCGCTTTCTTTGAAATCTTAAAATCGGAAATTAATGGCATTAAATAGCTTTATCATTATCATTTATAAAAACATTTATCTGAGGTGTCATCATGAAAGAACAAACTTTAAAGTCCAACCTTCTTTTATTACTAACCGCTTCTATTTGGGGATTAGCTTTTGTGGCCCAACGTATCGGAGCACAGTACATCGGGTCATTCGCTTTTAACGGCGTAAGATTTGCATTAGGAAGTGTTTCGTTAATTCCACTACTCATATTATCTAACAATAAATTGGAATCAAAGTTACATCAAAAACCGGGTAAGGTTTTCGCCGCCGGAATTATCGCCGGTTCGGTTCTTTTTATTGCATCATCCCTACAGCAAATCGGTTTGGTTGAAACCTCGGCCGGTAAAGCAGCATTTATCACTGGGTTATATATTGTAATCGTACCCTTGCTTGGGGTTTTTTTAAAACATCGAATCCCCGTTTTTACCTGGATTGGGGTATTCGTAGCCACTATTGGTCTATATTTTCTCAGTATAACTGAGGATCTGTCTATTGTTAGGGGCGATCTATTGGAATTAATCGGCGCATTCTTTTGGGCGGCTCATATTCTATTAATTGATTATTTCGTTAAAAAAGTTGATCTTCTTAAATTATCGGTACTACAATTTCTAACCTGTTCGATCCTGAGTATGGCAGTTGCCTTTTTTACCGAAACTATAACCCTAGCCGCTCTTCACCAAGCCATGATTCCGATTCTTTACGGCGGAATTTTTTCCGTGGGAATAGCCTACACACTTCAAGCAGTCGGTCAAAAGCATGCCAAGCCTTCTCATTCCGCCATTATTCTCAGCTTGGAAGCTGTATTTGCCAGCCTCGGCGGTTTAATAATTTTAAAAGAGAATTTAGGATTAAGAGGGTACATGGGGTGTCTTTTAATGTTGGCCGGGATGCTTTTATCGCAGATTCAGATTACCCCAACACATTATCCAAGAACATCATAATCACAAATCCGATGATTAACGAATGAGTAGTCAGCTTAGAGCTGGTCTCCTTATGGGTTTCCGGGATAATCTCGTGGCTGATTACAAATAACATTGCTCCGGCTGCAAACGAAAGCATTAAAGGTAATAATGGTTTAGCGATGCTTACTAAGCCTACGCCGATTAAACCGCCGATTGGTTCCACCATTCCGGTAAGAAGAGCAATCCAAAATGCTTTTGAGACTGAAAATCCCTCTCTGATAAATGGTAAGGCCACCGCTAAACCCTCCGGCATATTCTGGAGTCCAATAGCAATTGCCAGACTTAACCCATTACTAATATTCCCATCTCCAAAGCCTACGCCGACCGCTAAACCCTCCGGAAAATTATGAACTGTAATCGCTAAAGCAAAAAGCCAGATTTTTCTCAAATTATTATGGTTTTGCCCCGGTCCTAGGTAAAGGTTGGTATCGGGAAAATAATGGTCGATTCGGTCGACGAAAATTCCTCCTAACAAAATCCCGATTAGAGTAATCGTAGCCCCTTTAACTCCGCCTCCGGCGCTATTAATGGCCGGAATAATCAAACTGAATGAAGTAGCCGCCAACATTACCCCAGCTGCAAAACCCAATAAACAATCAAGTAATTTCCGGGAGATATTTGCTTTTATGAAAACCGGCAAAGCCCCAAGCCCGGTCAATAATCCAGTCCCCAGACTACAAATAATCCCGACCAAAATAATATTAAATTGCGATAAAAATTGGACCACTGTTATTCCCTCAATCTCCCCGTTTTGTTTAGCTTATGCTAAGCTATAAATAGGTGTGATAAAGGAATAGGTCCATTTATCAAAGTTGTTGTCTAAATCCTGTTAATTCTATTTAAAAAAGAAATCCCGTAAATCCCTGTTAATCCTGTCTATAAAGAATATTGTTTTGACAAGATATGGGATTGACACGGATTTAAAAAAAAATCAATAAATTTCATAAGATATAGGGGAAAAGGATCTGAGACTAACCCACTGAAACCTTTTCCTTCAAAACCAGTGGCTTCAAGAATTGCCCCGTGTAGGACTTAGGATTAACCGCAATTTCCTCCGGGGTCCCGGTCGCTATTACCCGGCCACCCCGCTCTCCTCCCTCAGGGCCAAGATCAATCAAATAATCAGCGGTTTTAATCACATCCAAATTATGCTCGATTACCAAAACCGTATCTCCGGCTTCCACCAGTCGTTGCAACATTTCCAACAATTTGTGAGTGTCGGCGAAGTGTAATCCAGTGGTCGGCTCGTCCAAGATGTATAAAGTCTTCCCGTTAGACCGCCGTGAAAGTTCAGTGGCTAATTTCACCCGCTGGGCCTCACCGCCGGATAGAGTAGTAGCTGACTGGCCAAGTTTGATATAGTCCAATCCAACATCATGCAGAGTTTGCAGTTTACGGCGGATTTTTGGAATATTGTAAAAGAACTCAAGCGCTTCTTCGACTGTCATCTCCAGTACTTCGGAGATGTTCTTCCCCTTATACTTGATCTCCAAAGTCTCCCGGTTATAGCGTTTACCCTTACAGACCTCGCAAGGGACATAAACGTCAGGAAGAAAGTGCATTTCAATCTTGATAATTCCGTCTCCGGCGCAGGCTTCACAACGTCCTCCCTTGACATTAAAAGAAAACCGGCCCATCTGGTAACCGCGCATCTTCGCTTCAGGGGTTTGAGCGAACAAATCGCGAATCGGGTCAAAAACCCCGGTATAAGTAGCCGGATTAGATCTGGGGGTCCGCCCGATAGGGGATTGATCGATATCAACAACTTTATCGAGATGTTCTAAACCAAGGATTTCCCGATGAGCGCCGGCCTGTAAGGTCGTAGCTTTGTTTAACTTGGTGGCTGCTATCGGATATAATATATCATTAACCAAGGTGCTCTTTCCGGAACCGGAGACACCGGTGACACAAACGAACAAGCCTAGTGGAAACTTGACATCAATTTGCTTCAGGTTATGTTGGGTAGCGCCCTTAACCTCCAAGTACTTGCCATTGGGCTTACGCCTTTTTTTAGGGACCAATATCTGTTTCTTTCCGGACAAATACTGTCCTGTGGTAGACTCCGGCTCATTTAGCACTTCTTCCAAAGTACCGGCGATTACTATTTTCCCTCCGTGCACCCCGGCGCCGGGACCAATATCAACTATGAAGTCGGCTTCCCGGATCATGTCTTCGTCATGTTCAACTACAATTACCGTATTCCCCAAGTCGCGTAAGCCTTTTAAAGTATCAATCAGACGGCGGTTATCACGCTGATGCAATCCAATACTGGGTTCATCCAAAATATAGAGAACTCCGACCAATGAAGAACCAATCTGGGTGGCCAGCCTAATCCGTTGCGCTTCTCCTCCGGAAAGGGTGCCGGCTGCCCGATCCAAAGTTAAATAATCAAGTCCGACATTGATTAGAAAACCAAGCCGTTCGTTAATCTCTTTCAACACTAACCTGGCTACGACTTCTTCCCGGCCGGTCAGTTTCAGATTGTTTAAGAATTGTTTGGTGTCAATGACTGATAATGAGGTTACCTGACTGATATTTTTACCGCCTATTAAAACCGAAAGGCTTTCCTTTTTTAAACGTGCGCCTTGACAGATGGTACAGGGTTTATTTGACATATAACGTTCGATTTCTCTGCGCATGTACTCGGATTGGGTTTCACGGTAACGCCTCTCCAAGTTATGGGCCACACCCTCAAAAGCAGCCATGTGCCTAAACTCCCGGTCTTGGCTTTGGTAATGAATATCAATCTTTTCTCCCTGGGTACCATATAACAATACATCCAGCTGTTTGGCGGAAGCTTCTTTTAAAGGCCGGTCCGGATCTAACCCGTACTTACGGGCTACCGATCGGAGATATTGAAGGGACCATGATTCTTCATCCGAACTCCAACCCTTAATTCCGCCCTGGTTTAAAGAGAGTTCTTGATTAATCAATAAATCAGGGTCGACCTCCATTTTAAAACCCAACCCGGCGCAATCGGGACATGCGCCGTAAGGGCTATTAAAAGAGAACATGCGGGGCGTCAATTCTTCAAAACTGAAACCGCAATCCGGGCAAGCAAATTTCTCACTATAGATGTAATCCTCGCCATCAATTACATTGATAGTCACCAACCCTTTGGCCAATTTTAGAGCAAGCTCTACCGAGTCAGCCAAACGCTGCCGAATATCCGGTTTCAGGACCAACCGGTCGATGACCGCTTCAATCGTATGCTGTTTGTACTTTTCCAACTTGATGGATTCGCTTAGATCATGGATCTCACCGTCAACCCGAACCCGGACGTAACCATCCCGCCGCAAGTCATCAAAGAGTTTCTCATATTCGCCTTTTCTCCGTCTAACAACCGGGGCGAGCACCATAAACTTGGTACCCTCCGTAAAGGCCATCACCTGGTCGACGATCTGCTCCACAGTCTGCTGTTGGATCGGTTTGTGACATTCGGGACAATATGGACGGCCAATTCGGGCGAATAACAGACGCAAGTAGTCGTAAATCTCGGTTACCGTTCCTACAGTGGACCGTGGATTATGACTGGTTGTTTTTTGGTCAATCGATATTGCCGGAGAAAGTCCTTCAATATAGTCCAAATCCGGCTTGTCCATCTGCCCTAAAAATTGCCGCGCATAGGCGGACAAAGATTCCACATACCGCCGTTGCCCCTCGGCATAGATAGTGTCGAAAGCTAAAGAGGATTTTCCCGAACCCGATAACCCGGTAAAAACAACCAACCGGTCTCGGGGGATTTCTAAGTCGACATTTTTCAGATTATGCTGCCGCGCACCTTTGATTTTAATATAATTGCTTGACATTAACGAGCCTCCGATAATATTATATCCATTGTAAACAAACATATGTTTGGTGTCAATCTTTTAATTAAAATTGTAATAAAAGAGTCAACTTTGGTGAGGAGTTAACCATAAGGCATTCAGGCAAAATCGAATGTAAGCCGGTTCGGAGAAGGTATTATGGCCTGCCGAGCGTTTGGGTTTTCGTTTTGGAATTATGGTTTTAACTAAGCGGTTATTTTATCATATCCTTCAACAGATATGGATAATTTCGGGCGCCGTGTAAAATGCGGTATACTAGGATCTTATCATCTATAAAGCGGTAAAAGGCAATATAAGATCCTGCAATGACCATTCTAAAATTGAATTTTTTAAGAGACCGATCAAGCAAAGGTGCTCCAGAATTTGGATAATTCTCAAGACGACGCAGAGAGTCCATAATACTGTCAAGTATCTCCCCCGCCGCCTTGGGATTTTCTACAAGTATATAATCAAATATCTCGTCTAAGTCCAAATATGCTGCAGGCAGAAATTTAATTTCATGTTTTATCATGGATCTTCTCTTTTAACCGCTGATGAACTTCAGCGAGTGGAATTGCCGGTTCACCCGCCAGACGCTGTTCTTCGGCTAAGAGGAGTTTTTCCCGCAGGTCGAGCATGGCCTCGCGGCGTTCAAAGGCATCAATGCTCATCACGACAAGATCTCCTTCACCATTACGGGTGATATAAATTGGCCCGCCGTTTTCATGAGCGAGCCGGGCAATGGCGTTATAATCGTTACGAAGTGTAGTTGAAGATTTAATAAGCATAACACCGACCTCCAATAGAATTATTCTATAATTATTATACGATAATTCTATCATAATGTATACATGTTCATGGCAGGGATGGATTGTTAACTCGGAATTAATCGTCATTAGGAATTCAAGTTCAGGGCCGACGCGAAAGTTTATATTAAATTATAAATTATTTAATTGATAAAATCTTTTCCCAATTCCGGATCTCGTCCCTTAACTCGGCGGCTTTTTCAAACTCTAATTCCGAGGCGGCCTTCAACATCTCTGTTTCCAGTGTTTTTATCTTTTCCTTAATTTCAGCCGGAGTCAAATTCGGATTTTGCCCGACTTCATATTCCACCTTCTCTTCGGCGGCTTGTTCAATTTGGATTAGGTCCCGGACTGCCTTCTTAACCGATTCGGGAGTAATGCCATGTTCCTGATTATACTGAAGTTGTTTTTGGCGGCGCCGATTGGTCTCGTCAATTGCGCGCTTCATGGAGTCCGTAATCCGATCGGCATACATAATGACCCGTCCTTCAACATTACGGGCCGCCCGTCCAATTGTTTGAATCAACGAAGTCTCGGACCTTAAAAAACCTTCCTTATCGGCGTCTAAAATCGCCACCAAAGATACCTCGGGCAGATCCAATCCTTCCCGAAGCAAGTTGATGCCTACCAAAACGTCGAATTTACCCATTCTCAGATCTCTCAAAATTACGATCCGTTGGAGGGTTTCAATCTCCGAGTGTAAGTATCTAACCCTAATACCCACACTTTCGAGATATTCGGTCAAATCTTCGGCCATCTTTTTAGTTAGAGTAGTGACAAGGACCCTTTCAGTTCGATCGACTCTTACCCTGATTTCTTCCATTAAATCGTCAATCTGCCCTTTGATCGGACGAACCATAATCTCCGGATCCACTAATCCGGTAGGCCTGATAATCTGCTCGACTACCTTTCCGGCTCTTTTTAGTTCATAGGAGGCCGGTGTCGCCGAGACATAAACCACTTGATTGATTCGTTCTTCAAATTCATTAAACCGAAGAGGACGGTTATCCAGGGCCGAAGGCAACCTAAATCCGTATTTGACCAAAGTCTCTTTACGGGAGCGATCTCCGGCGTACATACCGCCCACTTGCGGAATGCTAACATGGGATTCATCGATGAAAAGCATAAAATCCTTAGGGAAATAATCCAACAGAGTAGCGGGAGGTTCCCCCGGTCCCCTACCGGTTAAATACCGCGAATAATTCTCAATTCCCTGACAGAACCCAACCTCCCCCATCATTTCAAGATCAAAACGGGTACGCTGTTCCAGTCGTTGCGCCTCTAAAAGAAGCCCTTCTTCCCGCAGCTGCTTTAGCCGTTCTTCCAACTCGGCCTCAATTGAGGTCACCGCCAGTTTCATCTTTTCGGCGGAGGTGATATAGTGAGTTGCAGGATAGATAGCGACTTCTTCCATATTTTGAATTACTTCGCCGGTCATCGGATCTACTTCGATTATTTTCTCGACTTCATCGCCAAAAAGTTCGATTCGAATTATACTTTCCCCATATACCGGAATAATTTCAATCACATCGCCCCGGACCCGAAATGTGCCCCGGGTAAAACCGAGATCGTTCCGGCTGTATTGGATTCCAACCAAGCGTCTGAGAATCTGATCCCGTTCCCGAAACTCTCCTGATTTTAAGGAGAGAGTCAAGGCTTCATAGTCTTCCGGAGAACCCAGACCGTAAATACAAGAGACGCTGGCAACGATTATTACATCATTCCGTGAGAGTAACGCCGATGTGGCCGCATGGCGTAATCGGTCGATTTCATCATTAATACTGGAATCCTTCTCGATATATAAGTCAGTCTGAGGGACATAAGCTTCCGGTTGATAATAATCATAGTAACTGACAAAATATTCAACCGCATTTTCCGGGAAAAATTCTTTAAACTCACTGTATAACTGGGCGGCAAGTGTCTTATTATGGGCTAATACCAAAGTTGGTTTTTGGATCGCCTCGATTACCTTGGCCATAGTAAAAGTTTTTCCGGATCCGGTAACACCCAATAAAACTTGGTCTCTTAAACCGGACTTTATCCCTGCCGTCAATTGAGCGATGGCTTCCGGTTGATCGCCCGACGGTTTATACTCGGAATGAAACCGAAAGTTATTTTTCAAAGAATACACCTCATTAGAATATAATTCCCTCTGAGCCTCTGTTTCTCTGTGTCTCTGTGGCAAGAAATAAACAGAATCATTTAGCTTATAATAAACACATAATCGAACAAATATTCGATATGTTTTTCGTTATTCCTGCCATTATACCTCTTTTTTTCAAGCGAATCAATTTTCAATCTCATCCATAAAGCCTTGGTTTAAAATTAGGTCTAAATCCCCAGAAAGAAACCGGTGAAAATTGCCGATGAAATAAAAAATATTAATCGTTTTTTAAAAAAATCAACCGTATTAGCTAACGAGGTAACCGACTAATGGGAATCCAGGAAAATTTTCAAACTTTATTAATATCCATCGAACCCAATTTAAAAGCGGGTATTGACCAAATCCGTTATGATTTGGCGCGCAAAGGACTGACAAAAACCCCTCCCGGTACGGAAATTTATCTGGAACAAAGTATTAATTTATTAACGGATGAAATATTTAAAGCCTTGAATGAGATCAAAGCCGATATTTATAAACCGAAAGAATGGGATTTAATCCGTTCATCTTTGAATGAGTTCATTGAAGGAGAATGTAACGCTTTTCTTGATTTTTTAGTCGGCAACTGGGAGCAACCGGCCTCCCAAGTCGCCATCCAACTTAACATCTTAAAGTCATCATTATTAAAAGAATGCCATACTTATATTGACCGCCAAAAAATTAAACTCTCCAAAGGAGAGCAGGTCTCTAAAGATATTCTGAAAATTGTATACTACGGATTAGCTGCCGGAATTGTCGGATTTCTGCTTAAAGTTATTCTCTCCCGCTAGTCCCTATATGAGTTCTCAAATAAATTGAAAAAAGTCGATAGCTAAATCGGCTTTTTTGTTTTCAATTCTCAATAACAGTTTATTTCCATAATTTATGTAAATTAATTCTAAAGTATTGGAAATATGTGCCGAATAAAGAAGCAGGTTTCTATTTGTTAAGTTGAGCTCCAATTTTTTTAATTTAAGGTGATGAAATGATATTATTTAAGGATTTATCCGAGGAACAAAAAACAGTAGTAGTTGAGAAAATGGAGAAATTATATATCCAAAAATATAGCGACTCAGAAATCGCCAAGAACATAAGTGAAATTTTAGGGGATCATTTTCATACAAGTAATGTTAGAAATTGGCGCATGCGTAATAAATTAATAAAAAATAACTCCCTTAATAGTTTTGAATATAATAAACGATTTCGGTTATATAAAGAAGGAACAGCGAAAGATAAGGAAGATATTCTTTTAAAAAAGAAATATATTGACGAGAAAAACAGAATCCGTTTTGAAATATATAATCAGGGTTATTCCGATAGAGAAATTGCCCATGCTACAAATTCCAATCTGTCAACTATTAAGAGCTGGCGCAGGGATAACAAATTATTTAAACACGAAAACAAGCTGGTTATTAGCGGTTCGGTAACCGAAAGCCCGACACTTAATCATAATGATAACGGTGATTTTTATAGGTTCTCCTTTTCTTACCAGGGTTTAAATAAAATACCGGTAATGATTGAGGCTATAGTAAGAAAACCCGGGCTTTTCCCGATGGTACGAAGCATTGACGCGAAAACCAAAATTAAAATTGCTGATGGGGAATTATATTTTGAAATGGATAATCAATTAATTTCCCCAAAAGTACTTGTTCATGATTTGGTTGTTTTGTAGAAAGTATTTTCTGAGGAGAGTCGGGGGAATGAGTGTTAAGTATTTATACCAAAATCGAGAATTAATCTTCCTGCTTCCGTTGTCAAGCCTTTCCCCCAATATTTTTTCATGATATTATATCCCAATTCGTAACAATCGAGCTCTTTTTTAAAGCTGATAGCCCCGGAACCAAATAACTCTCCAGTTTCTTTTAATACAAATCCCCAGGTATAATGATGTTCACTTTCAATATTTTGTTCTTCTAGTTTAAGCCACTCAATCGTATCATTAACACTTTTATGCTGATCCCAGATCATGAACTTTGCAACTTCGGGATCTGATGTCCAACATTTAAAAATGTGTTCTGCATCATTAAGCGAGAGCGGCCTAAGAATTATTCTTTTGCTTTCCAAAATTGGTGTCTTCAAATCCGACTCCCCTTTTATTGGATAGTATATTTGCTATTTGTTACTCCCCGGCCGTGCCACAAAGGGCTGGCCAGGAGGCTCAGCATGGCGACTAACGTTTGCAGCTATGCAAAGTTGCCCGAAGCGTAGCGAAGGGCAATTTGGGTGTAGTGACCAAAGGGAGCGAAACAGAATATCCGCTGTTATAAGACGTGCGCCTCACTTACTATTATCTTTTTTTAAATTTTTCGTAAAGCATCTCAAGTTTTTCATTTATTATTGGTTCCAGTTCCGCTTTAGCACAAGAAATTAATTCATTTGTGGTTTTAACAGTTTTTTCTGCCAACCAATAAGAAACATCAATAATCGATGGGTCTTTCATTGGAATTTCTTGACTAATGATCTTTATATTCTTTTCAAAAAAATGTGGTGCTTTTACATTAAAACCAAAGTGAATTTCAAATCCTTCACCATTTTCATTCCTTTCATATTTCTTAGTATGATTGCTTTCCGCTTCATCTTTTCGGATGTGAATTAAGCTTGAACGATATCCATAAAGATGATTAATCCACTCATGATGGTGTTTTAGTATTATTGGTGCTATTTGTGTTTTACTTAACTTATTATCTTTATCTGAAACGGAATTACATATTCCATTCCACTTAATACTTGGTTTATTAATATATAATAGTCCAATCAAGTTTCCAATATAATCCAATAACGAAGCAGAATTAAAAACAATATCATCAAAAATAAACAGCATTTGCTCGCTACCAGCCGTTAATATATGATGGTCATCAGTTTTTTGACTAAAAAAATTCTCATCAAATTTTCTAATTATTCCTTGATAAGCATCAACAGCTAAAAATAAATGAAATCGAATACTTTTTAACCGATAAAGGATACTATTACGAATAATGTACTTTGGATGATCGACAGGCGATAATTCAAGAGTATTTCTACCAAAATTAATAAGTAATTGAATAAGTTTTTTCTGGAGATCTATAAATTCTTCATCATATATCCTTGTTAGTTCTTCTTTATTTATTGGCTCCAAAGTCTCACTCCTTTGGTTTTAATATTTAAATAGGCCCAAGAAGGCGCATGTCTTATAACGTCCCAGCACTCTTGACGTTCACCCGATCTAGTGGCGACGCCGACTTGATCGGGTGAATGTGAGCGCGCTAACTGCTTGACATGACTTCATTGACAAGACATCTTGAATTGACTGCTTCGTCGAGTCCGCTTCCTTTGACAAACCGCGCTCCGCCAGCAAGAGTGCTGTGATATACGGAGGACTCCCCCCCACAACCGTAACATGGAGGTGGAGGTTGTTGACCTGAGTCTATTCCTCATTCTTGTCTTTTAAGAGTTCTTCAGCTTGTTTGGGAAACTTATTCATAAGCTAGTTCATGACTTTAAGTTGTTCAATGCTAGGAGCACGCCGAATTTGAACTAATAGCTTATCCGCTAAAGGTCTTTCCAAAGTAATATTGGAAGCGCCTTCATTACAAACCGAGCATATTGCTCTCAAATTGGAAGGATCATCTGTTCCACCAAGAGATTTATCAATGATATGACCAATATGTAAACGTGTTTTTCGAGTTTTATCATGAGGATGCGTTTCTCCAGCCACTGCGCCGCACATTTGACAAGTAAAACCATTTCTATCTAAAACAAATGCCCTTACTTCTTTTGAAATAGTTCTTTCAAATGCTGGTAATGGCTTTGTATCAACTAAAACATATTGCCCCGGTTTAAGATCACTACGATCATTATGAGTTACAATATTCATTCCTTCTTCATTTCGTAATTCTCTTACTCGTCTTGCCCATTCACTTGTTCCTGCTACAGTTCTTAAAGTGTCAGAATCCAAAACTTCTCCAACGTGTTCTAAAAAATAGACCCGCAAATGGGTCTTTGATCCTTTTCCTCCTGACATTATGCAACTCCCCTTTTCTTGTTGTCTTGCATTAACGTGACCGAAATAGCTTCACCAACTGCTTTTGCAACAGGAGGTGGAAAGGCATTCCCTACTTGACGATAAGCAGCGGTTTTTTTCCCGACAAACTCCCAATCAGACGGAAATCCTTGCAATAAAGCCGTCATTTTTACTGTCAATTTTGGCATACCTTCAAATCCAGGTTTAGGTGGTTCATCAGCTATTCCGCATCCGTCCACACCCAAATTTGCCCATGCTTTTTTAGACCGAGTTGGCCCTAAATCGGGGCCTCCATGTTTTTTTGAGCCACCAACAATTGTCGGAGCAATAGAATTAGCTTTACGACTCCATTCTTCGGCGTTTTCCCAACCATGCTTTTTCATTTCATCTAAAAGAAGTTCTCCAACCTTTTTTGTCGCTAATTTACTCGGGGAAGGCCATACAAAATATTCCGCAAATTCCTCTTTCAGAGCAACAAAAATAGTTCTTTGTCTGAATTGAGAAACTCCAAAATCACAAGCATTAAACAAATTCCAATAGCATTTATAGCCTAAAGCTTGAATTTTCTCTGTTATTTCATTACGGTAGTATGTGAATTTTTCATCCATTAAGCCTCGGACATTTTCAATCATTACGGCTTTAGGATTACATTCATTAACTAATCTAATTACTTCCGGGAAAAGATTTCTTTCATCTTTCTCACCCAATTGATTACCTGCAATGGAAAATGGGGGACATGGAACACCCCCGGCTAAGAGATCAATATTATAATATTCTTTTGCACTAAATCCTTTTAAATCACATTCAATTACATTCCAGTTTGGTCGATTTGCTTTTAATGTTTTACACGCGAAGTTATCTATTTCAATCAATGCTAGATGATTAAAACCAGCCATTTCTAATCCTAATGCTTGCCCACCTGCACCGGCACATATTTCAATAGAAGTAAGAGAATTCATATTCTATGCCCCTTTTTACCTCTTTTGCTACTATTTTATCTTATAGACAAAACTTTATCAACAATTAATCGAACGTTTGTTTCGTTTTTTCCCTTTCAGTTTAACTCACACGGTGAGGGTAGAGTAGAGAAAGGCACGGATGCCTTCCCCCCTCGTCAAACCGTACGTGCGGTTTTCCCACATACGGCTTTCCAACAAACTTCATCTCAAGGCATTCGCAAGTTTCACCGAAGGTGCTTTTGCCATGTTTATCAATCCATAATGTTTCATCAAGTAATGGACTGCTTTCTGGTTTGAAAGCCGCTTC
>JAEYRN010000078.1 GCA_023435565.1 Bacillota bacterium
TAGAGGTTTTTTGGGGATTTTCAATTACCCATTAGGAAATATGAGGAAAAAAGCCGGGGTATTTTTGGGGTAGTGCTTATAAAATCTCCTCCCAGCCCTGAAACGGCTGGGCTGGGTGTATTAAAAACATTCTAAACCCCCTTCGGGGCTCGGAAAAAACTCCGAAGCACAACCCAGCCCGGCTTTGCCGGGGTTTAGAATGATTTTAAAGGCTTAGCCCAGCCGTTTCAGGGCTGGGTGGACAGAATGAGCATAAATTGATTGAAGCATTAATCAAAAAACTGAATAACATTAAAATTGGCAATACCTTTGGCAAGTTCCAGCGGAGAGGTACCGTAATTATTTTTTAGGTTTTTATCGGCGCCGTGTTTTAATAATAAAGTAATCACGTCCCCATACCCCCTGGAAAAATATACGGCATTTGACAACGGTGTATTTCCGTTAATATCCTTGATATCAACCATCGCTTTATTTTCGATTAGCATCTTAACCGCCTCCAAATTATTGTCGTTACATGCATAATGAAGTGCGGTATTTCCTTCATCATCCCGCCGGTCGATATCCGCCCCTTTTTCGAGTAAATACTGAAACAGGTCCGGCTTTTTTTCGGAAATGGCGATCATTAATAGCGATCGGCCATCGCGTTCACAGGTATTGATATCGGTTCCCGACTTGATTTCTTTGGCTAATCTTTTGAGATCGCCGTTAATTACATATTCAACTACTTGGTTCATTTTGAATGTTCTCCATTGAAATCATTCCTTTTTTCTCGACCTATATTTTTCCGGATTTTCCCGTATCGATGATACTAACTTTTCGATACTCGTCTTACCATTCTGTTCATATTCACTAATTTCTTCACGAGTCAATTTAATTTCGACTTCATAAAGACCCACTGATCCACACATGATGGATAAGAAATATTCATAGTTATTTTTTATTAGTTGATAATTCCATGGTTCATTGATTATTATTCGCATAGATCTCTCTTCACCCTTCCAGTGGCGCTGACAGCGCCTGGGTTAACATTTCCAGATCTATTCACATAACTTTGATATTCATCCGGATTGATTGTCCAGAATATTCCGTCTTCATACCCGCTAAAACCATGCCTTTTCCACATTTCAATAATTGGTTCGGGTAACTTATTTTCATATTTCTTTAATACTTCTTTAGGAACAGGAGTAGCATCTATCGGCTCCGAATATTTCTTAAAAAAATCTTCTATCATGGACATGACTTGATCTCCTTTAATTTTTACTGATATTGATTATAGAGGTTTTTCCGGCTATGTTAGTTTAGTTTAATTCCCGCCTTTTTCATTATACAATTTCAGATACTCACTAACGTCTGAACCTGAAAACAATTTTGAAAAGTCTTCAAGTCTTTTTCTTAACGGAGTAATATCGAAATCTAAATTGTTCAAATTATCGTCCATAAATAAATATTGCCAGTCGTACATGCCTTTCAGTTTTATTGTATGTTCTATGTAAGCCGGATAATCAATATCCATCGGCTCAATATTTTCATGTATAATATCGACGAACCATACGGTATCTGTTATGATATTTTTATCAATTTGTATGGCGGCAAAAAAGCCATCGCCTGCATTAGGATGCGAGTCAAAAAAACGATAACCCTTTTTATATAATTTTTTACCAAAATCTGTTAATGTATCGGAAAACGATGATTGAGTAGTGTCATTCAACAGAGCCGGAGTACCTCTTAAATTAAATTCACCTCCGGTTTCAATTTTTCCATTAATATTATAATGCCAACTAACAGATAAATTGGGTATGAGTATTTCTTTCATTTTCATATCAAATTCAATTTTGTAACTTTCTTCGATATCTTGAATAATCAATTCCTTATCCTCTTTAGTCACTAAATCAAATTCTTCGAAAATAGTTAAGATTAGAATATTATCTTTCTTTACGCTATTAAATAAATTAATAAAATGATTTCTAATTTCAATAAAATTCATTATCGCTCCATTTTAAAAAATTTTCCTACTACAGGCGGATCAATCTCTTTTGAAAACTCGCCAACTAAGTCCTTAGTATTTGTCCATTCTTTATTTTGATAAATGACTACCCAGTTAACTCAGCCATAATGAAATGAGGATAAAAGTATTTGCGAGCCTAACTGCGACCCCTTGCGGTTGATGTCCATCCTTGGACACCGCACCTTAAACCATCCTGGTTTTGGCTTGTCCCTGCATATGGGCAACCACCATTCATAGAGGCCTAAACTTAACATTGCGAATTGGGGTATATCATTCCAAACCATTACAAATAAGCCTATTTCCTTCACGATGCATGACCCCCTGGGAAATGCAGCCGTTAATGTAAAATAACCGTTTTTGCGGCTCCCGTGGAACTCTATCCATCCCAAAAGTTTGAGGATTTTAATATCACGCACCAGTGAATTTCTGGATGCCCCGGTAATCCGGCGCATCTCCGCTACCGAAAGTTTGTTTTTTTTAATAAGAGCCCGGAGAATCTCCGCTATCCGGTTGGGAATATTGGGCTGACCGAAATATATTTTTAATTCCCCGGCCGACCGCTGAACCAGCAAAGCCATTTCGCCGATTGTTACAGAACCAGCTTTGGGTGATGTAGCACCAGAATTCTCTGATGAAGACTCAAAGTTCTGTGATGTAACACCAGAATTCTCAGATGTAGCCTCATTATTGAATGATGTAACACCAAAGTCGAGTGATGTAACACCAAATTTCTCTAATGAAACATCAAACTTGGATGATGTAGCACCAAATTTCTCTGATGTAGACTCAAAGTTCCCTGATGTAGCACCAACATCGGATGATGTAGCCTCAAACTTATGTAATGAATCACCAAACAGTTGTTTCAAAGACTCAAACTCGGAGGTTAATGATTCGAACTCCGCCGCCAGAGAGTGGGTCAAAGATTTTTGGAGCTCGACTTTGGACTTGAAACTATCCAGTTTTTGCTGAAAACCGCGAACAGCGGCTGCGACAATATCGTTTGGCATGGGTATAACCTCATCAAATTTAGTATCACATTGCTCCTTTATTTATCAGATTGAGAAAATTGCATAACTCCCGATTTCAGCTTCAGCTCTCAATATATTGATAGACACATCTGGGTTTGTGACTATATATTGTGACCGAAGGTTTTAATAAAGTAATTATGCAATTTTCTTAATTACAAAATAATCTCCACCCTCCCATATTCGGCAATATCTTCTTTATTCATCATGTTTATCCCGGTATGTTATGAGTTGGTTTGGTTCTCCTATCTTTAATTAAAAAAATAATTTTGGGTAATGCTTTGAACTCAATTTCACCTAACCCCCATCCCCTTCCCTCATTTGTTACATTATCATCTGGGACAGGGAAGGGGATGCCTTGATAGATTCATTATTTTTTTCGCAAAATAAAATAGGCCTTTTTACTTGGATAATCTATATCTTTATACGGATATCTCAGGAGTATATCCACGATTTCAAATCCTAATTTTTCAACGATACCTTTCATATCCTCAACTTTAAAAAAATAAAAAGTCAGGTTATTATCTTTTTTCCCAAAAAAGTCATGAATATCTTTCTGTTTCTCGTTTTCAAAAACATGAAAAGTAAATAAAAATAACCCATGATCCTTTAATACCCTTTTTACTTCTTGAAAGGTCAATTTGATTTGGTCGATGGTGAGATTTACAATAGCATAGTAGGCAATAACCCCAGAAAAAGATTTGTCGGCATAGGTTAAATCAAAAAAATCCTGGACTTCAAAAGGAATACCGGGGAAATATTTTCCGGCGCTTTCAATCATCTTGGTTGATATGTCGGAACCAATACATTTTACGCCGAGATTACTTAAAAAACCAGATACTTCCCCAGGTCCTGAACCAATCTCCAAAACCGTCTCATATTTGGGAATTTGCGAAGAAAACCATTTTAATATTATTTGATCAAAATGTTTATTCTCAAATTCATTCCACCATATTGCGGCATAATCATCTGCTGCCATATCGTAAGCTTTTATAATACTTTCTTTG
>JAEYRN010000009.1 GCA_023435565.1 Bacillota bacterium
TACATTTCCATCTCCAAATGCAAGGATTTTATTGATTTATTCGCGTTTTCCTTGCATTTGTCCTGCCGATTTCATGGCGTTTTACCTGTATTTATAAGGGCTTGTGAGTTTTTCAGGAACCCCTAAATATCCATAAACAAAAGGTTTGCAGGATTATCCTGGATATTAGCGAATAATTACAGAATATTTTTAAATCTTTTTTAATAAGACGTTTCCATTTTTAAATTCAAGTTGTGATTAAGATCGAGGTGTTATTTATGACTATAACTGCCGGGCTTCCGATAAATTTTCCCCAAGATAATTTAGTTCCCTTCTTAAATGCGCTTTTATCTAACAGTTCGGATGGAATTGCATTGATCACCCCGGATTATAAAGTTAAGTTTGCCAATGAACAGATGTTACGGATGGCTGGTGCTCTCCAATTAAAGGAAGGCTCTGATTTTAAACGGGTATTACCATGGTTGTCTCAGCATGTAAGTGAAACTCTTGAGGAAGTTCGCTGTACCGGAAAACGTTTTAAATTAGATTTTAATAATTTAAAAACAGATTCCAAGCAAGATCAAATGTATTGTAATGTTACTATTGTTCCTGTGAACGGAGAAAATGGAACGTTTTTGGGCTGGCTCCTATTGCTTCAGGATTTCATAAAACCTAAACAAGATGAAGCTGAAAACCATTTGTATCAATTGGAAGCGGTTATTGAAAACATGGAGGATGGGGTAATTATTTTTGATCTTAGCGGTAGGATTTTGAAGTTAAACAATGCAGCTGTAGAATTATTGGGATATAGCGATTTCAAAAATTGCCCCGGCAATATTTATAATATCGATAACGATTTGAAACTATATGATCTAGACGGTAATATTATTGAGAGCGAAGAATGGCCGCCAAATCGAGTTGCGCGTGGAGAAACTGTTCGCAATCTTGAAGCTGCCGCCTGGCGATCCAACATTGGTCAAATAAGGTACTTAAGCTTTAATGGTACGTTGATTAGAGATTCTAATCAAATAGGTATCCTTGCCGTATTAACGATTCGGGATATTTCCGACCGGGAAAGCTTACTCCGGGAGCTGGAACAAGAACATAGCAGACTTCAAGCGGTTCTGGAGCAAATGCCTTGCGGGGTCATCATGTTTGATGCTTGTTCATTTAAACGAATTTTGGCGAATAAGAAATACACCGAGATTTGGCAGGTCCCTAAAGCAGGTTTGGAGTTAAACGAGAACTATCAACCCGGGAAAATGTTCCGTAACGATGGAAGTACTTATTTTAGAGAGGAATTGCCGATTTTTAGATCGATTAGTTATGGTGAGATTGTTTCCAATGAAGAGATGATATGTCAACGGAAAGATGGTTCAATAATTAATGTAATTTGTAATTCCACTCCAATCCTAGATCGTGATGGCAATATTGTCGCGGGAGTGATTGTATTTAGCGATATTACTGAGTTGAAGGAAGCGACAACCAAAGCTGCCATTGTTAATCAACTACAACAGATTATCGAGTTTTTACCGGATGGAATTTTTGTAGTAGATCAGAAGCGGAAAATAACCGCCTGGAACAGGGCTCTCGAAATGTTGACAG
The DNA here is from genome assembly GCA_023435565.1 of Bacillota bacterium. Taxonomy (GTDB): domain Bacteria; phylum Bacillota; class UBA4882; order UBA8346; family UBA8346; genus JAAYHS01. The sequence goes on from JAEYRN010000009.1 coordinate 1,585, forward strand.
GTGTAAACCAGCAAGATGTTATTGGAACCAAAGCTAAGAAGGACCTTTTTGATGGTTTCGCACGTATGATGTTGGTTGATGATATTTTAAACGGCTCTAATCAAGGTAAAGATCCGATGCTTATTAAAAACGGGGATATATTTTCGAAGCAAGTTTCTATTCCGACACTTAACCATCGCGATAATGTGTTGCTGGATATCAAGGCAACACCAATCCTGAATGAACATGGTTCAATCATGGGAATCATTGAAATCATCCGCGATATTACAAACCAAAGGGAAATAGAGATGGAAGCGATTAGAATGCAAAAATTGGAATCCCTTGGGATCCTAGCAGGCGGGATCGCCCATGATTTCAACAATATTCTAGCGGCAATTATCGCCAATTTACAACTGGCGGCGGTAAAACTTCAAAAACGCCAAGATATCTCAAAATATCTTGAGAACACTATTGAAACCACGCGTAAAGCCAGTAGCCTTACTAAACAGTTACTTACTTTCGCTAAAGGCGGCGGTCCTGTTAAAAAAATGATTCGCCTTTCTAAGCTTGTGAAAGAAACCGTCAACTTTGCTTTATGCGGGTCCAAAATAAAAGCAGTGTTTCATCTGCCTCAGGATCTCTGGTCGGTAGACGCCGATGAAGGTCAAATAACCCAAGTTATTAATAACTTAATCATCAATGCCGAACAGGCCATGCCTGATGGGGGTATTATCGATATTTACGGCGAAAATGTAACTTACGAGGCTAATGGTAAATACGATCCGGGCCGGTATGTAAAATTAACTATCACAGACCATGGCGTTGGAGTTCCCGAGGAGATCATCGATAAAATTTTTGATCCGTTTTTCACTACGAAAAAGGTTGGTTCCGGACTTGGACTGTCGACATCTTATTCCATTATTAAAAAGCATAACGGATATCTTGAAGTAGAACCTTCATCGGCAATCGGCGCCGCTTTTTCAATTTTACTTCCGGCATCAATGGAAGAATTGGTTGAGAAGGAAACAACAAGAGAGATTAATGTTGGTGTTAAAGCTAAAGTTTTATTGTTGGACGATGAAGACATTATTAGAAATGTTAGCGGTGAATTGTTAAATTTATTCGGTTATCGGGTAGTATTGGCAAACGATGGACGGGAAGCGGTTACCCTTTATCAACAAGCTAAAGAAATGGGAGATCCGTTTTTAGCTGTAATTATGGATTTGACTATCCCCGGTGGGATGGGTGGTTTAGAAACAATGAACATTCTCCGGCGTTTTGATCCGGAGATTAAAGCAATTGTTTCCAGTGGTTATGCCAATGATCCGGTAATTTCAGATTATGAGAAATATGGTTTCAGCGGAGTTGTAATTAAACCTTATAGATTCGATGATTTGCTTGTGGAATTAGACCGAATAATTGAAAAAAGACAACTTCCTCTCAATTTAAAATATTAAATAAAATGGGTTCAAAGGGTTTTGAAGTTATTTGACGAATGAACCATAGGGACGTAAACTAATATTCGTTCATTTATAAAGGAGTAAATTAAGGTGATGCAAAATCATGAAGAATCTAAAAAAGATAAATTGGATCGAGCAATGGATGTTATGTTAGAGGCAGCCAAACAGTTGAACTCCGGTGATAATACTACTATAGTATGCCCAATATGCGGAGGCGAACTTATTGTTTATAAGCCCTTTAAAAAAAGGGTCGCAGCTAAGTGTAAGTCTGAGAATTGTATCAAAATTTGGGATTAAACTTTTTAGCTATATTTCATTCATATATATATAAATATCTTCAATAATTCATTCTGACCAGCCAAAATTTTATTCCCCGATCTCCATATCCCAAATCCCAAGGAACATGGTACCGATCAGCATTATGGCTGTTGGTAAAAGTATATCCTTTTGAGTCAGCGCCGGTAACTACCGAAATATGCGTTACTTTACCTTTTTTTTCGTAAGCGATGTAATCACCGGGAAGCAATTGGTAGGATGAATTTAATACTTGACTATAAGTCCCATAGGCGATGCGCGAACCCCGCCCACTATTCAGCATATAACGGTTAAAAGCATTTGCATTGACCCATGCCCGGCTGGCGCCTTTTCCGTAATTCCAGGCGTAAGTTTTACGGAATCCTCCTCCTTCATGAAGAACTTGGGAGGCAAAGTTGGCGCAGTCACCGCCGCTATAGTTATAATTTCGATATTTTGGATTATACTTGAACCCTTGTTCATCATTAGCGGCTGCACCGCAATATTCTTCAGCATAGGCCACAGCTTGGAATCGTTTATGGTTTAGATCTGAGAAATCGCGGGGTTTTTGTGATGGGATGAAAGAATGATCTGCTTCGGCCTGCCCTTTTTTCATTGCTAATGCGTCGGCGAAAGGATCAGTATACCATTCACGACTGATTTGCCATTGTTCGTCCTTTTGGATAAGATCCAAGGAGTGGTATGTTCCAATCCGCATTAGATTAATGGCTGTCGGTTCATTTTGGTAAACATAGCGGTACTCGGTAGAGGCCAAGAGTGTTACTCTTATTCCATCATTCCTTGGTCTGACCTGACGGAGCCGGATTAATGATTTGATGACGGTTAGTTTTGCCCCTTGTTTATAGAGCCAATTACGGAGGTATTTCTCCTTTTTAACTTGGTGTTCATAGGCCCAAATCCCGGTACGGCTGTTACGATCATAAAGGTTAGCAAGGGCTGAAAGGTTTCCTTGGAGGAGAGCTTGGTTTCGTAAATGAAAAATATCATCTATGAGGCAAAAAACTTCGCTTTCCGGGACGATGACTTTTGGCGTCGAGCATTGAAGCCACAAAGCGCATAAAGAACTGCCTACCCAGAAAAGGATAAAAGCAAGGGGACATAACAATAGAATTAAATGCTTACGGGTTAAAACCAGGAACATGAAAGTCTCTCCCTAGAAGATATTCACTTGATCTTATGTTGGAAACGCGGATATAATGCAGCCGATTAATTGATAATTCAAAACCTAATCAACCGGTATTTTAACAATCAACTTTATAATCCATAATACTTTCGCAGCATAGTCATAAATAATTTATTTAATAAAGGGAATTTGACCCATTTCACGAATTATACATAATATTACTAGATTCTACCGTTAGTTCTTGTGTATCCTCGATATGCATATCTATTATCTGAGAGAATTGCATAATTTAAAATTTAAGCTATTTACTTCGGTCCATCCGTTATTAGGAGGTGATTGTTATCGAAATATTTGGAGTATCTTATCCTGCCTTTTGGCTGGGATTGGCTATTGTATTAAGCATTATTGAAGCTGCCACAGCAGGTCTTGTTACTATTTGGTTGGTCTTTGGGGCGCTGGCGGCTTGGGTATGCGCCTTATTAGGTTTATCATTCGTTTTTCAGCTATTCATTTTCTTAATTGTTTCTTATCTGTTACTGGTAATCACCAGGCCTATTATTAAAAAATGGCTAAGCCATAAGACTGTTAAAACCAATGCCGACCGTTTTATTGGTCAAACTGGGCTGGTAATCGAAAAAATAGACCTTGTCGAAGGAACTGGGCAAGTTAAGGTTGGCGGGCAGATATGGTCGGCGGTCTCCATTGATGGAAAAGAAATTGAGCTTGGAAACAAAGTTAGGGTCACAGCGATAACCGGTGTTAAACTCGTTGTATCTCAGATCGACAATTTGAAGGAGGATGAATAATGAGTAGTATTTATGTAATAGTTCTTTCAATCATCGGGCTCTTAATCATAATCAGTAACATTAAAGTTGTTCCCCAATCATACGCCTTTGTCATTGAACGGTTGGGCGCATATTTGACCACTTGGGATGTGGGTTTGCATTTGAAAATCCCCTTTATTGACCGGCTCGTTAATGTAGTGACTCTAAAGGAACAAGTGGTGGATTTCAAACCGCAACCTGTAATTACCAAAGATAATGTTACGATGCAGATTGATACTGTTGTTTATTATCAAATTACCGACCCCAAGATGTATACTTATGGGGTGGACCATCCAATGGCCGCGATTGAGAACCTTACCGCAACTACGCTCCGAAATATCATCGGTGATTTGGAACTGGACCAGACCCTAACTTCCCGGGATACGGTTAATACTAAGATGCGAAGTATCCTGGATGAAGCTACCGACCCTTGGGGAATTAAGATTAATCGGGTTGAGCTTAAAAATATCATTCCACCCCGGGAAATACAGGACGCTATGGAAAAACAAATGAAGGCCGAACGGGAACGGAGAGAGTCGATTCTTAGGGCCGAAGGGGAGAAAAAGTCAGCCATCCTGGTAGCTGAAGGTCAAAAAGAAGCGGTGGTACTACAGGCTGAAGCGAATAAACAATCGGTAATCCTGAATGCGGAGGCCAAGAAAGAAGCAGCGATTAGAGAGGCTGAAGGTCAAGCTGAGGCGATTTTGAAAGTGCAAAAGGCTACTGCCGAGGGATTACGAATGTTGAATGAAGCCAACCCATCGCAACCTGTTATTGCCATTAAATCATTGGAAGCTTTCGCGAAAGCCGCCGACGGTAAGGCGACCAAGATCATTATCCCTTCAGAGATTCAGGGGCTGGCGGGAATGGTCACTTCCGTTGCCGAGGTATTTAAAAATGACTTAACGGATGAAAAGAAAAAAGCTTAAATTGGGGCAATGTAGGTATATTGTTATTGATTTTGTTTCTTTTAATATGATATGATAAGGTGAATTTTAAAATAGTATAAATAATTACACTAGGGGAGCCGGAAAGGCCGGCTGAGATTAAGAACCTACAAGTTCTTTAACCCTTCAAACCTGATCTGGATCATACCAGCGGAGGGAAGTGATTGCCAAAGTACCGAATTAGGTATTATAGCACAGACCCAACCTGGGATTTGTGCTTTTTTGTTTTAGTTTTAATTATTTGAAGGCGGGAGGAATTAAAGTGAAATATTCTACTCAAATGGATGCGGCCAGAAAAGGAATAGTTACTAAAGAGATGCTTAGGGTTGCGGAGCGGGAAGGTGTGAGTGTTGAAAGAATTAAAGAATCAGTCGCTGAGGGGAAAGTGGTCATTGCCGCAAATAAAAATCATCATTCACTAGACCCTTTGGGCATTGGAGAGGGACTTTCCACTAAAATCAATGTAAACTTGGGAATATCAAAGGATTGCAACAATATTGACATTGAACTGGACAAAGTAAGAAGGGCTTTGGTATTAAAAACGGATGCCATTATGGATTTGAGCTCATTTGGTAAAACGGAGGAGTTCCGTCGTAAGTTATTGGAAATGTCTCCCGCAGCAGTTGGAACGGTACCGATCTATGACGCTATCGGCTTTTATGATAAAGAGCTTCAAGAAATAAGTTCCGCTGAATTTTTGGCAGTCATTGAGAAACATGCCGAAGACGGGGTGGATTTTATGACCATTCATGCCGGATTAAATAGGGCTGCCATTGAAAGGTTTAAGAACAACCCGCGCTTGACAAATATCGTTTCGCGGGGTGGCTCTCTGCTCTATGCATGGATGGAGCTAAATCAAAAGGAAAATCCATTTTTTGAACAATTCGATCGGATTTTAGAGATCTGTACCGAATATGATATTACTTTGAGTCTGGGTGATGCGTTACGACCGGGATCGATCCAAGACGGAAGCGATCCTTCCCAGATTCAAGAACTTATCACTTTAGGAGAATTAACTAAAAGAGCTTGGGCAAAAAACGTACAGGTTATGATAGAAGGACCGGGACATATGAAAATAAATGAGATTGAAGCAAATGTTATCTTACAGAAAAAGTTATGTCATGGGGCGCCGTTCTATGTGTTGGGGCCGTTGGTGACAGATATAGCACCAGGTTATGATCATATTACGGCTGCAATCGGGGGAGCGGTTGCGGCTGCAAGTGGAGTCGATTTTCTTTGTTATGTGACTCCCGCCGAACATTTAAGGCTTCCTACGGTATCGGATATGGAAGAGGGAATTATTGCTACGAGAATTGCTGCCCATGCAGGAGACTTGGTTAAAGGCGTCCAAGGGGCGGCAGAGTGGGACCGGAAGATGAGTGAGGCGAGAGCAGCTATCGATTGGGAGAGAATGTTCGACTTGGCAATTGATCCGAATAAAGCAAGGCAGTATCGCCGGGAATCGAAACCTGAATGTGAGGATACCTGTACCATGTGCGGGAAAATCTGTGCGGTTCGAACCGTAAATAAGGTAATGAAAAATGAAATGCTGTAGTTTGATGGGAAAGTTAAACGGCATTATTAAAGGAGCTCCAATGAATAAGGCACTTACCATCGCCGGTTCCGATAGTAGCGGCGGCGCAGGAATTCAGGGGGATTTAAAAACTTTCGCCGCGAATGGTGTTTATGGAATGAGCGTAATTACTGCAATTACCGCTCAAAACACCCAAGGTGTTATTGCAATTGAGGATATCTCATGTGAGCTTATTCAGAAGCAAATTGAGGCCATTTTTGAGGACTTGCAAGTTGATGCTGTCAAAATCGGAATGGTTTCACGGAGTGAAACAATCAACATCGTCAGCAATCAATTGAAAAAATACCATGCTGCTAACATAGTAGTAGATCCGGTAATGGTATCAAAAAGCGGCTTTCATTTACTACAACCTAACGCTGTAAATGCCTTAATTGAACATCTTTTTCCTTTGGCTACTATTGTTACTCCAAATATTCCCGAAGCGGAATTTATTACTGGAGTGAAAATCAGGAACATTATCGATATGGAAGCAGCAGCAGCTGGAATTCATAGACTAGGTCCGAAAAAAGTGCTTCTTAAAGGGGGGCATTTGGAAGATCAGGCAACGGATATTCTCTTTGACGGAGATAAATGCCAACGTTTCAAAGGAGAACGGGTTTTTACCAAACACACTCATGGTACCGGCTGTACCCTTGCAGCGGCTATTACCGCTAATTTAGCTAAGGGGATGGAGTTGCCGGTAGCGATTAAACTAGCAAAAGAATATTTAACCATTGCCATTTCTCATTCATTGGCCATTGGAAAAGGAGTCGGACCCACCAATCATTTCTATGATTTGTATCGGAGAGCGGGTTTGGAAGATTAAAAGTAATGATACGATAATTTAATACCACCAAGGAGGATTTATCTATGGAAAATATTAAAACCTTTGCCCAACTTTTAAGCGATGTAAAAACCAAAAAGCCACTGGTCCATCATCTTACCAATTATGTAACAGTAAACGATTGCGCCAATATTGTACTAGCTTTGGGAGGGTCGCCGGTAATGGCTGACGACGCCGGAGAAGTGGAGGAAATGGTCAGTATTGCCTCGGCTTTGGTGATTAATATCGGTACTTTAAATTCACGGACAATCGAAACGATGCTTTTATCAGGCAAAAAAGCTAACCAACTGGGTATTCCGGTGGTATTGGATCCGGTAGGGGCGGGGGCCACTGCTTTAAGGAGCAATACTGCCGCACGATTGATTCAAGAAGTCAAATTGGCGGTGCTGCGGGGTAATATGTCTGAAATTAAAGTTATAGCCGGAATTGACGCCCGCACTCGTGGGGTTGATTCGGTCGACGGTGGCGCCGGTGGGGTGGAGGTCGCTTTAAGTTTGGCTAAAAGGTTAGGTTGTACTGTTGCTATTACCGGGGCCCAGGATATTATTTCGGATGGTTCCCGGACCGGATTAATCGCTAACGGGACTCCATTATTATCGAAAATCACCGGGACCGGTTGTATGGCTACTTCCTTAATCGGTTGTTATGCCGGAGTTACCGCTGACTCCTATTTGGCGGCATGCGCCGGTTTGATTACCATGGGTTTAGCGGGGGAAAAAGCCGCCACTGGTTTTAATCAGGCCCAAGGAATCGGTACATACAAGGTAAAGCTGATGGATGGGATCGACCAATTAACGTCTGAGGATATGATCCAAGGCGGAAAATATAGTCAAATATAAAAGTTGGAAATAAAACTGATGTACTTTTAAACACTTTAAAATTAATGGATTCAAGATAAAGGAGCAATCTAATTGGACTATCAATTAAATCTGCAACTATATGTAGTAACCGACCGGATTTGGCTCAACGGAAAACGGCTTGAAGATGAAGTCGAAGAGGCGATCATAGGTGGTGCCACTATTGTCCAGCTTCGCGAAAAGGATTTACCGAGCAGAGCATTTTTTGAATTAGCGAAAAAAATGAAACAAGTTACGGAGCGTTATCATATACCGTTAATTATCAATGATCGTTTGGATATTGCTTTAGCAGTGGATGCCGCCGGTTTGCACGTTGGACAAAGCGATTTACCTGCGGTTATCGCCCGGCGGTTGTTAGGGGCAGGAAAAATATTGGGTGTTTCAGTCACTAATCAGGAAGAAGCGATTCGGGCTGAGAAGGATGGGGCCGATTATCTGGGGGCGGGTGCGGTCTTTCCAACTGGAACGAAACAAGATGCCGCCTATGTTGATTATCAGGAATTACAAAAGATTACTCAAAGTGTTAAAGTTCCTGTTGTAGCCATCGGAGGCATCAATGGAAGTAATGTCATGAAACTAAAAGGCGGGGGCATTGCCGGAATTGCCGTAGTGTCGGCAATCTTTGCACAAAAAAATCCCCGAAAAGCTGCGGAAGCAATGAAACGACTGGTTGAAGTTATAGTTTAGCTTTATATTTACCAATCTCAAATTAAACGGTAGATGCATTCAGTTCCCGAAACCAACCCTTGATCCAGGATTGGTTTCAAATTTTTATCGAATAATCTATATACTTATGTCTTTTAGCATTTTATCTTTGGAAATAATTGATTCCCTTGCTTAGAATTACATTTTACAAAATAAAAACGGAGCGTTATAATCACACAATAACTTTTAGTGTCAACTGCGAGGAATTTGTTGAACAAAGATTTGGATTCCTTATTTAACTCTAGGAGGTTTACTATGCAATTATTGAAACGAATCCTCACCAGAAATCCTTATCTGATTCTACTTGCTTTAGTGGTTATTATTCCTCAAATTGCTGCGGCCGAATCCGGCAACCCGGCCCCGAAAAATACTAAAGTCATTATTGTTAAAGACAGCAAATCTGGGGCTGTCATTTACCGTAATGCCAAAGCATTTTATTACGGATATACCGCGCCTACTTCTTCCAGTATCATTGAGCAAGGGGAGATCAATCCCACTGAAATTATTGTCAAATATAAAAACGGCAATGTTACCACTAAAAAATTAGACTCAGTCGCTAAAACAATCAGCAATACCGGGGCGAAAATTAGTCCGCTCAATGGTAAGTTGGGATTTGCCTTGGTGAAATTGAGCAATCAGCAAGAATTCTTTAATGCTTTGAGCCAATTATCAAAAAACTCTAGTGTTGAGTATGCTGAACCCAATTATGTGGCGCATATTACTCAAACACCCAATGATCCATATTATTCCCAGCAGTGGGGGCCGAAAGATATCCATGCCGATTTGGCTTGGGATAAAATTACCCCTTCACAAAGGGCTAATGTAACCATTGCTATTTTGGATACGGGTATCAATCCCACACATGAAGACTTAGAAGCTAGCATTGTTCCGGGATATAACTTTATCAATAATAACAACAATCCGGTTGATGGACATGGGCACGGTACACATGTTGCGGGCATCGCAGCCGCTATTACTAATAATGGCAAAGGTATCGCCGGTATTGCCGGCGGCGCTAAAATCATGCCGGTTAAAATAATGAATGATAACGGTTCAGGGGATTACGCCAGCATTATTAATGGTATTAAATACGCTGCTGACCATGGCGCCAAGGTTATTAGTATGAGCTTGGGTGGGCCTGGTTCCAGTCAGGCGATGCAAGATGCGGTTAACTATGCAATCAGCCGCGGAGCCAGCGTAGTAGCTGCTTCCGGTAATAGTAACAGCTCGGTTGCATTTCCGGGAAATTGTAATGGGGTAATCACTGTAGGTGCGGTTGACAGCAATAATCAACGGGCTTCCTTCTCGAATTATGGTCCGGAGATGGATGTGGTGGCCCCTGGAGTCAATATTTTCAGTTCTTATAAAGAAAGTACTTCCGGTTACACCTCAATGAGCGGTACGTCGATGGCGACGCCGTTTGTTTCCGGAGTTGTCGCATTAGTAAGAGCGGCCAATCCGAAGTTAACTTCTGGAGAGGTTACCAAAGTTATCGATCAGGCGACAACGGATTTGGGTACCTCCGGCTTTGACAATTATTACGGTTACGGTTTGACGGATGCTAATAAAGCAGTTGACTTTGCGTTGAAAGGACAAACCGGAAACCCCGGTCCTACACCAACTCCGGCGCCGGTTCCAAATCCGGCTCCGGTTCCGACACCAGCGCCAAGTTTTAATCTGGCTTTGAACAAAACCGCTGTAGCTTCATCGGTAGAAGGAACCTCTAAGAATGCAGGTAAAGCATTTGACGGTAATATGGCAACTCGTTGGGCAAGCAAATCCGGAGTAGATCCACAGTGGATTTATGTTGATCTAGGAAAGACTTATCAGCTTAACAAAGTGGTTTTAAAATGGGAAGCCGCTTTTGCCAAAGCATACCAGATTTATATATCAAATGACGGCCAAAACTGGTCCAATATTTATAGCACCAATTATGGCAGCGGAGGGACGAATACGATTAACACAGCAGCCCAAGGGCGATATGTATTGCTCTACGGCAACCGGCGCGGTACTTCTTACGGATACTCCCTTTGGGAGTTAGAGGTTTATGGAAAATAATCAAAAAAACTCTAACTGGTAACGGTTAGAGTTTTTTCACATTCATGATTTTCACCCCTTACGCTTTCTCAATCGCCTATGAGTGCTGGTATCGGAACCACACAATTTGTAGTATAATTTCGTAATCTCCGGGGCCGGTTCTAAGCCTAATTCGTCCACTAAGTTGGACTTTAATTTTTGATATTGGCTGATCACAGCTAGACGGTCACCTAATTTGGCGTAGGCGGACATTAATAAACCGAAAATTTCTTCGTGTAAAGGGTTTTGTATAGTTAAGGGCTTTAAAATTTTTACTATTTTAAGATAATCTTGGCTTTGAAGATAAAATTTAGCCAAACGGAGGAGGGTTTCCAAATAAAGACGTTTAAAATGTTCCCGTTCGGAAATAATCCAAGGATAATCAAGCTGGTTTAAATATTCTCCTTGATAGATTGCAACTGCTTCCTCAAGTATTTGTATGTTACGCCCGGAGTCTTTGTTATCAAAGGAACCGGCATTGATTAATGAAATAAAACGATTACAATCAGTAGTGTAAAACGAAGGAAGCAGTTGACAAATCTTTGATGCATAAGTGACTAGCTTTACCGGAGTATATCTTTTAATAATCTGCCGTAGACAATGTAATACATTATAAAAATTGTTCATCCCTTTTTCCAAAGGAAAATCCGGCCAAAGATCCTCCAAAACCCTATTGATCTCCACCGGTTGGCCTTGATGGCAAAGGTACAGTAATAAATCACGCGATTTGGTAAAACGCCAGTTGACGTTGGTAATCTCAGTATTATTTAAGATAATTCGGGCCGGTCCCAACAAGTTGAGTTGCAACAAAGGGATCGTTTTGGAATCATGTTTTTGTATATTTCCTTTCGTTTTACGAGTAAGATCCTGATTTATCCCGGAAACCATTAAATCGGAGGGTGCATTTTTCCAAGTGCCTATATTACGAGTTATATTGGCATATTGTTGTACGGTTTTTCGTACTTCAGAGTTCTGGTCATTACTTAATAATTCCAATAGTTCTTGTGAAACCGGAGTATTGATTTGCGCCAATGGCAATATTGTCCGGATCCTTACTTGAGAGTCGGGATGATTTGCTAATTCCGTTAATAATTTTATACCACGTTCTCTCAGGCGAACTAAAATACGCTGGATAAAGGAGACCTCAATGCCGTTTTCCATTCCATAACGGAGAAAAACCTGGAACTCTGAATGCGTCAAAAAATGTTGCAGTAAATTCTTGTCGGCCGCGAGTTTCAGCACCTTACACGCCAATTCGCCGGCTTCCTGGAGTTCGCCGCTTTGAAAATAAAGCAAGGCGAGGTTGGCGTAAGCGTAACTTAAAGGTATGGCAAATTTATATTCTTCTAAAGGCAAAATGGCCTTTTTAAGTAGGTCCTTAGCCCTATCGTTCTCTCCGGTTCCAATGAGTACCGGGGCGCAAATAACCCGACATGATGCCAGTAACAATTCGGATTGAGACTCTGCTTCACTTAAAACCTCTTCGGTAAGGGTCAGGGCCTCGGCAAATCGGCCTTTTACCATTAAACAGAAGCTCAAAAGCCCTTTATTCATCGAAAGAAAAAGCCGTTCGCCCCCGTTTTTTTCCGCCAAAGTAATACCTTTACGCAGATAAATCTCTGCTTTCTCAACCTCACCGCTGAAAAAATATACTCCCCCCAGCTGTAAATAGGCGGATGGTAACGGCTCGAACAGTCCCATCTTCTCCTTAAACGCCACGCTCTTTTGGGCATATTCCAGCGCTAGATCTGTTTCGCCCCATTCCAGATAAATATCGGCCGTAAAATCTTGAAAGTTATAACTTGGCAAGGTTTGGGTCGGCGAAACCTTGATCCCTTTTTGGTAACATTGGATAGCTTTCGAGTATTCCCCCATCCAGTAATAAATATGGCCGAGTCCTTCCCACAGATGAGCCATAATCCGGAATTCGTTTTGCTGCATTGCCTCCTGGACTGCTTGGGTCAAGATTCGTTCGGCTTCCTGAAGCCGCCCGTTTTTAAATAGGGTCAGCCCCATTTCCAACGGTAGATCAAACCGTAAGAGCGGTCCCTCTTTTAGCAAAACCGGGTAAGCCTTCTCCAGGAGTGCCAGACTCTCACTTATCCGGTCACGCTGGTTATAAATCCGGGCTTGTAGAAACTGGCATTCAGCTATCCCAACCGGATCCTGCCGTACTGAAAAACCTTCCCTGGATTTCTCGATCCAAATTTCGGCTTCGTCAAGTTTCCCCTGATAGACTTGGATCTTCGCCTGAAAAAAGCACACCCATTCATCGCTAGATATTTGTTCCGGAGACAGCATTCCTAGCCAACGTTCCACTGTTTGCCAGCGTCCTTGCCGGAAAGCTTCTTTGACTGCTTTCTCGAATACGGTAAGCAAATCTTGCTCAAACCCCGCAGTTAGAAAAAACTCCACGGCTTGATCCAGATTGCCATTTTGTAAGGCAATGGCTCCGACTTTACGTAATAAAATGATCCGGCGAGACCCTAACCGTTCAATTAGAAAATCGCGAAATAGTTGATGATAGCGGTAAGCTGTTTGTTCTCCGGCCAATGGGATTAAAAATAATTGGAGTCTTTCCAAACGTTCCAATACTTGCCGGGAATCATTCCGTTCTAACAGCAAATCACATATTTCCGGTGTTATAACCTCCAGGACTGCAGTAGCCAGCAGAAAATCACGGACTTCCTCCGGTTGCTGGTAAAAGATTTCATTAGCAAGGTAATCGTAAATAAATTGGGTTTCTTTAGCGGATAAATTGGGGCCTTTTTTAAATGTAGCTTCAGTTATCAGTTTGAGGGCGGCAGGCCATCCGTCGGTTCTGGATACTAAAGTATCAATCAATTCCTGGGAAGCATTGACTTGCTTTTTTAATAAAAATTTTTTAATTTCCGTGATATTAAACCGGAGGATTTCACTGTCAACCAGCTCGATTTCATTGCGCACTTGAAAACGGGAGAACGGCAATGCTGGGGAAGTACGACTGTTAATAATGATCCTGATCCCGGTGGGAAGGTGTTCCAATAACTCCTGCATGAATTGTTGAATTAACGGCTCATTAATAACATGATAGTCATCTAAAACTAATACTAAGTTTTTTCCGGACAAAGCCGCCAGTTCATTCACGATTGTTATTACAATGAAATGCAAAGATGATGCAATGTTACTTTGAAGCACCAATTGCAAAACTTCTGTTCCAAAATGATGGAAGTGGGCTTGAATCCCAGTGATTAAATATTGGATAAAAACCGCCGGGTCGTTATCATACTGGTCTAGTTGATACCAGACAAACGGGGTTTCAAGAGTATAAACATATTGAAGGATTGATACCGTTTTTCCATAGCCGGCCGGAGCTGTTACCATAACCAATTTTACATTTCGGTTGCGGTTTAACAGTTCCAAAAGACGGGGACGTTCGATTATTTCATTGCTAATTCTGGGAGGTAAAAGTTTAGTGAGCATAACTTCCGGCATAAATCCGCCTCCATTTAAAACTCTGGGAATGGAGAAGTAATAATTGTTTTGTAGCAGTGATTTCCGATACTAAAAATTTGGTTGTTTACTAAATTATAACATAACTTAAATTTTTTATGATGAGAATTTGATTAGGTTTTGATTAGGATTATTTAGTTTAATGAAGCTGAACCGAGATGTACTGAAAAACTGAAGAATAGAAATGGAGGTATTTAAAAAAGCAGGGATAGTCATTCCCAATATGCCTTAACTAATTTTATATATCTATAAAAAAGAAGGGGGAAACAAATGAAATTGATACATCAATACGCTAGTATTATCCTATTGATGATTCTGGTGATGATTGTCTGTTTGTCGTCATTGCCATGCGCTGCCGCTGAATCGAAATTTCATAAGGTTACACCTTGGGAACGTTTAAATTCGACGCCGGGGACCATCACGATAATCTCCCCACAGAACGGGGAAACCTGGTATACGGGATCACGGCACAGCATTAAATGGGAATGCCATGGCAATATTTCCAAACGGGTAACCATCTCTATCTTACATAATAATAAATTTTTAGCAACCGTCGTGTCCGGGAATGAATCGGGGAGCGTATTCTATGATGTCCCTGACAATTGGACGGATAAAAATGTTGAACTGGAGATTAGAAGTGATCAGTATGTCAAGGTTTTAGCAAGACAACCGATTAATATCCGCCGATCGACCATCACTTTTACCGCCCCAAAAGGCAATCCCAATTGGACGGCCGGCTCGTGGCAGGGCATTACCTGGACCCCTGTCGGGAAACCCGGACTAATAAAGTTGACTCTGGAGGGATATGCTAATTATCGCTATGAAATTGCCGACCATGTTGATTCCACCTCAGGTTTTTGGAACTTTACAGTGCCTTCCCCGCCTGCGTTCTCTCTAAGCTCAGGGTTCCAAATTTGCGCCTATCGTGATGGCTATAACCAGATTGGGATTTCCGAGCCGTTTAGGATTATTATCCCATCCATTAAAATTAGCCCTCCGTCCCAAAGTTTCGACCCCGGTGTTGCTATCCCCATTAAATGGACCTATACCGGCGATATCGGCCCGAAAGTAAAAATTTCCATTTTATCACCAACGGGTATATCGGTCCTCGACACCCAGTGTTCCGTTGGTAGCGGTGGAAATGGCGATTACAGTTGGACTCCCTCCATATCATCCATATCTTACAACGACCAACAATATACCATCAGTGTAAGCAGTGTTCAAGATCCGCAAATCACCAACCAAACCACAGTTACCGTAAACAAAGCAACGATTAAAATTACCAATCTGACCTCGGAACAGACTATCCAGCCGGATGTTCCCATCCCAATCAGGTGGGTCAGTAACTTTGCTTCCAGCGGCTGCCTTGTGAAGGTTTTGGTTTACCCAGTTCCGGTCGGCCCAACAACTCTCGACGTCCAAGTGCCCGTTGCGCAAGGTGGCTATGACGGCCTGAAGTTTCCGTATAAACCCTATTGGATGCGGTACATAATCAGGGTTTATTATGAGGCTAATTGGCTAATTTCCAGTGAAATACAGGTAATCGTCTGGAAGAAAAATCCATAATGACATTATGCGTAACAGAAGCCAAAAACACATAAGTCAAGAACGTATCTCAGTTTGGAAATCTCAATTAAAATCCAATAGAAATATTGAAAAGAGGAATACTGAAATGAAAAAGAAGATTGTTCTCAATCTTATGATATTACTATCATTTATGGCTACATCCTTACTATCGGGTTGTGGCGGCGGTGGCAGTAACGGCGGCAGCGATAATTCGGGGATTACCGTAACAGTAAATCCCAGCACAGTAACCCTGGCGCCCTTGGGAACCCAAAAATTTACGGCGACAGTTACCGGCGCCTCCAATACCCAAGTTACTTGGCGAGTTGAAGAACCCGACGGCGGCACCATTGATAATCAAGGCAACTATCAAGCACCCAACAAAACAGGTGATTTTCATGTGATTGCCACTAGTGTCGCCGATACCACCAAGAGCGCCAAAGCCGCGGTGCATGTGGTTTCCGGCGGCGGAGGCGAAAATAAACCTTATTACAGCGGTACAATTACCCTGGACCGGACCGGTAGAAATAATGGCGATCTTTTTTATGACGAGCATGAAGAATTTTCAGTCATTCGCCTGGAGGCTAAAAATGAGGATTACACCGTGTGGATGGCGACGGGTTCCACCAAATTAACGGTGAAAGGCAGTATCAACAATACCGTCTACGACCAGGAGAATAAGCCCCATCATACGATAACAACTAACGGTTGGAAAGATCCGGTTGCCGGCGATTATCAACTTGTCATAACATTTGATAAACCCAATCATAAGCTAATACTTGCAGCCGGGCCTTTTAAATATAATTGTACAAAGATGCCTTCGGGGGACCCCGTTGAAAATTTTATCTTTTTTTCCTTGATCGGGGTCATCAAAGGGGAACTGCCGATAAATACTTCCCAATTAATCGGCTCGACAACCATAGACCCGGAATCAAACGGCAGTAAACTGATTATTTCCTGGAATTTGACTCTACATTTGAACTAATAATTGGAGGCAATAATAATGAAGAAACTAATCGTAATCATGCTTTTACTCTTTACTCTGGGATTGGCGACCGGATTGGCCGCTTCCGATCCCAACGACGCCGAGGGCAGCAAGGATCATCCGCTTTTTAACCGGATGCCCGGGTATTTTATCGAAACTTACGATGAGAAGGATTTTGACAGCGCCAAGCTCTATACGGGGCCGAACATGAAAACCACGGCGGTGGAGGGACGCTGCACCAGGATCAAATACCGGGCCAACGACTATGACAAACGGGCGAGCGGGGTCCAGATCTTGCGCAATTACGTTAATGCCGCCCAAAAGATCGGCGGGAAGATCGTCTATCAAACCGACCGGTACGAGACTTTGCAAATTATCAAGAGCGGCACGGAGACCTGGGTTATGGTTGAGACCGGAGATGCCTGGTATCAATTGACCATTGTGGCTAAAGAAGCGATGAAACAAGATGTGGTGGCGGATGCGGCATCTCTGGCAAACAGTTTAAAGGAAACCGGCAAATTCGCCCTTTACGGCATTTATTTTGATACCGGCAAGTCGGAGATCAAACCTGAGTCGGAACCATCGTTAAAAGAGATTGCTAAGCTGCTCCAGAATGATCCCAAATTGAAACTTTATGTGGTCGGCCATACCGATAATGCCGGGACTTTTGATTATAATCTCAAACTGTCCAAAGATCGGGCGGAGGCAGTGGTCAAAATTCTGACAAACAAGTATGGTATTACCGCTTCCCGGTTGCTTTCATTCGGCGCTGGACCTGTTGCGCCGGTGGAGTCGAATCAGACTGAGGAAGGCCGGGCTAAAAACCGCCGGGTGGAACTGGTAGCACAATAAGAAGTGTGAAGAGTGAAATAAAAATTGAGGCCCTGCCTTAGAAGGATTTTGAGAAACAAACTATACAAAACTGTGTGGCGATATCGGAACGAAAGCTTCGTTCCATTCTACGTTAGCCCCCGGCGGAATTAAAACAGATTATTGCCGGGTTAAAGGGTGATGGTTTTATTAGGGAGGTCTAGATTGATGGGTAAGGTTTGGGGATAAAGCTGTTTAATCACGGGAATAGCTATAATAGCTATTAATTTAAAGAGGTTCGCGATGTTAAAGGACAAAGTGTTATTTGGGGCTTTAATTGGAATATTGGCAAATATTGTGATGGATATTCCCCAGTACCCGCTTTGGAAATTAAAAATTATCATGCATCCGCTATCTCATTATGCCGGAAGTCTTTTTATCGATGCAAATACACTCCACCATAGTTTGTTTGGCTCAGCTGTCAGTTTTTTTGCTGATTACAGTTATAGCGCTTTTTTGGGGATATTCTTTATTTACTTTCTTGAGTTTACCGGTAAACGTTATTTTTTTCTAAAGGGTTTACTTTTTGGGGCTTTCATTTGGCTTTTTTCGTTTGGAGGATTGCGTTCTTTAGCCATGGTCAAACTTCGCCAAGTTGTACCCGGAGATTGGGGAATAATTTTCCTGCTTCATTTATTGTTTGGACTAGCTTTGGGTGTATTGGCCCGCTTTTTTGAAAAACGCGCTATTAACATATAGCTTAAATCCATAATGTTAAATAGAATATCAATTGAAGAGACTGTTGTTTCTTTTTGCAACAGCCTCTGTTGACCAATTTAAAATTTTTTAAATATTATACCCTGCTTCAAATGCTTTTAGATTAACATCAAGCGCTTTGGAAGGAATTACTTCATGGATGGCTTCAAGCCAAACATTCTTTTCAATAGCACTGTTTTTAGCCGCCAGTCCTAGTAGAACCACATTAATAGCTTTGATATTTCCACAATCTTTGGCAATCTTTAAGGCATCAATGGAGATCAGCTCAGGGATCCTCTCTTTTAGTCGTTGAATAATGGATTCTGGATACTTGGCCTTACCAGTGATTACCGGCATTGGGTCAATTCGTTGATCATTCACAATTAATTTTCCGTTGGCTTTTAAATAATCTACCCAGCGTAACGCCTCTAATTTTTCGAAAGCTAAGATTAGATCGGCTTCACCTTTTTCAATCAAAGGTGAATAGACTTTTTTACCAAATTTAACATAGGTAACGACGCTTCCGCCCCGCTGCGACATACCGTGGACTTCCGATACTTTCACATCGGAGTTGATCTTTAGGGCCAGGTTACCTAATACTCTGCTAGTAAGTAATGTCCCTTGCCCGCCAACACCGACAATCATGATTTTTAAATCATTCATTGTTTTCACCAGCTTTCGTAATCGCATTAAACTTGCATAACTCCGTACAAAGTCCGCAACCTAAACAAAGGGCTTCATTAATTTGAATGGAATCGCCTCGATCGACAATGGCCGGACAGGCTATTTTCAGGCACATTTTGCATTTTTTACAACGATCCTGATTAATAGTTAACGGTCCTTTGTATTTAACATGTTTTAGAAGAGCGCAAGGGCGCTGGGAAATGATTACGGATGGTTCTACGGCAGCGGTTTCTTCACGTACAATTTTTTCAAACTCATTAATATCAAAGGGATCGGCTACTCGGACCCGGTTTACGCCAACGGCTTTGGCGAGGTTGACGAGGTCAACCTGTTTGGTCTGTTCTCCTTTAATGGTAAAACCGGTGGACGGATTATGCTGGTGTCCGGTCATTCCGGTAATCGAATTATCCAAAATTATTACCGTTGAGTTCCCTTTATTATAAACAATGTCGATTAGACCGGTAATCCCGGAATGGATAAAGGTTGAATCCCCGATAATAGCGACGGTTTTCTTGCCAAAATTCACACCGCGGGCTTTTTCCATACCATGGGCTGCTCCGATACTGGCGCCCATACAAATACAGGTATCGATTGACTCTACTGGAGGCAAGGCTCCCAAGGTGTAACACCCAATATCTCCGCTGACGGTCAGTCCCAATTTTTTTAGAACGTAAAACATACCCCGATGGGGGCAACCGGGACACATTACTGGCGGCCTAATCGGGATTATTTCATCAAAAGCTGGTTTGGTTTCATTTTTTATACCTAGGATTCTTTCTTTGATTAATTGGGCGTTTAACTCCCCGGTTACAGGTAAAAGGTTTTTTCCATTCACCGGGAGTCTCATCTTGTGTATTTGATCTTCAATAAATGGTTCCAATTCTTCGATTACATAAAGGGTTTTAACCTCATTGGCAAATTGGCGGATTAGTTTTTCCGGCAAAGGATGGACCATCCCTAATTTTAGATAGGATACTTCCCCCAAGGCTTCTCTGGCATATTGATAAGCTATACCGCTCGTTATAACCCCAATATCTTTACTACCCCATTCGATTTGGTTAAGTTCCGAGCTATCGGCAAAATTCCGTAACGCCGCCATTCTTTTTTCGACTTCAGGATGCCTTTTCTTAGCCATAGCCGGCATCATCACATATTTATTGGGGTTTTTACAATAATTTTTTAGTTGGTATTCGTTTCTGGCTCCAAGCTCTACAATACTTTGGGAGTGAGCGATCCTGGTGGTGAGCCGAATGATTATAGGAGTATCATATTCCTCACTAATTTGGTAGGCCAGTTTCACAAAATCTTTACATTCCTGACTGTCTGCCGGTTCAAGCATCGGGACTTTGGATGAACGGGCATAAAAGCGGCTGTCTTGTTCATTTTGGGAGCTATGCATCCCGGGATCGTCGGCTACCATAATCACCAAACCGCCGTTTACTCCGGTATAGGATGCAGTAAAAAGCGGATCAGCCGCAACGTTCAGACCAACATGCTTCATGGAACAGATTGATCTTGCTCCGGCAATCGCGGCACCGACAGCGACTTCGAGAGCTACTTTTTCATTGGGCGACCATTCGGAGTATATTTCGTCGTATTCGGCAATGCTTTCGGTGATTTCGGTACTTGGTGTTCCAGGATAGGCTGCAGCCACGGTCACCCCGGCTTCGTAAGCGCCTCTGGCGACGGCTTCATTGCCGAGCATCAGCTTTTTCATGTTGTTCCTCCTTTGGAATGATATGTGATATATTATATTTGATTGCAATGATGTTGTCAAAAAGTAGTAGTCAGGAGACAGGATTCAGGAGTTATTAGTGAAGGCTAATTCGGAGATGATTGTTAAATATCGTATTCGTAACTGTAATAAAAAATATTAGGTTATGGTGTACGAAATGAAGAGAAGACCTTGATCCCAAATTTACGGTAGTGCTTGACTTGGTGCGGAAGTTTCAAATAATGTTATTGTCCTTGGATGGTATTTTACAGTATGGTCACCCGGAGGCTGCCGAAGTTTTGAACTCCGGGATGGTGAACATCCCTTACCGGCCGGACATGCTCTAATTGGCAAAGAGTAGTTAAGGATCATGAAGTGCATTTTATTGTTCTCAGTTATTAAACACTACTGTGAGGAACATTTTAAATCTTTCAACCGCAAAAAGAGCGTGCCGGATGTTAGCAGGCATTACAATGGCTTCTCCTTGTTTTAGTTGAAATTGTTGATCACCGATGGTAATTCTGGCTTGCCCGTCAAGTATCTGGACCAGTGCATCGCCGGATGAAGCATGGGAGCTAATCTCTTCATCCTTATCAAAAGCGAAGAAAGTGAGGCTGAGGTTTGGTCCTTGTGACAGAGTTCTACTTATAACTTGACCTTCTTGATAATCGACCTGAGACGCAAAATTGATCGTTTGAGCAAAAGGGATGTTTTTTATTAATTTTTCACTCAAATTAATGCTCCTAGCTTGTTTTTTGTCTTTGATAACCACTTCAAATAAAGCCATAGCCAATCCGAAAATTAAATGGGCAAATAAAGCCACTATTACAGTTGAAGCGGTGACAGGTAGTTTTTCTTGGACGGATTGTCCGAGAATTGTACCAAATAATCCGACCCATATCGTTAGCCCAAATCCCGCTCCTTTTAGATAACGGTATTTTCGACTGCTGTAATCCATAAAAAATACAAAAACTACTCCTAAAATTGCAGCCGTTATAAAGTCGGCGGTTCCCCCAATTAAATAGGCGGCCGGCTTATAAAGTTCGTCTTTTTGCATAAATCGGGTGGCGACTATTTGCCAAAACACCACGGGAGACCAGCCTATTTGGAAACATATATAGTTAAATGCAAGTTTTAAGCTATTGGCGCAAATACCAATTAAAGCGCCGCGAATGACTTTATCATTAATCTGCAAATAAAAAAACCCCTCTATATTAGTATATCCTGGAGTTACATTTTTATTAAGAGGAGAGTGTTTTTTTTAGATATTTTCCTTTGAGTGAGGTAGTTAATAGGGTTTTTTTGAGGGTAAGAACCTTCTATGTACTCCTATATAAATATTTTTTACGGATTATTGAATAGTGATTTAGCAAAATTAGTTTTTGAGTTGACAATGTAATAATATTGTTAGTAATAATACAAATTTAACAATTTGTAATGATTTTTAGCTAATAAATTTCATTAATATGCCGATTATTATAGCAATAAAGGAATTAGTAATTTGCTAGACCTGGTTTTCAAATATGAAGTCGCTAGGTGCTAGCTTAATTTTTCCCCATTTATATTTATTTTGGAAGTTAACTAAAAATATTTCCGAGTTGTCGTTCCGGTTTCTTAGTTTTAGGTTCCGAAAGTCAGGAAGTTAACTAAAAACCAGGGAGGGCTGAAGATGGAAATGATGATAGCTTTGGGGAAAGTAAATGAAACTGCTACTCGTTACCAATTGGGAAACTGCACGATTATTGCCGGAACATTGCATGGCGGATGGGCGCTTCAAATCGAAGCCCCAAACCGGTTGCCCACTGAGGAGGAGATTGATTTGGCAGTGAAGATGTTGATTCCCAGGTGGGTGAGTCTGGTAACTGAGGATTTACGGATGAATGACCCGGAGACTCAATATACTGTATTGTTAAAGGAACGGGATACTGAAATATTACCGGATTAAAAAAGAAATTAATTAACAGAGGACCGGTCTTGAAATGACTGGTCCTCTTGCCGTAAAAGAGCGGAGTAAAATAAAAATTGAAAACAATAGTATGATTATATTATTATTATCGGGACGCTATCGCCCGTTGCTTCGATTATCTGATGGGCGTCAACGCCGTCGTTCATAGTTTTATTACCGGATACGGCTCTTATCCAAGAAATTTCCGGTTCAATATTCACCACCGTTATTTCGCCTATCAGCATAATAAGAATTATCCCATGCCCCCTCCGGGAATCGTTATCGGTGGTCCCAACCAAACGGTTTCCGATTGGGACAGTCTGATGTTGGGTTGCGCTTTCCCGACGAGGATTAACTCCAAGGGAGAAGTGGTGGCGACTTATCCAGCCAAGGCTTTTTATAACCATATCAGCGCTTACGCCTCCACTGAGGAGGCCATAAACTGGAACGCGGCACTGGCCTGGATAGCCGCTTTCACCCACGAAAAACTGGGTGAGTAATGAGCAGGGCAACAGCCATTCGGTCAGCGTAACCACCAAATCCTAAACCGGTTCTTATGGAGTAAAAAAGTCCCGGAAGCCTTTGGCCTCCGGGACTTTTCTCACCTAGCTCTTTAACGCGCGCTTATAACTTTTCGACTTGAGCCGGTCCGGAAGCGGAACCAGCCTGATTCTTGATCATTTTAACTATATGATAACTTAACACAGCAATCCAAAGGTCGGCCCCGTAAATGAATATCCTTTGGAGCAGACCGATATAATCGGCGAGAAAGATTCCGGCAAATGCTCCGATAGAGATCACATAGATCACTCCAAAAAAGGCTTGGTAACCCAAGCGATAGGGACTAGGCTTTTCCAATATGGATCCTTTTTGATACGCTGGATTAACGGGAGCGGTGATAAGGTGATGGCTGTTATCCCAAGAAAACTCACTAAAGTATGCATTATCCCGGAGAAAGTTTCAGAAGCTCCCGCGGGGTCCATGGGAAAGATACTGGAACCGATCGAGTCCAGCAGGCCGTAAAGCGCGATAAACAAAGGCCCCAGCAAATAGGCCCGTCCGGATTTAGCAATTGAATGGTTCAAACAGATGGAGAATAATATCAGAAGTATACCGAAACAGATCCACCAAACCGATACGATAACAGATGTTATACCAGGAATAATACCGAATTCGCTGACATATTGCCGGATACTGTTATAACCGGGTGTGACGGCGTCCAATAGGATAATCAGCAATGTATTGATTACAGCCGCCAAGATACCGGAACCCCCCAACCAGCGATTTACTCTGTAATTCATATTTACCTCCGTAAATTGGATTGGCAAAACCCTTTTAAATAAATTATATCATTTTAATGATGATTGTCATTTCTGTAGTATCATATCAAGATCCATCTCATTTTAGATGATTGATTGGCCAGTAAAAAAGTTGTATAGTAAATGCATTGAAATTGATGTAGTCAATCGATTATTTATTGCGAGGGGTACTAGTTATGCTTAGATGGTGGGAAGGTTTTGACCGGGAATTTAAATTGCTATTGTTGGTTTGGATGTTTGTCGGAATAACTCAGGGATTATATGATACAACCTTTAACAATTATTTAAACGATATCTTCAATATTTCTGCAAAAGTCAGGGGCTACCTGGAATTTCCCAGAGAATTTCCGGGGTTTATGGTAGCAGTGGTATCGGCGGTATTAATGTTTATGGCGGACGTGCGAATGCTGGGCCTGGCGATAGCTTTGGTTTCAATCGGTTTAACCGGCCAATCCCTTTATGGTTTGGGGAATGAACCTCTATTTGGTTTAATGGTTGTCAATATGTTAATCTGGAGCGCCGGTATGCACCTTTTTATGCCGCTTTCGAATACTGTTTCGTTACGGCTGGCTGAACCGGGTAAAATTGGGACCAGTTTGGGATTGTGTAACGGCGCCAATAACATTGCCTATATTATTGGCTGCGCGTTGATTTGGCTTTTAATTGGATATTGGAAGCTGGAATATAGCTGGGTTTTTAAACTGGCGGCGTTTTTTGGAATATTAGCCGTTATTTGTACATTAAAAATGAAAAAACCTTCTCAGTCTGGGAGCCGGGACGGATTTAGGTTGATTTTGCGTAAGGAGTATACGCTTTTTTATTGGTTGAACGTTCTCTACGGCGCCCGGAAACAAGTCTTTCTAACATTCGCCCCCTGGGTGTTGGTGAAGATTTATCATCAACCCTCTACGATGATTGCATCTCTTTTACTGATTGCTTCGGTGATAGGGATTTTTTTAAAGCCCTGGTTAGGCCGGATGATTGATGAAATCGGTGAAAAGAAAATCTTAACGGCGGAATCGATAATCTTAATTTTTGTCTGTATTGGTTACGGATATGCCGGTCACTTGGGATTGGGCAATTACTCCATTTACCCTGTCTATATTTGTTTTATTATTGATAATCTATTGTTGGCGGTAACTATGGCCCGCACCACGTACCTGCATAAAAATTTAACCGAGCCGGATGATTTGACGCCGACTTTATCGATGGGGATAACCATGGACCACGCTGTGGCGATGACCATTCCTATGCTCGGTGGTATTTTGTGGGAGGCCGCGGGATATGAAACAATATTTCTGGTCGCTGCGGTAATAGCAATGATCAATATCTTTGCCGCCAGTAAGATGAAAGTTGTAATTTCAAGACCAATTTGAGTAGTTGTTTTTGGGAGGTTGTTTAACCCAATGACTCATTCATTCCAGATACTTTTTAAGATATGTTCCGGTATAACTGCGTTCGCATTTAATCAGCTCCATACTGCATCAACCGGAGTAGGTCCCCAAGGAGGTAAAAGGATTTTTCTCCAGAGGATAAAAGCGGTTACTTAAACGCCGCCCATATGTTTTAAAGTCTCAGCGGCTGCTAAAGCTCCTTTTTGCATAGCTTTTGAGATATTATGATCCTGCCACCATGAAACGGTAAAGGCTGCTTGATATGAGTCGCCGCAACCAGTAGTATCAACGATGAATTCAACCGGTACAGCTTCTTGAAAATACTCCTTACCATGGTACAAAGCGATACTTCCTTTGGCCCCTAAAGTTATTACAATCGGGGCTTCAATCTTTTCCGATATAGGTTTAAACCTGGCTACCATTTCGTGATCGCCGCTAATGAATCCCAAAGCCATTCGGGGTAAAACGGTTTCAATGGATTTGTAATCGCGGGAATCTAAAAAATCCACGACCAACTTGCCGCTGTCGCCCAATTTATCCAGGGCGGTGGGGAAATTGGGATTGTTGGCCGGTATGGCAATAATATCGTGACTTAAGGCAAAAAGCCAATCCGCTGGGGAAAGGATGAAGGACTGATAGACGCCCCCATCCCAACTGTCGGGAAGAAAGTAGCGGTCGCCGCTTTCGGAAATAAAAATTCGGTTTGAAGCGGTTCTTCCCTCGCGGATATGAACCTTGGATAGATTAATCAGATATTTAGTGAGAATTTTAATTACCGCCAATCCATAGTCGTCAGAGCCGACGCATCCTATTACGGAAGTATCGTTGACGCCTTGTTTTACACATTGGACGGCAAAGTTGACTGAGTTGCCGCCAACATAAGTGCGCCAAGCAAAGCTTGGTGCTTCTTGCAAGGTGAAAGTCCTTGCTGGGTAAGGAATAGCCAACCACCCATATCAAGTGTTGCGCCGAAACTGGTAACAGCGAGGTGAAGCG
>JAEYRN010000033.1 GCA_023435565.1 Bacillota bacterium
TAGAGGGCAGGTTGCCCACGCGTTACTCACCCGTCCGCCGCTCGTGTATTGCTACACTCGCTCGACTTGCATGTATTAGGCACGCCGCCAGCGTTCGTCCTGAGCCAGGATCAAACTCTCCGTAAAATATTTTGTATGGAACGCACATGTGCGTTCCTTTTTTTACTCAAGCTTGAACAATAGCTCTAGTTACTTCTGGCCATGTTTTCGCACATCTCTGTGCTTCCTCATGACAGGTTTTTCTTAATTCCAAAAGACCTACCAGTCTTTCGCTTTACTGCTGTTTAGTTTTCAAGGTTCAAGTCGCACATTTCAGTGTTGCGACGCATTAATTAATATATCACATATCTTGTTGTTTTGTCAATCACATTTTTCAACCTTTTTCTGTAAAACCTGCTGCTATGTGATTGATTTTGCCGCTTCGAAACGCGACAGCTTTAATAGATTACCACATACCCTTTTATTAGTCAAGATTATTTTTTAATTATTTTTTGAAAACCGTAAAATCCTCTTAAAACAAGGTTTAACAATCCTCCAACTTTCTTTAATTTAACTATTAATATTATCAACCAATTTTCGTGCCAATTTAACAGCTTTATGAGCATCTTCAGCATAACCGTCAGCCCCAATTTCCTTGGCATATTGCTCTGTTACTACAGCCCCTCCAATTATAAATTTGCATTTTAATCCTTCTTTTCTAGCTAGACTAATGACACTTTTCATTTCAGTCATTGTTGTAGTCATCAATGCTGACAACCCAACTATTTGAGCTCCAGTATTTTTCGCTTTTTCAATGATTATTTCAGTGGCAACATCTTTTCCTAAATCATAAACCTCAAAACCATAATTCCGTAACATTAATGCAACGATATTCTTACCAATATCATGAATATCACCCTTTACAGTTGCTAAAACAATTTTAGATTTTTCCTTAAGCCCATTAAGGTTATTATTTTTTAATAATGGTTCTAAAAACTCAAAAGCATTCTTCATCGTTTCAGCGCTTTGAATTAATTGTGGTAAGAAATATTTTTTCTGTTCGTATAACTCCCCCACCTCAGTAATTGCAGGTATTAAATATTGATCAACCAATTCACCCGATCCATAGCCTTCTTTAATTGCATTTTCCAACGAAATAATTATCTCTTCCTTGTTACCTTTTAAGACATCTTGATAAATTTGATCTAAGGTAGATAATGTAGATGTTGAAGCTTTTTTAGTAGAAGCTATTGGTTTATTAAGATCAGCCTTCTCACCAAAGTAATTTATATAATTTCTACTACCTTCATCGGTACCGGCCAGAACATCCAAAGCCATTTTCATATTCATTATTAAATCACTAGAGGGGTTAGCAATCGCCGCTGTTAACCCACTACCAGCAGCCATTGCTAGAAAGGCAGCATTCACCCAACTTCTTTCCGGCAAGCCGTAAGAAACATTGGATAACCCAATGTTAGAATTAGCTTTAAAATGGTTTGCAGTCCAATTAATTAATTTTAAGGTTTCCCTTGCAGCAGCTTGATTTGACGAGACTGTGAGTACCAACCCATCAACGATTATGTCTTGTTTTTCAAAACCATATTTTTCTGCTTCTTTATAAACTTCTTCCACAATCCGAATTCTTTCTTCGGCCGTTTCCGGAAGACCGTTATCGCCTAAGGGTAACAAAATAAACATCGCTCCATACTTCGCTGCTACCGGAAGCAGTTTTACTAATTTCCCTTTTTCACCGGAAATCGAGTTAATCAAGGCCCTTCCGGGATATATCCTTAATACTGCCTCCAATACTTCCGGGTTAGAGGAATCAAAACACAACGGTGACTCTACCATTGTACATAATAATTCTGCTACTTCAACCATCTTTGCCTTTTCATCGATTCCGGGCATTCCCACATTCACATCGAGAATAACAGCCCCTTTATCGGTTTGTTCCAACGCTAAACGGCGCACTTCAACTGTTTTACCCTCTTTCAACTCCTCTTGGAGCTTTTTTTTACCAGTAGGGTTAATTCGTTCCCCGATAATAGCCAAAGGTTGGTTAAATCCTAGAAAAACAGTTTTCCGAGTGGAAGCTACCGCACTAATATTTGGTGAATCAAAAACAATCGGCGTTAATTCGCCAATACGTTCTTTAATCTCCTTAATATATTCCGGAGAAGTTCCACAACAGCCCCCGATTAAGTTTACACCCGCTTCTAAAAGAGCACCAACATGTGTTCCAAATTCGGAAGCACCCATACTAAATACCGTCTTTCCATCAACCAACTTGGGTAAACCGGCATTAGGCTTTGCGATTAAAGGGACTCTAGCGTAAGGTTTCATTTGTCGGATAAACTTAACCATTGTTTCCGGACCGGTAGAACAGTTACAACCAACAGCATCCACACCAAGACTTTGCAGTGTTATTAAAGCGGTAACAGGGTCAGTCCCGGTTAAAGTCCGGCCGTCCTTATCAAAGGTCATTGTAACGCAAATAGGAAGCTCACAACTTTCCTTTACGGCAATAACAGCTGCCCTTGCTTCCTGAAGGTCAGTCATCGTCTCAATGGCAAAAAAGTCAACTCCGCCCTCTAGAAGTCCTTTTACTTGCTCCTTAAAAACATCAACTGCCGTTTCAAAAGGCATTGACCCAAATGGCCGGACAAACTGTCCTGTAATTGATAGATCTCCCCCTACCAAGCCTGCTTGACCAACGGCTTCCCGGGACAATAAAGCCAACTTCCGGTTTATCTCCAAAACCTGTCCGGCTAAGCCAAACTCCTCCAGTTTCACTCGATTCCCACTAAAAGTACAAGTATAAACGGCATTCGAACCAGCAGCTTGATATTCTTTCTGAATAGCAACAATCGACTCCGGATGATCCAACACCCATTGCTCCGGGCAAACCCCAGCCAGCATTCCTCTTTTTTGAAGTTCTGTACCAAATGCCCCATCAAGGACAATTATTTTCTGATCAACCATTTTTTTAAAAGCTGTTCTGTTCATCCGCTTCAATCCTTTCAATTCCAGCAATGGCGATCACCGATTTTTCCGGTATTAACATCTGCTTTTCAGTCAGCTTCAAATCTAATTTACTTAAATCAAGTAAATCAAAGATAGCTTTTTGATAAGATAGATCTAAATCACCATAACCTGGGCTATAACGATTTTTAGTAGTTATTTTACCTTCCCGACTTAATATTTTATTTAAAAAATCCATAATCCAATCAAGTCCCGCATCTGCCGTTTCGGAAGCTATTGCGTCTAATATAACGCCATAAGCGGCATCACCTTGTTCTAGCTCGAAGCCAATCCGCTCAACTACTTCCCTACCTACCGTACTGGCTAGTAAAGCCAACTCATTACAATCCTTTAAAAATCGAGCTAACGATTTACTTTGAAAAGAAAGACCGGTTTCAATCGTAACCGAGTCTTCCTGTAGGGATATAATCTTAAAACGGCCTGCCATTCCTTTGGGACGGCAATATAAAATACCGTCTTTAAACCCTTGTTCTAATTTACTTTGGTCTACCAAATCAATTTGAGTTAGATTTTTTCTAAATCCAAGCCTGGCTAATACATGATTCGGTTTCGGAATAGCGGATATACTTTCAAAATAAATAATTTTTGAGTATGATTCCATTATTCTTCTCTGTCCAAGGAGATTAACCCGCTGATTATTTCTCCTTCAACCATAGTCATCACCACATCCAAATCAGGAGTTAAGGCTACTAAATCGGCATCCTTACCCGGATATAAACTACCCTTTCGCTTATTAATCCCAAGGTATCTGGCGGGATTATAAGTAGCCATCCGTAATGCGTCCGTTAATTCGCAACCGGTAAAATCCATAAAATTCTTGATTGCCCGTTCTAAAGTCAAGACACTTCCGGCCAAATTGCCATTTTGATTTGTTAGACTTCCCTTATATAGCGTTAGCTCTCCCTCGGAAGTCTGATATTTGCCATTAGGCATTCCGGTTGGGGACATAGCGTCCGATACTAAAATAATCTTCTCCGGGCCTTTGGTTTTTAATACTAATTCCAAAGTCGCAGGATGCAGATGAATTCCATCAGCTATTAATTCCAACGACAATTCCGGTCGAAGTAAAGCGGCTCCTAATACACCCGGTTCCCGATGATGGAAAGGGCGCAACTGATTAAAACAATGAGTGATGTTACTAAAACCATTAGTAATTGCAGTAATTGTAGTTTCATAATCAGCGTCACTATGTCCAATGGCGCATAAAATCCCTTTATCGACTAACGAAGCAGCTAACTCCATAGCCCCCGGTAATTCAGGCGCAAGGGTCATCATTTTGATACCAAAGTCTGATAATTTGTGCAAGATCAATACTTCTTGTATATCAGGTATCCTCAGTGCATTCCGCGAATGAGCCCCATAATATTTGGGTGATAAAAAAGGGCCCTCAAGATGTATCCCTAGACAGCGAGCTCCCTTATATGTTTTTTGACTGAGCCCCGCAAAAGCTTTTGCAACTTTCGCCAGATGATCACAAGTGGATGAAGTGGCGCTTGCCAAAAATGTTGTGGTCCCATGAGTTACATGAAACCGAGCCATTTCTACCAATTTCTCGGTAGCCCCCTCCATAACGGCGGCCCCACCGCCTCCATGAACATGCTGATCAATAAAACCGGGCGCAATCATTAACCCTTCTAAGGGCACTTCCCGGAATTCAGGGGGAACGCTAACTTGATCAGACGGACCTGCGGCTAAAATCTTCCCATCTTTAACTAACACGGTTGCTTCGTCG
Organism: Bacillota bacterium; assembly: GCA_023435565.1. GTDB lineage: Bacteria > Bacillota > UBA4882 > UBA8346 > UBA8346 > JAAYHS01. Next base: position 4,754 of record JAEYRN010000033.1, read on the forward strand.
AACATTACAAACGGAGTTAATAATGCTGCTTTGGTTAATGCGAGTTCCCCGGCCAAAAGACCAACTCCTTACCCTCTCGATGAGGATTCAAAATCAAAATGATTATCCAGTTAAATCAGCCATTTCTGAAATCGTGATCAGTCTTCCACTTTTGATATTCAGCCATGTTTGTCTTACAGACTTCATCGAATTCCATATCAATCTCCATATTTTTGAATCGCATCACTTTTAAGCTGTAACTCTCCAAGATTATCGTCCGCTCTTGGTCATAATATTTGGCTTCATCCGTATCATGAACATCGCCGTCAATCTCTATAACGAGGCTTAGTTTAGCACAATAGAAATCCACTATGTAATTATCGATGACCTTTTGCCTCATGACCTTTACAGGAAAGTCTTTGAACAAATCTCATCCTCCACGGAGCTATGTTAGACTAACCTGTAGAATCTTTCAAGTTTATAATCGCTACGAAGGATGGTGGTTATCCCTGTTTAGGGACAAAGGGTCAGGTTTTAGGCTTACTTTCTTTTACCATCAGCAATTTTATCAGAAACCTTATCTAAATGGATAGTCATTAAAATCAATAAATCAATTAGTTTATTTGGTTTATAACAAAGCTTTTTAGCTTAAAGCTACTATAATTATTATCATGGACTTTGAAGAGTCCGTGACGCGAATCATCGTTTGTATTCCTCAATACAAATAATTATTATCCCATATAAAAGGATATTTCTTTGGAAATAGGCGTTCGATTATTTCAATGTATTTACTACTGAACCGGCTTAAATCTATTTGATCGTAAAACCCAAATATTAATCTGGTAAACAATTTTTCTTGCTCAAGGGTTTGAGGAATTCCAGAATCCGATCTTATTTCCCACCCTGCGGACTCATGCCAAACCCAACGAATCCTACCATCCAAAATCCCTAATTCAAAAATATCTCCATCTTTGAAATTTATATATAAACGAGACCTATCATTTATAATAGGAAGTAAATAACTAAGAAATCTTTCCCAATCGATGACCTTAACCATGCCTGCCCGTGGCGCCGGATTAATATGAGTACCGCCCAACCGATATGCGGCGATATTAAGACTATGGATCGGCGTTCCTCTAAAATAAATTGTTTTTCCGGAGAATAACAGACCCATCATTGAAGTTACCATATCAATAGCGTCTTCAGTAATAGCAACTGCGGACTCATTAATGACTATTTTTTGGTCTTGTTCTTCCAAATAATTTAAGTAACCTTTTACTTCTCCTTTATTATTCTCCCAAACTAGAAAGTTTTCCTTTTTTGGAAACGGGACCTCTTTTTGAAGTCCCCCTTGAATACCAATCTCCTCATAACGATTTTCCCACCACTTTAGGTCACGCTTAGGCTGGAGCCAATACTTTGAGTTCACATTATTATAAATCGAAGCAACTTGTGAAAGATCCTCAAATTTAACACTCCTAAATCGGCCTTGATACTCCGCCTTTGAAATCAACTTACCCGGCGTCAATTTAGTCTTATATCTAGGTAAAACGGGTACAAAACCGAACCGCGGATAATATTCCGGTAGTCCCCAGAGAAATACTCCCGGTACCCCCCTGTCTTTTAAATCTTCCAATGCTCGGGTTAAACAAATTCCGGCAAAACCTTTTCCTCTATATTCAGGATCTGTCACCACCGGAGAAACAGCCCAGATTGGCACCTCTACACCGTCAAAATATAATATTTGGGGAAAGAACCCTACCGCCGCCACTAACCGCCCTGACTCCTCAGCAAGATATACCCACTCCGGGTCCCAATCTTCCTTGGAATATAAATATGAAAATAAAACCCGGTGTTCTCTCCCCTTTTCATGGTTTATCACCGAGTTGAATTCTATTGAAAAGCCTTTTTCAATTAAACTTAATAATTGCTCAACGTCATTCCGAGTTGCGTGACGATAATGGATCAAATTTGTCTCCTTGAGATTGATTTGATTTATATTTCTACGTTTATTATAGCCCATATGCATTAGTTGTCAATTATTCTTAATCCAATCTTACCTATTCTTTTTAATTAGACTAAACAATGCATTATTGCCAATAAATATTATTTGGGATATAATAATTATAAGTAAAATAATAACATTTATGAGGTTATTCTAATGTTAATTAATAAATCTGAATCTGGACTAACTATTATTGAAGCCCTTATTGCAATCCTTATTTTAGGAATGATTGTAAGTTCATTTTTGCTTGTTAATCAACAATCTTTTAATATTACAAATGATTCAAAAATGCGTGTTGCTGCTGTAAATCTTGCCAGAGAAAGATTGGAATCTTTAAAATACTTAGATACTGAAGACCCTAATAATCAATTAACCCGGGGATCTAAAGTTTGGCAAGATAACGATAATTTTTCATTCACAAAAAATGTAAACAATATTAATTATACAGTCACAACAATAATTCCCAACACTTCAAATGTTATTTTAGCTTTTAATAATACTAGAATAATTCCAATTAGAGTTACCGTTCAATGGCAATATAACCGTTCGAATTATTCAATCTCTATGGATACTTGTTATACACAATATTAAAATTGAGGTTTAAACATGAATAATAGATATTATGAAGGTGGATTTACGTTTATTGAGATATTAATAGGATTATTTATTGCCCTATTAGTAGCGGGGGCTCTTGTAACATTTACTTTACTTTCTTTTAATTCTCAACGAACTGTTACAAACTCTATGGAGGAAATTTGGGAATCCAGACAAGCAATGAATCAAATAAGCGATGAAATAAAATATGCTGTAGCGGCTGTACCTGCAGCTGATAATAAGAGTTTGACTTATTTATATCCAGACCCAAGTGATCCCCAAGCCACAATTAACTATAGATTATTTATAGGAGCTGACAACAAGCTATATGCTGGTAATACTTCATTCCCTAGAGCAATAACAAAAAATACTGTTAAAAATTTAGTATGTAAATATAATACTTCAGACCCTCAAAATAATACTATTAATATAGTAGTCACTTTTGCTGATAGTTCTACTTTATCAACAACTGTTACAACTCTAAATAAAATTGAAGAATGATATTATTATAATTTAGATAAAATCTAATTATAATATGCTAATATAAGTTATAAAAGGAGGTTATAATATGATTTCCCAAAAGGGATTTGCTCTTCCTATGACTTTAATTTTATTAGTTATATTTTTTGTCTTAGCTGCTGGTATAGTAACTATGATTACCCAAGAACCTGGGTTTGCTGCGAATGATGAAAATAGAGTGACCGCTCGTTTTGCTGCTGAAGCTGCAGCGAAAATTGCTATTAAAGATGTTCAATCTAAAATAAGTAGCGGTCAAGTTCCAAATACAACAGTTAAATTATTTGAAAAAGTTCCAATATGTAACAGTTCACCTGCTACTGTTAGTTGTACATATTACCCAGACAATGCTTCTAATCCAACACGTATTGATATTAGAGCTACCGGAACCTACCGTGGTGTTAGTGTTAATTCTAATGTAAATTTCTACCTGCAAAATAGCCCTATTCAAATGGTACCTCGAGGAGTCGTTGATCTTATTACAACTGGAAATTACTCGCATTCAGATCATAATCCAACTTCTTCGAATATTGCCAGATGGAAAATAACTGAAACTAATATTGGTAAAGTTGCTAACCCCCCCAAAGGTTTAAAAGATAATATGACAAAAAGTACTTTAACTAATATGCAAGTTATGTTTAATGATGATACTAAAATTGATGGCTTAAATATTTCTTATCGTGCAACATGTAATATTTTAAATGAAGAAAATGTTCGAAATTATGGAGGAGGATATGGTATTTATTACGGTATGATCGGTAATGCTGATCAAATGAATTCTTATGTGGTTCAATGGGACCCTGGTGCTACAACATCCAATGTTGATAATTTCTATTGTAAAGATGGTTGTCTTTTAGTTAAAAAAGTCTTATATAATTATAGGGTTGGGCCAGATGGAGATATATCCAAATTCTATTCAACCGGTAATCTTAAATCTTCTCCCGGTATATGGGAATGGAACACTTATGGTAAAAGTAGTGGTACCGATGGTAATTATTATGCGACACCGTTTCAAGAAGCTAACGAAGGAGAGGTATTACGTGTACCTTTAACAGATACTACAAATGGTACTAAAGGTCTCGTATCTATTATGCAAGAATATGACCCCAATTTTGATTTAGCTGATTCACATTTAATAACAATAGATATAGTTCGTGAAAACGGTCAATTAAGACATAATGTATATGTTGACAGAGACAAACACCCTAATATGAGACCAGTATTAACTTTTAATGACCATTCAGGAAGATATGAATTAAAAAGCTTTAAAAATACCCATACCGGGCTTCGTGTATGGAGCAAGGATATTGCAATTGATTTTCAAAATGACCCAAATTATTCAAAAGACCAAATTGTTTCTAAAAGTGTTGTATGGGTTAAATAAATGCTATGTTGTACAATTTACTCATAAGAAAAGAGAGCTTGAATGTATTTACAAGCTCTCTTTTCTTAATCTTTCTTATTTCTTACACAATCCCCTGCGCCAACATAGCGTCTGCAACCTTCTTAAACCCGGCGATATTCGCACCAACAACTAAGTTGTCCTCATGGCCATATTCCTTAGCTGCTTTACTTGCATTTTTGTAGATATTAACCATGATGTCTTTAAGTTTAGCATCGACTTCTTCGAAGGTCCAAGAGAGTCTCATACTGTTTTGGGACATCTCCAAAGCGGAAGTAGCAACACCACCGGCATTGGCTGCTTTAGCCGGAGCAAATAATACTTTGTTCTTTAAGAAGACTTCAACCGCTTCGGGAGTAGAAGGCATATTCGCGCCCTCGCCGACTGCCCAGCAACCGTTTTTAACTAGAGTTTCAGCTGCCTTTTTGTCGATCTCATTCTGGGTTGCATTCGGAAGAGCGATATCGCATTTGATGGTCCAGATACCATTGCAACCTTCGGTATATTTAGCATTCGGATGATACTTAACATATTCGCTGATTCGTTTCCGCTCAACTTCTTTAATCTTTTGTACGGTATCGAGCTTTATTCCATCCGGATCATAAATGTATCCGTTAGAGTCGCTCATTGCTACCACTTTACCGCCTAATTGATGAACCTTTTGGGTTGCATAAATGGAAACATTTCCGGAACCGGAACTAATAACGGTAGCTCCTTTGAAAGACTTACCCTTAGCTTTAATCATTTCATCAACAAAGTAGCAAAGGCCATAACCGGTTGCTTCTGTCCGTGCCAAGCTGCCGCCATAAGTAAGCCCCTTCCCTGTCAATACGCCTTCATAAAGGCCGGTAATTTTCTTGTATTGACCATACATAAAGCCGATTTCACGACCGCCAACTCCGATATCACCGGCCGGTACATCTACATCAGCACCGATATGACGGTATAATTCGGTAATAAAGCTTTGGCAGAAACGCATTACTTCGCCGTCGGATTTGCCTTTGGGATCAAAATCACTTCCGCCTTTACCGCCACCAATTGGAAGTCCGGTCAATGAATTTTTAAAAATTTGTTCAAAACCTAGGAATTTGATGATTCCAACATACACTGAAGGATGAAAACGGAGACCGCCTTTATAAGGTCCGATAGCGCTGTTAAATTGTACTCTAAACCCACGGTTTACTTGTACTTTACCTTGATCGTCCACCCAGGGGACCCGGAAAATAATCTGTCTTTCCGGCTCAACGATTCTTTCCAGGATACCTGCTTTGGCATACTCTGGGTGACGTTCCATAACCGGTTCCAAGGACTCCAACACTTCTTTTACTGCTTGATGAAACTCAGGTTCGTTAGGATTGCGCTTAACTACTTGTTCCATTAGTTGTTTGATTAATGACATAAAAATATTACCGCCTTTCATAATTTATTTAAGTCGATAGTTTTTTAACTATCTAATGACATCTTGTTTTTCCGCATTGCGGAAATGTATTTCATATTTTTTATATTCTGATTTTATGCATTAGCCATATAAATGTCAAGTACATGCATGCATGTATTATGAATACAATTTAGAAACATATTTGTTTCTTTTAAATGCAAAAAAGAAGTTGGTAAACAACTTCTTTTTGAATAGTTAATAGTAACTATTATACTTAAGTGAACAAGTAAGGCATATTAATTATTTAGTTTAATATATTTTATATTCTACTTCTCAATTCAAACTTTCCACTTCCAACTTCATAACCGGTGCCCAAACTGGATCATAATCATTTGCTTCAGTTAATTTTGTTACTTTTCCGTTAAGGGTAACTAGGTAAAGACCTGCTTTTTGGAATGAATGATTTTTACCCGCAAAGACGAGTTTCTTTCCATCCGACGACCATTTAACCGGACTAATCGGAATTGAGGAATCAACTTGAATTTCCTCATCGACCTTACTCTTTGTATTATAAACCATTAATCCAGAACTATAAACACTCGCTAATTTTGAAGAATCTAAAGACCAGTTAGGTGATAAAGGTTCCGCCCCAATCTTTGTCAGCAGATCGTCATGGTCGTTACCATCCGAGTTTACGATATAAGTTCCATATTTATAGGTAAATGTAACTGACCCGCTATCATCATAGTGGGCTTCTATATCGGCCACTTTTGTAAATGCAATTTTAGTCCCGTCGGGAGACCAAAAGAACTCGTCTAAATAGTCAATGTCCTCTACTTTTCTACTACCATCGGCGAGTAAATAATTATCACTTCCGTCACTGTTCATTACATATAATTGATAATATGTTCCCCTGAAAGATTGTTTTGTTGTAATATAAGCAATTTTCCGGCCATCCGGCGACCAAGCGGGCGCCAAGTAGGTGCCTTTCTCTCTGATAAGCTTTACTCGACCTGTTCCATCCAGGTTCATAACGTATATAAATATTTCTTTTTGATATTTTTCGATGTAAAGTATTTTCAAACCATCAGGGGACCACGAAGGATATAAGCCTTCCCGATCACCTTCGGTTAAGCGGGTAAGATTATTACCATCGGGATCAATGGTAAAAATCTTATTTTTAGATTTAACTTTGGCCACAAAAAGAATTTTTGTCCCATCAGGGGACCACGAAGGCAGATACTGATCATTACATTCATTAGCCAGCTTTTTTTGTTCACTACCGTCTTTATTCATTACCCGGAGTGAATATTTTTTACCCTTTTTTGAAAAGAAAAGTATTTTAGTTCCATCAGGGGACCATTGAGGCTTCAAATCGTCTTCTTTACTATTGGTAAGCCTTTTTAAATCATTTCCATTGTCGTTAATGGTATAGATTTCGAAATTACCGTCCCGTTTAGAGGCAAATGCGATTTTAGAGGGACTGTTTTGAATCACTGCATTATTTTCCAAATTATCCGATTCGGCCATAATTACCGGTATTAACACTATTAATAACAGTGCTACTACTAAAAAGAAATACTTATTCTTCATTGTTACTTACCTCCCGAAATTAATACATTCTGATATATATATCAACTTGTTTTAAATATAAAAGTTCCCAATATTGTAAATAAGTATATCAATAATTCTGGGATAATAAAATTAGGAGAATATTAACATCGCCTAAATCTCTTTCATCACTTTGGCCTATTTTAGGTCGAATAATAATTATATCCAATGATTATTCAGAAAGATTTATAGTAATACTCAAAAAAATACCCTTTTATGATGTAACTTCTAATTTCAGTTAGTGGATAATCTTTGTATTTCCCTTTTTTTAACATCCGATTTGTATCATAACATAAAATAAATAAATTTTTCTATATAATATGGAAACTTCTACAATTTAAATTAAACTTATTTCCTTATCAGCTAATTCTGGCTATTATTGTAACATATTTTTTGACAAAACGGTAAATCATTTTACACTTAAAAATATGGAAAAGGCTTTTCATAAAATACAATTGGCAAGTATATAAGAATAGCCAAACAGCCTACTCTTATTTTATAGTTTTCCCTAAGAACAGAAATAATTCCTCCTCTATAGTTTTACCAATCACATTTTAGTCAAGACCACTCGTAAAACTAGATATTAGTTCTTACAGCTTAATTGATCTGAATACAAAAAGAGCTGTCTCAAAATGAGACAGCTCTTTGGTCTAGCAATAAATCTTACCACATACCCGCATGAACGGTTACATAGGTATAGCTTTCATTACCATCATCGCAAGAACCGATTCTGGTTTCAAGCACACCGTGTTTAATACCGAAATAATATTCGGTCAAATCTTCGGCATCTTCTGTATCAGGGCTGAGCATTTTCGCACCAACATAATATTTGTCGGAGATATTGTAAACAAGACCTACGCCCATACCACCGTCTTCGCCGAAGAATTTTCCATCATCCATTAACAAGGTGGTATCCAATTTCAGATCGGTGAAGTTCATGTTTGCTTGGATATAGCTAACGCTATCGCCATCTTCCGGTTTTTCCTGGATGTAATCAACGGAAAGGGTTCCTAAACCTAAACCATATTGCATACCAACACCGGTTTGGTCACCATCGTTAATTCTGTTTCTGGTACCAACCCATACATTACCGCCGTCAAATTTGATGGTAGCGGCAATAGCGGTTAAAGTATCGCCAGCGGCATCTTTGTTCGGACCATAGATAACGTTAACTGTAACGTTATCTTTATTATAGTCAAAACCTAAAACATCGCCAATACCATTGCTAAAACCAGGGTCACCACCGAATTTTGCCGGAGGTTGGGAAGACGGTCCGCCAGCCCAAGCAATAGCGACTTGACCGCGTTTGGTGTTAGGGTTCTCATCATTGGTATACCAAATGTCGAGAACGTCGCCGAGCTTTTTGATACCGGCTTCATAAACAGGTACATTAGCGTCGCCAGCCCAAATCTTGGATAACATACCGATTTTTGCCCAAGTATTGGTCTCTTCATCTTTAACTGTTCCGGTTACATATGCTTTGTAACGGGCATATGTTCCGCTACCAAATGCAGATGAAAGTGGGGTATCTTCACTACCATCTTTCAAGTAGGTATTATTTGTTAAGTCCATATCAGAGCTGTAAAAAAGTTGGAACTCGCCGCCTACATACGGATCAAAGGTAGCAGCAGAAGCTACTACGGTTAAAGATAAGGTTAAAACGACTGCTAATGCAAGTACTAATAACTTTTTCATTAAGTAAACTTCCTCCTCTAAATTTTAAAATAGGATAAAACTGGCGATCAAGCGTTTGTTTGCTAATCCTTCATATGGAACTGGTTCTTTTCAAGTTTCGAAACAGATACATTTTCGGATTAACGGGCTTGATCCAAAACAAAATTAATTACCTCTACATCGCCTCCTTTCATAATACGAATCCGGTAAGTGATGTAATAAAGGTTATAAAACTTTAGAGTATTGATACATTACAAATTTATTATCATATTGTTAAGGAGAAAATCCTAGACTGATATTTCCTAGTCATATAATTATATCCTGAAGTTAATAAAACTTAAAATAATGATTTTTTCTGGACAAAATGCTTCCGATTTCTATTTTCTCCTTTTTAAAAGACTAAAAAAATTACCTATTTGAAATATTATCGCTTAATTCACTGGATTCATTGCACAACTTGAGTTATGACACCCGCATAACAGCGATTTGACTAGCCCTATAAGGCTTACTACTTGCTATACCTAATAGTGTTCCGTCAATTTATATCATATATATCTAATATATCTAAAATATCATGTTCAGCTGTAAAATCGGTACCCGAGAACCAGCGCTATTACCCTAACGCGCTGGGGTGAAACCCTTGCCGAATTGGCTGAACATTCAGTTATTCATTCGCTCCGTCAAAAGGGGTACAGTGCAAGGCGCGCCAGGAGCGAGGAACGGAGCCGTACTGATGTACGTTGAGTACCAAGCAGTCGTTTTTGCAAACACGGTTTAGGTTTGTAAAAACGATCTGCAAGCATCTTTGACTCAACAAATTTTACGACCAAGCAACGCAGCAATGTACTCCTTTTCACGGAGCATCAGCCAATTCGGCAAAACCCACTTAACCACCCCATTCTTTCAATATTAAATATTTTACATCAATACATACATCAGCGTCACCTTTTCAATTTTCCCACTCACAGAGTGTGATTTTGTTCGTTCGCTCATAATCAAAAACTATGTAGATACTTATTTAGCCACAAAGGTGTAAAACTCATATAGTTTTATATCCTAAGAACATAAAGAATTATCCATAATTAAAAATTTTTTCTTTATGACTTAAGCCTTAACAGTTAAAGAACATTAGACATATCTATTTATTTCCCAACCCATTCCGCTCCCTGACTGCAGCTTCTAATTTTGCAAAAATCAGACGATCAAATAATAAGCCCATAAATATTATAACCAACATTACCGCAATAACCCTATTCATATCATTTAATTCTCTACCCATCATCAATAGTTGGCCTAACCCGATAGTCACATATAACAATTCTCCTGCCATTAAAGAACGCCAGGCAAAAGACCAGCCTTGTTTTAAACCGGCAATAATCAATGGAAGAGCAGCAGGAAATAGAATTGTAGTCAATAAAGTCAGGCCTCGGGCCCCCATGTTCTTACCGGCCCTAATGTAAATCGGAGGGATGTTTTTGACCCCGCTGTCCGTTGATATAGTTATTGAAAGTAAAGCCCCCATTACTACCACGAATATAATCGCTTTTTCATTTAGACCAAACCATAGAATCGATAAAGGCAGCCAACAAATACTGGGCAGCGTTTGGAGGCCTACAACCAATGACCCTACAGTCTCATCCAGCTCTTTAACCCGTCCAATGGCAAAACCTAAGGACATTCCAAAAAGTACTGAAATACCATAACCGATAAAGATCCTTTTTAAACTAGCCAATATGCCGGTGATAAATGTAAAGTCTTTAATTCCATCAATAAAACTGAGTAATACTCCCGATGGTGAAGGCAACATATATTTAGGCCAAATCTTTAAGGCTACTAAGGATGACCAAATACACACGAGCCCTATATAAAATAATATCCTCCTACTTAGCTTGTTCATGGAGAGGACCTCCCTGAATATCACCAACATCGCCAGTCTCCATGAATTCCTTGACTATTTCCAAACGAAGCTGTTTTAAATGAATATTTTCAATTGTCCTAGGATAGCTAACATTTACCTGAAACTCCCTTTTTATTTGACCCGGGCGTGGCTTCATTACTAAAATCCTATTGCTTAATAATAAAGCTTCTTCCACGTTATGAGTAATAAATAAAATAGTAATGCCTGTTTCTTCCCGGATTTTTAATAATAAACGGTACATTTCTTGCCGGGTTTGAATGTCCAAAGCGGTAAAAGGCTCATCCATTAATAATAATTTTGGGTTTAGCGCCAATGCCCGCGCTAAAGCTACTCGCTGTTTCATTCCTCCCGATAACTGATGAATACAAGCCCTTTTAAATTGGCCCAGTTGGACTAAGGAAAGATATTTATCCGCTATTGCTTGGCGCCTTTCTTTGGTATATTTACGGATTTTTAATCCGTACGCCACATTATCGGATACCGTCAACCAGGGAAATAACGAGGCTTCTTGAAAAATCAACAGCCGTTCCGTATATGTGGAAGCACCCTTTTCATATACTTGACTACCCATAACCTCACCGCAATCTGGCTTTTCCAGCCCGGCGATAATATTTAGCAAAGTGCTCTTACCACAACCGGATGGGCCAACAAGAGAAACCAACTCCCCCGGATTAATCACTAAATTTATATCATTTATTGCCTGTACTTTACCTCCTGCTACCGGAAAAGATTTTGAAACATTTTTGACGGATAGGATTGGACGAAAACGGTTAACTTGATTTGCTCTATTTATAAAGGCCTCTTCATGGCCAATAATATTCGAAGGTAAATTACCAATGGTTAATTCTAATTCACTCCCATTAATAGTCATTCCTTACACCTCTTTGGTTATTTCTGATTGGCACATAAATTTTTTTTAATTTTAAACTCAATTTTTCATTCCTGGTATACAGTATAATAAAACTTATTCTTTATGGAATCATGTCCAAAACTGACATTTTATCCTAATATTTGTCTGTCCGCTATTATTATTTTGGTTATTAAATATGTCTTTTTTGCAAAGAACTCATCTTGCTTCTCTTACCCGTAAGAGAAGGAACAAAATCAAGACGGCCCAAATTCTTGGCTGCGGAGCATTCGGGTTACCTTCTCTTAACTTTGAAAAGAGAAGGCAAGGATGAGTTTCTATCCGGAAATAACATGGATTTATTTATTCGCCTGATTAATATCTCTACAGGAATAATCGAAAAGGTTTATCTCATGCTTCGCGCCTCTTGCCTCATGCCAATAATCATCATTTTTTATTTCCTTTCCAGCTTTACCATTAAATTTTACTGATTTTACAGTTTAAAAACTTTGCCTTCATCCCATCCTAAGGTTAACGAGGAGGTATCATAATGAACTTCAAAAAGATTCTTTTAGGCCTAGGAATGATCTTCATAAGCGCTGCTTTTACCAGCTGCAACTGGTTTACCGACAACCAAACCCGTCCAGCCCCTGTACGGCCCCGTGTCCCCACTCCGACCCGAAATATTAGTCCGGCTCCGACCAAAGAAACTCCTGGGGCGTCCGCGTTAACTGAAAAACAATTAATGGATCGGATTAACCGGATTGAAACAGCGGCCAAAAAAGAAAATTGGTCGGTTTGTAACCGGGAGACCAATCTACTGGGGATAGATATGACCCGTTATCGTCCCTCATCGACCAATGGTAAATCCTTAAGAAATATTGCCACTTTCGATACAGCCTACGCCAAGCTTCAAGCTGACGCCAAAAGTAAAAATCGTCCCGCAGTCATTAGGGACGTTAACAAACTCAAGGATGATTTGCGTAGGATAAAAAACAATCCAAAATCATAACCTATCACAAAAAAGGGAGACTAAATCAAAGTCTCCCTTTTAAAAATAATGATTATATGAACGAATCGAACTCTCAGAATCAGCTTACTTCCCCCTCTCTATTGAGCTCCTAAAATTAATAACTTCTTTATAGAGAGGGGGATTAAGGGGGTGAGTTGAATCCTGACTAAAATTTATTATTGGCAATTTTGTCGATCGGAACCGGTAATATAATAGCTTGCCCCTTTTCGATCTTAGTGTGATCGGTAATATTATTAATCTCCATTAGTAACTCAACGGTAGTGCCATAACGTTTAGCAATCCGCCATAAAGTCTCCTTAGGCTTAATCTCATAAAAATGATTTTTGGGGATGGGAAGCATTAATTCCGCCCCTGCGTTTAAAGCATCCGATTTTAATTTATTTTCAGCTAAAATACCCTCTTTATCAATCCCATACTTTTTTGCAAGACTTGCAACCGTCTCGCCCTTTTTGACTTTAATTTTTAACTTATTGCTTTCAACCGGTTCGGCGGAGATAGGTTTTGAAGCCGACTTGACTGGTTCCAAGGAGGTGGAATCTACGGCTTTAGGAAGTTTTGAAAGGTCGGGCAACATTTTTTCTTCAGCCGGTATTTCCTTATCGACCGGTTCCACTTGAAGCGGCGCATTTATAGTAGATTTTAGTTTTACATTTTCATTTGTAACAGCAGGTATATCTTGGGGAGCTTTTTTTGACCCTTCATTTTCAACTGAATTTAGTTTACCTGTTCCTTCCTGGACCGTTGGTGTATTGATTACTGGAACTGCCGGCGTAGGTTCAGCCTTTGCCTTAGGAACTTCAAGTTCAGATGAGGGTTTTTTCCCTACCGTATGTACATTTGAATTATCAATCTCTTCATTTTTTAAGCGGATAATTTTAGGAGTAACAAAAATTACCACTTCCGTCTGTTCTTTACCATCATTTTTTGTTCCAAAAAGCCTTCCTATTAATGGAACTTTTGATAATCCAGGTACACCAGAAGTGCCAACATTATCGGCCTCTTTATGTAAGCCCGAAAGGACGAAGGTCTCCCCTTCACGTAGCCTAACGACTGAACTTGCTTCTCTAGTTCGTATTACAGGTACATCGTCCCCTTCTCCGGTTTTTTTCCATTCAACAATATTACTGACTTCTGCTTTTACTGATACAGTAACAATATTATTTTCATTAATCCTTGGAATAACTGTTAACTTTGTTCCTACCTCAATATAATTAACAACATATTCAATCCCTGTCGATGAACGATTAGTAGAAATAACCGGAAACTTATCTCCGATCAATATTTTTCCCTCTTGACTGTCAGTAATTGAAATATTGGGATTTGCCAACAAGCGTGCCTTATTAGTATCTTCCAACGCTCTAATCGTAGCCATGGTGGTTAATTTAAAGTTATTTGTCGAGTAAATCTTGTCAAATTCCCAATTCAACCCCAATTCCTTGCTACCGCTTTGAGTTAGCTCTTCCATACGAGCCTCAATATTCAACTGGGGCATTTCCCTATCAAGCCGGGCAACGATTTCTTCAATATTTTGGTGCTCCAAAATGCTGGCTTTGATGGTCAGTTGGTTGGTCCGGGTATCAACCCCTATTTTATCTTCGGGAATAATTATTTTTAATGCGTTTTTCATTTGCTCGGGCGAAGCATAGTTTAGATGGTAAATTTTTGTCTCTCTACTCTCGAAATTGCTGAATGTCTTTTCGTTGCCGATAATAACGGTCCTAGTTTGGGTTATCCAACGGAAAGAATATCCATAAGTCTGCGACAATAATTCAATTGCTTCTTTAATCGATAATCCGTGTTTGAGTTTGATTGATACATCTCCCTTAACTTGAGGGTCCATTAAGATATTAATCCCGCCCAATTCGGCCAAGGAGCGAAAGACATCTCGGATATCGGCGTCAAATACTTCAAAATTGGATATAATCTCTGTCTTTACCGGTTCGGCTTGAACAGAATAGGAAATAAATAACGTAAAAAAGCTTATTATCAAAATTAATTGGGCTAGTATGAGTTTATCTTTTTTACCCATTATTTGGCCCTCTCTTTCTTGTCCAGTTTTAAACGGCCTGTCGGAGTAAGAAATACCACTGAACTGTTATGAATCTCAGCCACACGGTATTTGGTCCCCGGTAAGATTTCACCTAGTTTCAACAAATATGATTTATTTTGATACCTTACAATAACCACCTGGCTGCTGGATGTTCCTACAATCCCTTTTAAAACCGGTTTCTCAGAATTTTCGTCGGTTTTATTAGTTGTGGTAAAACCTTGGTCCGGCTTGATTAATTGCGGTTCATTTCTGATTAGTTGGTTTGACGGACCCATATCATTATCTTTTCTCCTCCGGGCTGCTACTATCGATGGCGGGGGTAAGAAAAGATCTCTATTTGAAGTCGGCCCTGTGCTAATCTTTGTATCCTTTGTTTCCGTTGGTTTCTCCGTAATAATACTGTTTGTCAAAGGTGCTCCAACTCCTGGTGTAGGCGTCGGAATGTTTGGCCCCGGTTGTGGTTGCATAAAAAATCTCCAATATAATACTCCCCCTAATGCAACCAATAATATCAATAATAATCCTGGCCTAACAGCCGGTTGTTTTTCCTGGGAATTCCCGTTCATTGACTCACCTTCCCTTGTTCTACGGGAGCTATTAAGTCTAAAATAAGTTGCGTATTTAGCTCATATGCCTTTCTACTTTTTGAATCAGGCTCGGAAGCGTTAATATTTAAACTTGAAACCATCATAAACCTCTTAGATTGAAGTATTGTTTCTAAAAACCTTCTAATACCGTGATATTCCCCGCTTAGTTCCACCGCCCATTGATATACTTGATAAGTTGCCAAATTTTTGAAATTTTTTATTTTATCATCCATTTTACATAGGAGAATATTAACTTTACATTTATCTGCCATCCGTTCCAGTTCTAAAACAAACGCCGCCTGTTCTTCACGGCTGGGAGCAAATTGATGTAACCGATTAATCTCCGCAATTCCGGTTTTGCTTTGTTCTCTCAGTAACGGCAACATTGCTACTTTTTGTTTCATTTGCATAAATTCTGATTGGCGCTGATTTATTTTAATATTTAACTCATTGTCTTTAGTCAAATAGTAAACCCCACCGGCAATGATACCACCGGAAATTAGCGCTGTTACTATAATAAAAATAATCGTTGAAACATTATTTTTTTTCGTCATATTCAAGGGAACCCCTTCCGGTCACCATTTCCAGGTTAAACTGATAACTGATAAAATCGTCATCATCTTCCATTTTAATCTCTTTTAAGGATGTACTTTGATAAAACTCACTGATATTAATTTTGTTTAAATAATTGCCAATCATTGGAATGTTTAGTGATTGTCCGGTGACAGTAACTTTCCCGGTGTGATCGATAATTAATTCCTCCAGCCAGATATTACCCGGCATAATTGTCGCCAAACTATTAAAAATTTGAAGATGCGGTTGATAAAAACCTCGTATTTTGTTAATCTCCTGTTGTAACTTGATTAATTGCCCCTGGGTCTGTTCTAATTTCCGCACTTCGTCCATTTGAGGTTGGAGAAATGCGATTTGTTGTTCAATTGAAGCCAATTCTTTAATCGATTCTTGATAATGAAAGTATTCATATACTCCAAATCCGACAGAAGCCATGAATAAAACTATACACCCGAATAAAATAATTAAATTCAAAAATGTAACTTGTTGTCTTGGCCGAAACTCGAGCGGTAAAAGATTGATCCTCACTCCGGGATCACCTCCCGCATTGCCAAGCCTAAAGCCACACTATATACAGGTAACTCTACATCCAATCTTATCTTTAGTTTTTTAGGGACACTGATTTTTTGAGGAAGACTACCGCTAATAACCGGGATTCCCAATTCCCTATTGAGAAAAGTCTCCAAATTATTTAAAAGTGAGCCGCCGCCGTTGATGATAATCCGGTTCACCTCTTCGTTTCTTTCTTGCATATGAAAATAATCAAAAGATCGACGGATCTCCAAGGTTAATTCTTTTAAACCCTCTTCCATGGCAAAATTGGCTTTTGCGTCAAGACTCTGAATCTGCAAAGAACCGCTTTCACTTAAAGCATCGATTTTATTTATTTTTATTTCTTCCGCTTCCTCAGTTGTAATCCCAATATTGGTGGCAATCGTTTTAGTAAAACGGTTGCCGGCTAATGGAATTACTCTGGAAAAAAGAGGAATCCCATCTTTAAGAATTAATAAATCCGATGTCTCAAACCCTATATCTAAAAGAGCAACAGCGCCTTCAGTATCAGCGCTTTCCAAACCAGCCGCCCGCATCAGGCTGAAAGTCTGGACATCGATCGCCGCGATCTGAAACCCGATATCCCTAAGGGTTTCAACATGGCTGTATATGATATCGTTCCGAGCGCAAACCATTAGAACATCCATCTCATTTTGGTCCTCAAACCGCTTTAATACTTTAAAATCCAGGGTTACTTCATCCACTGGAAAAGGAATATAACGTTCCGCCTCCCAGTGAATGGCATTGGCCACTTCACTATCTTCCATCATAGGCATTTTGATATGTCTGATAATCGCCGCCTGTCCTGCTATAGCAATTGTTACCCGTTTTGAAGAAATCTTATTTGTGGCGAATAGTTCTTTAATTGCCTTTCCGACCTGTTCCCGCTCTTTAATTTCACCAGCAATTAATGCGCCTTCGGGTAACACAATTTTTCCAAAACGTATTAGTCGAGGTTTTAATCCCCCTTGCAATTCGACAACCTTAATGGAATTAGTCCCGACATCCAAACCGATTCCGACTTTAGCCATTAACTATTTACTCCTCATTCCGCTTTTGCCGACTATTCACATAATATAATCGGCAACAAACAGCTATAAATCAAGACTTTTTTTAGTAAAACACTTTTTTTACTTATTTGTCCAGCTAAAATATGGGTTCCCCTGTATTGCTAGGAAAGGGGAGAATTGATTTTTGTTTTTATGAATATCTGTTGTAATTATAGACCCAAAAGTAGTGTAATTAAGCAACCGGATCGTAAACGACCCGGTTACAAGATGGAAGCTTTCAGACTAATCTTGGGCATTATTCCATCACATTTTTTATGACCCTTCAGGGTCCTTCCACCTCGTAGCCGGAGGTCTTTAGCCTCCGGTTGACAATCATTACGTAAAAATATCGATCCTTTTCTATATCACAATCCATAAAACCCATATATCTTTAATACAATTCCTTCCCAATATAGCGCAATCAAAGTCCCTATCACCAAAAATGGACCAAAAGGAAATGCTGTTTTACGGTCAATCTTTTTTAAAAGCATTAAAGGGATAATAACTAAAATCCCCAAAAAACTTCCACTAAATAAAATGAATAACGCTTTCTCCCAACCTAAAAAGACCCCTGCCATGGCTAAAAACTTAACATCCCCCATACCCATTCCTTTAGGATAAAACAGAGTAACCAAAAGCAAAGGGCCGCCACCGATTAAAACACCTAAAATACCGGCTATGATCTCCCCTTGCCACATCCGAAAAAATAAACCTATAATGATCATCGGCAAGGTCAAAACATTGGGAATTAGTTTATGATCCAAATCGATAAAGGCTATTACAATCAAGACGTATGTTAGGACTAAGGCCATAACCCCGTCAATCGACAAACCAAATCGCATCCAACAAATAACAGTTAAAACCGCAGTAATTAACTCCACCAGTGGATATCGCCAACTAATTGGAGTTTTACAGTAACGGCACTTTCCCCCAAGCCAAAGGTAACTCAAGACCGGGAAAAGATCTAAAACTCCCAGTCTATGGTTACAACTAGGACAATGGGAGGGGGGGAGAACGATTGACTCCCCCCGAGGGATACGATAGATAAGTACATTGAGAAAGCTACCGGTAATTAAGCCATACAATACTAATATAACAACAATATGCATGAATTCTCCCATTATGGATGATCTGACCCTTTGCCGTCACATAAAACCTCACTAGTTGCACCCACAAAACCATAAGTGTTTGTAGAATCAGCAGGGCATGTAGGAATAGTGTCTATTACTGGATCGGTATAACCAGTATTAGCTGTGGTCATATCACCAACTGCTGATGGTAGAGAACCAGCTTGAATGCGGAATAATTCAGCTGCTGCAGTTAATGTCGTACTATTGGCATCGCATGTAGTACCCCAAGCGGTTTGCCGAGCTGACATTAAGTTTGGTATTGCCAATGCAGCAATAACTCCGATTATCAAAACGACAATCAAAATTTCAATTAATGTAAAACCTCTTTCATTATTACATAATTTCATCATTTTCACCTCCTTTCATAAATATATCTAAAGATTATTTAAGTGTTCCTCCCGAACTAAGTGAAAACATGGGAATCATCACTGCAGCCACTACCAGTGCAACCACCCCACCCAAACAAACCATAATAGCAGGTTCAATAAGGGTTGTTAGCGACTCAATGGCATATCCGGCTTCCCTTTCATAGAAATCAGCCACTTGGTTAAGCATTGTTGATAATTCCCCTGTTTCTTCTCCAACAGCAATCATCTGGGTGACCATCGGCGGGAACACTTTGCGTTCCATTAAGGGTTTGGCAAGCCCGGTTCCTTGAGTAATATTTACTCTTGCTTTATTAATTGCATCGGCTACAACCGTATTTCCCACCGCCCGTTCCACCATCTCCAAGCTAATAGTAATCATTAACCCGCTCTCAAGTAAAGTTGCCAATGTTCTAGAAAAACGGGCCGAAGCTAGCTTTTGAATTACCGGCCCAATTATTTTTAAATTAAAAAGAAACTTATCAACTTTTCTTCTTCCAGTCGGGGTATCGTAATATAGTTTAAATCCTAAAACCGTTCCAACCAAAGCTGCTAGTATCAAATACCAATATTTAACGAACATATCGCTTGTAGCCATTAAAAGTAGAGTAACTGGAGGCAGTTCCATGTTAGCGTCTCGAAACATTCCCAAAAAATTAGGCAATACAAATGTCATCAACCCAAAAATAACCCCAATCGCCACCACTACAACCACTGCCGGGTAAGTCATCGCCCCGGTGACCTTCTTCTTAAGTTCAAACTCTCTTTCCAAATGCTCTACCAATCTGAAAAGTACCGTCTCCAACTGGCCGCTGGCTTCTCCGGCTTCCACCATATGAATGTATATCGTCGGAAAAATCTTCGGATATTTGGCCATCGCCCCATGGAGCGTCTCGCCGCCCTCTACATTCCGGCGGATCTGATGAATCACCGATGCAAAGTAAGGGTTCTCCGTCTGCTGGGTCATTAAGCTAAGACATGACGCCAGATTGACTCCGGCCCGGATCATTACCCCGAACTGACGGGTAAAGATTAATAATTCCCGGAGTTGTACTTTTTTTTGGAATACTTTGGTTTGCTTCTCCGCTCCGGCCTTGGCTTCTCCTCGAGGCTGGAGTGAGGTAATGTAATACCCCTCTTCTCGGAGCTTAACGGCCGCCTCCCGTATCCCAGGCGCATCCATAGTTCCTTTTAAAGCCTGCCCCCGTTTATCCCGAACGCTATATTCAAAAGAAGGCATCTTCCAATTTCTCCTTGATAATTCGTTACGTGTTACGCGTTTAACGTTACGCTAAAAACTCACCCCATCTATCTTCCCCTCTCTTTTTTTAAAATAGAGGGGAAAGAACTGCCTACTCAATGAAGTTTTTCAAACTACAAAGCATCCGGGTTACTCTCTCTTTCGCAAAAGAGAGAGCAAGAGTGAGTTTATTCAAAACTTTAAAACGTAACGTTATTAAAAATTCATCTCCGCAAATCTCTTAAATTCTTCCTGATCGGAAGCCCGCATCATCGCTTCTTGAAGGCTGATTAGTCTTCGTTGGTAAAGGGCTTTTAGTGAAGCGTCCAAAGTTTGCATTCCCAACTTCCCTCCGGTTTGGAGGGCACTGGGAAGTTGATATGTTTTGCCTTCACGGATTAGATTACGCACCGCGCCGTTGGCGATCAAAATTTCGGTAGCTAAAACCCGTCCCGGCTGGTTAAACTTAGGGATCAGTTGTTGGGCGACAATACCTTGCAATGTTACTGAAAGTTGCATCCGGATCTGTTGTTGTTGGTGGGGCGGAAAAACGTCGATGATCCGGTCCACCGTCTGGGTGGTATCATTGGTATGTAAGGTTGCGAAGACTAAATGTCCGGTCTCGGCAGCGGTTAAAGCGGTTTGAATGGTCTCCAAGTCCCGCATTTCACCGACTAAAATAACATCCGGGTCCTCCCGGAGGGCTGCTCGGAGAGCTCCGGCGAAAGAGTCTGTATCTGCCCCGACTTCCCGTTGGTTAATGATACTTTTTTTATGTTTATGTAAAAATTCAATCGGATCCTCTAGCGTGATTATATGGCAACTCCGATTGGCATTAATCAAATCTATTAGCGCTGCCAGAGTGGTAGTTTTCCCGCTTCCGGTAGGCCCGGTCATTAATACCAAACCTCTTGATTTTTCAGCGAAAGTCTTTACCACTTCTGGGATTCCCAGAGATGTAAGCTCCGGTATCTGAGTGGGAATCAAACGCATAACTCCGGATATGGCGCCGCGCTGCCGAAACAGGTTAACCCGGAAACGGCCCAGGTTAGTAATTCCATAAGAAAAATCAACCTGACCTTTTTCCTCCAACACATTTTGGTGCGCCTCATCCAGCATCGGAGCAACCAATTCCCGAATCATAGCATTATTAAGCTCCATCTCCCCGGCAATTGGAACCAATTCGCCATATACTCTCAACATCGGCGGACGTCCAACCGTCAGATGCAAATCCGATGCCTTTTGGTTTACCGCAGTGGTTAACAGTTCGTTGATAGCCAAGTAATCAAACCTCCCTGTTGGTCCTTATTTTAGATGAATAAAATGAAACTAATTTCTTAACCCTACTCACTTACATAAGCGATCCTTACAATCTCCTCCAAAGTCGTCTTACCCTCAAGCGCTTTCAAAAGCCCATCTTGAAAAAGGGTTCTCATCCCGTTTTTAATCGCCAATTCTTTAATTTCCCCGGCAGGAACATTCTTGCTGATTAATCCTCTAAGTTCCTGATTAACTAACAAAACTTCATGAATCGCCAAACGTTTATGATATCCTTTTCCGTTACAACGCCGACACCCTTCGCCCTTATAAAACACCAGTTTTTCAAGGGGGCAGTCGGGCAGGTTCTGCCTGATAATATCATAATAAATATTGTCCTCGGTTAAAGGATAAGGTTTTTTACAATCAGGACAAACCCCCCGGACTAGGCGTTGGGCCAGAATCCCGATTACCGTTGAAGCCGCCAGAAACGGTTCGATTTTCATATCGATAAGCCGGGTGATACTACTGGGAGCATCGTTAGTATGTAAGGTTGACAATACCAAGTGACCGGTTAGCGCCGCTTGAGTGGCGATCTGGGCGGTTTCACCGTCCCGGATTTCTCCGACCATGATGATATCCGGATCTTGCCGGAGAAAGGACCGGAGCGCCATGGCAAAGGTCAGTCCCGCTTTATTATTCACTTGTACCTGATTAATACCAGGGATTTGGTATTCCACCGGGTCCTCGACGGTCATTATATTTTCTTCCGGCGAGTTTAGTTCATTCAAAACCGAGCTTAGAGTTGTTGATTTACCGCTTCCGGTAGGTCCGGTTACTAAAATAATCCCATGGGGTTGTTTATAAACCGAACGAAATCGTTCCAATGTATCCTGGAGAAAACCCAAGCTCTCCATTTTTGCGAGTACATTATTTTTAAACAGAATACGCATAACCACTTTCTCGCCGAAAACGATCGGAATGCAAGAAACCCGTAAATCAATGGGAACCCCGTCAACCCGCATTTGAATCCGTCCGTCTTGAGGTACCCTTTTTTCAGCGATGTTCATTCCGGAAATAATTTTGATCCGGGAGATAATGGCTGCCTGAGTATTTTTGGGCGATGTCATTATTTTTTTTAATCTGCCGTCCACTCGGTAACGAATCACCAATTCCCGCTCGGTAGGCTCCAGGTGAATATCGCTGGCCCTTTCTTTAACCGCCTGAGTAATTAATAAATTAACCAATCGGACGATTGGAGCGTCTTCAACCATTGCCTCCAACTCGCCCGAACTTTGTTCTTCCTTTTCGATTTCCTCAATTTGGACATCCAGATCCTTAAAAACTTCTTTAACCGAACCTGAAATTCCAAAATACTGACTAAAAGCTTGGTTTAAATCTTCCTCGGAAACAATCACCGGTTGAATTTCGTGGTTTAGTGTCAACCGCAACTCATCCAAAGCGTAAACATCGGTAGGGTCCAACATCGCTAATAAAAGCCGTTTTCCCTGTTTCTCAACGGGAAAGACATGATATTTTTTGGCGACATTCTCCGGAACCAAGGCCAAAATGTCAGGATCAATTTTTCTTTTTGAAAGGATAACATGAGGAATACCAAGTTGAAATTCAAGCATCTCAATAAGACGCTGCTCGTTGATGAAACCCCTTTTGACTAAAATTGTCCCAAGACGTTCCTTTGTTTTTTTATGTTCAACAAGGGCCTCGTTTAATTGTTCACTGGTAATCTGCCCTGTCTGCACCAAAAGGTCGCCAAATTTTTGTTTAAATACGGTTGCCAAGTTAAGGGCCTCCATTTTTTGATATAACTATCCAGTTTGCTCAGGTTTTTAGGTCTAAAACTAGATCCCCACGCCCTTTAAAAGGTACCCACCATCCTTTGTGATCAATTGTTTAAGGACTACATCGCTCAACCAATACCCTTTAAGGGATAGGGTCGCTTTTAGACTTCCATGCCCACCGTGAACTTCAATCTCTTCCTAATCCAGGCAGGTCATTATAAATACCCGTAATGTCAATCTAGTTTCAATAGTATTACTTTCTGGAAACAAAAACCGCCGAATACATCCCATTCGCCGGTTTCACTACTTACTCCATTGGATTCAAGTGACCAGATGCAAATCCAACTTCATCGTTTCAATATATTTTTGCATTTATGCACTTTACTAAATTATAACTTATGGGTAACATTCTGTCAATAATTGCATATAATATTAAGTTAACCCATTGTTGATATTGTTTTAACAATAAACCAAATATTGTTCCATATAAAAAAATAAGCGCGAGGTATACTTCCGAATTCCTGTAAACACCTTACGCTTTTCGTTTTTATTCAACTACGTTAATAAATTTATCCTATTTGCTTTCGAAAGCTCCTTACCGAAAAACACAATATTACGATCCCAAAAAAGGACAAGGCCAACATCTGCGGTAAAAGGTAAGCTCCCCCGATTCCTTTCAGATAAATTCCCCTGACGATCTCCAAGTAATACCTGGCTGGGATAAAAAGGGTCAGCATTTGCAATATTTTAGGCATATTGGCGATAGGAAAGATGAAACCCGATAATAGAATATTAGGTATTAGAAAAAAAACTACGCTGAGCATCGCCTGCTGTTGGGTCTGGGAAACTGTTGACACCAATAACCCTACTCCCAGTGAGGTCAAGATAAATAAAAAAGAGCTTACTAAAAGTAACAACATATTCCCCTTGATTGGAACCGAAAACCATAGTCCCCCAACAAGCATCATTAGTACCAGATCAACCAGACCGATCACCGGAAATGGCAGCAGTTTCCCCAAGATTAATTCCCTTGGTTTGATGGGGGTTACCATTAATTGTTCATTGGTGCCTAATTCCTTCTCTTTAACCACTGATAAAGCGGTTAATAAGGTAGTAATAATTAATAACACTAATGCGGTGATTCCAGGTATCATATAATTGATAGTCCTTAATTCCGGGTTATAATAAATTCTGTATTTTAGAATGAATGGCGGATTAAAGGCTGATTGTTGTCCAGAGCTTCGAAGCCGCTCCTTACGAAGTTTTTCCGCAAAACTATTGATAATATTCAAAAAGTAGTTCCTGGCGATGGAAGCGGTATTTGAGTCCGTCCCGTCGATTAACACCTGCAGAGCGGGGTTATCTTCCGCTAAAATATCCCGGTGAAATCCTTTGGGGATTACCAGACCGATTTTAATCCTTCCGCTGTTTAACTTCTCCTCCAAGTCTTGGTAACTGATTGCCGGACTTTGATTGATAAAAAATCCGGACTGTTCAATCTTCATTACCAACTGCCTGCTAGCGCCCGAACGGTCCTGATCAAAAACAGCGAACTTGATGTTTTTAACATCATTGGCGACTACGTTCCCAAACAATAACAACTGGAGCACCGGAAATAAACAGATCATTACCAGTGATTTTTTATCCCTAAATAGTTGGATTATCTCTTTTTTAGCGATTGCCAATACTCTAGCATTCATTTCAATCCAGCCTCTTCTTAAATCTGATTACGGCGATCGTGGCAAAAAAACTCGCAAACAGTATTAATGAAACCAATTGCGGCCAAAGTATTTCTAGTCCAACCCCTTTAAGAAATATTCCCCTTAAAGCAACTAAAAAATATTTGGCGGGCACCAGATTACTGATTAATTGTAAAATCCAAGGCATGGTTTCAACCGGGAATACGAAACCGGATAATAAAATGGCCGGCAAAAGAGTTGCCGAGGTAGTCATCAACATTGCTTGCTGCTGCGTCTTGGCAACAGTAGAAAAAGTAAGTCCCATAGCCAGAATTGCCGCTAAAAATATAAAAATATAGAAAAACAAAACCAATAAATTACCCCGGAGCGGAACGCCAAATCCATAAATACCGGCGGGTATAATTAAGAGCACTCCTAAAAAGGAAGCAATGGCGTAGGGTATGATTTTCCCCAATATTAAAGTTAAGGGATGAATTGGGCTGGCAGCGAGCTGTTCAAAGGTGTTACGCTCCTTTTCACCTGTGATTGCCATTCCGGTTAAAAGTGAAACCATCATCATCAACAAAGTAGAGATTAGTCCGGGTACGATAAAGTGAGCGCTGACCAACTCAGGGTTATACCAAACTTGTTCTTGGATTGTAAATGGAGAGATGATTTTAAGTAAATCCGTCCGCCCGCCCTCCTTCAATCGCCGGGTGATTATCTGCGAGGAATAGGAACTGCTGAAAGCAGTCAAATAACCCAGAGCAATCGTTGCAGTATTTGAATCAGCCCCATCGACACCCAGAAAAATTTCGGAACAGTCACCATTGATCATTTTTCGGCCATATCCGGCCGGGATCCAGATAAAGGCCCTAGCGCTCCCGGAGTCTAAAATCTTTATTAAGTCTGTCGAATTATCACTATAACCCAAAAGATCAAAGTATTCCGAAGTATTAAAACTTTTGATAAAATCCCGGCTCTGCGGTGATAAATCCTGATCATAAACCACTACGCCAATATGACGAATATCAAAGTTGATGGCGTATCCGTATAATATTAACATTACAACCGGCGCAAAAAGAATAATCCCCAAAGTCCGCGGATCACGCCGAATTTGAATGAATTCTTTTTTAATTAAAGCCCATAATTGCCGCACAATTTCACCCCGCAGCCGCCTTTTGGGCATAATATATAAAAGCCTCTTCTAAAGATTTAGTATGTGATTCCCTTTTTAAGTCCGTAGGAGTCCCTAACTTTACTAACCGGCCTGATGCAATAAAGACGATATGGTTGCAATATTCGGCTTCATCCATAAAATGAGTGGTTACAAAGATGGTAATCCCTTGTCCGGAAAGGGAGCGGATCAATTCCCAAAAATGTCGGCGCGAAATTGGGTCCACCCCGGAAGTGGGTTCATCCAAAAATAGAATCGGTGGTTGGTGAACAATGGCACAACCCAAAGCTAAGCGTTGCTTCCAGCCTTTGGATAAGTCGGCGGTGAGTGTTCGTTCTCTACCTTGAAGATCGATTAAAGACAAAATCCGCTCTTGAGCCTTACTTATTTCTTGTCTTTTTAAACCGTAAATTCTAGCATAAAATTGAATATTTTCAGATACGGTCAAGTCTTCATAAAGAGAAAACTTTTGTGACATATATCCGATATTATGTTTAACCAGATCAGGTTCCCTTGTTACATCATACCCGGCCACTGAGGCCCGGCCCGTAGTCGGAGTCAGAATCCCGCATAACATTCTAATAGTCGTCGATTTTCCCGCACCGTTGGGACCCAAAAAACCGAAGATTTCCCCTTGGGTTACTTCAAAGGAGATATTGTCAACAGCAGTAAATTTGCCGAATTGTTTGGTGATTTGTTCCACTTTAACCGCTATCATAATTAAACCTCTGTCAATAATTGAATAAATACATCTCCCAAGGATGGCTCAATAATTTTAACCCCCACCTTAAACCCATTTTCCTCAAGAACTGTCTCGAGCCATATCAGTCCCTGTTCAGCATCACGGGCCATTTCCGTTTTTAACTGCACATGTAACCGATCGCCGTATATTTGAACATCTTTGACGCTATTAACCAACAAATCGTGAATTTCTACCAGCCGTTCTCCGGTTATCGCATAAATTTTATTAGATAAGGGTTCCTTTAATTCGGTTTGGGTCCCGCATTCCAATATTCTCCCCTGATTCATCATTGCAATTCGGTCGCATTTGGCCGCTTCATCCATATAGGCGGTGCTAACGATTACGGTAGTTCCTTGGTCGGGTAATGGCAGCAGCATCTCCCAAAACTCTTGACGTGAAACGGGATCAACACCGGTGGTGGGCTCGTCAAGGATTAAAATCCGGGGAGTATGAATTAAAGTGCAGCAGAGAGCCAGCTTTTGCTTCATACCTCCGGAGAGGTTCCCGGCTAAACGGTCTTGAAACCGGGACAATCCGGCAAAACGAAGTAATTCTTGTTTTCTCTGGGCCAGACCTCGTAAGGGAGTATTAAAAAGGTCTGCGAAGAAGTCCAGATTTTCTTTAACTGATAAGTCGGCATAAAGGGCAAATTTTTGCGCCATATATCCTAATTCTTGTTTAAGTTTTTCAGGGTATTTGAGGACATCATAGCCTAAAACCGAGACCTTACCTGAGGTAGCAGTTAAGATTCCGCATAAAATCCGAAAGAGACTAGTCTTTCCAGCACCGTCCGGACCGAGAAATCCGAAGATCTGATTGCTTTCGATTGCAATTGAAATTTCGTCAATCGCCGTTACTCGCTGGTATTTTTTGACCAATTTTTGGAGAACTACCGCTTCCATAAAGAACTCCCTTTGATTGGCTAGTGGCTATTAGCTATTGGCTTACCTTAAGGTATGTATTTTGGTTAAAATCCACTGCAAAGAAATTTAGTAGCTAAAAGCCAGTAGCCAATAGCTAAAAGCCTGTAGCCAAATAATCTTAAGGCAATTTAATCCTAACCTCTGCTGGAACTCCAGCTTTTAACTTACCTGAGCTATTATCCAGTTCCACTTTCACTTCATATACTTGTTTTACCCGTTCCTCTTTGCTTAAATAATCTTTGGGAGTAAACTCAGCTTCCGACGATATATACGAGATTCGGCCTTTAAAATCCAAGTCCGAAAAAGCATCCAGATTCACTATTGCCGGTTGATTTAAGCTGACCTGTTCAACTTCTTTTAAAGGCAAATAAATTTTGACCCATGGTTTAGCTTGATTAAGAATGGCGTAAAGTGAAGCTCCTGCCTGCGCTAATTCTCCCGGTTCAACTAATTTAGCGGAGACTACTCCGTCGATTGGAGCGAAAAGCCGTGTCTCGGCTAATTGAACCTCTAAGAGATTCAAATTCGCTTCGGCTTGATTAACCTGAGCTTCATAAACCTCTTTACTTGTGGCAACCCGGTCATATTCCGCCTGTGAAATAAGTTCATCCCGTTGTAGTTTAGATAGTCTCTTTAAATCCCTTTGGGCCGCAGCTAGATTCGCTTGTGACGCCTGGAGTCCGGATCTGGCAGCTTTAACCTGAGCGTCTAACTGATCATGATCCAGTTCCACCATTAGAACTCCTGTCTCAATTACTTGCCCCTCTTCAAAATACATTTGATTTACCCGTCCAGCGATTTTACTACTAACGATAATCTCAGTCATTTCGATGGTTCCCGTAGCTGAAATCTCATTTTTTGTTACCGGTCCGCATCCTGAAATCAAGGATGCAATTATTATAAATACTACTCCTAAATGCTTTCCAAACAAATTTTGCCCACTCACCATCAATACCACCTCTAGCGCTTGATTCCAGTCAGAATAAATTCAGTCAGTTCTTTTTTTACCCGTTCCAAGTCTTCGTTTTTCTTAAGAAATACTTTATTGATAAGATTGATTTGCATGCCGCCGATGACAGAGAGCGCAGCCACCTCCGGATCAACAGACCTGAATTCGCCAATTTTAATCCCTTCTTCAAAAATTTTAGTAACTAGCCGTACATAAGGATGGACCCCGTTTAGAATAACAGATTCCACGTCAACCAAACTTTTATGTTCGGAATGTCCAAATATTAGCTGAGCTATATTGCGGTCGATGGTAAAAAACTTAAAATGGAAATTGATTAACGATATGAGTTTTGAGGTTGGTTTCAAATTCGGGTTGTTTATAATCTCCTCAACCCCATTTTTAAGACGCTGAATATTATCATTTATGATTACGGCAAATAGTTGATTTTTAGTAGGAAAATACTTAAAAATCAGCCCCTCGGACACACCGGCTTCTTTGGCTATATCTGAAGTCCTGGTGTTTGCAAAGCCTTTTTCCATAGCCATTTTGACCGTTGCTGCGATAATTTTTTCCTTGGTAATTTCAACTTTGTTCATTGATTCACCTATATGTTTTTGAGTGAACACTCACTTACTATTAGTTTAATACATTCCGATATCCTTTTCAAGCCAATCCAAAAACCTTAACCATAAATTTACATGTGATTATATTCCAACACCACCTTGGTTATTTCCTGTTCCAAACTCCAAGACTCATCTCCGTTCAACCTTAACTCAAGCGGAATGTCATTCCGAAACCTCTCTACCAACCGCGCCGGTTTCGCCGATAAAACCAAGATCTGATCTCCCAACCAGACTGCTTCTTTTACATCATGGGTCACTACCACAACCGTATTAGACTCTTTACGCCACAACTTTAAAAAATCGGAAACCAATTGATGCCTGTTTTTTAAGTCCAGCGATTTAAAAGGTTCATCCATCAGCAATAACTCAGACGGATAGGAAAAAGCCCTGGCCATCGCGACCCTTTGTTTCATACCGCCGCTTAATTGACGGGGGTAGTAATCATGATAGTCTCCCAAACCTACCGCTTGCAGAAAATGTTTGATTCTGGTATCAACCTCCTTGGGAGGCATTTTATCTTCTAAGACCAACGCTAGATTTTGGTAAACGTTTAACCATTGGAATAATCGCGGTTCTTGAAAAAGGAACCCCACCTGTTCAGTAGATACTACCACTCCTTGGTCGGCTTTAATTAAACCTGCCATAATTTTCAATATTGTCGTCTTCCCACAACCGGACGGTCCTAAGATAGCCGTGATTTTACCGGTAGGAAATTCTAATGTTATATCTTGAAATACTTCTAATTCCCCGAAACACTTTGAAATGCCCTCTACTTTAAACATGCTCCGTCCCTTTCCAGGCTATAAACGATCTCCTCAATATAAAGATCGATATGAAATCAAAAAGTAAACCGATACCGATTACCACCACTGTCCAGGCGAATACTTTTTCTGTTTGCAAGTAAACTCTGGCCGTATCCATTTGAGTACCGATTCCCCAGACAGGATAGGCCAATACTTCGGCAGCGATTGAAACCTTCCAGGTAAGGCTGAGTCCGTTACTGACTCCAGCCGCTAAAAAAGGCAGGATTGAAGGTATATAAAATTTTAGTAATAATCGGCTTTTCTTTACCCGGTATAGAGTTAACAGTTCTAATAGTTCAAAGTCAATGTTCCTAATCCCTTCAATGACATTCTGTATTAACAGTGGTAAAACCACCAATGAAATAACAAATAGCGGCACTCTTTCCCCTTTAAACCAAAGCAACGCTATTAATATAATAGACATGGAGGGAGTACTGCGTAAACAAACCAATAGCGGGCGTAACAAAGCTTCTATCCACTTATATCTACCCGCCACAATTCCAATCATAATTGATAAACCGAATGATATACCGAAAGCTGTTAAACCCCGGCTGATCGTAGCGGTTAAATGACGCCAAAAATCCCCACTCTCTACCAAAATTAACAGATTCTCAAATGCGCTTTGAGGCGATGGAAGAATGAGAGGTTTATCAATCAAAGAAGAGGCGCAATACCAGATTAATAATAGAGTGAGTATTGAAACCCCGCTTAATATTTTATGGTTGGTAATAAATTTTTTCATCCGGTAATTTGCCTCCAATGGCCTCTGGCGCGAACTCCGATAATCTGAGTAAAAAACGATCAATCTCCGGTCGAGCATTACGAGCGGATTCGAAATGGAGATTACAGCGTGGCAACCCTTTCTGTACTGCATTTGCCGAAATTTGAACGTATTTTTCTGCCAAAACCCCGGCTTGATCAGTATTCTTGTTTAACCATTCGATTGCTTGATTAAGTTTTTGTAAATATTGATCGACAAATTCCGGCGAAGATGCGGCAAACTTTTGATTTACCACAATGCAAGTCTGCGGATATGTTTGGCCTTGTCTCTCCACCCTTTGCCATTCTCTCTGAAAATCAAGGAGTACTTTAATCTTGGGATTACGTTCCATTACTTCGGTAACCCAAGGTTCGGGAAGGACAGCCAGAGATACCCCGGAAGCAGATAACCGGGCTAACTCTACAGGACTACCAACATACCGAATTGTTAAATCTTTATCCTGATTAATATCGTTTCTTTTCAGTAGGTAACGTAAGAGTAAATCAGGTACTGCCCCTTTGGCAGGAGCTAGAATTACTTTACCTTTTAAATCAGCCCAACCGTTTACCTCCGCATCTCCAATCAAATACATTACTCCCCACC
Source organism: Bacillota bacterium (assembly GCA_023435565.1). GTDB lineage: Bacteria > Bacillota > UBA4882 > UBA8346 > UBA8346 > JAAYHS01. The sequence goes on from JAEYRN010000033.1 coordinate 36,572, forward strand.
CAATTACCGCGGCAACTTGGATCGGTACCCCTTTATTATAAAGAATAGTAGCAGTATTAATGGGTAATGCGGCCAAATCAACATCACCCGTAATTATCTTACCTATAAGTAAATCCGGACTTTTCCAGATCGAATGGGATACCGGCCAACCACTAATCTCCGGTTCTTCAATCAGTTTCACCATTGCTAAACCGGAAACCCCCGATAAACCTGCAACCCGGACCATTGTTTTTGGCTGACTCATCCCTGCTCCGGATAAAACCACTAATAACAAAATTGCCCCTATGGACAATGATTTTATAGTTTTGTATCGGCACATCATTAACACATCCTTCGATTGGCATACCATATATTAGTTTTAAATATATTCGACCGCCGGTACGAATTCCCTTTTAACATCCTTATGGTGTCTATCAATAAACTTAACTAAAAATGTCGGTATACATTTATACATATCTCCAATTCGTTGATTCCATGTTTTATTCTGTGTTATTGTTTTCCTAATAATCGAATCCAAAGATACAGGTATATTTAGGCGATTTCATAATTATGAGAATTGCATAATTACCTTTGCTCATATTGAAAGGCGGTGATGACCTTATCTCCACTTTAGAATCTACTTTATCTATAAATCATTTATTAAAAGGAGATGTTCCACATGGACACCAAAGTTATTTTAGATACTTTATGGGTATTATTAGCTGCTATGCTTGTCTTTTTTATGAATTTGGGTTTTGCAATGGTTGAGTCGGGTTTCGCAAGAGCAAAGAACTGTGTCAATATTTTGTCAAAAAACTTTATTGTCTTTGCTGTATCTTCATTAGGATTTTTACTAATCGGTTGGGGATTTATGTTCGGTGATGGTAATCCTTTTATCGGGTTAAAAGGACTATTCTTTATAACAGGGGCGGATAATTCTCCTGCGACCGGCGAAGCTTATCGGGGTGTCTATTCCGCTCTTAGTTGGACCGGAGTCCCCTTAATGGCGAAATTCTTTTTCCAATTAGTATTTTGCGGCACCGCAGCCACTATCGTATCCGGCGCAGTTGCCGAACGTATTAAGTATATCTCCTTTATTGTCTTCTCTTTTCTAATGGCTATGTTTATTTATCCCATCATCGGCCATTGGATTTGGGGGGGAGGCTGGTTGGCGCAACTGGGAATGTTTGATTTCGCTGGTTCTACCGTAGTCCATTCCGTAGGAGGCTGGGCTGCCTTAGCCGGTATCTTAATTCTAGGGCCTCGTTTTGGCAAATTCACTCCTGACGGTAAAATTCATCCTATTCCCGGTCATAATCTCAGTATTGCAACAATTGGCGCCTTTGTTTTATGGTTGGGCTGGTTTGGGTTCAATCCCGGTTCGACCATGGCAGCCGATCCTCAGGCAATAGCTCATGTACTTATGACCACCAATACTGCCGCAATAGCCTCAACTTTAAGCTCAACTATTATCTCATGGCTTTTGTTGGGAAAACCGGATTTGGGCATGACCATCAACGGTTGCTTAGCAGGATTGGTCGCCATCACAGCGTCCTGCGCCTTTGTAGGTTTGGCAAGCTCGTTAATTATCGGTCTCCTTGCTGGAGTTTTCGTAGTATTAGCGGTTATCGGTTTTGATCGCTTGAAAATCGACGACCCGGTTGGTGCCTTATCAGTCCACTTAGTTAACGGAGTCTTTGGCACTTTGGCAGTAGGATTATTCGCTCAAGACAAAATTACCGGTACTGCTACCGGAAACGGTCTCTTTTTCGGAGGTGGATTTAAATTATTAGGAGCCCAATTTACAGGGGTACTTGCCACTGCCGTATTTGTCTTCATTGGCGCCTTATTGATTTGGATTGTATTAAAGTTAACTATGGGTATTAGAGTAAGTTTACAAGAAGAAATTGACGGTTTGGATATAGGTGAACATGGTAACTCTGCATATCCTGAGTTTTTAATCAGAAAGCCGATTTATTCATTAGCCGGGACCAACGGCAGTATTGCTTCTTTATCCGATAAGCAAGCTCCTGCCGCAGCTAAAGGAGGTAATTAAAATGAAACATATTATTGCAATTATTCGTCCTGAAAAGCTTGAACAAGTACGCCAAGCGTTGGAAAAAGTAGGTTACTCGGGATTGATGATCTCCGAGATCCAAGGCCATGGAAAGCAAAAAGGCATTGTTCAACAATGGCGTGGCGAAAAGTATAAAGTGGATTTAATTTCTAAAGTAAAACTGGAAATAGTCGTAAAAGATACCGAGGTTGCTATCATAAAAAAAACCATCATCGAAAACGCCCGCACCGGTGAAATCGGGGACGGCAAGATTTTTATTTCCGATATTGAAGAGGTCATCCGGATTCGAACCGGTGAAGAAGGCGAAACTGCTTTATAATGAACACTCCCGAGGCGGCTCTATTCCGCCTCGGGAGTGTTGTTTATGAATGACCCCATAATCGTATTAATCTCTTCCCGAGTTAGTTCACGGTAGTCCCCGGTTTTTAACTCCGGATCCAGAGACAACCCACCCATGGTTAACCGTTTTAAATATAAGACCTTATTGCCCAATGCTTGGAACATTCTTTTGATCTGGTGATATTTCCCTTCTTCAATTATAACCATTGCTTCATAATTTCCGACGGAACGTATTATTTTCAACTCAGCCGGTCTGGTTTGATACCCGTCATCCAAGATAATACCATTTCGGAAAGATTCTTTATCTTTAGGACTGATTGCCTCGGATACCTTAACAAAATAACCCTTTGGAACCTTCTTTTTTGGTGAAAGAAGCTTATGCCCCAATTCTCCGTTATTAGTTAAAATTAAAAGACCTTCCGTATCCTTGTCCAACCGCCCTACCGGAAAAATTCCCTTATTTAAGTATTTAGAGTCGAGCAGATCTAAAACTGTCCGTTCTTTAGGGTCTTCGGTAGCGGAAACCACTCCCGCCGGTTTATTAAGCATCAAGTAAACATACTTTCGGTAAACCACTTCAGCCCCCCAGCAAACAACAACATCGCTACCGGGATTAATTTGAAACGATTCATTTCTAATTGGCTGTTCATTTACAGTTGCCGAGCCCGACCTAATTAGTCGTTTGACTTCGCTTCGGCTACCGCATCCCATATTTGCTAAATAACGATCTAATCTCATTTTATCTCTCTCAGATCTTTTCATTTGTTATATTGTTAGCAATACCGATTAAAACTGTTCAAAATCATTATTATTAACATTGTCAGGTAGATTTTCTTCGTTTTCTTTGCTATCTTCGTTTACTTCGTTTTCAGTCTCTAATGTTTCTTGAGATCCGCCAGTTGGTGAATCAACCGTTTTTTTGCCCGGGAAAAACCATCGCCAAATGCGATACATGGGGCTTTTAGGAACATTGTTCTCATTAAACACTTCTTGATAAGTTTCCCCGGTGGACCAATCCGGGACTGCCTCACCGGTACTCGGATCAATTTTGGCCCAGACAATTCCCGGAGGTTCGGGATAATCAATTACCGGAAGGCCGTGAGTTGCTGCTTGCATATACGAACCCCACAATTCGGCAGCTGTTGAGCTTCCAATATTTAAGCCTTTGTAAATCATCGGTTGCCCCTGGCGATCATTACCGATCCAGATGACAGTCAACATTTCCGGAGTATATCCGACAAACCAGGCATTGGTATAGTCACTAGTAGTCCCGGTTTTGCCGGCGGCGGGCCGTTCCGGAAGTTTGGCGCGAATTCCGGTCCCTTGGTCAACGACATCCTTCATCAACATTGTAATAATATATGCAGTCTGGGGTGATAATACCGGTTTTATCTCCGGTTTGAATTCTTTTAATAAATTACCATGCCTGTCGGCTATTTTAATGACCGGGAAAGGTTTGGCGTAATTTCCTTCATTAGCAAAAGGAGCGTAAGCTAGAGCCAACTCCATCGGAGTGACCCCTTTAGTCAACCCTCCTAAAGAAAGAGGAGCTAAGTGAAGATCGTGGGCTTTCCCTTGCTTGACCAAACTGGTAATGCCCATTTGCTCCAACTGATTAGCAACCGCTTCAATCCCAACCTCCTGCAATAACTGGATTGCTACGGAATTAACCGAATTACGGAGCGCTTCCCTTAAGGTCATCTTACCCCGAAATTCACGGTCGTAATTTTCCGGCCTCCATTCCTTCCCATCTGGTAAAGTGATTATTAACGGCTTGTCCTCAAAAACTGTAGCTGCTGTATAACCTTTTTCCAAAGCTGTAGCATATACGAAAGGTTTGATTGCCGAACCTGGCTGACGATAGGAACGGACCGCCCGGTTATATTGACTGGAGGAATAATTCCTCCCGCCTACCATCGCTAAAATTGCCCCGGTCTTAGGATCAATGGTTACTAACGCTCCTTGAGGTTGGATCCTGGCGGGAACTTTCGGCAAAGTCGTCATTGCCTTCTCCGCCTCTTTTTGACAAGACATATCCAGCGTGGAATATATCCTGTAACCGCCAAATCTTAATTGTTCTTCGCTAAATCCTTCTTTTTTAATTAAGTATTCCTTGATATAATCGAGAAAATAAGCGCCGGTTGAAGCCGTGGTTGGACGTTTAACGATTTTAACCGGGGTGGCGATTGCTGTATCATATTGTGCTTTGGTGATATATTTCTGTGCCAGCATTTTTTGGAGAACCGTATTTCGTCGGTTTCGTGCCTTTTTTGGGTTCTTCACCGGTGAATAATTCTCCGGACTCTGAATCAACCCGGCAAGCAATGCAGATTCAGCTAAATTCAATTGACCGGCTGATTTATTAAAATAATATCGAGCTGCCGCTTCAATTCCAACATTACCATGGGCTAAATAAATACTATTAAGATATAACTCCAGAATTTCATCTTTGGTATATACTTTTTCAATTTGGAGCGCGTAATTGATATCCTGAGCTTTACGGGTCAATGTTCGTTCCGAAGTTAATAATGATATTTTAGCCAGTTGTTGGGTGATGGTGCTCCCACCTTCCATACTTCCACCCGGCGTTAGATTATGCAATAAGGCTCTTGCCATTCCCTTGAGATCGACACCGTTATGTTGATAAAAACGCGAGTCCTCTATTGCAACAACAGCATTTTTAATGTTCTTAGGTATACGGTCAAATGAGATCCATATTCGGTTATAGAAATACAGGTTTCCAACCAATCGGCCTTCCCGGTCATAGACTGATGAAGCCATTCGGATGTTTTCCAGCTTTTGGCGCATGTCCCGGCTGAGGTCCATAGCGAAAACCATAATTCCGCAGACTAAAAAGATGGTTAGTCCGATTATTGTTTTTCGTTTCAATATTTGCAATTGACTCATCCCCTAAATTACAGTAATTCACCATAAAAATATCACATTAATATTATCTTGAACAGTGGTTTATTGTTAACAAATGACACAAACTTTGGTATCGGTATTACTATCATTATAGACATTCTAAATTAAAGATATCCTTTTATTATTTGTCCTTATATCAAACGAAATCCCAGATAAAAAGTTACATGTTATTTTATTTCCATCGAACTACCCTTTTTTCTAAGATACTGATTGCGTAATAAAGAACTATAGCCACTATACATAATATTAAAACACTGGCCATCACCAGTCCCATATTAAAAACCTGGCCGCCGTAAACAATCAAGTATCCTAAACCTTCTTTGGAAACTAAAAACTCACCGACAATAGTCCCCACCAGAGATAAACCTAAATTTACCTTTAAAGCGGCAATAATTGTAGGCACTGAGGCAGGTAATGTTACCTTAGCCATTACTTGCCCCCTTCTAGCGCCAAAGCTTTTTAATAATTTGATTTTATCAGGATCAACTTCATTAAACCCGTTAAATACCATCATAACGGTTACAATAATTGAAATTGCCAAAGCCATAGCAACTATTGCCGATGTCCCGCTTCCGAGCCAGACAATAAAAACCGGGCCCAAAGCTACCTTTGGTATACTATTTAATACTACAATATAAGGTTCTAAAATACGGGCAATTTGAGGGGACCACCAAAGCAAAACGGCGATTAGTGTCCCTCCAAAAGTACCCGCAATAAATCCAATCGTTGTCTCCCCTACTGTAGTTCCGATATGGGCCCATAACTTACCGGATTGATAAAGTTCAATTATTGTCTGAATGACTTTACTAGGCTGACTAGCGATAAAAGGGTCAATCCATCGGTTTCGAGCGCCAATTTCCCAAATAACAATGAGACTTAACACAATTAATATCTGATAAAACCTAATTAAAAATTCTTGAACTCGGGTCTTCTCTAGAAAGCAACCGTGAATTTGGGATACTGCACCCCGTCTCAACCATTGTCTCAGCCAACCGCTCTGATCACATCTCAACCTCATTCTTTTACCTCCAAATGGCCCCAGATTTCTCTGAAATATTCTCTAAATTCCGGGGCTTGGCGGGCCGCAAAAGGTGAACCGTTTTTTCCGCTCAATTCGATCCGATACTCCGCCTTTATCTTGCCCGGGCGAGCCGACATCACTAAAATCCGATCCGACATTGCGATCGCCTCGGCAATATCATGAGTGACTAAAATTACCGTTTTCTTTTCATCCTTTAGAATACGGGCTACTTCTTCTTCCAAATTAAGGCGGGTCTGATAGTCTAAGGCTGAAAAAGGTTCATCCAGCAACAATAGTTGGGGTTGGAGGGCTAATGTCCTGACCAAAGCAGCCCTCTGCCTCATCCCACCTGATAATTCCTTTGGATAACGGTATAAAAAATCTCCCAGTCCGTATCGGATTAAAAGTGCTTCAGCTTCTTGCTTATGCTTTAAATCGGCTAGGCCCCTGACCTCTAATCCTAACCATGTATTAGATCTTATATTTCTCCATTCCATTAAGTGGTCGTGTTGAAGCATATACCCCACTCTGGCCGAAGTTCCGGCAACTTCAGCATCATCAACTAAAACTTTTCCGCTAGTTGGAAAGAGCATTCCGGCGATCAAAGATAAAACCGTACTTTTCCCACAACCACTAGGGCCTAGTATTGATACGAATTCCTCCGGTTCTACTTGAAAATTCACTTCCGCCAAGGCTGATGTTTCCCCAAGCCGGTTCACATACTTCATTCCCAAATCAAGCAGCTTAACCATTATTCTAATATCCCCCCGGCTTATTCTTGAATCTTCTTTACGGCCTCCATAGCAAATTTAGTAGTAACCATTTTTTCATAAGGAACTTTCTTTTTAAGCTCACCGGCTTCATAAATGATTTCCTGGAGCCGATTAAAAGCAGCTTTGGTCAATATTGGGTTTTGGGACCAAGTATCCTGCGCCTTGTATCTTTTAACCGCCCGTGTCAATAAGTCTTGGTCATTGTCCGGAAAGAAACTGGTAATCGTTGTAACAATCTGCTCCACGGAATGGTTTTGGACCCAGATTTGCCCGCGGTAAATTGCGTTAGTAAAACGTTGTATCATTTTAGGGTTTTTGTTAAGTAAGTCCCTGCGAGCATGATACACTGTATAGGGTAATACCCCTCCGGCAATACGGAAAGAAGCGACTACATGCCCGATCCCTTCCCTTTCTAAAACTGAGACCGTCGGTTCAAACAACTGAAGATAATCCCCGACACCACTCTGAAAAGCCCCAGCAGTAGCAGTAAATTGTATATTCTGAATGATTTCCACATCATGATGCGGTCTGATCCCGTTTTCCCGTAAAACATGTTCAAGTAACATTTGGGGTACTCCGCCCTTACGTCCTCCAATAATCGCTTTACCTTTAACGTTTTTCCAGTCAAAGTTGGGCATCGGTTGCCTTGCAATTAAGAATGAGCCGTCGCCCTTTGTCAATTGGGCAAAAGCTACTAAATAGTTATCCGCCCCTTGATTGTAAACATAAACTGCGGCTTCCGGACCGAAAAATCCGATATCCACGCTACCGGATACAAGGGCCGCCGCCCCTTTATCCGCCCCCCAAGCCGTTGAAAGTTCTATTTCCAAACCTTCTTCCTTAAAAAAACCTTTGTTAATAGCCACATACTGTGGAGCATAAAAAACTGACCTCACAACTTCGGAAAGACGGACTTTTTCCAATTTGGGAGCAGCCCAACCAGTACAAGTAAATAAAACTATTCCAATTAAGAAAAAAACTAAAAACTTTTTCAAAAGATCCCCTCCTTTTTTTATTTGATGACACACCTATCACTAATGTGATATATTATGCCTTTAGTATAAAGAGGGTGCTTTAATCAAACAGTAACTGTGATGTTACGGTTTTTTAACCTACATACTAACCCATATTGTGCTATATTATAAGTAACCCTTTCATTTTTCCCTTCTTTTATAGAAATGGCATAGGTGTAAAACCTGTGCCATTTCATTTTATTGCTTTAACACTGTCATATTGGACCTCTCCATCCCATAAATATCCTATTATGGGGTGAAAGTATTGAAAAAAAGACCTAATTTATCAGGTTTTTTATACTTAGTAGGTTCAGGTTTAGTTATTCAGCTAATAGGCTCAATATATCGCATTTGGTTGGCTCGTCAAATAGGACCGGAGGCTTTGGGTATTCAACAGATGGTTTACCCGGTTTACCGGTTACTTAGCGGATTGGCAACCTTGGGCTTACCGTTGGCATTAACCAAGTGGGTTTCAGAATATCTCGCCGCCAAGGAATATGCCGGTATCTTTTCCATACTTAATTGGGCTATTAAAATAGTCTTTGTCTCTGCTCTAATTACTGGAATTACATTGGTTTTTATTACACCCTATTTAAGCGGGCATGTTTTTACGGACCCTAGGGTTAGGGAGGCTTTATTTGTAATCGCTTTAGCGATACCTTTTTCAGCCCTTTCTGCAATTTACCGTGGTCACTTTCAAGGGTTTTCCAACACTGCCCCTACGGCAGTCTCCGAAATTACCGAACAATTTTCCGAAGTTGGAACCACTTATCTAATGGTTGGCATTTTTAGTCCGTTCCTTCCATTTGCAACCTATACCTATCCCCTAGTAGGATTGACTATTGGTGAAATAGTCTGTTTAATAACTCTGATTTGTTTTGTAAAGCTACGAACTGACATCAAATCCCAGCCTATTCAATTACCGGTGCCAAAAAACGAAATTATTAGGTATTCCTGGCCGCTTTTGTTCAACCAAATAATCACTTCAGCCAGCCTTGCCAGCGAAGGAGTATTAATTCCATTTATGTTAAAGCGGGCCGGTTATTTAACTCACGAAAGTACTGCTCTCTTCGGGCAAATGACCGGAATGGCCGAACCCGTAGCTTTTTTTCCTTTGATTTTAATGGCGCCTTTGGCAAGTGTTCTTTCTCCTCAAATTAGCTCCGTTTTTAAGACCGGATCCCTCGAAAAAATTAAAAGAAAAATATCCAAGTTCTATCTGTTTGGTACAGTTTTATGCCTCATCGGATACTTTATAATCCAGTTTTCAGCCTCAAACCTGGTCCGCTCTCTTTATGGCGGTTCCATTGGCATTCCCGTTCATTTAATTAAAATCTTAGTGATTGGGTTACCCTTTACCGGTATTTCCATTCTCAACTATACAATCTTAGCGGCAGTTGGAGCAACGGAAAAAATCCTCTATCTTAGTCTTTGGGTAGCTGGGTTAAAAACATTTTTGATTTATTCTTTAACTCCCCTATTTGGTATATATGGCTCAGCTTGGGCAATAAATATCACTCAAATCTTTATCGCTTTGGCCAGTCTGGCGGAACTATGGCCGTTTTTGCCGAAATCCGACGGAGTATCCCTCCCCAGATGGCGGCTGCCGTTCCGCTGCCGAGTGGAACTCCTTTAACTATTAAAGGTTGACCGGAACGATCATTCCCTATCCAAACGCCTGCTAAGAATTCCTGATTATAACCTATAAACCAGCCGTTAGTATTCCTGTTGGTGGTTCCTGTTTTTCCGGCAGCTTTAGCCCCAATATTTGCCCGGGTTCCTGTACCACGAGCTATTACTCCCTCCATCATTGATGTCAGTTCCACGGCAGTTCCGGGGCTAATTACGTTTTGTTGATAAATTCGATCCTGATAAATTAATTTTCCGGATTTATCATATACCCGAAAAATACCAAATGGGCTGGAGCGTATTCCCTGATTGGCAAAAGGGGTATAGGCTCCCGTTAACTCTAATAAAGTAACTCCTTTAGTTAATCCCCCCAAAGCCAAAGGGGCAGGGCCGAGGTCATTTCTATCGCCTTCAGCCACCAGATTTTTCAAGCCCATTCGCTTGGCTAAAGCATATACATTACCGGCGCCTAATTTTTGGACCAATTGAACGGCAATTGTATTTACCGATTCTTCCAGGGCAGTCCGTAAAGAAATTTCTCCCCGGTATTTATTATCATAATTTTGGGGCCGCCAAGGCCTTCCATTTACAATTACCTCTATGGGTTCATCGATTAATTTTGTTTCAGGATTATAACCCGTTTCAAGCGCAGCCGCAAATAAAAAAGGCTTAATCGCCGATCCCGGCTGTCGATGAATCTCAAATGCTCGATTAAGCTGAGCTGGATTAAATCGCCTCCCTCCAACCAAAGCCAGAATTTCCCCGGTTGTGGGTTTAATTATCACTACCGCTCCTTGAGGCTGGACCACTCCCCATTGATCGATATCGGATATCGGCAATGTTTCCACTGCATCTTCAGCTACTGCTTGAATCTCCCGATCCATAGTCGTATAAATACTCAAACCGGCGCTTCGTAGATACTCTTCACTGAAGTTTGTCTTTTCCTTTAATATAGTTAATACATAATCCACCAAATATGCTCCAACATAAGTTGAACCTGGTCGATCCAAACTATTCAGCGGCTCTTGTTTGAATCTTTCTACTTCAGCTTTATTCAAATAACCATGTCGGAGCATTAATTTGAGGACCAGATTTCGCCTTTCCAGGGCTGCTATGGGATTACGGTAAGGGGAATAATACTCCGGACTTTTGGCTAAACCGGAAATCAAGGCACATTCGGCTGTATTCAGTTCTTGGACCGGTTTTCCAAAGTAGACTTCAGCCCCACCCTGCACTCCCCATGTACCATGGCCGAAATAAATACTGTTTAAATAGAACTCTAAAATTTGCTTTTTACTATATTGCTGTTCAACTCGGATCGCATATGCCATTTCAAAAATTTTACGAAATATACTTTTTTCATGTGACAAAAATACGTTTTTAACCAATTGTTGGGTAATAGTACTACCGCCCTGAACCTTTTTCCCGGCTAATATATCTTGATAGAGAGCCCTAATAATTCCCCGGAAATCGATGCCTTTATGGCGGTAAAATCGGTAGTCCTCAGTAGCGATGAACGCATTTTGCAAATCTTTTGGAATATCTTCAATCGGCGCCCATAAACGTGTTTTTGCATAAAGACTCGCTATTGGTCCCCCATCACGATCGTAAACCGTAGTAACAATTTTACTTTTTTCCAATTCCGCACGTAAATTCAGTCTCCAGACCAAAGGATTGAAAAAAACCAATATGATGGTGCTTAAACCAATAAGTAACACTAACCCGATCCCAAACCGAAAAAGGCGATGCGGTCTTTTTCTTTTTAGATAAATATTCCGTTTCGATTTAGCCATTAAAGTACTCACCTGGGTTTAGGGTGAGCTTTGACTAGATTATCAATACCATATTAATCTCGTATTTTTAAAACTGTTTTTATTTATGAGAATTGCATAATTACCTTAGTTGACCCTTCAGCTACAATATATAGTGACAAACCCAGATGTATCTATCAATATATTGTGAGCTGAAGCTAAAATTTTTAATTATGCAATTCTCTCATTTGACTTTAAAATAAATTTACGGCAAAATAAGTAGGATGAATTCGCTAACATTTTTGAGGGAAGAGAATGAGAAAAGCGCTTTTAATTTTTAATCCCCGGTCGGGAGGAAACCGTTTTAATCAGTTAGATTTAGTCCTGGAGCGGTTTAAGTACCAGAAAATTCTGACTCAAGCTTTTTGTCTATCCGAATCGGGTAATGATGAAAGAATGATAAATACCCTAACCCGACATCATTTTGATCTTGTGGTAATTTCCGGTGGAGATGGAACAATAAACTTCATAGTCAATGTTTTACTAAAAAACAATATCCAACTACCGATTGGAATTATTCCCGCCGGGACTTCAAATGATTTAGCCAGGAACTTAAAACTACCCCTTGATCAAAAAAAGGCTGTCGATCAGATAGCCTTTGGTAGTACTGTTTCTATCGATGTAGGCCTGGTAAACGAGACAACTTATTTCTTAAGTAGCTGCGCCGGGGGTCTTTTTACGGATATATCCTATAAAACAGAAGAGGATTTAAAAAAAAGTCTGGGTCCGTTAGCCTATTACCTAAAAGGAATACAGGAATTTACTCGGATTCAACCTTTTAAGTTGATCGTAAAAACCAATGGAAACGTTATTGAGGAAGACATTTTACTCTTTTTTATCCTAAACGGACCGAATGTGGCCGGTTTATCCGACTTAATCCAAAATGCAACGCCAACCGATGGTTATCTGCATTTAATTTTAATCAAGAAATGTGATCCCGTAGACCTTACCGGTATATTTTTTAATATCCTAGGGCATTTTTCACTCAAAGATAATGAAAAAGTAAAAATAATATCCGCTCCCGAATTTGAATTAATGAGTAATCACGAGATTGTACTAAGCGTTGACGGGGAAAAAAGCGGTACCCTACCGGCGAAGCTAATAGTTAAACCTAATAAATTAACACTCTTTTCCCCCTTTGAAGTAGTAGATTATTAATTAGTTCCGGAAATACCCGAAAAGTCCCATCCGATCGATTGTTCTAGAAACAATTCCGGGTCTATCGAAACCTCATCAATCTTAAAGGTTAAATGTAAATGAGGGCCGGTCGATAAACCGGTCGAGCCGACTTTTCCTAAGACCGTTCCTTTATCAATCATCTCTCCTTGATTAACCGTAATGGCTGATAAGTGGCAATAACTGGTGAACAAATTCAAGCCATGATGAAGCATCACCGTTAGACCGGTTACATGTAGATTGCCGGCATAAATTACCCGCCCGCGGTTGGCTGCAAACACTGGAGTCCCTTTGGGACTCACTATATCCAATCCCGAATGGCGACCATTTTCTATGTTGTTAACATATCGTATTCTACCAAAACCAGTAGAAATTCTTCCTTTAACCGGCCAGATAAATGGGCCATTCCATAGAGGAAGCATCCCGGATTGAATAGCTTCCAGCCGTGCTTTAGTAGTAATTTTGGCGTCGGAATTGACGCTTGAGTCGCTGAGTATTTTTTTTCTGGTCTCTTCCGGCACCGAAATCCTGCTTTCCGGAAAAGTTCGTTCCAAAACCTTTAGCGGGTAAGACTTCACCCAATTCAACATTTCTGTTTTAACCAATATGGAAACCTGGTAATCACCAGGAGCATTATAATATGAAATCGGTAAGAAACCGATAAACTCCTTATTTTCGTTTTTCCATAATTCATATCCGCTTTCAAGAAAACCGGCTTTCACCAAAGCATCCTCCGGCGCTTTGACTTTTATTTGGAGAAAATCGCCCGGCCGCAAATTATCTGTGCTAAACCATACCTCAGGCTCCCCCAAGTTCGCAATAACTAATACCGGTGAAAATAATAATATAACAATAAGTAATACTCTGTTAAATTGCCTCATTCTCATAACCACCCGTTCTTTATTTTAGTAAATTTCCTTATTTAGATATTAAATTTAATTTTATTCTATACTTTAATTTGGAGATCCCGTGTCTAAAATCCTCCTTTTCCATTTATTTTTAACTGTTACATTTATTGATAATTAGATATAATTTGTTTAATAATATAATGGAGGGAAGAAGATGGATAAATTAATTGCCTTGGCGGCGATTGCGCTTTTTTTTCTAATAACCCCAACCCCGGAAATTGTATCGTTTACCCCGATACAAAGCTTAAATACTGAAATGATTAGCATGACAATCGAAGGAGAAAAATTTGATCAATCGGCAGTGGTCAAATTGTCTCGGCCGGACGAGCCCGAAATATATGCTTCTGATGTCAAGGTTGAATCCAAGAACCGAATAGTCTGCAAATTAGATTTAAAAGGTAAAAGAAACGGTAAATGGGATTTAGTCGTCGCCAACATAGATCGGATTACTAAAAGACAGAAACGGGCTTCGGTTTCTCAAGGTTTCAACATTGAATATCCGGCGCCGTTAATTTCGAGCATCAGCCCTAATTCAGGTTTAAATTCCGGAATTATTGAGATTAATAACCTTTCCGGTTCTCATTTCCGTACCGGCGCTTCGGTGATGTTAAGCAATCAAAAAATGGAGATTGGCGCCTCGCGAATCGAGTTGATATCCAGTAAAAAAATTAGTTGTCAGTTCAATCTGTCAAATGCAGAAATTGGGACTTATAATGTAAAAGTTGTTAATGATGACGGCAAAACCGGTATTCTCCCCGCCGCTTTTACTATTCAAGGCCCTCCCCCTGTAATAAAAGTGCTTCGCCCGGAAATAACCGGTATAACACCTGAAAGAGGATTTAATAATGGATATGTCTTAACAACTATCACCGGGGCCAATTTTGAACCGGAAGCAACTACCAAATTAGTCGGCCCTGGTCCGGTGGAATTACCGGGACTTAATGTCAAAATCGACTCGTCGTCTCAAATAACCTGCTTTTTCGATATCAAAGACCAACCGGTTGGAAAGTATGATGTGGAGATTACCAATCCCAACGGACAAAAGGCTGTATTACCAAATGCTTTTACTGTTGAAATCATGAATGAATCGGCTATCAAATTAAATAGTTCGTTAAAACCGGTCTTCTTCGACTTAAATAAGGACAATCTCAAATCCGGGCAGCCGGAACGTTTAGACTCCAACTTAAAAACTCTGTTAGCAAATCCAAAACTTTTTATCTTATTGGGTGGCCATGCTGATGAACGTGGTAGTACCCGATATAATCTTGATCTTTCCGCTAGACGGGCCGAGAATATTAAAAAATACTTGGTCAGTAAAGGAATTGACCCAAAACGGATCACCATTTATGCTTATGGCAAAGATCATCCAGCTAAAAAGGGGCATAGTGAATCAGCTTGGGAATATAACCGAAGAGTGGATGTAATGGTTTGGGAAGAACCCCCAACCAGGGATATGGGGATAAAAGGCATTGAGTAGTTTCATTATTGAATAATAAATAAGGTTGTTGCAAACCAAACAAATGAATGCCATCATCTCCACCCAGCCCTAAACGGCTGGGCTAGGTATACAAAAACATTCTAAACCCCTTTCTGGGCTCGGTTAAAACTTCGAAGCTTAACCCAGCCCGGCTTAGCCGGGGTTGAGAAGTTTTTAAAACATAGCCCAGGGGTTTAAGCCCTGGGTGGACAAAACGGCAAAAGAGCTTCTTTTGCGACAGCCCATTATAATTTTTACCAGATTACATTAAAATATAAATTAAACCTAAATTACTAGAATTACTAATTCATCACGTCTCCCAAAACAAACATAGCTTCATCAATATAAGGATCGGCGCCAACCTGCTTCTGCCATTCTTTTTGTTTCTCAATCCCGCTACGATCCTTATCAAAACCGGAATCGCCATTTAAAACCGCTACCTTCAAATAAGAACGCTCGGCCGCATAATTTTCCAACCGTTCAGCCTCTTCCTTAAAAAGCTGTTGTTCCATAAAAACCCGAGTTAGCTGCAATGATTGATTGGCTTTCTCTTGCTGTTCTTCGACGTTTTTAACATGCTCCGCAATCACCTTAAAAGAAGGGTTGACTTTGACCCGTTGCGCGCTTTTAGCCTTAATTTCTTTAAGATTGTATAGCCCGGCAGACCACCTTCGATAATAAGTGGATGAAATTGTATCCCAAGGGAGCGCATTCGCTAAATCCTTCTCTCCTTTTAGGTACTCGTATATATGCGGTAATGGTATATCGGCAGTAACTCCCTCCCTTTGGGTCGAACCGCCATTGATCCGGTAATATTTTTGGGTGGTCAATTTCAAAGACCCAATTGGTTTTAATACTGAAAATTCACGGGTCAAAAACCGATCCAAATCGGTAAAGGCTTGAACAGTGCCTTTACCATGCGACTTGGGGCCACCGATGATAATTGCCCGACCATAGTCTTGGAGAGCGGCCGCTACAATTTCAGAAGCTGAAGCGCTCAAAGAATTGATTAAAACTACTAAAGGGCCACTGTAAACAATATTTGGATCAGGATCGTTTAATACTTCAATATGTCCGGCGCCGTTTTTCACCTGTACTACCGGACCATTTTTGAAGAAAAGGCCGGACATGGCGACCGCATCATCTAAGCTGCCCCCTGTATTATCTCTTAAATCCAAAATAATTCCATCTACCTTCTCGGCTTTCAACCCTTGTAATTGGTTGCGAACATCTTCCGCGGCACTACGGCCTTTATTCGATCTCATATCACGATAAAAAGAAGGTAAATCAATATAACCGAATTTTTTATTCAATTCTTGATTATTTATTATTGCCGATTTGGCATAAGCTTCTTCAATCACTACCACGTCCCTTATAATCGGGATTACCATAATCCGGCCATCCGATTTTTTAACGGTTAAGCGGACCTCGGTGCCCTTTTTACCCCTAATTTGACTAACAACCTCATTTAAAGGCATATATGAAATATCCATCGGCTCCTCGTGACCTTGCCCAACTTTCATAATAAGGTCACCGGCCTTAAGCTCGCCTTGTCGCCAAGCAGCGCTCCCCGGGACTACTTCATTTACTTTCACATACTCCTCTTCGGCTTCCAAAATAGCCCCTATACCTTCCAAAGTTCCCGAAAGATCTGTTTCAAATTCCTCGGCTTGTTCCGGTAAAAAGTAGGTGGTATGCGGATCGAAACTCCCGGCAACGGCATTTAAGTATTTTTCCAATTGATCGTCGTTAGTTTCGCTCAGAAACATTTGGAATTCTCTTTTTAAACTCAGCGCTAATTTTTCTCTGGCTTGAACTTCCAATTCCGGTTTAAATATAGGTGCCTTTGATTCGGACTTTGACTTTTCATTGCCACTAAGTGATAAATAATATAATAAGGCCCGATATTTAAGGGTCTTCCGCCATAACTCTTTCTGTTCGGCTTCATCGGAACAAAAATCCCTTTTATCAGCGTCAATTACCAGGCTTTCATCCTCGGAAAAATCAAAGGGATGTTTTAAAATATCTTGATAATATCCCTTAACTTTCATTATTCGCTTCTTTAAAATCGATGAAGCCTGTTCTATTAAGCCATATTTTCCGGTTTCCAGCTCATCGTCGATTTTATTTTGAAAATGTTTTAATTGTTCGATATCCGATTTCAATAAAAACCTTTTATTCGGATCCAATCTTTTAATATAGAGATCAAAAGCTTTCTGAGAAAAGTTATCATTTAACCTCACCTGGTTGTAATGCCAGTTTTCCAATGCCTGTATCATAAGTCTGGTGATAACCGTCTCTTTACCGATACGGTTATCCGCTAAAGTAACTCCTAAAACCAGCAATACAATTATTAAAAGCGGGATCAGAAATTTAAAGATTGGTTTTCTCATTTTAATTTCCTTTTTTTAATTTACATTATTTTGACAGAATTAAAAAACCTTATTCGATAGTCATTTTAAAACTATCACTATCTTCAGTTATTGTCAACCTTTGTGTCGTCTTAAATCGTTTCCAGACATTCTTTATCCATCCAGCCTCTTTTACCGTCAACCCTCTTTACTTTGACCCAATTTTCTTTTTCCTCCAGGATTAGAACCCTTGAACCTTCAGCTAAATGGTAATAAATAGTAGCTGCTTTTGACGGCTCAAAAAAAACATCGCCCGCTTTTACGGCTACCGCTTGTTCACGGGATTGTTCCCAAAAGGTCAAAATACCTAATGAAAGAAAACTAACAAATATTATTGCACAACCGGTTACTAATCCAATCCACCATTTTTTAAAATCGCCTTCAATTAAAGTGTGTAATGGAATCGGTTTAATTATTGCTAAGATAATTATTATTACCAGTCCGAAAAACCAAATTGAGCCGGATAGTGCTAATTGTTGAACAGATAACATTCCGGTCAAAAATTTCACAAAATCATACTTCCAGTCACTAACCCCTTCCTGTACACCGGTCAAAACATAATTAAGGTTTGCCTTTAAGTCAGCGTCACCTGGAATCTGGCGCCTCGCTCTTTCATAATTTAAGACCGCCCGGCCCTTTAGTCCCATCTTATAATAAGTATTACCAAGGTTATAATACATATTACCACTTTGATAGCCTTCATCGCAAAGCTGTTGGTAAAGTTCGGCGGCTTTATTAAAATTGCCTTTTTGATATTCTGAGTTAGCTTGTTCAAAAATTGTCTTCGGATCTGTAAAATCCGTTCCGGAATCACCAAAGACCGGTTGTCCGCAAACGGGATAAATTAGAAAAACTAATATTACCATGCCGATCCCTAGATATCTCTTGAAATTATCAAGTTTTCCCATTCTGCCCTCTCCTCTCCGGCGCTTTTCCTGCTTCTTGATTATAATTGCCGACTTGATCAAGGGTTTTTATAATCAAATCCACTTGCTCCCAAAGTTGTTCGGCCTCAGTCGGACTGATTTTACTACCTGTAAACCGGTAATAATCATATTGATCAAAGAAATCCTTTATTTTACGCAAAGTATCCGATTCAACTCCATATGCCGCGATTTGTTCAACATCATTCCCAGTCATTCCGGCAATAGTAAGCTGGTATTTCTCCCCCAGATACTCCTTAACAAGTTGATGTAGCTCTTCTAAAGTATTTTCAGGTTTCTTAATTAACTCGGTTTTAACCCTAGCTAAGCCCTTGGCAGCCCTGCTACCGGCTCGAATTGACCGGGCCATGGGCGAGTCTGAGAGCAATATCTTTTGATATTTTCGGTATCCCAAAGCAACAATCAGCCCTAATATTGGTAATAATTGCAACCACCAAAACCAACTTTGATAAACAAGTTGCTCATGACGACGTTTAATACTCCCAAGTTGCTCTTTGATGAATACTAAATCCTTTCCGTAACTATCGGAGTCCGTTTCAGTAGTATCGGAAAACAAAACAGCTTTAAAATTAGGATTGGGCTTAACCTTAACCGCAAATGCCGGAGCGGTTGCTTTAACATATTTACCTTGGTAAGGATCAAAATAAGATAAATTAAAGGGACCAATTTGTTTTACATTAGGATCTATCGGGATTACTACCTGTTCAAAATGGATTTGGCCTGTCTCTCCATTATTATTATTTTTCTTCTGAGGATCATAAACTTTTAAGCCTTGATTGTTAATAATAAATGGCGGATCCACAGTTTGAAGATTACCGTTTCCGGTTACCGTCAGCTTAAGGGTGACCGGCTCTCCCTGTAAAACTTCGGTAGGTTGTCCGGTAACCTGAATTTGAAAACGGCCAATTCCGCCTGAAAAATTAGCCGGTTTCCCGGTGGGTAAAGGTAAGACATTTATATTCAGCCGGTTACTTTTTAATTCAATCGGATATTTTTTAAAACTGGAAAAAAACGGGTCGCTGGTTTGTTGCTTAATTAAAACAGCGAAATTCAAACGAGCCGGCCCTAAAGAAAACTTACCTGATTTTACAGAAGTCAAATTGGTTGAAAACTCGACTACCTGATAAGAACGACTATTAATAGTTACTCTTCGCTGACTAGGTTTATTCATCGGATCCAATACGAAATCGGGCTGTTCAATGACAGGATAACTCCAGTCATTAATGGTAATCTCGCTGAAATAGACTCTGATTTTTAAAGGAGTCTTTTCTCCAAGATACAGCTTTGTCTTACCCAACTCCATCTCCATAAAAAGCTTATCTCCAAAAGGAGAGGAATTATCGGGAATCGTGGACACCGATTTTTTTTGATTAACCGCTCCGCTTACTTGTAAGGTAACCGAGTTAGCCGTCAATTTATCATTCTTTACTTTCATATCAAATGGACCTAAGGTATACGAACCCGGTTTTAAACCGGTGATTTCATAGGAATAATTGATTATAGCGGAATATTCTCCATTAATATAATTAACACTGGAATTTCGCCCCAAAAAGTCAATCTGCAATCCGTCAATAATTTTTAAAACCGGCTCTGAAGCTAAAGTTGAGCCTTCCACCGTTATATTTAACCGGACAGACTCTCCGGTAGTTATAGAACTAGTATCTAAAGCAGCCTTTGCCGAAAGAGTTTGCGCGCTAACGACTATTGGCGACAATAATAATCCTGTAACTGTTATTATAACTAATAAAAATTGTTTGAATTTCATCTCGGTTTCCTTCCTTTACCAGTCTTTGTCTACTGGTTCTTCCTCCTTGATTTGGGGGACGAAGTATTGAGCGTCATTCATATTAACAATATTTTCAGCTTCATTTTGTTGCTGTTCCGGAGGTTTATTCGGCGGCGGTTGTTTTATCCTTAGTAAGGTCAATTCGTAATTATACTTGGCATCCATATCTTTCGGATTTGCTTCAATCGCTTGTTTGAAATTTTCAAGCGCTTCCATATAATTTGCTTGGCCTTGTTGATCTTGACTCTTTTCCGCGGAACTAGATAAGGCGTTTCCCAAATTATAATGGAATTCATTCTTCAACTTGCTTTTTTGTGATTTTCCCAGTGTTAAACTTTCCAAACCACCCGTAGCTTCGCGTAAATTAGCAATTGCTTTGTCGTTTCGGTCGCTTTTCGAAAAAGACAACCCCAGATTATTAAATACATAGGGTGAATTAGGCAAATCTACCAACAAATCCTCATAACGTTCCTGAGCCCGTTCATAATCGGCTTTGTTATAATATCGGTTAGCGGTGAACATCCGCCATGTATCACCCCAAATAAGAAAATTTGTCGCCAATAATAAAAGAACAGATACAATCCCCCAAAAAATCCGTAATCGTTGGGTCAAGTTATTCACCTCATATAACTAAACAATATATAACTTAAATTGATTTGTGTTTATTAGCACCCACTTGCTTCATCCTATAAATCTTCCCTTGATTTTGTTGATTATCTCTAGCTTGCGAAAACCCAAACAAAAATCGATGGTTAAAAAGAAGACTACCAATAATAAAGGAATTTGATATCTTTCAACATAGTTTTTTTGCCAACTACTTTTAATTTCCGATTTTTTTAAACCGGCGAGCCTGGTCTGGTATAATTCCTCCAATCCCAAAGAGAATCCACCGGCCCGCACATAAGTGCCTTGCCCTGCCTGTGCAATCTCCTTGAGTATCTCTTCATTCAAAAATGACTTAACCACATTACCGGCCTTGTCTTTGAGATACGAACCATTGCCATGTTGGTCCTGAACAATAATTAATTCCCCCTCAGGACTACCGATTCCAATGGTATAAACGGCAATACCATCCTTAACCGCTGCTTTAGTTGGCGATAGCGGATCACCCTCATGATTCTCGCCATCCGTAATAATAATTAATACTTTTTTCCCTGCGCTGCCTGACTTAAAGGCATTTCGGGCAGTAAGGATTGCTTCACCGATGGCAGTTCCTCCACGGGGAATAATCCCGGTATTTAAAGCATCCAATGTACTGCTGAAAGCATTAAAATCGACAGTTAACGGGCATTGTAGAAAACTTGTCCCGGAAAAAGCCACCAGTCCAACTTTATCGTTCTGCATCACACGAAGTAAGTCTTTAACTGCTAGTTTGGCTTTTTCAAGGCGGTTTGGTTTAACATCGGTCGCCAGCATACTTTTGGAAGTATCTATAGCAAAAATAATTTCGAGACCATGGTGTTTAAGCTCCTGCCAGCGATATCCCCAACGCGGTCCGCCTAAAGCAATTATCAAAAAAACTAACCCAAATAATTTTAGGATTAACCGACGTTTTTGCATTTTCCTACCGGACAAATCGATGACTTTCGGTATCAAGTCTTTACCGGCAAAAGTCTCCAAGTCCCGTTCCAAACGGCGTTCAACCCAAATAAAAAACCAAATCAGTAATAAAGGTAATATAAGTAATACTAAGTAAAATGGGTTAGCCCAATTCATGGCAGTCTCCTACAAACCGTATTAGCTAAAATTACTTCCAATAACATTATCCCCAGGGCTAAAATTAAAAAGTAAGGATAAAGATCTTTATATTCGGAGTATTTTACCATATCGGTTTCGGTCTTCTCCATCCGATCGATCCGTTGAAAGATGGTCTTTAGCGATTGTGTATCGGTGGCCCGAAAATATCTGCCTCCGGTAGGAGCGGCAATTTTTTGCAGTAATTCTTCATCAAGATCGGTTTCGACCATTTGATACTGTTTCCTTCCCCAAGCGTCAATCTGAGGATATGGAACCAACCCCTGGGATCCCGCGCCGATAGTATAAACGGTCACTTTAAAATCTTTCGCCGCTTCAGCCGCTACTTCAGGAGTAATTTCACCGGCATTGTTAATACCGTCGGTTAATAAAATAACCACTTTACTTTTGGCCTTTGATTCTTGTAAACGTTTCACCGCATTAGTTAAAGCGGTCCCAATTGCAGTTCCGTCTTCGATGTCG
Organism: Bacillota bacterium; assembly: GCA_023435565.1. Taxonomy (GTDB): domain Bacteria; phylum Bacillota; class UBA4882; order UBA8346; family UBA8346; genus JAAYHS01. Next base: position 59,058 of record JAEYRN010000033.1, read on the forward strand.
CCAATTTCAATTTCGTTAATACGGGTGATAATCCAATCATGGTCCCAGGTTAAGGGTGATAAGATATATGGTCTTCCGGCAAAAACCACTACACCGATTCGATCATTGGGGCGTCGGGAAATAAAATCTCTTGTTACCTGCTTAACGATTTCCAAACGATTGATTCTCTTTCCTCCGGACTTAAAATCTTCAGCCAACATACTGGAGGATACATCCAAAGCCAGTACGATATCAATTCCTTCCTTACGAATCATACTTTTCCCCAAACCGATTTTAGGGCGGGCCAGGGCAAATATAATTAACAACACGGCTCCAATGACCAACCAGGGTAGAACTCTAAACCAGCGGATTCTCCAAGTAGCTTGGGTCTGTCCCAAAGAGGCTGTCATTGAGTAATTAACCACGCCCCGCCAGGCGCCTAACTTCAAATAAAATATCATAATGGGGATAATGATGATGAGCAACAATAAAAAAATCGGATTCTCAAATATCATTTTCAACGTCCTCTTTGGTTTCCTCAATTAAACCATATACAATAGTCAACGCCTTTTCGCCTTCCTCCTTGACAGGTTGATGTTTGGCGAACTTTACCAAATCCGAATATTGAAGGAACTCCGCTAAAATATTTTTTTGGGCCGGCCCTAAAAAATCCATTCTTCCCAAGCTCAAAAGAAATTCTTCGGTAGTCATCTCCAGGGCCTTTATTTGAAAACGGTTTTCCAGGTATTCTCTGGCAACCTCACTTAACTGGTCATAAAAAAGTTTAAACTCTCCCTTTTCCAAAAGTTGCCCCCGGCGCAAATCATCCAACCGCCGTAAGGCAATTAGATGGGCCGGTTCTATAGATAATAAACCCTGTTCTTCTAAAGCGACTACTTTATTTCGATAATTGCTTTTCCAGTATTTTAGTAACCAATAAACCAATCCAAATAATCCGAAGACTCCCAAAAGCACCCAAACATATTGATAACGCGGAGGGAGCCCCACCGGTTTTTTTGTACTCTTTAATCCGTCGGCTAAGATTTCCTCCTCGCTTAAATTAGCAGGCAGAAGTGAGGTGATTTTAATTTGGAGATCTTTTACCTTAATGGAACCTTGGTTGCCTGATTGTTCTTGAAAATTAATAGTTAACCCGGAAATCTTAAATTGGCCGGCCCGCCAACCTATAAACCGATAGGAAACGATATGTTTCCATTTTTCTTTTCCTTCTTCCTTCTTCACTTTATCTTTGGCCGCCAGTTCCAATCCATTTAATTGCTTGGGTTCCAACTCCGGAAGTAAGTACTCAACCCCGGGAACACCTTCTATTATTAAATTAACCGGTACGAAATCACCGACATAGAATGGGCCTTGTTCCTTCAGTTCCAAATGTGCTTTAAGCAAATTACCGGCTGAAATGAGTTCACCTTCAACAGCCCATGTATCAACTGCAGATAGTAAAAATGAAAGAAACAAAAAAGCGGCGGTTAACAATCTAACAACTTTTTGCTTCTTGTTACATCTTCGGATATCAATCATCAATAGTCTCCGTTTCAACGTATCCGTCTCTCCCTTAGCTTAAAAAACCTTTGAATCGGTTCCAAATATGACTGATCAGTTTGAATATCGATTAAATCAACTTTATTCCGGCGAAAAAGTTTTGCTAAAACGTCATCGCGTTGTTCCGCTTTAGCACGGACCATATCCCTAATTTGCTTAGATGAAGTATCAACCAAAACCCTTCGACCGGTCTCATTATCTTGAAATTCGACCAAGCCCAAGGGAGGTAGTTCCGATTCTCTGGGATCTCTTATTCTAACAGCCACTACATCATGGTGTCTGGCAGTACGTCCTAAGATTTTTTCAAAGTTATCGTCTAAAAAGTCCGAGACCAAAAAAACAATACTTCTTTGTTTTAAAACCTTATTTACAAATTTTAATGCTTCTTCGATCTTAGTACCGGTTCCCTTCGGTTGATACCCCAGTATTTCCCTGATCACCCGTAATACATGACGACGTCCTTTTTGGGCCGGAAGATATTTTTCACAGGTATCGGTAAAAATCAACAAACCGACTTTGTCATTGTTTTTTATTGCTAAAAAAGCGAGTAAGGCCGATATTTCCGCAGCAAGTTCACTTTTTAGGGATTCAAAAGAACCGAACCGTTGCGAACCGCTTAGGTCGATAGCCAGCATCAACGTTAATTCCCGTTCTTCAGCGAATCTTTTGATGTGAGGGACGCCGCTCCGGGCAGTTACATTCCAATCAATCGATCGGATATCATCCCCCGGTATATATTCCCTAACCTCATCAAATTCAATACCCGCGCCTTTAAAAACACTGGTATATTGCCCGGAAATTATCTCATTGCTAATCCTGGAAATTCGATATTGAATTTTTCTAACTTTTTTTAATATTTCTTTGGATAACATCGGCGCCCTCGATATAATATAAAATCATGCCAAATATTATAATCATACATAATCATGTCAAATATTATTATCATGCCAATGGGCGATTAATTAATCGCCCCTACAACGTTTTATTTGTCACTGGTAACTGGGAACTGGCAACTGTATTCTGAATTAGGGTACTTCCACACCGTCAAAAATCTTTTGAATAATATCTTCGACTTTTAACTCTTCCGCTTCCGCTTCATACGTAATAATAATCCGGTGCCTTAAAATGTCGGGACCAATCAACTTAATATCATTCGGAACTACATAACCGCGTCCTTGCATAAAAGCATATGCTTTGGCGGCAATTGCTAAATTAATTGTCGCCCGTGGAGAAGCTCCAAATTCAATGAAATCGGCTATTTCCAAATTATACTTTGCCGGTTCCCTAGTAGCCATAATCAGATTAACAATATAATCTTTAATCTTCGCGTCCATATAAACCATATCAACTACTTTGCGCACTTTCAATATTTCCTGGGGAGTGATCACCGGTTGAATTTCCATTGAACGCGAAGTCTGAGCCATTCTTTCCATAATCAACATTTCTTCTTCCTTAGTGGGATAACCGATTTTCAACTTAAACATAAACCGGTCCAATTGAGCTTCCGGTAAAGGATAAGTTCCTTGTTGTTCAATGGGATTTTGCGTTGCCAAAACCATGAAAGGTTCGGGCAAAGGGTAGGTATTTTCTCCGATTGTTACCTGCTTCTCTTCCATCGATTCTAAAAGAGCGCTTTGGACCTTAGCAGGGGCTCGATTTATTTCATCGGCGAGAATAATATTGGCAAAAACAGGTCCTTTTTTGGTGGTAAAACATCCGGATTGGGGATTATAGATCAATGTACCTACCAGATCCGCCGGAAGTAAGTCCGGAGTGAACTGAATTCTTTGAAAACAAGCGCTCACCGAAGCAGCCAAGCTTTTTACGGAAAGGGTCTTAGCCAGCCCAGGCACACCTTCAAGTAAAACATGACCATTAGCGAGAATCCCAAGCAGTAATCCATCGATTAGTTTTTCCTGTCCTACGACAACCTTACCGATTTGATCTTTAATCTTGGTAACAAATCCACTACTACTTCTTATAGCTTCGTTTACAGCTGTTAAACTCTCAGGCATCAACATTACCTCCCGGAATCTTAAATCTATTTAAAGTTAAAATCGACGCCGACGCAAAGTCCGGAGCCGATCAGCCCTAACTTTTTTACTATTGCGGCTTTTTTCCCTTTGCTCCTCTTCTTCATAACCTAACTGAGAACAAGAACTACCTTCTACTGAATTTCTTAAAACCACAATTGTTTCACCTGGATTAGGGGTAGTATACGGAGACCCGTCCTCACCCCGAAAGATTGATTCCACATGCTTATGAGCATACTCCGACTCTGCAAGCCAATGACGGACCATTGATTTAATGACCGGAAAAACTTCGCTGTGTTTTCCCTGACCATGAATTATCCGGACTACTCGTTCTCCATAACTTAAGGCATTAAGCAGTCCGTCCACCAGCTTACTTTGTGCTTGCTCAAGGTTATTGCCGTGCAGATCGATTGTAACGATAGGCATACACTCCTGGGACTTTTTATACATAAAATAAGACATCTATATATGTTGCAATCAATTTTGGGGGATGTCTACTTTCAATACAACATATATTCCAGAATTTTTCCAACTTATCTATCCATACAAGAACAGCAGTATTCTCTAAGAGGTGCATTAAGAATGTTTCTGAAAAGAATAGCCAATTTCCTGCATAATTTATTGAAAAAGCTTAATTTTTTTAAAAGAAGCCCTTTCAAAAATACTACGTTGGATACGATCAAATTAAGTTTATTTGGTCTAAAAATGGAAATTACCAGAGAAATACCGGCTAATTGTCCCCATGAACTTACTGTTGTTGTTCCTAGGGCTGAATTCCGAAAAAACTTAAAGGTTGACGACAAAAGTCAAGCTGATTTGGAAGTTCTATTAAATAGCATTACCGTTGCTCATTCACCCCGGTTCGAACCGCAACATCCATAAAAAACAACAAATCAAGGTACCTAAGAACCAAAAAGATTTTGGAAATTAATCATAAATGCTAAAATTACAAGCCCCGCGATTATTCCTAATAAAATTAGCGAAATATTGTAATGATCATCCCGGCGTTTAACTCGCTGTGAATTGATTAAAAGCCCTATGGTGCAGGAGCTTAATACGACCAGCATCAATACGATTAAAGATTGTACAATGCCTAAATCCCAAGATGTTTCAATCTGAGTATTCATATATCTATCAAAAAAGGTTGAGGTCTGTGGTTTGGCTTTTCCAAAAAGAACTAATGCGGTCAGCATCAAAATCCACCCGCTAATGGCGACCCAGTTGACCAACTTGGACCAAAAATCCGGTCCACGACGCCGTTCAATCCTGCTTGAATTGTTTCCTAATAACATATCACTTCCTCCAATTCCAAGAATTTGTCACTAAACAACTCTTTACTATAATTCCAGCTTATGAATGCTTTATATTTGAAGGGTTGGGAATGAATTGAATTTCCTTAACATTTAAAGTATCGTAATTTTTCGGAATTTTGTTAATAGAATTTCCACGTCGCAATAAGTTTCTTGGATAAAAGTATAAAAAAATTTAAAATTTTATTTCACCAGTTAAATGAATTTTAAAAGAAAAAGCCATGCTAAGACTAATAAAAAAATGATAGTCTCATATGAAGGATATCTAATGAGTAAGTCGAAACTTTAAGAAAGTCAATACAAAAATTACAGCTTCTTCCAGCAGTTTATCCGTTTCCTAAGCATCGCTATTGACTAGAAAAAATCTAGGTTTTTATTATAAAAGGAGTTTTTTTATGCCTATGGATATCTCTAATCAAAGGTTTTGTGAGCGAATTTTTGAAATTTTTAATAAATATAACCTCACCTCAAATGAGATTGAACATTTACTTTCCGGAATCGGACCAGCTCCGGACAGCGACAATCTCAACGAAGCTTCTTGTGATATCGCTGACCTTTTTATCAACGAAAATGTCAGTATTATTCAGGCAAGTAAGATTTTTAATGAATGTTATCGGTTGTTTTCCATTAACAACCCGCAACTCACTTCTTCAACTAGTTGAGAAAGCCTAAAAGATTTATTTTTTGAATTTTATATTTCTTTTTTAACTTCCTCTTTTGAAACAGCCGTTTCCGCTTTAGAAATACCAAATAGTGAATTTAATTTATTCCCGATATTAATCGGAAGTATTTTGAAAAGCATATTTTTGCCTTTAATCATTAATTCTAAAACATCCGGCCGCCCGTTCCAGTTATCGTATATGATTTCATTCGGTATTTCCTCTATCAATCCGGCAATCAAGACCGCCATTGCCAATGTATCGTCTATAAAACCCAAAGCATTGCCCAACATCTCCGGAATCAGATCAATCGGTGAAACCACATAAGCCACTGCTAAGGTTATTTTTAATTTTAATTCCACCGGAACCCTTTGGTCTTTCATAAGCTTAATCAGCAAAAGCGTCAAATCCGGCACAATCAATACCATTTCGATAATATCCTTGGCAAGTTCGCCCCCATGGTCCTTCGCCCAAGTTACAATTCTATCTCTTAACTTGGGTACTATTTTTTCGGGTGAACTTTCAGCATCAACCTTTGGTTGAATTAGGACTTTACCGTTCAAAGAATTGCCGAATAAAATATTAGGATCTATCAAAATATTGTCTTTTCGTATGATGAATGCTTCATCTTTAAAAACATTTCGATTAAATTTCATAATCAGTTTAATAACCCAAGGAACTATGAAGCCGGGAACCCCATCAACCGACTTTAGACGAAGAATAATTAAGTTGTTTAAACTGGTTTCAATCATGGCCTGAGAGTTAAATTTCACTCCCATAACCTTTCCCCTAAGGGTTATTGTTCCCCCTAGGTCCTCCACCAGTAATAATCTACTGTTTTCATCCCATTCGCCGTTAATTTCGAATTCCGACAGATTAAATCTAAGCGTCATTTAGCCCTCCGAATTAATAATAAAACCATATATTGATTCATCATGTCATGGTAAAATAAATATAACTGTCTTAAACGAATTCCCATTGAAATAGTTGCCGATAAGGATAGGGTCTATGAATTATGACTTCAAAATAAGCGTTAGTGAATTGTTGGAATTTAGCGCCGCCTCGGGAAATTTAGGCATGGCTGGCCAATCCGGATCCCGGGCCAAAGAAGGGACCATTGGGCATCAGTTATTGGTATCCCTTAGGCCAAAAGGTTACCAATCGGAAGTTCCGGTTAAACAAACATATCAATGGGAAAAACTCACCTTAACCGTACACGGCCGTATTGATGGCCTATTGATAAATGAATCGGATATTCTGGTTGAAGAAATTAAAACCACATATCTTCCGGTAGCCAATCTCACTGTCCCTTATCCGGTTCACCTGTCTCAGCTACAGTTATACCTTTATATGATAATGGTTCAAAATCCCCTCAAAACAGTAACCGGAAGACTGACCTATCTCAACATGGAAGACCTGTCGGAACATTCTTTTCCGGTTAAAATCGAACCAAACGAAGCTCAGGCAATATTTGAAGCCCTTGCCGTTAAATATCTGACTTTTCAAAAAGAAAATCTCAATTGGCTTGAAACCCGCAATCAGTCCCTGACAAAAATGCCTTTCCCTTTCTCTCATCTTCGATCCGGCCAAAATCAATTGATGGAAACCGTTTCTACAGCTCTTGAAGAAGAACAGGATCTTTTCATTGAAGCGGCTACCGGGATCGGTAAAACAATATCCGTGCTCTTTCCCGCTTTGAAATATTTGGGCGCCAACGAACATCTGCGCCGGATATTTTTTCTAACCGCCAAATCAGCCGGTAAAGAAATTTTACGGTCGACAATTAACGATTTGATGAAACAAGGACTTCGGTTACGTTCGGTTTTTATCGAAGCAAAGGAACGTATTTGCTTATCACCCGGCTTTCAATGTGACTTATGCAAATATGCCGAAGGCTATTATGACCGGGTGGAATCCGCAATACCCCGCTTACTCCGTCTGGAACTGATTACTCCTCAAATCTTAACTGAGATATCCCAGGAGGAGCTGCTCTGTCCCTTTGAATTGTCGCTGGACTTAGCGCTGCAGGCTGATCTAATTATTTGCGACTATAATTATTTGTTTGACCCCAATGTCTATCTAAGGCGCTTTTTCCTTTCATCCAACAAACGGGACTCAATCTTTCTGATCGACGAGGCCCACAATTTAGTCAACCGCGGACGGGAAATGTATTCGGAGTCTCTTTCTCAAAAGGACTTAAAATGTTGGTGCACCGAACTGGAAGTTATCGATCCGGAGTTGGCCGCAATAGGCGGGCAGGCAGTTGCAATTTTCGAAGAATACCGACAAGAACTGCGCGAAAGTAACCAACAAGCTTTACTCCTTGAATCGCTCCACCCCAAATTGGAGCCGCTTTTTGAACAATGGAGCGCCGTTTTGGAAAAAGCGATGTATCAAAATACATTAGCCCGGTATCGGGACCAACTTAAAACTGTTTATTTTGGGATAATGCAATTTATGAGAATCATCCCCTTGCTTAATCAGGATTATGCCATCTACTTAAAGACTGAAAACCATAACCTGACTTTACGTGTTTTCTGCCTTAACCCCGGCCCAATACTGCGTAAAAGACTTGATAAAGGACGTTCGGCGATCTTTTTTTCCGGAACTCTATCACCTTATGAGTACTTTCAAGAGCTCTTAGGCGGCCGTAGTGACGCTTTGCATATCAGGCTCCCGTCTCCATTCCCCGGGGAAAACCGTTTATACTTGCATGTTCCGGGAATCGACACTCGTTTTCGGTCCCGTACCAACTCCCTGTCCCAACTGGCGGATTGTATCGAAACCATAGTCCAAGCCCAACCCGGTAATTATTTGGTTTTCTTTCCGTCGTACTCTTATATGCAATCAACCTTACCCCTTTTACATCGCAAATTAGACGGCCAAGCCTTCATCTACGCCCAGTTCCCGGGAATGGGAGAAGAGCAAAGGCAGAAATTTTTATCGAAATTATTCCGTACCCATACTAATCAAGCCAAAATCGGGTTAGCGGTGTTGGGAGGAAGTTTCGGCGAAGGAATCGATTTGCCGGGTGAACAGTTGATTGGAGTGATTATAGTGGGCCCCGGCTTGCCGATGGTCAATGAAGAACAGGAATTAATCCGGCTTTATTTTGACGAAAGGAATAATTCGGGTTTCTTTCATGCTTATCTGGTTCCGGGTTTAATAAAAGTAATTCAAGCCGCCGGCCGGGTCTTCCGGACCCCGGATGATACGGGAGTGGTAGTGCTAATTGACGATCGTTTTGGAGATGAAAGCTATCAAGAATTGTTGCCTCCGGATTGGTTTCTGCCGGGGCGTCCTTTCACGGATCCGGAGTATCGGGAGGCGTTGGAGAAGTTTTGGAAAGGGTGAATTGAAAAGGGGAAAGAGTAAAGAGTAAAGGGGAACCTAAATAGACTGTAAGCCTCAATCATTCTCAACCCCATAATGGGCTGAGAAAGGCTTTGCGGGAAAATTTCAGCCGAACCCCTTGCGGGGTCTTGGAGATTTAAAGAGATAATATAAAAATCGCCGGGGCAATTGACTCTCCCGGCGGTTCGTGTTTTTTAAGAAGTGAAGTTTATTGGATTAACCTTGCGACTTCCTCAATTCGATCTGCCTTTTTAATGGCCTTTTTAATCTCCTCCAACTTTTCCAGGTCTGCGATGGTATTTATTTTATCTATCAAATTTAAGCCGTCTTGCCCGAATTTAATATCCAGCATTCCTTCAATACCCCGGATCTCACCTTGGATTTCGCCTTCTCTGAAAAGCTTCTGAGCGGTAGTCATCGCCAATTCGCCTCCTTCTTCGGATAGTATCTCTCTCACCAGCTTGACGTAATCATTTACTTCAATTTCGGTAATACTCAAAATGTAAAGGGTGACTGTCTTAAAAAATTCATAGTCAATCTTTCCGTCAGTTTTCAATAATTGTAAAATCCCGGCTAAATGACGGTATAACTCGTTGAGATTGCCGGATAAACGTAACAATTGCATCATTATTCTTAAATTCTCGCAGCCCTTGATTGCGTCCGGCCCTAAGCCGGGTTCGTAAAGAATATATTCAAAATCTGGGATGTATTTCAATAACCGTTCATCAGGGAGATCGATTAGATGTGCCAGACTCAGCCCGGCTTGCCACTTTTCCTATCCGTGATAGATAACTAATGGCAAGATCACCGGTAATTTTTCATTTTGTTTGACTTTTGTCTTCCAGCATTGCAACAGGTACTGCAACAACTGGAGAGCGATCAGTTCTTCCGGATGGCTTTTATGCTCGAATAAAACGTATAGCCTTCTCGATTTTTTATCCGCGTCTTATAGAGCAGATCGGTAAAAAATTCCCGCAATTCATCAGTTACAAATGAATCTTTCTCAATCTCGATAATTTCCAGATCAATAATCTGCAGTATATCTTCCGGCAGATAGTTGCTTAGGAAACTCACGGCGTTTTCTTTATGACTCAACTTTCGCAGCAAGAAATCAGCAGATAAACCTTGATATAATTAGGCAAACCAGCAATCCACTGTTCGAGTTGACTTTTAATCATTTTTGATAATTTCTTTCCAGTCTTAGTCGTAATATCAGA
>JAEYRN010000099.1 GCA_023435565.1 Bacillota bacterium
CCGGAACCGCTGAATTTTCCCGGGAAGGTAAAATTTCCTCCAAACCGGACTGGATCAACGATGCTTTCGAAAAGATCAGAAATAATTATACCCGGATAACCATTGTTTGCTGGTTTCATTACAAATACAGCGAAAAGATCGATTGGCGGATCGATTCAAGCCGGGAATCGTTAAAGGCTTTTAGCACACAAATGAGTCGGATAAAAGTATGAGTATTCGAAATGGAGTATTAATAAATAAACTCAAAAAAAAGGAATAACATGCAAAAATCAACGATTATCATCATATTCTTAGTTATAATACTACCGTTTATCGCCCGGCCGGTCTTCTCGATCTTTTCGGAGGCCGGCGGATTATTCACTCTGTTGCTGGGTGTTTCCAATCTGCTTTATCTCAGCTCCCGGGCTAAGAAACCGCTGGAATTCTTTTTATGGCTAACTCCGGTCCTCTTTCTGCTGTTATTTTTTGGGATGATGCGCCACTGGGGGCAAAACACCTCCGGATCTCCCATTGGGATTGGGCTGTTGGGTGCGGGGATTATCTATGTAGTTTGTATTGGGGTTTTTATTACCTTGGAAACCGCAACTATCATTTCTTGGATTAGCGATCTGCCCAGGTTAAAGACGCTGTTTTTAGGGTGGCCCGGAAAAGAGCTTAAAGATTGGCTGGTGTTGATAATGCTCCTGCCTTTAGCGGTCCATTTGTACACCGTATTTCAGTATGGGCCGGTTTCCCAAGATATTAAAAATTTGAAACCCCGAGTGATCCAGGTACGAAACAGACCGGCGTCATTTTATAAAGGCACCTTGGAATATAAAGGAGGATTATTTCACCGGACTCTCCGGGAAGGCGTTCTCACCCAAAAAACTTTATTGACCGCCGGTCAAAAGCCGGTCTGGTTTAGTCCCGATAAAACGATTTGTTTTTACGACAATCAGAGCGTCCAATCGGGTCATTTGGGCACTGATACAGTCTTTGTGCTCAAGGGAAATCCAGTGAAGTTCCTAAAAGACGAGCCGATTGAATTTTACCGGGACGGCAGCGTCAAACGAGGGTATTTAGCTCAAGATACGCTCTTTGAATTGGTCAGGTATCATAAAAAGGTGGCGGCTTCTGCCGGGAGTGATGTGAGCTTTTATAACGACGGTTCATTGCAAAGCTTTTGTCTAAAAGCAGACCAGGTCTTCCAGACTATTTCCGGGGAAGTTATACTGCAATCATCGAAGTATTCAGCGCTGGATCTTTACCAGGACGGTTCTTTAGCAGCGGGAACTTTGGCGAATAATGCCCGGATTCGGGTAAAAGATCAATGGCTCAGCTTTAAAAAAGATGAAGCAATCCGGTTTTATCCGGATGGCGGTGTGAAGTCGGGGGTATTAGTTAAAAGAGTAACCTTTCGATTGAAAGATCATTCGTTTACAGCCAAAGAAGATGAATCCATCTACTTTTATAATGACGGCTCCTTAAAGAAAGCGGTTAATGCTGTGGACCGTCAATTTCTATTTGCCGGGACCCTCCAATACCTCCCCGGTGAACTGCGGTTCAGTCCGGAGGGTATATTGATTGGCCAGCGGATCGGCAATAATGAAATCATTCAGAATCCCCAAGGCCAAGTGATCTGCAAACTAGCTACCGGGGTCTTCAATTATCGGGGAGTAAAGATCCGGATAGATGAAAAACATCGAGTATATATCCATCACCCGGTGCAGTCCCAAAATAATGATATTGATGCCTGGGACCGAAACCCGGAGATTGACGCGATTGGGTATTGGTATGATGATTGCCGCGAGATCCTGGCAAAAAACGGGATCCAACTCCGGCCTGAAGACCGGGAACCGGATCTTCTGGTGATGTTTCACTATGCTGATGTGGCTAAGGAAACCATCCGGGAGTTGCTTTTTCTGGAAAAGACCGTAATTATTTACCAAAACAAGCGTATCGAATGCCTGCCGTTTCAATGGGTGCGTCGATTGAGGTCGTATGATGAAGCATGAGATCCGAAACGGCACATATATAAATTTAAATAATAAAGAAATGGGAATATCCATGGATAATGATGGTAATATAGTTTTTTTATCCAATGATCCGGATGATCTAAAAAATGGCTTTCAATTAAGAGAGGATTATTATTCGTCCTTTTATACAATAGTGATTGCATTCGCAGATTTTAAGAAGCTGGTGGAAGATGGCGAGATCAAAGAGATATATCAAATAAGGTCCCATGCAATATATAAAAAGCAGAAAGTTGAAGTTAATGGTAAAGGAAAAACAGTTCGCATATCAACCGACCGGGGAGCTGTGGCCGAAGTTTGCGGCATGGAGATGGTTGAAAGAGCTTACTATACTAAAGTAGTTCCCGTGTCCGAACTTAAAATCATCGAAGAGAAAAAAGTATTAGGTATTGATGATTTATAAAACATGAATTACTGGGAGAATTCGAATGAAACTGAAAAGAATACTTGAAAACGATCTCGAAACAATACTGGGAAACAATGCTACCATAGATATTCAAAAAGGCCACGACGCCATAAACAAAAAAAACAGTAAATTTTCGGAAATAGCTACAAAAGGCAACAACTTTACCATGCTATTCGGAACCGGTGAGAGCCATGATTGATCGCCATACTGCCGGTCAATATATCATTCGGGCTTATGGTTTCGATCTGCCGGATGACTTTTACCGCTTTGCCGGATTTTGTGAGCAGCTTTCCGAGCAATTTGCGGACAAAGAGACAGAAGATTGGGTAGACGGAGCGAACCAGGTTTTGCTTAACACAATCGGGGTTTCTCTACGTAAGGCCTTTGATGTCTTCCGCCCTGATTTTGACCCGGACCTGTATAATCCGCCGGTTAATGACCGCTTCTTATACGATCCGCCCGAGTTTCTTACAATGCTTGATGGAGGGTCCATTTTTGACGGTCAACACTGGGGTTACTGGTTCGACGGATTGGACCGGCCCTCACGGGTTGGTCATTGTGATTACGAATGTTGCATTGAATTTTATGATGACGGTTTTTCCCTTTTCACTGCACTGAATAATCATATCAACCACATGCTTAATGATGATTCCATCATAAGGAACCGGCTCGAAGATGAGTCGGCTAAAAAGCGCTGGCAGGAATTAGCCGATACCGTATCGGGATTGTCTATGGATGAAGAAAAACCCATTGAAAAGAGCCGGTTGGAGATGATTCATAAAATACAAGGACTGTTAAAGAATTATCTGCCTGCCCCTCCTGAACCGGAACGCTTGATTTTTGTACCTTGTGTCCATGGTCTATACGATGACCTCGGAGTCTATATTGAAAAGAAGTTCTATCGGAAACCTTGGCATCCGTTATATACAAAACTTGTTGAGACCAATGATGCGGACATCCCCAAAACAACATCCCTGAAAAGGTTGGTCAAGGAGACTTTAACTCTGGCTGATTCAGGATTTCCGGGGGCGGCATACGCCTTGGGGAGAAGATTGTGGATTATGGATGACCCATCTTATTGGGATTTGAGTGAAGTCCTTTTAAAAAAAGCCCTCCCGCTTTTGCACCGTTCCGAACTGTTGCCGTTTTTAGACGCGGCACTCAGCTATCGACGCTGGGTTCAAGCGGAAAGCGAAGAAAGAGCCAAAACAAGGGCCGCCAATGAGGAGCACAATATCAACAAAAAGTGAAAGTGAAATCAACTAGCCAAAAAACTGTGAAATATGGAAATGAACTATGCTATTAACTGAAGAAGAAGCTGTATTACTACAAAATAAACTAAAAAACTCCGTAATAACTTGTGATGAGATCAACCATCCCGTAAGAATAATTGCCGGGGTTGATGTTTGCTATAATGAAGAAGATAATATTGCCTGCGCTAGTATTGTTATATTTGACAAATCGGTGAATGAAATAATTGAGTCGGAAATTTTACTGGATAAAATAGAGTTCCCTTATACACCTGGCATATTTTCTTTTCGAGAAATACCCCCGCTGGAAAAATTACTTAAAAAAATTAAAAATAAACCCGATGTCATAATTTGCGACGGCCAGGGACTAGCGCATCCGCGCCGGTTTGGCATGGCTTGCCATTTGGGTGTTGTAACCGGCTATCCAACCATCGGATGTGCCAAAAAAAGGCTTACCGGCACTTATGACGAGCCGGGCGACAAACGTGGGGATTACTCATTTTTGTATGATGGAACCGAAGTCATCGGAAGCGCATTAAGGACTCAAAACGGCGTAAAACCGGTTTTCGTTTCCATCGGACACAAACTTTCGTTGGAAACATGCTGTAAAATTGTATTGGAACAAGCAAATAAGTACCGGATACCGGAAGTCATTAGACTTGCCGACCAGATGGGCAGAAGGAAATAACTTTTTTATCACTATACCCCAAAAATACTCCATTTTTTTCCCTGAATACTCCAATGGGTAATAGAAAATTCACGGCAAAGAGTTTTATAATAATTATTAATGTAAGCCTATTCGAAGATGAGGAATTAAGAAGCCAGGAGTCAGAAGTGACGGCTGAATCAAATGCAACAGACCCCTTGCGGCTGACGTCCATCCATGGGTGCGCCACGAGGCGCACAAATGCCAGCCGGTGAAAATCCGGCTCAACCAATAGCCATTCAGTTGAAGAGAATAAGGGGTATCATAATGAATAATAGATTCGGTGAAGTTTTATTAAAAAAAAGTATGCAAAGAATTCCTATCCAATCAATAGCATGCTTCTCGAATAGTAGATTTTTGGCTGTAGGTCAAACTGCAACAGACGAAAAAGTTCCAACACTTTCAATAGTAGATATTGAATCTGGTAATATAAATAAAGAAATAGAGATTGCTAATAATTTTAGAAATCATGTCTGGAAAGTTATTATAGACAATAATGATAAATATCTTATTTATATTCGACAAGAATTAACTAAAAGTTTTTTAGTTATTTATGATATCGAATCCGAAAATAAAGAAATTATTTATGAAAATGACAATAATGACGACTTAAAAGGCATTTATATTAATAAAGAAAATATACTTATAATTAGTATTGGCAACAATTTCAAGTATTTTGATTTAATAAAAAAAGAATTTATCTTAGACGTTATAATTGATGTTGAAAAAAATAATTGACCCAAATTGTTATACTACTATTTGTTTTCAAGACAACAATATCGTTTATATAGGAGGATTAACTCAAGGTGAAATTATTAAATATAATATTAATTCAAATGAAGTAATCGAACGAATTACTGGAAAATTTAATTTTCCAAAGCAAATAATGATTAGCGATAAGTTTTTAATTATTTCTGATTATTGGACTAAAGGCTTTTTTGTGTGGGAGCTAGAAACGTTAAAAAGATTTAAAGAACAATATTATAATGAATATATGCAAAAAATTACATGTTTTGACCTAAGCAAAAAGAATAATAATTTATTAGCCTACGGTATGCTCACGTCAGTTGTCAATATTATTGATTTGTCTAAAAGGGTTACTTTATTTTGGGATGAACTTCACGTTGGAAGAATCACTGATTTAATATTTACACCTGATGGTAACAAATTAATATCTGTAAGTGAAGATAGTCTGATAATAGTTAGAAATGTTGAATAACTCTATTATAACAGACAACGGTTCCTTAACGGTTTAAAATCTTGGTAGGTTCATTCAGCCTGTCATTTATGTTTTAATTGTTGATAATAGGGGAGAGTCAAGAAATGAAACTACTGGCAATCATCGGCAGTCACCGTAAAAACGGCAATACAGCAAATATAGTAAATATGTTGAATTATGAGCTTAGTTCCCAGGCTAACAATAACGAAATCACAGTGGATACGGTCTATTTGGCTCACCAAAATATTCAAATGTGCCGGGGTTGCCGGGTCTGCTTTGATCAAGGCGAGCAATTTTGCCCATTAAAGGATGACCTATTACAAATTAAAGAAAAAATCGATACATCGGATGTAATAATCCTGGCCAGTCCGGTTTATGTGGAAGATGTAACCGGAGTCATGAAAAACTGGATTGACCGGATGGCCTTTGTCTGTCACCGACCTGAATATTTCGGTAAAGCCGCCTATATCTTAAGCACCTCCGGACTTGGTTCCACTAATCATACGTTGATAACGATGAATAAAGCTGCTAGAACTTGGGGTTTTTCAATCATCGGACAAACTACTTTTATAACCAACGCTTTCATGGAACAAGAAGAACTCAATAAGAGATATAAAACCAAAATTTCTAAAATTGCCGACAAGATGATTAAATACTACCTATCTTCAAGGAATTTAAAGCCATCTTTTCTGGCATTGATGATCTTCGCGATCCAGCAATTGTATTATAAAAAAGATAATAATAAGGATACCTTGGACTATAAGTACTGGGTAAATCGCGGTTGGCTTGATAAAGATTGTACTTACTATAGTAAAACCAAATCCAACATGCTGAAAGTCATTTTAGCGAGAAACGTTGGCCGGTTGTTGGCAAAGATAATTTTAAAATAACCGTAGTATCGCAGGGTTCGGTTTCGGTAATTTGGAAATTTCAATTTAAATTTTTGAGTGCGAGTTGATTAAAGAGATGGAACAGATTAAATGTAAATTTATTATCCTGACGATCTCCGAAAGACCGAAACGTCCGTCTAAACACGTATGGCGGTTTTCTTTTGGACCATTAGAGATGTATAAGGGCCATGCGGATTGCTGGGATGAACAAACCTGCCCTAACTGCGGCGTGATTGGGCAATTAGAATTTAGAAGTTCATTTGAGACCAGTCCTTATGATCATGACGCAACCTGGTTGGACCATGCTAATGATTATGTATGTAAAGCTTGTGGCCGTTATATCTTTTATAACCAACGCCAACAAGTATTTTACCGTTCCGGTTATTATGGGTTGTCAGTATCACCAGTTGGTCCGGATCTAAAAGACGGGAGCGAGCCTAACTCCCGGATTCCAGAAGTGCCTGACTGGGATGGAAAGACTTGTAAGGTTTGCGGTAGTAAGGGTTTACGGCATATTGACGGCAATTTCGACGGATGTTGCACCGGCAAGACATCTTTGTACGCTACGATGTATTGCCCGGATTGCCGGATGTTTCTTTTTGCTTATGAGTATGATGATTAAATATGTTTAAATGCATTCTCAACCCCGTTAACGGGCTGGGAAATGTTTTTACAGTATAATTGAACCAAGCCCCTTGTGGGGTTGAGACGGTTTGTAGACAACAGCTATGTCCCAGGATGGGACGAAGTCGCAAAGAACAAGGATGTTCGAGAGCGCCCAGGGGGTTTGAATAAGCAATAATAATTGGCATCCGCCCTGGGTGATGAATAGACGAATATTCATCCTTAGTAGGAGGGGAAACCTTGATTATCTTAGAAACTGTTGAGATACTTCCCGCCGTTGTAATCGGTTTTGAAATCGATGATGATAAAAAATTGCGCGAGTTAACGGGACTCCCGTCGTGGCTGTTTATTATTGAGCAACAAGCCGGTGGTTTGTGCATGACCCATCCTTCCGTTTTGGGAATGGTCTTACGGCTAGGAGTCAACGTTGATAAAGGAAAACCGGGGCTGGCCGAAGTCTTACGGGCAATGGAGGCCATGGCTGAAGATCCCGATATGGACATATTGCATACTGATTTTCCATATCTGGTTGAGCTGGTTAAGACTTGGGGGACCGATTACGACTACACTGAGTTAAAGTGTTTGCATGAGTTCATAAGTACCGGTCTGAATCTGCCGGAGTTTGAATCCGGATTGGAGGCTTTTCTACGGTGTGCCCCTGGGGACCCGATGGCCTTTTTTTCTGGATGGCGCGTATTGACCTGCTATCTCAAACCGGAGCTCCAAGCGGAATATCCTCCAGCGATATACCTGTGGGATTCATTAACTGACCCCGACTTCATTTGCGATGATAATTTGGTTTTCAACGAAAATATCATAAAGGCATTAATAGGTTATGGGGAAGAGTTGACCGGTCAATCAAAACCGCAGATTTTTCTATTGTGGCAAAACTCCGACTGACAAGTAATTAACTTTTTATATAACCAATAAATAACCCGTCGGGTAATTGAAAAAGAAAATAGTCCGGTTAATAATATTGATAATGAAGAAAATTTTGAAATAGCCTATAAAGTATACTTTAAGGGGTAATAAGTATTTGAAAAGCAAGCAAATCACAAAAATCATGCTGTTAGCTTTATTGATATGTATCTCTTTCAGCAGCCAAGTTCTAGCCGAAATCACGATGGGACCTGTTGAACCTTGTTTTAGCGCTATCCCCATCTCTGATGAACCAAATGGGGCTTATTTGGAAAAAGTAATAATGAATGTTACTTTTTCCGGTGACCAAATCGGGGTCAACGAGAACTATACTTTCAGGAATGATCAGGAAGCCCACTCCATCAAAGTTTTTTTGCCTTTCCGGGAAAAACCCGAAGCTTTAAAAGTCTATTGCAATTTTAAAGAGATTACCTATCAATGGTTGGACCTGGATGAGCTCAGGGATGATTTCCAATCCGGCTTACAAGCTGATTTGGAAGGTTTTAAACAGGCATTGGTTTTTGAAATACCGTTAGCCAAAGGCGATATCAACGAAAAGGAACGGACTGTAAATGTTTTTTATCGTCGGAAATGTGAAGCCAATTCATTCAGTTACTGCATAGCCACAGCTAAAGCATGGAAACATCCGATCAAGGAAGTCATTTATTCTTTTAACATTTCGCGGGAAAAGTTCACCGGTGAACTGGAGTTTGTTGCGGAAAACTTCCGCATTCAGGCAAAGTACGGTAAAAATACCCTGGAAGAGATGAACTATAACGGCCAGGGACTCTATCATATCTCATTTGAAGATAAAGTCGTCAGAATGACGGTCAGTAATAAACAGGTTAGGTATCAGAATAATTA
>JAEYRN010000060.1 GCA_023435565.1 Bacillota bacterium
TCGCCGTGCTTTGTAGTGTATCTTCTCCTCAAGGTAATTCTATCAAAGTGGTGAAAACCGCGCACCCTTTTTTCATTACTATTTGTGTCGCCAGCGGTAGCGGCGAAATGGAGGTTAACATGAAAAAGTTTCTTAAAAACGTTTGTTATGGTTTTTTGGCCTGGCTTATTCCTTTTATAGCTTCGATTTTCTTTTATACAAAAGAAGGAAAACTTATTATTGACATTTTCCTGTTTAAATCCATCATGATTGTGGTGGGGTCTATCTCGGGCGCCTTATTGTTGATATCTTATTTTAAAAAAATTGACACTGATTTCATCAAAGAAGGAATAATGGTGGGCGCCGTTTGGCTCGGTCTAAACATTCTTTTAGATTTGCTGGTTCTAGTTCCCATATTCGGGATGTCAATTCCCGATTACTTCACGCAGATTGGTCTAAGATATTTAGTTATACCAGCAATGAGCATAGCGGTTGGGACATCTTTAGCGAATAAAAAATAGGGAATGGTATACAACACTAGATAATTGTTTATTAATTGTTGCGTCATATGGACTGAATTGTAGCGCCAGCGATCTCCCACTCCCTAACCAGAAAAAAGGAGCCGACCAAAATCTATCTTTTAGCCGGCTCCTTTATAACATATTAATTTTTGATTCCAGTATAAATCAGTACCGCATCCCTTAAAAACTTCGCCGCGCCCGGTTGTTTCTCATCATAATAAGCTTTAAACCTTTCATCATCAACATACATTTGAGTAACCCCCAGATGGGCTTCTTTACTATAGTGTTCCCAATAAAAGCACAACCATTGCCGGTGTAAGTCCGCTGTTTTCTGGGCCAGCTCCCCGCCGGGATCGCCGGTTTTATAGGCGGCGTAAAGCGCTTCCAATACTTCATTTCCCAGCTTCGTGATTTTTTCATATTCTTCTGGAGTCATCTGTTTTACTTTTCGGTTGGATCTTTCAACCGCTTCATCTCCGTATTTAACCCGAATCTCCTCCCCGTACTTGGCATCATTTTCCTCAATTACCCTCTCTTTAAAGCCTTCGAATTTCTCAGCATCGGTCATTTTTCTTCCCCCCTCCGCCATGGCGATTGTTTTCTCGAGATTGGCAATGAGTAAATCTAATCGCTTTCTTTTTTCAAGAAGCTTATCTCGGTGTTCCCGAAGGGCTTTTTCCCTATTAAACATGGACGAGTCGATTATTTCCTTGATCCGTTCCAAACTCACCCCAAGTTCCCGGTAGAAAAGAATCTGCTGCAGCCTATCAACTTCGGACCGGCCATATAGGCGGTATCCCGACCCATTGGTCCTTACCGGTTTCAGCAGCCCGATTTGGTCATAATACCTCAAAGTTCTGGGACTTACCCCCGCTAACTCGCTCAGTTTTCGCACCGTGTATTCCATTTTCCCGCCTCCTGATGAAACAACTATACACCTTTACGCGACGTCAATGTCAAGGGCAAATAGAATAATAATTTTAGTTAATTTTGGCATTAATTTTTTGTTTCGTTCCCTGTTCCCCGTTTACAACTAATAGTTTAAAATTAAGTTAGTTGCCAGTATAAAAATAATCGCCGGATGCTGTGTACGATAAACATTAACATGGAATCCGTCTGGTATGACCTTGAGAAAGCGAAGTGCGAAGAATGGTACGGCCGGCTGTAATCGACGACCTGGAGCAGATTATGGCGATTGTAAACGCGGTAAAAGAGGAGATGCGTAATAACGGCATTAACCAGTGGGACGAAACATACCCCCTGATTACCGACTTTCGAAATGATATAGAAAACCGTGTACTGTATGTGGCCGAGGTTAACGGGGAAATCAAAGGTTTAATTTGTATTGACTATCTTGAACCGGAGGAATATGCCGACGCCGACTGGTCCCTGAATGAGAAACCCATGGTCCTCCACAGGATGGCGGTCCATCCCGAGTCCCGGCAACAGGGTATCGGGATCATGCTGATGCAGTTTGCGGAAGGATTAGCCCTAAGCCAAGGAGTTTATTATATCCGTTCGGATACATATTCCCTAAATCCAAAAATGAACGCTTT
The DNA here is from genome assembly GCA_023435565.1 of Bacillota bacterium. Classification (GTDB taxonomy): domain Bacteria; phylum Bacillota; class UBA4882; order UBA8346; family UBA8346; genus JAAYHS01. The sequence goes on from JAEYRN010000060.1 coordinate 2,057, forward strand.
GTTCCGGAAACTGAATTATCGTTTTACCGGCGAGATTTACTTTCAGCGAAAGACCAATCCATTCAATTGTTATGAAAAAATATTGGAGCGTGAGAATGGTTCGCGTTTAGCGACTTTCCCGGCATGCCAACGGGAAGAGTGAATTCGATGGATAAATCTCCGATTATAATCTGGCCGGCTGAAAAGACCAACCTCCACTCGATCTGGCTGTTGCTGCATGCCGATGGTCAGGCATGGAGCGATGGGCTGAATTGCATCAATAAACTAATTTCCAAGTCAAATTAATGGTTCGATCTGCCCCATCTTCGTCTCCCGTATTCTTCCGTGTCCATTCGGCATACTGGTAAACCAAGGTCAGGGTGGAATTGGGACCGATCTTTAAATATATGGAAGGCAACAGGCCGAACTCAGCCAACCTGCTTTGGACGCCATTATCTACTTTATCATTCAGGCGGTAAAAAAGCCCAATACTGCTTCGGGGCAAATTATCATAAAATTTCCGGTCCCAAGTCAGCCGGGCCTCTACGAAATCGGAGCAATCTCCGTCCTCATACTTTTGATCGCTCCATTGCAGTGAAGGGGTGAGATTATTGGGGCCGAAGGGTTTGGTCCAGGAAGCCAAGAGCCGGACTTGATCGTAAGTGTCGCCGGGATCGGGATCGCGGCCCGCGCCCAGGGTACAGGTAAGGTTGAGTTGGGAATCGCCGATGTTTTGGCGCACCCCCAACCTTAGAGCATGATCCTCCAGTTCCTCGTTATCGGGTTCCTTTGCCTGACGCTGAAAATCTCCCTGATAAGCGGCGTCTAAACTCCAATCGGAACCGGGACGGTAAATGTATCCGGCGGCTATATTCCGGCGGATTTTGGTATTGGTTTGGCTGTGATCGAGATTATCCCGGGAGATTGTACCGTCAATGTTAAAACGATGAACTTCATTGATAGCGGTGTAAATATGGGCCCCATAACTTCGCGCCCCTCCGCCGGTCGAATTGAAAAGCCTCACTGCGCCAACATTGGGATATCCTGCTTCCGACTCGTTATAATCCAAACCCAAATCCCAGTTCCCCAAGGATTTGTCCCAATGAAGGACCCACCCTTGGCCGCAATGTCATCAAGCTATGCTTCAAAAAAATAGGAGATGATAAGCAAGAAAATTTGAACAAAATACTGTAAACCCCTTGACAAATATAGATTCACCCAATAATCGATTTGGATACCTTTTTAGGTAT
>JAEYRN010000067.1 GCA_023435565.1 Bacillota bacterium
CGCCTGACCCGCTTTGGATAGTACCAGGGTGATCGCTGCTGTAGTTGTTGTTTTGCCGTGGTCAACGTGTCCGATCGTCCCTATGTTTACATGCGGTTTGGTCCGTTCAAATTTTTGCTTTGCCATATTAACTATTCCTCCTTATTAAATCTAATTTTATAATTCTATTTTTAGTTTGCTATTAGCTTTTCTGAATAATAGTTTCAGCGATGTTACGCGGAACTTCGTCATAATGCGAAAAATGCATTGAGTAAACCGCGCGTCCTTGAGAAGCCGAACGTATCGCTGTAGCATAGCCAAACATTTCCGAAAGAGGTACATGGCCTCTAATGATTTGAGCCCCAGGGCGGTTTTCCATTCCTTCAATTCGACCACGCCTTGAGTTAAAATCACCCATGATATCTCCCATGTATTCTTCAGGAGTTGTAATTTCAACTTTCATGACCGGTTCCAAAATAACCGGTTTTCCTTTTTGAGCTCCTTCTTTGAAACCCATTGATCCGGCAATTCGGAAAGCCATTTCCGAAGAGTCAACTTCGTGATAGGAGCCATCAAAAATAGTAACTTTGATGTCAACCATTGGATATCCGGCCAACACTCCGGAAAGCATTGCATCTTTAACTCCTGTTTCAACCGGAGCTATATACTCCCTCGGAACAACGCCTCCAACAATTTTGTTTTCAAATTGAAAACCCGTCCCGGGAGGTAAAGGCTCCAACTCAAGCCAAACATGACCGTATTGACCACGTCCGCCGGATTGTCGAACAAATTTACCTTCGCTTTTAACTGTTTGTCGAATAGTTTCACGATATGCAACTTGAGGTTTACCGACATTTGCTTCAACTTTAAACTCACGAAGTAAACGGTCGACGATAATTTCTAAGTGGAGTTCACCCATACCGGAAATAATTGTTTGTCCGGTTTCTTGATCGGTATGAACTCGGAAGGTAGGATCCTCTTCGGCCAATCGAGCCAAGGATAATCCTAACTTATCCTGATCCGCTTTAGTTTTAGGTTCGATTGCAATGTCAATAACCGGTTCCGGAAATTCCATCGATTCTAAGATGATTGGATCCTTTTCATCACACAAAGTATCACCGGTTGTAGTGTCTTTGAGCCCGACCACAGCGGCGATATCTCCGGCATAAACCTCATCAATATCCTCTCGATGATTAGCATGCATCCGAAGAATTCTTCCAATTCGTTCCCGTTTATTTTTAGTTGAATTTAAAATATAAGAACCGCTTTTGAGCGTTCCGGAGTAAACCCGGAAAAACGCTAATTTCCCTACATAAGGATCGGCCATGATTTTGAATGCCAAAGCCGAAAATGGTTCGGTATCGGTAAAATTTCTCGTAATCTCTGTTTCTTGACCAGGAACAGTTCCATTGACCGGCGGCAAATCCAAAGGAGAAGGCATATAATCAACTACTGCATCTAACAACAGTTGAACTCCTTTGTTTTTAAAAGAAGATCCGCATAGTACCGGGGTAATCTTAGCTGATAACGTTCCTTTTCGTACCGCCTCTTTAATCTCTTCAACCGGAATTGTTTCGCCTTCAAGATATTTGACCATTAATTCGTCGTCAAATTCGGCTAACGCTTCAAGCATTTTAACACGGTATTCATCAACTGTTTCCACTAAATCAGCTGGAATCTCCTGTGCTTCGGTTCTATTTCCAAGATCATCGGTATAAATAAAAGCTTTTTCTTCTACAAGATCGATAATTCCACTAAAACTATCTTCGGAGCCAATCGGGACCTGGATTGCAACCGGATTAGCGCCAAGCCGAGTCCTCATCATTTCCATCCCACGGAAAAAGTCGGCTCCAACTCGGTCCATTTTATTAACAAACGCAATCCGTGGCACACCATATTTATCAGCTTGTCGCCATACGGTTTCCGATTGAGGTTCTACCCCTCCTACCGAACAAAAAACCGCAACCGCGCCATCTAACACACGAAGCGAACGTTCAACTTCGACTGTGAAGTCCACGTGTCCGGGCGTGTCGATAATGTTAATTTGATGATTACGCCATTCACATGTAGTAGCAGCTGAGGTAATAGTGATTCCTCGTTCTTGTTCTTGAATCATCCAGTCCATCGTGGCTGCCCCATCATGGACCTCACCCATCCGATGGACTTTACCGGTATAAAATAAAATCCTCTCGGTGGTTGTGGTCTTACCGGCGTCAATATGGGCCATAATTCCAATATTTCTCACTTTAGTTAAATCGAATTTTCGCGACAATTTTATTTCCCTCCACAAAACCCTAGAAGCTTAAAATAACTAACCCCATAATATCATTTGGGTTGTGGCCTCTATAAAGCCAATTACCAACGATAATGAGCGAAAGCTCTATTTGCCTCGGCCATTTTATGAGTATCTTCTCTCTTTTTAATGGAAGCGCCAACACCTTGGGAAGCATCCATTAATTCAGCGGCTAATTTTTCCTGCATTGTCCGGAAATCGCCTCGATTTCGAGCGTTAGTAACAATCCATCTGATACCAAGCGCCAAACGACGATCGGCCCTAACTTCCACAGGAACTTGATAGGTTGCGCCACCGACTCGGCGAGGTTTAACTTCCAAAACAGGCATTACATTTTTAATAGCAGTTTGAAATACTTCCAGCGGATCCTTGCCTGCTTTTTCGGCAATAATCTTCATGGCATTATAAAAAATCCCTTCAGCCACACCTCTTTTGCCATCAAGCATAATCCGACTGATAAATTGGGTAACCTGCTCACTTCCGTAAATTGCATCAGGCAATACTTCTCTTTTGCTTATAAAACCACGACGTGGCACGTTCACTACCTCCGTTCATTACTTCTTCTTGGTTGCGGCTGCTTTTGGCAATTTGGCTCCGTATTTGGAGCGACCTTGTTTACGATTTTGAACTCCAGCCGTATCCAATACACCCCTAACAATATGATAACGTACACCAGGAAGGTCCTTAACCCTACCACCCCTAATTAAAACAACGGAGTGTTCTTGAAGGTTATGTCCTTCACCCGGAATATAAGCGGTGACTTCCATTCGGTTTGTCAAACGAACCCTAGCAACTTTTCGTAACGCTGAATTAGGTTTTTTAGGGGTTACCGTTGACACACGAGTGCAAACGCCTCTTTTTTGGGGACTACCGTCGGTTTTAATCATCTGTTCTTTGTTTACGTTATAAGTCCAACCCAATGCCGGAGCGGTACTCTTTTTGGATGCCGTTTCCCGACCCTTTTTTACTAACTGATTAATTGTCGGCAAATGATCCACCTCCTTCTATATATGTCGCAAAAATTTAATCATTTCAAGAAACTATTGCGACATGTTTTCCTATAAGATGAAAATAGTTGAATAATTTTGCCCACTCACAACTTTAATTAAGATGTAAATGCTGTTTTTAAAAACCCTTTTCATCTTTGGTTAACTCATTTTGTAATCGCGACTATTGAAGCCCCAACTTCAATCTGACATAGTCTCCCCAGTTCTTTTTGGGATAAGTTAAGAGCAATTACCGGTATTCTCTTGTCGTCACACGAATCATTGATTTTGCGGATTATATGATCTTCAACATCGCCGGCGACAAAAACTTGTAAAACCTTATCTTGTTGAATTGCTCTTAATGTTTGTTTCAAACCAATTATTTTATTCTTGGTTTCTTTAATCATCTGACTGGCTTGCTGCGTCATACTATCCCCCAGTTATTGCAAAAGTAGTAGCGCCCGCCTCAAATCAGACACTTTATTATTTTAACATCATTTACTAAGGGAGTCAACAGAAATATTTATTTCCTTTTACTCCGCCGCGATCTTCGCGTTCCGATATCGTGACATTCCTGTGCCGGCTGGGACCAGTTTTCCAATAATAACATTTTCTTTTAAGCCAAGGAGGGGATCTTGTTTGCCCTTAATGGCAGCTTCAGTCAAGACTCTGGTTGTTTCCTGGAAAGAAGCAGCCGACAAGAAACTGTCCGTAGCTAAAGAAGCCTTAGTTATTCCAAGTAGCACCGGTTTTGCAGTTGCTGCTTCGCCCCCGTCAGCTTCCACACGGCTATTCTCTCCCTCTAGTTCAAAGACATCAACTAGGCCGCCTGGCAAAAGTTCCGTGTCTCCAGAATGTTCAATCTTTCGTTTGCGAAGCATTTGTCGGACAACAACTTCAATATGCTTATCATTAATCCAAACACCCTGGGAACGATAAACATTTTGTACTTCTTGGACCAAATAAACTTGGACTCCCTGAATACCTTTAACTTTCAGAATATCATGAGGGTTAGCCGAGCCTTCCGTTAATAAGTCGCCAGCTGAAACAGAGTTTCCTTCTTTGACTTTGATACGCGAACCAAACGGAACTTGGTAAGATTTTTCTTCACCATTTTCCGTCATCACCGTTAGTCTTCTTACACCCTTAACTTCAGTTATTTTACAGGTGCCACTATATTCGCTGATAATCGCTTGGCCTTTTGGTTTGCGGGCCTCAAAGAGCTCCTCAACCCTAGGTAAACCTTGAGTGATATCATCTCCTGCTACGCCACCGGTATGGAAAGTTCTCATGGTTAACTGAGTTCCAGGCTCACCGATAGATTGAGCGGCAATAATTCCAACCGCTTCACCAACATCAACCGGCTTCCCAGTAGCTAGATTTCGGCCATAACACTTAATACAGACCCCGTATTTGCTACGGCAAGTTAAAACCGAACGAATCGAAACTTCTTTAATACCGGCTTTGTCAATCTGATCAACCACTTCTTCGGTAATTTCTTCATTAGCAGCGACAATAGCCTTTTTAGTTTTTGGATCGACAATGTCTTCAACTGCGATTCGACCAATAATTCTTTCTCGTAATTTCTCAATTTCTTCATTTCCCTCAACAATTGCGCCTACTGTAATTCCTTCCGTAGTACCGCAATCATCTTCACGGACAATAACATCCTGGGCAACGTCTACCAAACGCCGGGTTAAGTACCCGGAGTCCGCCGTCCGTAATGCGGTATCGGCCAAACCTTTTCGAGCGCCGTGAGTCGAAATGAAAAACTCCAAAACCGTAAGCCCTTCACGGAAATTTGCCCGGATTGGCAAGTCAATAATCCGCCCTGACGGGTCAGTCATCAATCCACGCATACCGGCTAACTGCGAAAGCTGTGCTGGATTACCTCGAGCTCCGGAAATAGACATCATATAAACAGGATTAAATTTATCAAGGGCCTTATTCATTGCGTCGGTAACATTTTCCTTGGCCTTGGTCCAAATATCGATAAATCTCTGATACCGTTCATCACTGGTAATCAAGCCACGCCGGAATTGTTCTTCCACTTGTTCAACCTGATGTTCAGCCTCATCCAAAATTTCTTTTTTGCTGGACGGGACCGTAATATCGTCAATAGCAATTGTGGTACCTGATTGAGTAGCAAAACGGAAGCCCACTCTTTTAATCTGGTCCAAAATTTCAGCGGTTTTTGCAACACTGTGGCTACGGGCGCATTTACCCACCAACTGTCCAAGGGCGCTACGGTCGATAACTCGGTTGGTTAATTGAAAATTAGCGATCGGATCCGGGTCCAGATCTAATTTAACTTGGTCGTTGAAGATAACACGGCCTGCAGTTGCATCGATCAACTGGCCGTTCATTCGAATTTTAATTTTGGCATGCAATTCAACGGCACCGGCATCATATGCATTATAAACTTCAATGGCATTTCCAAATACTTTGCCTTCACCCTTGGCCCCATCCCGGACTATCGTTAAATAATAACATCCTAATACCATATCCTGAGTTGGGGTAGCGATTGGTCGGCCATTTGCCGGAGAAAGAATATTATGGGCGGAAAGCATCAATATTCTTGCTTCAGCTTGTGCTTCGGCCGATAGCGGAACATGCACCGCCATCTGGTCGCCGTCAAAGTCCGCATTATAAGCAGTACAAACTAACGGATGAATTTGAATCGCTTTCCCTTCCACCAATACCGGTTCGAAAGCCTGAATGCCAAGACGGTGCAAAGTCGGGGCACGATTTAACATTACCGGATGTTCATGAATAACTTCTTCTAAAACATCCCATACTTCGGTTTTAACTCTCTCAACCATCCGTTTGGCGCTTTTGATATTATGCACATAACCGTTATCCACCAATCGTTTCATTACAAAAGGTTTGAATAACTCCAAAGCCATATCTTTGGGAAGACCGCATTGGTCTAATCTCAATTCAGGCCCCACTACGATAACCGAACGTCCTGAATAGTCAACCCGTTTACCTAAAAGATTTTGACGAAAACGTCCTTGTTTTCCTTTAAGCATATCACTCAAAGATTTTAAAGGCCGATTTCCGGGACCGGTGACTGGTCGTCCGCGCCTGCCGTTATCAATTAATGCGTCAACCGCTTCTTGAAGCATCCTTTTTTCATTACGAACAATAATATCGGGAGCCCCTAATTCAAGTAATCTTTTTAATCGATTATTACGGTTAATTACCCTTCGATAAAGATCATTCAAATCGGAAGTGGCAAAACGTCCACCATCTAGCTGGACCATTGGTCGTAGTTCCGGAGGAATAACCGGTATTACATCCATTACCATCCATTCCGGGCGGCTTTCCGATTTTCGGAAAGATTCCACCACTTCCAAACGGCGAATAGCCCTGATTCGGCGTTGCCCGCTTACTTCCTTAACTTCCTTCTTAAGTTCAACTGATGCTTTTTCTAGATCAATCTCTTCCAATAACTTTCTAATAGCCTCAGCGCCCATTAAAGCCTTGAAACTTTGTCCATATTTTTCACGAGCTTCACGATATTCATTCTCGGATAATAACTGTTTTTTTAGAAGTGGAGTGTTTCCAGCATCCACTACTATATAAGAAGCAAAATAAATAACTTTTTCCAAATGTCGAGGAGAAACATCTAATAATAAGCCCATTCGGCTAGGTATTCCTTTAAAAAACCAAATATGTGATACCGAAGCCGCTAATTCAATATGGCCCAGTCTTTCACGCCGGACTTTGGAACGGGTAACCTCAACACCGCAGCGATCGCAAATAATCCCTTTATAACGAACCCGTTTATATTTTCCGCAATGGCATTCCCAGTCCCGTTGAGGACCAAAGATCTTTTCACAAAAAAGCCCTTCTCGTTCCGGTTTTAGAGTTCGATAGTTAATGGTTTCCGGTTTTTTTACTTCCCCGCTTGACCAAGCTCTAATCTGCTCCGGAGAAGCCAAGCCGATTTTTAAAGCATCAAAATTATTGGCATCCAGCAAAGGGGTCCCTCCTTCGAACAATATCAGTCGAAATTTAGACTTCTCCTATTAAGTCTTCTTCAAATGCTTCCTCAAAGATTTCTTCATCTTCTTCGTCAAAGGAATTTTCACCATTCTCAACGTCTTCAAGCTCTTCATCAAAGACAGCTTCAGCCGGAGCTTCAATCTCTAACCCTAGTTCTTTAGCCATCTCTTTAACATCTTCATCTTCTTCTTTAATCTGAACTTCTTGAGCTTCTTCGGTTAAAACCTTAACATCCAAACAAAGACTTTGTAATTCTTTAATTAATACCTTAAAGGATTCCGGAACGCCGGGTTCAGGAACATTTTCACCCTTAACGATAGCTTCATAGGTTTTAACACGACCGATAACATCGTCGGATTTTACAGTCAGAAGCTCTTGTAAAGTATAAGCCGCTCCGTAAGCCTCCAAAGCCCAAACCTCCATCTCTCCAAAACGCTGTCCTCCAAATTGGGCTTTTCCGCCTAACGGTTGCTGGGTAACTAAAGAGTATGGGCCGGTAGAACGAGCATGGATTTTATCGTCTACCAAATGGGCTAATTTCAACATATAAACATACCCGACCGTTACGGGATTGTCAAAAGGTTGCCCGGAACGACCGTCGTAAAGTTGGGTTTTCCCAATTTTAGGTAGATTGGCTTTCTCAAAAGTCTCCAGAATCTCTTTTTCAGTAGCTCCACCGAAAACCGGCGTAGCAACGTGAAAACCTAATGTTTTGGCTGCCCATCCCAAGTGAGTCTCTAAAATCTGGCCTAGATTCATTCGGGAAGGCACTCCCAATGGATTTAAAACAATCTGGACCGGAGTCCCATCAGGTAAAAAAGGCATATCTTCCACAGGTAAGATTTTGGCGATAACACCCTTATTGCCATGACGGCCAGCCATTTTATCGCCCTCGGAAATTTTACGTTTTTGGGCAATATAGACTCGGACCAGACGATTAACCCCAGGTGCTAATTCGTCCCCGTTTTCTCTTGAGAATACTTTAACATCTATAATTCGTCCTGATTCACCGTGAGGTACTCTAAGCGAAGTATCACGAACTTCCCGGGCTTTTTCCCCGAAAATCGCTCTAAGCAATCGTTCCTCGGCAGTAAGTTCGGTTTCTCCTTTTGGGGTAACCTTACCTACTAAAATATCTCCCGGCCTAACTTCGGCGCCAATTCGAATTATACCTTGTTCATCCAAATCGTCTAAAGCGCCTTCGCCAACATTAGGTATATCTCTGGTAATCTCTTCGGCCCCCAGCTTAGTATCGCGCGCTTCCGCTTCATATTCTTCAATATGAACGGAGGTGAACACATCGCCGATAACCAGTTCTTCACTTATTAAAATAGCATCTTCGTAATTGTAACCTTCCCAAGGCATAAAAGCGACTAAAATATTTCTACCTAAAGCCAGTTCGCCTTGATCAGTAGAAGGTCCATCAGCAATTACCTCTTTGGCTTCTACAATCTGGCCTTCCATTACAATCGGCCTTTGGTTAATACAAGTACCCTGATTCGAGCGCTCAAATTTTAGTAGTTTATACGAGTCAATACCTTTATCAGTTTTGATCCGAATTTCATCTCCGGTAACTTTGACAACAGTACCCTTTCTCTTGGCTAAAACCACTACTCCGGAATCAACCGCTGCTTTATATTCCATTCCTGTCCCAACTAAAGGAGCATCGGTTTTTAAAAGAGGCACCGCTTGACGTTGCATATTCGAACCCATCAAAGCCCGGTTAGCATCATCATTTTCTAAAAAAGGAATTAAGGCGGTAGCGATACTCACCAATTGTTTGGGGGAAACATCCATTAATTGGACCTGGTTACTGGGAATTTCCAAGATATCTTCCCGATGCCGGACTGAAACCCGGCTATGAATAAATTCTCTCGTCTCAAGGTCAAACGGTTCATTCGCCTGTGCTACAATATATTTATCTTCTTCATCCGCCGTTAGGTAGATAATTTCGTCGCTAACTTTACTGTCAATAACCCGGCGGTATGGGGTCTCGATAAAACCATATTCATTAATCCGGGCAAAAGTAGTTAGTGAACCAATTAATCCGATATTGGGACCTTCAGGGGTTTCAATCGGACACATTCTTCCATAGTGGGAATGGTGCACGTCCCGCACCTCGAACCCGGCACGTTCCCTGGATAAACCACCCGGTCCAAGAGCGGAAAGCCTCCGTTTATGGGTCAACTCTGCTAACGGATTGGTTTGGTCCATAAACTGCGACAATTGACTGGAACCGAAAAATTCTTTAATTGCCGCAACTACCGGTCTAATATTTATTAAAGCTTGGGGTGTAATAACTTCTACATCCTGAATAGTCATTCTTTCCCGAACAACTCTTTCCATTCTGGCAAGCCCTATTCGGAACTGATTTTGAAGTAATTCTCCCACGGATTTTAAACGACGATTTCCCAAATGATCAATATCGTCTACTTCTCCATTACCCTCATGAAGATTTAAAATATATTTTACTACTTCTATTACATCTTCTTTAGTAAGAACTTTAACTGCTTCCTGTCCGGAAATTTCGTTCCCATCGACATCGACGAAAGGTTTAACGGTTTTTGCGGGTAAATTTAAACCTAATTTTTTATTAAGTTTATATCGCCCCACCGGAGCCAAGTCATAACGTTTAGGATCAAAAAATAAGGTTTCAAACAAAGTACGAGCGCTATCAACGGTAGGCGGTTCACCAGGGCGGAGCCGTTTGTATATTTCAATTAGAGCTTCTTCTTCACTTTGAGTATTATCCCGTTCCAAAGTTAATTTAATGCTTTCGTGACCGTCAAACAACTCGGTAAGTTGATAATTATTCCCTAATCCTAAGGATTTGAGCAGAATTGTAACCGGTAGCTTTCTGGTACGATCGATTCTGACATATAAAATGTCATTTCCATCAAATTCAAACTCAAGCCAAGCTCCGCGATTAGGAATAATACTAGCCGAATATAAATACTTTCCAGTCGTATCCTGGGTCCTACCAAAATAAACTCCCGGAGAACGGACTAGCTGACTAACGATTACCCGTTCAGCTCCATTAATAATAAAGGTGCCTTTTTCGGTCATCAAAGGGAAATCACCCATAAATACTTCTTGTTCTTTAACCTCACCCGTCTCTTTATTTATCAAACGGGCTCTGACACGCAAAGGCGCCGCAAAAGTAACGTCCCGTTTTTTACACTCTTCAACGGGATATTTGGGTTCGCCTAAAACATAATCAATAAACTCTAAAACAAGGTTGCCGGTAAAATCCTGAATTGGTGAGATGTCCCGAAACATCTCGCGTAATCCTTCATCTAAAAACCATTGGTATGATTTTTGCTGCACTTCAATGAGGTTTGGCATGTCTAAAATCTCATCGATTTTACCAAAGCTTAACCGTTCCTGGTGTTTCTTTACGGTTTCTTGCAAACTACTCACCTCTTCAGAATTTGGTACAATCAGAACTTAACTCAATCTTTAATTGTCTTAATAACTTTTAAAACTATAATATCGAAACAGGTAATCCTAAACTTTGAGCGAATATCTTAACTGTAGAATTCTGCTATCTATATATAAACAGATAAAAGCAAGGTAACATTGTTATCCTCGCTTACGCTTTCGATAGTATTGTATAAAAAAAATAATTTGTGATTCAGTTCTTCTCAGCCCACATTTCCAAAATTTTAATTACTTAAACTAAAATTTTCAAGTTTTTTCTTCGGATACCAGCAGATAATAATATTATCATAGCTATTGACAAATGTCAATAATAAAATTCAGAGGGGTTATAAACCCCTCTGAAAAAACGCAGATATTACTTAAGTTCAATAGTAGCTCCGGCTTCCTCGAGTTTCTTCTTAAGTTCCTCGGCATCCTTCTTAGGCATAGCTTCTTTAACGGTTTTAGGAGCGCCATCAACCAAATCTTTAGCTTCTTTTAGACCTAAACCGGTTGCTTCGCGGACAACTTTGATTACTTGAATTTTTTGAGCGCCGGCGTTAGCCAATACTACATCAAACTCGGTTTTCTCAGCAGCAGGGGCAGCTCCAGTAGCCGGGGCGGCAGCAGCAACTGCAACCGGTGCAGCGGCGGAAACACCAAACTCTTCTTCAAATGCTTTTACCAGTTCGTTTAGTTCAAGAACGCTCATACCTTTTACTATTTCTAATACATCATTTACTTTCGACATTCTATAATTCCTCCTTAAATAATAAAAATAATCGTTTGTTATCCAAAATCACTACATCATTCGCCTGCTTTTTGTTTCCGTACCGCTTCAACCGCATAAGTTAAGTTACGAAGCGGACCGGAAAGAACCGTAGCCAATCCACGCAAAGGAGCTTGAAGCACACCAGCCACTTGGCCAAGAAGCACTTCCCGCGAAGGCAAATTAGCTAAATTTTTAACTGCAGCGATGTCGATGACTTTGCCTTCTAAAACTCCGCCTTTTAATTCTAACTTTTTGTGTTCTTTAGCAAAATCAGCTAGAATCTTTGCAGGAACAACCACATCATTGATACCAAAAGCTAATGCGGTTGGCCCGCTTAAATACTGGTCCAATCCGTCAATATTAGCAGCTTTAGCAGCTCTACTGGTTAGGGTGTTTTTAACAACTTTATATTCAACACCGGCTTCGCGTAATTTCTTTCTTAATTCAGTGACTTCTTCAACGTTAAGCCCACGATAATCAGCTAATATTACCGATTTGGATACGGCAAACTTTTGTTGTACTTCACTAACTGTCGCCTCTTTTTCCGGCCTTGCCATTTTTACACCTCCTTAATTGTTAAATAACTATCCATATCAACTCTTCATGCTGAGAAAAAATGATCCGAACTACATTTGATAGATATTCATCATTATCTAATTGAACATTAAAAAAACCCCCATAGATACTGGAGGTCTTTTATAAGTCAAAATGACTTATCTAAGCAAGTTTTAATACATCCAGCCTCGGTAGGCGGTCTAACCATTATGCCCAAAGGGCGCCTACTGTCTATGGCAAAAAAGCTATTAATTTAAAAATAGTTTAGTGTTCTGCAGCTGTTTGAGCGGCCAACAAAGGTGAAATCCTCACGCCGGGACCCATTGTCGAAGAAATGACCACGCTTTTAATGTAAGTCCCTTTTGCTGAAGCAGGTTTGGCTTTAACAATAACATCCAACAAAGCACGAAAATTACGTACTAATTTTTCAACATCAAAGGATACTTTGCCGATCGGAACATGGACAATACCAGTTTTATCAACCCGATATTCGACTTTTCCAGCTTTAATTTCTTTAACGGCTTTAGCAACGTCCATTGTTACAGTACCGGTTTTCGGGTTGGGCATTAAACCTTTCGGACCTAAAATTTTCCCTAATTTACCAACCGCGCCCATCATATCCGGAGTAGCAACAGCTACATCGAATTCCATCCAACCTTTTTGGATTTCTTCAATCAAATCCTCGGCGCCAACTTTTTCAGCTCCTGCTTCTTGTGCTTCCTTGGCTTTTTCACCCTTAGCAAACACCGCCACCCGGACGGTTCTACCGGTTCCAAACGGTAAAGCAACCGCTCCACGGATTTGCTGATCAGCATGTCTGGGGTCAACTCCCAAACGGATGGCAACTTCGATTGATTCGTCAAACTTGCCCTTCGGCATACTTTTAACCAAATTTAAAGCTTCGGTTGGATCATATAATTTTGTGGTCTCAACTAATTTAGCAGCTTCCGTATATCTTTTACCATGCTTTGGCATTTAATTACCTCCTCAGTGGTGTAACGGAATATTATTCCTCCCACATATTTCGGAATGTTCCAATTTAGAACATACTGAAATAGTTTTACCCTATTATATAATTAATCTTCTACTACAATACCCATACTACGAGCAGTACCTGAAACCATACTCATAGCAGCCTCAACACTTGCTGCATTAAGATCCGGCATTTTTAATTCCGCAATTTCACGGACTTTTGATTTACTGATGGTTCCAACTTTGGTTTTGTTGGGAACTCCGGAACCCTTCTCCAAATTAATTGCTTTTAAAATTAATACAGGAACCGGTGGAGTTTTACAGATAAAAGTAAACGAACGATCTTCATAAACCGTGATTACGACAGGAATAATCATTCCAGCCTGATTAGCGGTCCGTTCGTTAAAAGTTTTACAAAACTCCATAATATTAACGCCGTGCTGTCCTAGGGCAGGGCCTACGGGCGGAGCCGGATTTGCTTTACCAGCCGGGACTTGTAGTTTAATCATTCCCGTAATCTTTTTAGCCATTGCCCTTCACCTCCTTAGAATATAATGTGGTTATAACGGGGGTTACCCTCCCACTTGCCTATTAAATCTTTTCAACTTGATGATAGTCCAGTTCGACCGGAGTTTCTCGTCCAAACATCGAAACTCTGACTCTTATCTTTCCTTTTTCCGGACTGATTTCCTCAATAATTCCTGAGAAATTTTCAAAAGGTCCCCGAATTACTTTAATTGTTTCTCCCAATTCAAAATCAATCTTAGTACGGGGTTCGTCAATTCCCATCTGATGTAATATTAGCTTGGTTTCTTTCTCTTGTAACGGCAACGGCTTAGAGCCGGAACCGACAAATCCGGTTACTCCCGGTGTGTTTCTGACCACATACCAAGAATCATCGGTTAAAATCATTTCCACAATCACATAACCAGGATAGATTTTCTTTTTAGTAATCTTCCGCTTTCCGTCTTTAATTTCCAACTCTTCCTCGGTAGGAACTAAAATGCGAAAGATTTTGTCCTCCATCGCCATGGATTCCACGCGACGTTCAAGGTTTGCTTTTACTTTATTCTCATATCCCGAATAGGTATGAATGACATACCAATTCTTTTCCATACGCTTCTCCTCGCTACCGGTAAAATCCCATTGACTTAAAGATAAAAGTCAAGCCAACATCCCAAACCCAAATAATAAAGGCTACTATGAAAACAGTCGCAATAACAACTATAGTATAAGTAGTAAGCTCTTTACGGTTGGGCCAATTGACTTTTTTTAATTCAGCAGTCACATTACGAATAAAACGTTGTAAACCGCCTGTCGGCGATTCTTTCTTAATTGTCTTGGCGGATTGCATATTTAACTCATCCCTTCATTAGGGTATGTTTGGAATTTATCTAGTTTCTTTATGGGTTGTTTCTTTACGGCAGAACTTGCAATACTTCATGATTTCAAGACGTTCAGGGTTGTTTTTTTTGTTTTTATTGGTACGGTAATTACGATTCTTACAATCAGAGCAAGCCAAAGTAATTCCTTCGCGCATGGCTGGCACCCCCTCATTCAATGCTATATATGATAAAATTTAAAAGCCTAATCTATGTTTATTAAACCAGCTAAAAAAGGCGAAAAAAATAAGATCCGTCGGATCACAGTCACTAATCAAATTTACCACATTAACCCCGGTCTGTCAAGTAAAAATTAGAAACATAATAGTACGGAACAGACGCATCTGTTCCGTACTAATTTATTATTAAATGTTTATAAAATCATTCAATAACTTTAGTAACGACACCGGCGCCAACGGTACGTCCGCCTTCACGAATAGCGAACCGCAAGCCTTCTTCCATCGCAATCGGGGTGATCAATTCAATCGTCATTTTGACGTTGTCACCAGGCATGATCATTTCAGTACCCG
>JAEYRN010000073.1 GCA_023435565.1 Bacillota bacterium
TCCAATGGTATTATAAAAGATACCGATATTTCTGTGGCTTAAACTAAGGCTAGATTTTTTTAGGCCTTTAAAGGCCTTAGTTTAGTGCGCCCTTTTTTCGTCAATTTATGGAATTTTTCACGCTAAACAAATAGAAAATAAAATAAAGGAACTTTTTATAAAAGAAATTGATAGTACCGATTTGAGTGACACTGATCCAGAAAAAGATACAAAATTGCTTACTAGATGTTTAGCTTCATATGCTGTATATTCAATAACAGATTGTACTATCGAAGAGGCAGTAAATTCAATAACAGACGGTGGAGATGATAATGGAATAGATGCTGTTTACTTTTCACAAACAATGAAACAATTAATTCTTGTACAATCAAAATGGATTAAATCTGGTTCGGGAGAACCCGACAGCGGAGAAATTGGTAAGTTTTGTCGAGGAATTAATGACCTCTTTAACTTATCATTCGATAGATTCAATCAAAAAGTTAATTCTAAAAGAACTATGATTGAACATGCAATTGGTGAATATGACACTCGGTATTTATTAATTGTTATTGATACAGGGGATAAGGGTCTTGCGATTCATTCTCAACGTCAAATTGATGACCTTTTATATGAAATGAATGATGCTGGTGACGGTATTAGTGAACCTCTGGTATCTTTTATAAGGTTAAATCAAGGGAAGATTCATTCGTCATTAGCTTTAAGTGTGGGGGCAGAGCCAATTGATTTAGAAGTTGGATTAACTCAGTGGGGGAAAATTATAGATCCACATCCAGCCTTCTTTGGTATGGTTGCGGGAGAAGAAATAGCACAATGGTGGGTTAGCTATGGTAGACGTTTATTTGATAAAAATATTCGACAGGTTTTAGGATCTACTGAAGTTAATGAAGAAATTAAAAGTACTCTTTTAAATTCACCAGAGAAATTTTGGTATTATAACAATGGTATTACAATTGTTGCAGAAAAAATTGAAAAATCGATGATTGGTGGTAATGGACGTGAACAAGGGACATTTAAATTACGTAATACACAGATTGTTAATGGAGCACAAACCGTAAGTACAATTGGTAAATATTATGAAGCTGGAGGTCTAGGGCTAGATAAAACTTGGGTACATGCTAGGTTGATTTCGTTAGCTGATGCTTCAGAAGAATTTGGTTCACAAGTTACAAGAACAAACAATAGACAAAACCGTATTGAAAATAGGGATTTTGTAGCCCAAGATCCAGAACAATTAAGACTAAAAACCGAATTAGCTATTGATGGAATTGATTATAATATTGTTAGGTCTGATACATTTAAAGCATCGGAGAAATCCTTTGATTTACCGGAAGCTACTGCAGCTTTAGCTTGCGCAACTGGAGAAACTAATTACGCTGTACAAGCCAAACGTGAAATTGGTAAGTTCTATGAGGATCTTACAAAGGGGTTTTATAAAAAACTATTTAACCCCAGCATTACAGGATTTCATATATATAATGTTGTAAGGATAGTTCGAGTCATTGAAGAGAATTTAGAAAATGAAATACATAAACTCCCCAAAAAAAGTGGGCGTAAATATGGAATACTTGTGCATGGAAATCGAATTATTGAACTTCTCGTAATTAGTAAATTACATCTTTCCTTAGAGGTAAAAGATCCCTCTTTTATTTTAGATAAAAAACTAATTGGTGATACTACAATTATTTGTATAGAAAAACTCTGTTCCGTTATAGAAGATAAATATAAAGATAGTATGTTAGGTACTTTGTTTAAAAACTCATCAAAATGCAAAAGAATAGTAGAACTTTGTAACATATAAGCTCTTATAAATGTGAATTAAGGATTATAACCTATATTAATAACCTCTTCCGATTTTCCGTCCTACCCAATAAATAGTCAGTACTGACATTAAAGAAATCGGCGATTTTTATCAAGGTGTCAAAATCAGGCTCTCTTAATCCCAATTCATATCGGTTAATATTCCGGTTATGAATTTTAACGGCTTCGGCAAATTCCTTCTGTTTCAATTTTTTTTCTTCCCTCAATTGTACTAGTCTATCCTTAAAAAGATTGTTTACCGTCGTTTCCATTTAAGTCACCACCAAAAAATTTATCCCATAAAATACTTGACAATCCCCAATATGGAGATTTATAATAAAAAATATATAAATCCCCAATTTGGAGATCAAGGTCCTAAAAGTCAATATATTCAACTAATTTTATCAAACTTCACGTTAAGGTACAAGTTATCAAAAACGAATTAGATTTTTGGCTCCAATAAGTTATCTAAAAGACTGGAAACTGGGAACTGTGAACGAAACCCGAAAGCATTACCCAGCTAAAATAACTGGCAACTGTCCACTGTAAACTGTCATATCCAAGGAGGCCCCCATGCTGAACGATAAAAGCCCCGGCATTCACAAATATATCTTCGAACGAATTTGCCAAATCCATGACGAAATCCTAATCCATGATCCGGAATACTTGGAACTGGAAAAGATCCCATCCAAACTGTTCAACCGGCTTTTCGACAAACTTCCCAAGGAAGACCGGGAACTACTGGATGATTATAGCTCCGAACTAATGAGTCAACTGAACCGTCAGGACGAGATTATGTACAGCCGAGGACTGATGGATGGGATTTATCTATGCAAGTGGATTGAGAAGGTTGGGCAAGGGAAGGAAGTTATTTAATTTACAATGTATAATGTACAATTTACAATTATTTCGAAAATCTATAGTCGAAATATTATAGAGGCATATGAGAATTTTTGATAATGTTTTTTTATCGGGACTTCTTTGCGTAACAGGTGATTTGGAAGATAATGGCGAACATGTTACATATAAAAATAGAATCATAATCTAAAGCTAAACTGCGGTATAAATTTACCGAACATCGGTGAACGTGACTTTAAAAAAACTAAATAATTGGAAGGAGAATTACTTTGAGAACTCTATCTTCAAAAGCTTTATTTTTTTTATTGGTAATTGTAGTCCAAGTAGCAGTAGGAGGAAGCGAAGTTGGTGCAGCAAATTCAAGTTTTAAGTATTACGAAAATACAGAGTTCAATTTTTCGCTTCAATACCCATCTTCTTGGATTACTCAAGAAGGGGTAATGGGAACTAAATATTTGGCTTTTTTATCTGCCTTGGAAAACGAGAATGACTTATTTCAAGAAAATATTAACATTGTCGTAGAGGACCTAACTGGAATTGATATCACATTAAAAAACTATTTCGAATTGTCTTATGCACAATTAGAGAAGATAATTTCCGATTTTAGCCTAATTTCAAGCGAGAGTTCCATTGTTGCTAATAAGGATTCAGAAACAATTATTTTTTCGGGTGTCCAAGGGCAATTAAGACTTAAATGGTTACAGGTATATATACTTAACAATAATAAAGCTTATGTAGTTACCTACACTGCTGAAGAAAAAGAATTTATCAAATATTTACCTTTTATGATTTCAATATTTACTTCTTTTAAACTAAAATAATTACATTAATTATTAAATAGTCAAGATGATAAATAACGAATAAAAAAGGATAATGCTATTGTTCTTGCAGTTATAATGATAATTCTAAGAACCATTTCAACCGGGTTGATTGATTATGTGGAGTCGTTACTTATAAAATTAGAATAAGGATAAAAGCAGCTATCACCTTTGAACAGCCTTCAATTGAAGGCCGATGTACAACAGATTTTATTTGGAGGATTAATGAAATATTTTATTTTAGCCATTATTATTGGCTGTATAATAACAGTGGTAGTATTCAAAGTAATTTCATCACAAAATAAACCAGTTATATTGGGCAAAGAAATTGCATAGGCAAATGAAGCTGAAGCGAAAAGGTTAAAAGAAGGAGGATTTAAAAAATCCCCTATGCCGAAGGATAATTATGAAAAATGGCCAAATGAACGACATTTATTAAATCCCGTTGAAAACTCACTTGATCGAGAATTAATACTGTTATGCCAAGAGTTTGAACATTTTGATAACAGTAAGCGGCAAGAGATCAGAAAAGCAATCAGCATGGATGAAATATATACGCTTTTATTGTTTAGTAAAAGAGCTACTGTCTTTGGTATTAAAAAAGGTCAAATAAACTATATCAAGAATGGTTTATCCGCCATAGCAATGATTGAATCGGAACGATGTGATTACCGAGATATATTAGTTTCACTTAGTTTTTTATATTATGGTGCTTCGAAGATAGGCTTTAATCCTGATCATATTTTAAATGATGTTGCCAAATTATCTGAGAAAAATGTTTCAGATCTAATTACCGGATTTGTGAAGCGAAATAAACGGGACAAGGACTTACGTCAAGTTTCTGGATACCAAGAAATTGAAACAGATCAGGGAACAGGGTTTATTGAATCAGGTTTTAAAGATTTTAAGCCTACCAAAGAAATTATTAAGATTGCAATTGAGATTTCAAATTATCTTGAAAATGATAAATATTTACCGGGAATAGTTCAAGCAGCAACTGAAATACCACCCATTTGGTTTTCAGCCGATAATGACAAAAATATTGTCAAAGTACTAAAATCTGCTAAAGGAGTTATTTCAGTAAGTTCAGGACTTCAAAAAAATAAACACCTTGATTCGGAATCTCAAATGCTGCTTATTTTTATAGGCGAAATGCAATCTGATATGGATGCTGAATTGCTATTAATAAAATCTCAAGAACAAAATAACAAAGACTTCTATAGACTGGGGATAAATAGAAACAATCTTTTTTGTCTTGTAATAACTCGTTCTATTGTACATGGTGTTGATGCCTTTGAAACGCCCGAAACGATTAAACGTTTCGAGAAACCGATTAACGAAATAATAGACAAGTATATATAGATTTTTTTGGTTTAAGCTATTAAGTTTCGTTCACAGTTCCCTGTTCACAACTGTATAATATTTATATCCAGCTTGTTACCAGTTAAAACCGAATGACTATAAATGAATTACTTATGTCTAGGAGTGAACCAGAGAAAATTACCAAAAAGAATAACTGAGAACTGTGAACTGGAAAACTGTAAACGAGACCCGAAAGCAATACCCAAATTAAGATAACTTGGAACGAAGCAAAAGAGCATCACCCCAAATCATTGTCCTTGTATATTTTCCTCTATAAATTGAAAATGCGAAAAAAATATCCTTTGGTTTATTTTGGATTGCTTTTTCTGTTTTAATGATACTCATTTGGACTGTACCGGAAGAAGTGTATAGCTCATTAGATAACAGAACTGGCGTATTAGTAGTTATACTTTTTTTAGGAATATTTTTGATGCCGTTTCTTTTTACTTTATTAGCTTTTATATTAGGAATTTATATAAATTGTCATATTTTAGCAAATGGTGTAGCTGCTTCAGCCACTATCATTCAAGTAACGGACACTAAGCAAACGTTTAATGACGATCCTGTGCTCAGAATACGATTGGAAGTTTATCCTTCCAATCAGCCGCCGTTTTATTCGGAAGCACATGAAATAGTTTCTCGAATAGAGGTTCATGAATATCAAAGTGGAGCAATTGTAGAGGTAAAGTATGATCCTAAAAGTAAGGATGTAGCAGTTGTTGGTATTAAATATAAATGATTTCGCTTCACCCCTATAAAAAGCTATTTAGCGCCTACATCGCTAGACCTAAGTAGAAATACTAAGGTTCAATGATGTCAGTAATTTTGGGAACGTTTTATGAGATGGTATACATTATTAATTTCATATACATTAACAAGAGTATATTTTGTAGCATATACAGAAGGGATGATAAGTATTGATTCTGTCAGGCAAAGAAATTAAGAAGAGACTGGGAAGAGAAATTATTATTGAACCTTTTGATGAGAGGCAACTTAATCCAAATAGTTATAACTTAAGATTACATAATGAACTTCTCATTTATACGAATTCTGTTCTCGATATGAAATTGCCTAATACAACAGAAAAGCTAATTATTCCTGAGGAAGGACTTGTCCTTGAGCCTAATAAGCTATATCTTGGAAGAACAGTCGAATACACCCGAACCGAGAATTATGTTCCTATGCTTGAAGGCCGTTCTTCAATCGGAAGATTGGGTCTCTTTATTCATGTTACTGCCGGTTTTGGTGATGTAGGTTTTGCAGGTTATTGGACTTTAGAAATCTTTTGTATTCAGCCTGTTAGAGTCTATCCAAATGTTGAATTGTGCCAAATATATTACCATTCAATTGGAGGCGAATATGAAAAATATAATAGCGGCAAATATCAAAATAATAATGGAATTCAGCCAAGCTTGTTATATAAGGATTTTCAAAAATAAGGTTTGGGAGGGTTTAATAGGTATTTTAAAAAGGAGGTAGTGGATGAAAGTTAATTTATTAATTGCACAATTTAGAGTATTGTTAAATATAGCGGAAAACCTTAACCAAATATTAGAGATAATAAGCAACTCCGAAGAAGAGGATTTAATTATTCTACCAGAGGGAGCTTTATCGGGGTATGCGGATGACATGACTTTTCTTAACTATATAGATTCTAAGGATTTACATTCTGCTTTAAAGTTGATCAAGGATAAGGTATATCATAAGAAAGTACATATTATTTTTGGATGTTGCATAAAACAATCAGGGAAATGGTACAACACAGCAATTGGTTATTCTTATTCAAATAAAGATTTTATTTATCGAAAGGTAAATTTGGCAATTCATGAGCGGGAAATTATAACTCCGGGTGATCAATTGCCAGTAGTTAATTTTTTTTATAAAGGACAAGAAATGAAGTTAGGAGTTCAATTATGTCGAGAAATTAGATTTCCCGAACAATGGAAATATTTATCAATAAAAGGCGCACAAGTTTTTGTTTATTTAACCTATACCCTTGGAAATGAAATAAATGTTTGGCGTAGTCACTTAATAAGCAGGGCGGCTGAGAATCAAAGGTTTCTTATTAGTTGCAATGTGGCAGCTAAAGAACAGCAATGTCCAACGATGCTGATATCTCCAAAAGGAGAAATAATCCAGGAGGTTATTTCGGAAGATAAAAAAATAATTAAAGCTTCAATTGATTTAACGGAAGTTTCAAATTGGTATCTCAGCCAAAATAGAGAAGATATAGTAAAAATATGTTCTCCAACGCTACTGGAAATAAATCAAATAACCCCGTAATAAAACATAGGAGATAAACATGGAAAAAAAATTTTTTTATTTGCCATTTCTAGTATTAGTGATTCTATTATTTAATTTGTATTTTAATAATGAAAATAACCAAGAAAAATCAACTGTTAATAAAGTAGCAAATGTTACTGAACATGTTGAGAGTAATTATAATGAGATTACAGATTTTGCTAGTTTAGATAATGTTATAAAGCAATTTATTCAAGATAAAATTAGACATCATGAAACAAATATTAATGAAGCTGAAGTCAATGACAATTTAATCTCAGAATATTTAATCCACCAATTAATTAATTATGAAAATAGTAACCCAACGCAGGTTATTCGGGATTATTGCATCTTATTTCAATATTGTGAAACTCATAATTCAGAGACGATAGCTTGGAGATTGAATAACTTTTTTTATAAAAATCCAAAATCAGTAATTGATGTCTTATCAGATATAGATAATTATTTATCCGAAAATTTCAAAAACCAAAATAGCTTAGAAGCCATTTATAGTTCTGCATGTGCTTTTCCACCAGAAGTTACTGAAGAAGTCCCCGATTTTGATTTAAAAAATGAAAATAAAAAAATGCGAGATAATTTATTAACTATAAAAAATAATGAAAATAGCAGAGTGGTTGATTATTTAATTAATAATATATTTAATGAACAGTTATAAATAAAACTGAGAACGAAACCCGAAAGTATTACCCAGATTAAAAAACTGGGAACAGGGAACGAAGCAAAAGAGCACCACCCCAAGTTACCGCAATTGTATATTTTCTTCCATTTTGCGCAGGCTGATGATGGAGGTGAAAAAATGTCTCCTAAAAAGGGCAAGAATAATTCCACACCGGCCGAATCGGGCAAGGAAAAGCTAAAATGGGAAACAGCCAAGGAACTTGGACTCGATGACGACCTGGCCGGAGGCGGCGATGAACTCACTGTGCGGGAAGCCGGTGAAATCGGCGGTAATATGGTTAAAAAACTGGTGAAAAAAGGGGAACAAGAGATCGCCGAAGCGGAAGAAGGGTTTAAGGAAGAAACGGAGTAACAATGGAAACGCAGCTAAAAGGCTGCGTTTTTAATGTAAAATGTACAATGTAAAATTTACAATTAACTTTAAAGATTAACTCGATAATACGCTATATGATGAAAAGGATATTCAAATTGAGCTAAGTAAAATTGTACATTATACATTGTGAATTGTAAATTAAAGAGGTTTTTCCCATAAGGGGTCTAATATATATTAAAGAAAAAATGGAGGTGTTCAGATGAACCAACCGCTTGAACAATTATTTCAGTCAACTTCCTTCAAACAACATACCGATAGATTATCTCAAGCTCTGAATGGCGGCGATCAGACCCGCCTTGAATTGGCCCTTTCTCTGGCCGAAGCCGAATACAATCACCCCGAATGCGAAAAGGGTGCTTCTAAACCGGACCGGCGCAGTTTTTGTTTGCACCATCAAAAAATTACCGATAAAGCGTTCCTTCTGATTCATGGCTTCACAGCCTGCCCCTTTGAAATGCGTGAGATGGGTGAAGTACTGCATAAGCAAGGCTATAATGTTTTCGGGGTACGTTTGGCCGGACACGGGACGACTGTCGACGACTTTGCCAGATATGGAGCGGCGGATTGGAAGAATTCGGCCAAACAAGGACTGGCTATCAGTTCATTATTGGGAAGACAGGTAATAGTAATCGGGGAAAGTATGGGTGGTGTTATAACGGCAATTTTAGGCCGTGATTATCCCGATTTGGTGTCCAAATTAATCCTTTGCGCCCCAGCTTTTCAGTTTGTAAACCGGTTGGCATATCTGGCCAAGTGGCGTCTGGTACAAAAATTGATCCCCAAAAACGACATGGGAATCAAATATGATTGGCAACGGCCCTATTGGTATGAAATTATCCCAACATCCAGGGTTGTCGATTTGGTTGAGTTAGCCAGGGAGGGGTGGAAAACCGGTCCGGAAATAAAAGCCCCAACATTAATACTTCAGTCTAATAGGGATGGACTTGTCAAATACCAAGGCTCCCAAAAGTTCTATCAAACACTGTCCGGTTTGACCGCCGACGCTAAAAAGCTTATTCTATTTTCAAACGGACATCATAACCTGACGGTTGACTTAAACCCGCGTAAAGTAGAAATGTTTAAATGGATTATTGATTTCATTTAAATGGGCCAAAAGGTCCATTTT
The DNA here is from genome assembly GCA_023435565.1 of Bacillota bacterium. Taxonomy (GTDB): domain Bacteria; phylum Bacillota; class UBA4882; order UBA8346; family UBA8346; genus JAAYHS01. Next base: position 9,314 of record JAEYRN010000073.1, read on the forward strand.
TTATAGTTTGGATCAATCAAAGTTGAGGCTGATTCATAATTCAATGACTTGCATAACAACAATTCAGTTTTTTGTTAGAATTTTACTGCTTTATACTTGAGTTAGTTAATCTTAAAGGCAGGATTTAAGGGCTCAAGCTTCGAATAATTATTTATCATTTGATATGGAGATTATTCCGATACATAAAGTAATGTTTAAAAAAATAATGGAAATGCCATAATATATAGGGAACTAATGGTAAGTAATTTCGTATTTTATAATGAATATATTTTGCCACAGAGCCACAGAGACTCAGAGAAATTAATAAAAACCATCTCTCCGTGCCTCTGTGTCTCTGTGGCTAATAAATAGATTTTTTTAACAATCATTTATTTATCTAAAAATAAGCCTAAATTTAATAATTAGGAAGTGAAAACTCTTGAACTGGATGAGGCGCCGGGTAATTATTTTAAGTTTGTTTATATTTATTATATTATCAGTTGCCCCTTTATCTTTAGCCAAAGAGCGCTTTTTTGAATTGGAAAAAGTTAAACCGGGGATGGATGGGAAAGGTTACTCGGTTTTTTCCGGAACTAAAATCGAGAGTTTCGATGTCAAAGTATTAGCCGTAGTCGAAGGTGACGTCGGCCGGGATAAATTAATATTAGTAAAACTCTCCGGAGACCTTTTAGAGCAGAGCGGCGGGTTAGCGGCTGGAATGAGCGGGAGTCCGGTATATTTTAGAGGAAGATTAGCCGGCGCAATTAGTTATGGATTCGAAAATGCCGATTCATTTTTAGCTTTGGTAACCCCGATTGAAAATATGTTACGGCTGCTTCCGATTGTTGAAAATAATATCAGTTATAAGGGAGAACTTCTTAATTTAGGTAAGATGCGTTTGATACCCGTTGCTTCCCCCGTTATTGTATCAGGAATGGGAAAACGCGGTTTTGATAACTTGAAAGAAGCGTTGGAACCTCACCATTTTAGACCCGTTCTTTTTCTTGGCTCAAATAAAAACGAGGAAAGTCCCGGGTATGTAATTTTAAAACCGGGAAGCGCCGTTGCCGTTCAAATGGTTTCCGGCGATTATCAGGTTTCAGCGATTGGCACCGTAACACTGGTTGATGGAGATCATTTTTTGGCATTCGGTCATTCATTTACTAATAAAGGTAAAGTGGATTATCTTGCTTATCAGGCTCAAATATTACATACTATCAAGAGTCAAGTGATGTCTTTTAAAATTGGGCTGCCGTTACAAAGGTCAGGCCGGATAGTGGAAGACCGGCAAGCCGGTATCTTAGGAAAGTTTGGCGAATTTCCCCGATTAATACCGGTAATGGTAAATGTTAAGGATTCGGATCGCAATTTATCAAGAACCAGTTCATTTCAGGTAATTGATAATGAACAGATGTATCGTGACTTGATTATATCCGGAGTAACCGACGCCATCGATCAGACCATAGACCGGGTTGGTAGCGGAACTGCTTCGGTTAAGATTAAAATTGAACTTGAGAATATAAATGGACCAATGATTCGTGAGAATTTATTTTACGGTAAGGATATCGCCGTTTCTTGTCTTCAGGATTTGCGAGACTTGCTAGATTTGCTTACTACCAACGAATTTTCTCCGGTGGCATTAAAGTCAATCGAAGTAAATATTGATGTTCAAGAGAAGCGAATATCGGCTAGGATTATTAAAATCGAGACCGACCGTACAAAAGTTAAACCTGGAGAAAAAGTAAAACTACGAGCGGTTATTCAGACCTTCAGAGGACAAAGGCTCACTATTCCTTTTGAAATTAAATTACCTGCCAACATCGAACCGGGTAAATTGACATTAACGGCCCACGGCTCATCGAAGTTTATTTCGGAACCGGAGGCGGGTGATCGTAAAAAAAGCGAATCCAAAGCGGGTATGAAAGAAGCAGGTTCCTTAGAAGAGTTGCTTAAAGATTTCTTTTCCGGCGTCAAAAACAACCAGATTGTAATGGAATATCAAGTGAAGGAAACCAACGGTGCCGATAACAAAGTTATTAAAGACATTAAACTTAAATCTGATACTCTTTATTGCATTTATGAAGACGCCCAGTTTGATCTGGAGATAGAACAGAGCCCTTAAATTGGTTTGCTGTCATTAACTCGCCCTTTCTAGGGAGGAAAAGATCTTGCAAAAATTCATCCCAAATAAAACAGGACTATGGTTTACAACCAGCCTCGTAGTAATCGGGGCTTTGTTTTATGCCTTGTCCTTTTTTTTATTGCAAGATCAAGTTCTTACTACACAAATTCGGAATAACCTCCAGAAAACCCTTAAAAAGACCGGGCTTAAAATTGAAATAAAAAACATTCATTGGTCCGGATGGGGTTCATTTCAATGTTCAAATGTTTTACTCACCGATGAACGGGAAAAATCTATACCGGCCCAAGCAGAAAAGTTAAATATTAGCTTTGATTTGTTAGACTTATTAAAAAATAGAAGCCGTCCCTTAAACGCACTGCGGGAAGTAGAATTAATCAATCCGTCCCTTAGATTAAGACGCTTTTCGGATGGAACTTGGGATATCCAAAATTATTTTCCGAAAAGCAAACAAAAATTGCGTTTGCAAACTGTTTTTATCATTAAAAACGGCTCAATTTCGTTGAATGATGATCGTTATGGAAAACATTCCTTTAAACGAGTTAACGGTAAAGCTCAATTTTATCTCAATAACACTTTTGATTGGGATTGTACTGGTATTTCCGATTTTAACAATGATTTTCAGTGGAGCAGTCGTGGTAATTCAGTAACAAATTTTAAAATAGGACATGGGGAAATAACAGTTACCAATCTTTTGTTGAGTAAAATTGCGCCATATCTCCCTGAAAAGTATTCGATGAAAATTCACAAGGGGACCGGGAAATTCGATATAAAGTTCGGTTGGCACAAAGGCCAATTTTGGTTTGAAAACGGTACGGTTACCCTGAATGATACTCGCTTAGAAATTCCTAACAGTAATGAAATTTTGGATATTATGGAACTTGACGGTTCAATCTCACCTACCGAACTCAAAGTCCAAAAGGCCCGTCTGGTTTATAATGGTTCTTTATTAAAAGTATCAGGGCGACTTGATACCAAAACAACTGTAATCGATGGAATGATTAGTGGGGACCGGGTCAACCTGGCGGATTTACCCAAGTTCTTCCCTGAGCTTGAAACTTATCGGATTGATGGTACGACAAATTTAAAATTAAGTATGAGCGGAGATCTGGACCAACCGATTTTAAACGGGGAACTATCGCTTTTCGAGGCTGGGTTGGATCTGAAAAATGATTTGAGGATTGGTAAATTTTCCGGCCAAATCAAAATCCGCGATAATAATTTAGAAATTAAAAGATTAGATGGTCTTTTGGGTACAGCCTTGGTTAGCGTGGAAGGAAAAATCAGCAACCTTTTCGCTCCCATATTCGACCTCAATATATCGGGGGTAGGATTAAACTATAACGAGTTTGATTTGCCCGTTTTGGCCGGTTTAAATATTGGTTCCGATATCAATTTTAAGGGTAAAATTATTGGCAAACTTTGGAGTCCTAAGATTTCCGGTGAATTACAAGTTAATCGCCTTGAGTATCAGGATTATCGTACTGAAAATATAAAAGCTACCATCGGTTGGGACATTATGTCAAACAGTCTCCAAATATCTAAGCTTGCTGGAGATATTGGGGGAGGGAGTTTCATAGCCAAGGGAGCCTTTAAAATCAATTCAAAAGGTGTTGAATGGAAAGCATCCGCCGATATTACTGAACTAAAGTTAGGCCAATTTAATTATGCTTCCGAACTGGGTATAAATGGTCGGATTTCTACTAACGCCCTTTTAAAGGGGGAGTGGAAAAGGGGAGAGCCATTTGAACCGGGAATTATTCTCGGTACTTTCAAAGGTGAATGTTTATCCAATCCAGAGTTTTATCTAAAGGATATTCAAGGGGTTTACAGCTGGGAACAAGGAAAATTGAAAATTGACTCGATTCAAGCCCGTAGCGGTGAGGGGCGATTTTATGGGCATCTTGCTTGGGACACACAGAACTTGACCGCTAATTTCAATGCGGAACACATTCCAATCCGGAATATATTGCCTGATGACAAGAAATATCCGATCGATGGCATATTTGATGGCGTTTTTGAATTTAAAGGGCCTTTGTCAGATATTAAAGGTAAAATTCATTGTTCGCTGAAGCAGGGAGCATACTTGTCAAAACCGGTTGGGGAGATAACCGGTAGTCTTGAATATGAAGATTTAGGTTTGAATATTGTTGATTTACACTTGGCTGCCGATTCGGGAGATTATAACATAAAAGGCAGAGTTAACTGGGGGTCCGAACCGAAAATCGCCTTAACGGTAAGTAGTTTTCTTGCCAAACTGGATGGTTTTGGTGAGTGGTTGCCGATTGATCCTTCATTGCGGTTAGGAGGAACAGGTTCTTTAGAACTTCAATTTTCAGGATCAATGACCAATCCGTCTTATGTCGGTCTAATCAACCTGATTAATCCAAGTATAGGCACTTTTCAGATGGAGCAAGGCATTGTTCAATTCGAAGGGGACTTTCAGGAAATACATCTTAAGCGGATGGAGTTGAGGGACAATAGTTCTTCAATAGAAATTTCCGGAAAAGCCACCCGAGACAACTTAGATCTTGATTTGGCATGTAATCAAATCAGTTTGGATGATTTCAATTTGAATTATAAAGGAAACAGGCTTCAAGGTATGTTCAACCTGACAGGTAAGTTAACCGGGAAACCGGATAACCCTGTCTTATCCGCGGAAATTCGATCAGGTGATGTAAACTTTGGGCCCTTTTCCGGCAATATCAGTTCCGGTAATTTTGTTTGGAAAGAGCAGCAGATCCAGTTATCCCGGATCAAACTCGATGGGGAAGATTTTGCGTTTAATATATATGGTAAAATTAATATATCTCAGCCATTAATGGTCGATTTAGGGATTAGTGTCGATAATCTCAACCTAACCAAATTGGTTCAAATCTTTGACTTATCTGGGATAGACGTAAAGGGAAGCCTTGGAGGATTAATAAAACTGACTGGGGCCTTGTTTCAGCCGGAAATAAAAGTCCACGGAGAATTTATTGATACTACTTTAAGCACCGTCCCAATTCAAGGTGAGTTTGAACTTAACTATTTTAAAAACCGGCTCGATATTGAACAAATTAAACTTAGGCAGGATATGGGAAGTCTGGTTGCGAGCGGAGTTTTGGAGGTTGGTTCCGCATTAAACCTTAGGATCAAAGCTCTCGGTTTTTCTTTGGAAATGTTTAATTCTTTTTTAGACCCCGGTCATAAGTTGGCGGGCATTGTTGATATTGATACTGATCTAAAATGGTCAAAAACTGAAATTTCCGGTGAGTTAACGGCGAACACTGACGAGTTATTTTTGAATCAAATCCGCCTCGGCGATCTTCAGCTACGCGGAAAATTTACGGAACAAGGATTTTCACTTGAGGAGAGCCTGTTGAATACCAAAGGTGGTTATCTGATCGCTCAGGGGTTCCTACCTTGGCCTGATCAGATCTTTTCTAGAATGGGCTTCCCAAGTAAACCTTCCCAAAGTCTTGATCTGGAATTGGTTCTGAAAAATACGCCGGTAGCTATAATTAATTCATATCTACCTCAAGACATCTTGATTAACTCCGGTGAAATGGATGGTAAAATTAATTTAAATGGATTATATGGAAGCCCAATAATCACTGGTGAAATTGAAGCATCAAATATTGGGATTAACACCCCGTTTTTGCCATTACCGATTGAAAACGCCCAAATGATAACGGCTATTACTAATAACCGGATCTTAATTAAGCAGGCCCGCGGCAGATACGGAGAGGGTAAATTCACCTTAGACGGCGAGACGATACTGTTTGATAAAGAAGGGCAGCTTCATTTCGACTTAAATTTTATTGGATCGGATATATACTACCGTAATAATTACTTTGATGGATTTACCGACTTGGATCTGAAATTGACCGGTACCGCCAATAATTCAAAGATCAGCGGAGAAGTTAAAGTTTTCAAAAGCAAGATTGGTATTTTAAAAGTTACCAAAATCAAACCTTCGAATGTTAAATGGAATCCTAAGTTTGATCTCCGTGTAAAAACGGGGAAAAACGTTCGTTATCGGCAAGTAGGCTTAGCCGATATACTAGTTCGAAGTAATTTGCAGATCGAAGGAGATTTTAAGAATCCTTTGATTAGTGGTGAAGCTATTTCTAGCAAAGGAGTTTTAACCCTTTATGGCCAAACATTTAAAATTAATAAAGCTGAGGCAACCTTCGATTATTCTCATGGAATTAATCCTTATGTAGAAGTCGATTCCAGTGTGTTAACTGCAAAGAATGAGGTCTTTTTGGTTGTGAAAGGGCAAATTGGCGGAGACCTTTCGATTAACCTCTATTCGTATCCATCTTTATCGGAAGAGGAATTATTCGCTTTATTAAATTGGTCGGAACTTAGAGGGGATAAACCGTTTTCCGTGCAGGAGGCTGCTAACACTAACCTCAGTATGATTACAGATACAATGTTTGGTGAAGTATTTTATGAACTTCGCCAGGCTTTACACTTGGATTATTTATATCTGGAGCGTGATTATATTCAAGACGAATTTCGAATTAATATTGGGGATTTTGTTTCCAATGATTTATTTTTATCATATAGCCGCTCTGTCTCCGAAGAACCTAAAGAAAAATGGGGACTTGACTATCATCTCACTTCTCATTTGATTACAGGAGGAACCTATTCCATAGAGGAAGGAACTTCCTGGCGGCTTACCTACCGTTTCCGTTTTTGAAAATATTGCCACTGTTACCTAAATTACTTTATGTATTTTAGGAGGAACTCTCCTAATTAACGAGAATTAAATCAAATTAATTGAGTTTAATAGATAGGATGAAGTAAATTTCTTAACTAAGATTTGCATTCTTAATCGGATAGGTCTCAGGGAAGGTGCCAATTGATCCAGGATTACTTGGCTGAACTATCTAAAATCTCGTTACTTTCTCAAACCGAGGAACAACTCTTATGGGCGAAGTTTAAAACCGAGAATTCCCGGGAAGCCCGTCAACAGATTATTGAGTCTTATCAACCTTTGGTTTATAAGATCGCTTCTCGGATTACCGGCCAAGAAGGGTTAATTTTTGATTTAATTCAAGAAGGTACAGTTGGCTTAATTGAATCGGTAGAGAATTATAATTATCAATTTGGAGTGCGTTTTAGCACCTTTGCTTCTCACCGGATTAGGGGAAGAATGATTGATTATTTACAGCGCCTTCGTTCAGACCGGGATGCGTTAGAAATTGCTATTTCCGAAGATGCATTTGAAGATTTATTAAACAAATTTGCCGACAGTCAGGTAAATGTGGAGGAGCAGGTAACAAATGGTATAATTAATGACCAAGTAAATGTGGCAATTTCAAGGTTGAGCCCTAAAGAACAAAAAGTAATTAACGATTTATATCTTTTGGATAAAGAAGCGAGTATCACCGCCCAAGAAATGAACATCAGCCTTTCTTATTATTATAAATTGCAAAAGAAAGCTTTGCAAAGATTAAGGGGAATGTTATCAAAACTTAGGGCTGAGATTAAGGCCAAAGGTTAAGTATATTAAAACAGGTTTTGGGCTTATACATAATAGTTAGAAAAATAATGAAACAAGTCAAGATAGGAATAAATTTAAAGGAAAACGGATAATTTGGTAATAAGTGACCTAAATTACCCATAAACAATAGGACAAAAAAAACCTCTTTTATAAGATCTTATAAAAGGATTATTATGAGAGGCGGGGGTTATGGTGGATAGATTTTACAATAAAAAATTAGAATCCCAAAAATTAATTGAACATATTGAAGATGCCAAAGGGTGGCTTGATAAAGCCAAGGATTATTATAGACAGGCGAACCCGACACATGCGGAAATGACTTTAAATTTAGCGCAGGCAGAAGTTAAGCATGCTTGGGAACTAAGTCGTGAAAGGTACGTTTCTAACAAACAGACAACCCATTCTAAGCGTAAGTTCAATAATCTCATTGCCGTTGCTGCATCAATTTTAGTCTTTTTTGGTTTGGTCTTTGGGTTCCAGAAGAGTGATCTAAATAAATACTTGGCAAGTATCTTTAAAACGGTCGATAAAAGCGGTTTCATCGATTCCGATTCTAAGCTAGCTGCAATCAATAATCAAAAAGTCATGGAAATTGATGATTCCAAAGTAGTCAAACCGGATTTAAAAAAATCGGTTGAGCCGGTAAGCCGTATTAAGACCGATGAACAAACCGAATTGCAACCTACTGCCACCGTTGCCGCTGAAACCAAGCTGGAACGGGCCGAGCCGGAAAATATTCAAACCCAGACGCGAGTACGTCAAGTATCACATTTTGCAATTGATGAAGAAGCCCTTACTAAAGAAGCTTCACACAGTTTACGGAATGGGAAATAATTAAGTTAGGGGGATATATTTGAAGTTTTTAGGCCGCTTTCAGAAAATAACACCATTTCTAATAGCAACAATACTAATGATGGCCATCGTTTCGCCGTTAACAGCCCAAGCTAATCCAAGAGTCTATATGTTTGACGTCGTTGGAAATGAAAAAATTCCAGCGGCTACTATTTTAGGAGTAGTTTCAAATACAAAGATTGGAGAACCATTTGATCCGAAAAAAATACAATTAGACATGCGGGCCATAATGGATCTGGGTTATTTCAGCGATGTACAGGTTGCTACCGAAAAAATGATGGATGGAATAAAACTGAACTTTGTAGTAGTTGAAAACCCGCCTTTTAAAGAGGTCCAAATTACTGGATTAACCAAAGTACAACCGGAAGAACTTCAACAATTCTTTTCCCAAAAATCAGGCGAAATTTTTAATATGACTATTTTTGGCGAAGATTTAATGAAGCTTAAAAATTACTGCCGGGAAAAGAAAGGACTATTTGTTGAGTCGAAATCCCCGGGAGTAAATCTCGCTCAGGATGGGACGGTCCGGTTGGAACTGGTTGAATTAAAATACGGTAAGACAGTTATTCTAGGCTTGGTTGAAACGGAAGAAAAGGTTGTCCGTAGAGAGTTATCCATTAAAGAAGGAGACATTATTGATTACAATAAATTAACCGAAGAATATGGAAAGCTTACTCGGTTAAGGCTTTTTGACGGGATTGACCTTCGATGGGAAAAGAGTGTGGACCCGGAAAAAATGGATCTTATAATCGAGGTCAAGGAAGCGGAGGCTACCGGTTCTTTTGAAGTAGGGGTATCCTATGGAGAACAGTCAGGAGAAATGGGAGGATTTATCCGTTTTACCGAAGCTAACTTGATGGGTCTGGGGCAAAGTATCTCGCTTGACCTTAGCTTTGATAAAGATAGTAATAATGTAAAATTCTCTTTTTACGAGCCGTGGCTGGATGACAAACACACTTCATTTGGTTTATCCTTATGGAATTCGGAAGTGGAATTGGATTCGACCATGAAAAGCTGGTACGAACCGGGAGGCGAAGAAGTCCGGGAACTTGATTTGGACCGGACCGGTTTGTCATTATCGTTAGGTCGCCAGTTTTGGTATAATACAACCGCCAGGGTAAAATTTAACTTTGAGGAGAATAAGATCAACGACGATTCAGACACAATACCTGATGAAAGTACCCTTGAACACCCACTTGAATTCTGGGATAACTCCGTTGAACTTGCGTTGATTCATAACAAGCTTATTTACTCTAGTTCTCAATTTGTTTCAGGGGGTTACTATTTATATGGCGGGTATACGGCTGCAGGAGATATTTTGGGTGGAGAGTTTAATTACAATAAATATTTACTCGAAGGAAAATGGTTTAAAACCTTACTACCCAATTTGGTTTGGGGGACTAGGCTCCAAGGGACGTATTTGACTGGCGATTACCCTGACTATAATGCACTTTATTTAGGCGGAATGAATAAACTCCGGGGTTATGACGGTGATCGTTTTGATGATCCCGAGAACGCGAAATTAATCGGCGATCAGACGCTTCTTTTAAATACCGAGCTTCGTTACAGATTACCATTTAACGACAAATTTGAAGCGGTCCTTTTTTATGACGCCGGACAAGTAAATACTAATACAGCGGATAACTATGGATTTGGACTCCGTTTTAATATTCCGTTTTTGGGGATGCTTCGATTTGATCAAGCTTGGGGTGGACCGGAGCCTCAATTCCTCTTTAGCTTAGGAGAGATGTTTTAACAGGGGTGATTAGGTGATAACTCAGCCTAAGCTGCTTAAAATATGTATAATTCTTTTGATAACAATCATCTTATCAGTGATTGGACAATCGGTAGTTATAGCTAATGAATTAGAAAAAGTTGAATCCGTAGAAGTCCAGTTAAATGTTGGGAGTAGTATTTATGATGGTTTACGGGAAAGAATGGAGTTCAGCATCGGGAGAACCGGTGAGAAAATTCTTCTTTCCCGCCCAGTTTCAATTCTAAAAATGAACCGAGCTTCACTGGAAACAGCTATTTTTAATGTTTTTTCAAAAGTATTAATTGGTTATGAACTGGAAAGAGTTGACCTTTTTCCGGGGAAACACAGTAAAATTATTGTCCAACTTAATCCTTCGCCCCCATTAGTGGGTGAAGTAAATATAAACTTTGTGATAGAAGGGGTATCCCCGGAAATTTCAGAGTTGTTGCAAGATATCAGTAGGCTGATTGAAGGGGAATTAAGCCGCATCCTGGTTGGATTACCCGTGGATTCAATTTCCTGGTCTGAAGGAATTATCAATCAAGTTGTTAATTTTCTAGTTGAAAAAGAATTTCCGGGATATGGTTGCCAATTTACATTGAAACCGGGAGCTAAAACTGATTTTACAATAACTTTAAAACCTATAACTCAGGTAATCAAGGATGTTAAGGTAAGTTATTACTCTTCGAATATTCCGGTCTGGTTTGTGAAACAAAAGGGTAAGCGTTACCAGGAACATTTTGATATTTTAAAGGGTTTACCGGTTGATTTTATAAAGCATTATCAATCGCGGCTTGAAAAATATTTAACGGAGTATATCAATAGTTTACCTGAAATGGGTCGTTCCGGACTCAAAGTTGATTTGGGAATTGAGACAGGAAAAACCACCCGGATCAGAGTGCTAACTGATTCCGAAACCCTTCAAACTAGGTTGGAAGCTAGATATTTTGTTGGTAGTGAAGATGATTTTGGTAACTTTCAATGCTATTTAGGTTATAAAACAGAAAGTTCTGAAATTTATACAAGGTATTGCCGAGGGGATTATCCGGGAGGGCGTTTGATGGCCGGGTATCGTTGGCCTTTGTCCACTACATTAACCGGCGCAATTGAATATGAGTTTGACAATTATTATAAAACTATCTGGTTGCATAATCAATTTGACCGCGGTGATTATTTTGATTTAAGAATTGGGATTGACGGAAGCCCAAACGAAGCTGTTATTGGTATTTCCTTAAATGATCACCTTAATTTGGAATTAGTCGCATATGATGATGAATTTGGAGTACAGTTTATGTTTCATTTTTAAATAAATTATTTCGTAAAGGAGCGGTAATTTTTGATGAAGAAAGTTGGAGGTTTAATTTTAGGGGTAGTTTTTTTATTAATTATCGGGATGCTCTTGTTTAACAACTTTTCCGGCGCTGCAGCAGCTTCTGTCACTATCGGTTATGTGGATATGGAAAAGCTCCGTAATGAGTTACCCGATTATAAAAATTTGCAACAGACAATAAAAGATAAGGAATCCGAATTTAACCTTTTTCGGGGTTATATTTATCAGGAACATCAAACGGCAGTAAAAGACTTGGAAAAAAAGATTAGCCAAGAAAAGGCCGGTAGGTCAGCAGATGTACAGGCTGAACTAGATAAAAAACAGCAAACAGAAATTAAGAAAAAAACTGAAGAATTAAACTCTCGTTTATCGGCAAAATTGGCTGAAATTCAGGAATATCTTCGATCACAGGAACAAGCTGTTCAAGATAAAGTAAATCAACTAATTAAAGAAGTTGCCGATGAAAAGAATGTATATGTAGTATTAGATAAAAAATTGGTTTATCATGGTGGTAAAGATCTTACCAAAGATATAATTGAAAAGGAAAAAAAGAAAGCGGAGCAAAGTACCAAAAGTACCAAAACCAATAGCAAGGAGAATAAATCCACTGATAAATGAAGTTGGATAAAAAAATAACAGGGTTATTAGTCATTGGTGTATGTTTTTTTGTTATTTCAGCTGTTTGGATTTATCATTCGGTAAGTAAAATATCTCGAGTAACGAAAAACTCTTATTCATTTGGAAAAGAAAAAAACGAATCCGAGTGGTTGCGTTACAATGTTATTCGAGAAAAGATATCCCGATTAAACCGGGGTTGGCAAAAACCGACTGATACATTAAAAGCTGATAGCAGCATTGATGTGACTATTCCGATAAATGACGCTGTTGCCGTTCAAATTAATGAGATAAAGCGGATTTATGAAGAAGAGATTTTAGGTAAACTATCGGAAGCTAATCGAATTTATCAAGAATTCCGGCAAAATCTATACCGTGAATATGAAATAAAAGAAGCTGAAAAAATAAAGGAAGTAAAAAGCAAGCTCGAAATTGATTTGGCTTCTGAAAAGGAACGGCAACGACAAACTCTGGAAATTTTTTATCAAGATTTGGAACGAAAACAACAGTATACACTTATTAATTTGGAACTACAAAAGAAAATGTTGAATTTTAATTCAATTGAACCTAAAAAACTGCAAAGTGAGTCAGAACGAATTGATTCCGAAATTGCTAGAATTCGTAATGAAATAAAAAAGAAATTTGATCAACGTAGTGATGAACTTGACAAAGACAACGAGTTTTATCAGAAACGAAGGACTGCCGAATATCATACCGAATTAAGCGATTTTCGCAAAACAAAACAGAAATTGATTCAGGAAGAGCTGAGCCGTTTTCGGGAAGAACAGATGAACGAGTTTAGAGTCTGGAACAATCAACGCCAAACCGATGTGAATCAAGCTGTTGAACTTCGGCGTTCACAGCAATAATATTAAATATCTTGGAGGAAGAACTATGATTAATAAGAATAATGATTGGCTTTTACCAGGCGCGATAATTATTGGTGCGCTAATTTTGACTGCTGGGCTAATTTGGGGATTTAGCGCTTTTTCATTCAAATTGGCTACGGTCGACATTCAAAAGATTGAAATTGAGAGTGAGTTAAGTAAAAAAATTAACGAAGATGTTCAAGCCAAAGGAAAAGATTTATCCGCTAAATATCAAGCGGCCAAGAATGATAAGGAAAAGCAAGTTGTTAATATGGAATTTGAGAAATTTAAGAAAGAAAAACAGAAAGAGTTTACTGATAAAGTGAAAGTTGCATTAGGAAAGGTAGCAAAAAAAAGGGGTTTCAAAGCTGTAGCTGCTGATCAGGTATATGTTTATTGTAAAAATGATATTACTGAAGAAGTAATTAAGGAATTGGACAAATAAATTTACTTCATCCTATATAGTCAGGCCCTGTTGTCACTTTTTTGAATAGATTGTGCATCAGAATGATAATAAAAGGAGTCGGACGCAAATGCCGTTATTATCAGAATTAGCAAAATTGGTAAAAGGAGTAGTACTTGGGGACGGGGACATCGACATTAAAGGAATCAAAGGGCTTGAAGATGTTGGCCCGGGTGAAATTACTATGGCTGCTACGGCCCGTGTTTTGGAAACAGCGGTTCAAAGTAAAGCGATAGCTATAATTGTACCTGATAATGTAGTTGAAGTTTCCAAACCGGCAATTCGGGTTGCTGATCCTAGACTAGCTTTTGCGCAAATTCTGACTTTTTTTACCCCACCAATGGTTTGCAAACCGGGAGTTCACCAGACAGTTGTTATTGGAGCAAATTTTAAAGGTGACGGAGCCGAGATTGGTCCTCAAGTTTATATCGGTGATGATGTTACTATAGGTAAAGGGACTATTATTCATCCCGGAGTTGTTATTGAAGATCGGGTTATAATTGGTGATAAAACTATTATTCATTCCAATGTAGTAATTCGTAACGAATCTGTAATCGGGAATAATGTGCAAATACATGCAGGTACTGTCATCGGGGCTGACGGATTTGGTTACGTCACTGAAAAAGGCAAACACTTTAAAGTTCCTCAGGTTGGTAAAGTCGTAATCGAAGATGATGTGGAAATTGGAGCGAATGTTACCATTGATCGGGCGACTACCGGAGTTACATTAGTAGGTAAAGGCACCAAAATAGATAATCTGGTTCAGGTCGGCCACAATTGTCAAATTGGAGAGGATAACCTGATCATTGCTTTAGTCGGTATTGCCGGGAGCACTAAATTAGGTGACCGTGTTATAATGGCCGGCAAATCTTCAGCTGTTGGGCACATTCAGTTAGGCAACGACTCATTGGTTGCCGCTCACTCTCTAGTAATCAACAGTTTGCCTTCTAATTCTTATGTTTCCGGAGTTCCAGCCAGACCTCATGCTGAAGATATGAGAATCCAAGCAACAGCAGGGAAATTACCGGAATTATTAAAAGAAATCAGGGAACTTCAGAAGAAGGTAGCAGACTTAGAGGGAAGGTTTCACTCCTGAAAACCCTGTGTTTTTGGAGGATTTTTATCAAACTTGGCGAAGTATTCCCATGTCTGTTTGGGCCTACTTTATTCAGCCAAGTTTTTTGTTAAGTTAGAATTGTTTGAAACCGGCGAATGGACTACTTGCTTCAAACAAAAAAAGCGCCTATGGCGCTTTTTAATCTACATTGATACAAAGAAGAAATAATAAGTTGAGTTTAAGAGGTTAATTGTGCGAATACTACATCGTTATGTATGGGATGAATATATTCAGCAATTTTTAGTATGCACTCTCGGATTTATGGCCTTAGGCATTGGTAAAATTGTTTTTGATTATAATGATCTATTTATCGGTTACCGTGTGACCCCGAAGTTGTTGGCTGTCCTGTTAGTTAATCAGTTACCATTATTGTTAATGGATATTATTCCTGCTGCGGCTTTGTTCGGAGTTATTCTTTTCTTAGGTAGAATGCTCCGGGAACGTGAACTTGATGTGATTCGAACTAATGGGCTTAGTTTGATGATGATAATGGCCCCGGTATTTATAGGAATGTTTTTCATTTGTGTTGGCGCTTTTTTTTGGAATGACTATGTTGTACCATCAGCTAATCACCGTTTTGAGGTTGAACTGCGCCGGATGTCGGTTAAACAAGATTTTCCTTTATTCCGTGAAAATGTTGTTTTTAAAGCACCCCAAAATCGGTTCATTTATTTAAAAAAGGTGGAGCGAAAAACCGGAATTATTGGAGGGATATTGATTATTGAAACTGGTTCCGGTGATAAATGGCCGCGAGTTATCACAGCAGAGAAAGGTAAAATGCAAAAAGGGATTTGGGAGTTAGAACAAGGTATAATTCATGAATTTGATAAAGATGGCGCCGTTAGGTCCGAACTTAAATTCAATAAAATGGAATTAATGATGAACAAAGACTATCGGGGTTTTATTAGTGAAGAAAAAGGCCCTAATGAAATGCGGACTACGGAATTATTGGAAATGATCGATTTATACAGGCGTAGCGGTCTAAATATACCGGCATATCAAGTATTCTATCAGTCCAAATTTTCCGATCCAATTATCTCTTTAATTTTGGTCTTTTTAGCAGCCCCTTTAACGATAGTAACGGGTCGTAATTCGCGCTGGATCGGTTTAGTCCTTTGTTTTTTAATAATTATGGGTTATTATACATTGCAAGTTATCGGAAGGACTATGGGGATAAATAGTATTATTGCACCTTGGGCGGCGGCTTGGGTCCCTAATCTTTTCTTTTTAATAATCGGTATTTTCTTATTGATCAATACGGAACAATGGAAATAAAGAGGTTATAATGCGGTTTTTTCACTTTAGTGTGATTTTGATAGTCAGTCTACTACTTTTATCAACGAAAACCGTCCAAGCAGAAATGGTCCGGGTAACACTTAGCGCAGATGAAATATACTATGATTACGGTTCCAAACAGATTGAGGCCAAAGGTAATGTCCAAATAAGTTATAAAAAGACCAAGGTAGAGTCCGATCATGCAATTATTGATCATGAACAAAACATATTATTGGCCACCGGAAATGTGAAAGTAGTCAAGGAAGATGATGACTTCAACGGTGACCGTTTTTTATATTATCTTGAGACGCAACAGGGCTGGGTCTTTCCAGTAGCAACCTTAATTACCGATGAAGAGCTTGAGAAGCCCGTATTCTTGACAGCTAAAGAAGCATTTATGAAGGGAGAAGAAATATTATTTAAAAAAACTTTTTTAACCGGTTGCGATTTAGAGAAACCACACTATCATTTTACATCTAGTAAAGTTGAATATTTACCCGGTGATATAATTAAATTATACCATACTGTATATTGGGAACATACAATACCATTATTCTATTTTCCAGTTTTTTTCATTTCCTTAAAGGAAGATAGTAATGATTTTGGTGTAGAAGTCGGTTGGAACGAATATGATGGATGGTGGATTCTAAGTTGGTACACCTATTATTTTAATGCTGATAATTCCTTAATGGTTCGTAATAAGACTACGGAACATGGGGTTGACCGTTGGGAGCTTCATTATAATAATGAAATATCAACAACCCGAAAGTTTACCGGGGTCTTTGAACTTGCCGATAATGATAAAATTGGCAATCCTAACGAGGATTACCGTGCCGGTTTTAGATTTGAAGATCAGACCCATCCGAAGCTAAATTATGAAACAACTTTAGATAATTGGCGTCGATATACTGATACCGGAGAAACATATATTGAAAATGAGTATAATTTTACTTTAAGAGGGCAATCGCCGTATCCATTTTTAGCATTGGATTACGACGTTTTTGGAATGGAAAACAAGAAGCAAATCAATATTCAGGAAAGTTGGCGGCATAATTTTGACTCAACAACAAGTTTTTCCTTAAGCGGAAGATGGTTTTATAACGAGTTGAGTCCAAATGCAATAACCGGGGAGCCTAGTCAAAGTTATACTTATAATTCCAGTTTCGATAAGCGATGGGACTGGTCTCAGCTTTCAGTTAAAGCACAAGAATCGAGAACACTGGGTTATTCCAGCGAAAACGTAATTCCTGATATAACCTATACTATTCCCAAATGGGATTTACCATTAATCGAGGATGTAAAAATAGTAACCCAGTATACTGATAAAGAAAGGTACAACGGAGCTACCGACCAGACAACCGAAGGGGAACGATTAGGTATAGATCTTGAAAAAACCAATAATCTTTGGGCAAAAGGAAGTTTGAATCTTTCTAATAAAGCTTATTACCGTTTTCGAGAATATTTGGTTGATGAAGTAATAACCGATATGAACGCGTTAACTGAAGAAATGAATCTGACCAATACATTTACCGATGAACTATCATCAACTATAACCCTTGGTTATACCGAGGTGCGTGGAGAGAATAACACTTTTTTTAATGAAAATATCTTGCCAGGGGCTGAAGTTTGGAATTCTTGGAATTGGAGAAGCCAGCACCTTAGCGTCAATTTGAAGACGGGGTATAATTTTGAAATTAAATATGCCCACCCGGTAAGTTTTGACACGTCATGGACTTCGGATACTACCAGAGTTAGTTTGCGTACGGAATATCATTGGGATAACGGTCCCGATTATCAAGTCGGTTTAGGACAGACAAGTTTGGAGGTTAGTTCAGACCCTAAGCAAAATTGGCATCTTAGGTTAATGATGAGTTATGACTTTTGGGAACAGATTTGGTGGAGTAAAATAATGGATGTTCAAGCAACTCAACAAATTGGTGATAATTGGAAAATAAAACTGGAAGCCATTTATGATATGTTTATCGATGATTTCTCTCATGCTAATGCTAGTTTAATTTATCATTGGCACTGCCGGGAATTTGAATTTCATTATGACTGGATTGAACAAGAATATTGGGTTGGAATGAGATTCGATTTCTATCCGAAATTACAACTGAGGAACAATGATAATCCCTGGGAGTTTTTAAATTATGAATATTAATAAAAGGTGTATAATAGCCATTCCGATTATTGGAGGGATAATCCTCTTAGGTTATTTTGGCGGTTGGTGGGAAATATTTTATAAGAAACCGGAGAAACTTCCGAATTCGATCCAACCAAATAAACCGTCTTCGGTGATGTATAACGGCGAACTTAATGGCTGGAAAGATCATAAGTTGGCATGGGCAATCGGCGCGGTAAAGATTTGGGAATCATCGGACTCAAACCATGTTTATTTTGAAGATATTCATCGTGGTATAATTTATACCGATAATGATGGAAAGATTAATTTTAAGGCAAAATGGGCCCGCTGGGAAAAGGCTAAAGAAGAGTTGAATATCAGCGGGGGAATGGAAGCCGGACGGGATGACGAACATTTTACCACGAGTGAAGCTGTCATGAAATATAAGACAGAAGAAATGTATTGTCCGACCGAAGTCCAATATTATGAAAAAGACTTAGAAGCCAGGGCAGACAAGATGACAATGAATTTTAAGAAAGAAGAAATCTTATTGGAAGGAAACGTAGAATTGAACCAAAAAGGAGACATAATCCTTTCTGAAGGCTTAATTTTTTGGAGAGACGTTAAAAAATTTGAACTAATTAAACCAAGAGAGGCCATAATCCAACCATGAGCCGTTATTGGATTTGTTTATTTTTTCTTTTTGTTTTTAGTCTCACAATTAAAGTCGTTGCAGAGGAAGTCAGAGTTACAGGGAATAAAGTATGGGGCGACACAGATAAAAAAATAAACTTCCTTGAAGGGGATGTTCGTTTTGTTCAGGGTTCTACGATAATTACTACTGAGAAAGCCCGGGTGGATTTAGACCAAAATAGCGCTGTCTTTGAAGAAAATGTAAAGTTGACTCACCCTGAGGTTACTATCAAATCCGATACTTTGGAATATGATCTGAAAAAAAAAGTTGGGACCTTTAAGACGAAAGTAGTAATGAATCGAATTAAAACTAAGGCAACCAAAGATCAAAAGGCAAAAGATCCTTTTAAATTGTTGACCGAACAGTTATATTTTGAAAATGATACTAAAAATTTTTCTGCCCAAAACGGCCGTATTGAACATAAGGATTTTACCGGGGAAGCCGACATAATTGATTATAATGATAAATTGCAAGAATTGTCCTTGAGAGATAATGCGAAGCTAATCAGACCCAAGGGTGAGATAATCAAAGGAAAGTTGATTGTAATCAATGTATCTGATAAAAGTTTTATAGTGACCGATTCGGTTGATATGGAATTTGAGGTGGAGGAGGAAGAAACGAACTCGGGGGAAAAATAATAAATTACAAATTATAGAATGAAATCTATTAAATCACTCCGCTGTTTAATAGGTTGGGAGGATAGATATGCCCTTTGTCTTTTCCGATGCGGCAACATCCGGGGACGGATGGGAATTGAAACTTTTAAATGAGCGCCAAATATCCAACCAATTCGGAGCTCTAGAATTGATCGAACTTCGGACGGAAAATGTTAACTTTGTATTTCCAAAGGAAGAATCGCTTGAGAGAGACCTACAATTAATCTATGGTATCGGACCGGCCACTATCTGCAAATTAAATGAAACAGGTTATAATACTATTAGTGACTTGACGCGACATTCAAAGTGGGGTAAAGCGGCTGTCGAGGTTTTAAGAATTATCAGAACAAAAGACTATGGCAGGTTGGTCCGATATGGGGCTTCCGATCTTCAGTTATTGAGTTTCTTCAAACCGGAGGAGATTATTTTTATTGATATTGAAACTCTGGGTCTTTATTATATTCATCCGGTGTTTTTAGTGGGGATGCTATCCTTTAAAGATGGACAAGGGGAGGTACATCAACTATTAGCTAGAAATCCAATTGAAGAAAAAGCACTCCTTCTTGAAACCATTAACCGAATTAAACAGGCGGCCATTATTGTCAGTTTTAACGGGCGTAGTTTTGATGTCCCTTATTTAAAGGGCAGAATGAGATTTCAAGGCATAAATGATGAATTTGATGCTTTTCATTTTGATTTACTCCGGCAAACCAGGAAGAATTATCGTTCCCAACTTCCTAATTGCCGTTTGTTAACAATTGAGCGTTATTTGTTTAATCAGGAACGAATTGACGACCTTCCCGGTTCACAAGTAGCCGAATATTATCAGCGCTATTTGGACATGGAAGACAGGGGCTATTTGAATCCAATCTTAGAACATAACGCATGTGACCTTTTGACCATGGCAAAATTACTTGGATTAATTACTAGAGTAGAAAATTAATTCAACTTATATCCAAATTACCGGAGGTGAGTTAAGATTGGTAATTAAAGAAATAACTGGAAATAAGCCAGTATCCGGGGAATATTTAATTGTGGAAAACCAGTTACGTACCGCTAAAAACGGCAGCAATTATTTGGCATTAAAAATTGCCGATCAAACAGGAGAAATGGCCGCTAAGGTATGGGATGCCGATGAATCATTATTTCAAAAACTGGAAGTTGGTAAAATAATTGAGCTACGCAATATTCAGCCCAAGAGCTTTAAAGACCAAGTTCAACTTGAATGGGAAGGCAAAAATATTGATGCTTTTAGTTTAGTGCCGGATTCTGATGCCGATTATAGTAAATTTCTACCTCATGCGCCGGGTAATTTATCGGAACATTGGGATTATATTGTCAATACTATTAAGGGGATTAACGAAACTTCTTTAAAAAAAATACTTAACTTATTTTTTAACGATCAGGAATTTGTAAATATGTTCATTAAAGTTCCGGCGGCTTTAAAAAGGCATCATGTATATATCGGCGGGTTACTAGAACATACCGCTGGAGTTACCAAACTTAGCCAGGCAGCAGCAGATTATTATCCGATGGTTAACAAAGATTTACTGCTGACCGGTGCAATTTTACATGATATTGGTAAGATTAGAACCTATAAAATCGAACGGGGTTTTGACGGGACGGATCAGGGTAAACTCATCGGCCATTTGGTATTAGGAGTAAATATGATCGAGCAGGCAATTTTTGATTTATTCGGGAATCGGGCGGAAGATATAGGGGATCCTATTTTATTGAGTTTGGTCCATTTGCTTGTAAGCCATCATGGGATTATGGAATGGGGATCGCCAGTGGAACCATTAACATTGGAAGCTTGTATTTTGCACCATGCCGATAATATGGATGCCCAAGTTACCAAGTTTTTGACCATTATCCATAACCAAAATCATGATAATACTTGGGCAGCCTTTGATCCGGGGTTAGGTAGGTCTGTTTATTTGAGAGGTCTTAATGCCAAAGAAAAACATGACGATCTTTTAGAAGGAGCATAATAAAATGAGTGCTGCGTTTAAGGTTTTTATCTATCTTTTAACTTTTGGGATCGGATTTGTGGTTCAAAACTTAACCCGGTGGTCACCTTGGTTAAACCTGGTCATTTCTTTTTTGTTAATTTTACTTATTCCGCCAAACTGGAGTGTAGGGTTAGTGGTAGGAATTTGGATCGCCTGTGCTTATTTCACTTTTAATCCGGACCTTGATCGTCTCGAACTGTTAAAAGGATTTAGTTGGTACAAAGTATTCTTTAGTTCATTGTGGACTTTTATGGGTTTTATATTAACACTATCCTTGGTTTGGAAATTGAAGGTATCAGGTAATTTGCTGGTATCCCAAAGGGAATTCTTGGCTTGGACGTTTCTGGTATTAATTGAGGCATGCCAATACCGAGTAATTGCTAAACTTTCACCGGTTTTACATCGGATTCCATTAGGTTATGGGATTGCATTCTTTAACTTTTTAATGTTGCTATATTGGTTATACCAGTTTGGTCTCCCGTTAATGTTAATGGCCTTGGTTACCCTGGTGATTCTTAATCCGTTATTTTTGGTATTCGTTGACCTTCAGGTTGGGACCAGCGGGGACCCTTATTTGAGGCGAAACGGATGAAGATTGCTTTTCACACCTTGGGCTGTAAGGTTAATCAGAATGATACGGAAAGTCTGGCATCGATGTTCCGTGAACGAGGACATGATATCGTATCTTTTGAAGAGCCTGTTGATGTGTATATTATTAATACTTGCTCGGTCACTAATTTGGGTGAACGGAAGTCGCGACAAATTATCCGCAAGGCGACTGGTGCTATCCCGCAACCTGTAGTAGTGGTTACCGGATGTTACGCTCAAACCTCGCCGGAAGATGTTGCCGGAATAGCAGGGGTCAATTTGGTAGTAGGTATGGCCGAACGCCCACAATTGGTCAAGCTAGTAGAGGAATACTTTAAAGACCGCCAAAACAAGGTTAGAGTGAGTGACGTTGGTTTGGAAAAATTCTGGACCAAGCTTCCGGTAAGTCACTCTAGTGAGCGGACCCGGTCAACTTTAAAAGTACAAGAGGGGTGCGATCAATTCTGTTCCTATTGTATCATCCCTTTAGCGCGGGGAAGAATTCGAAGTTTACCGTTAAACGAAGCTGTTGGTGAATTCACCGCTTTAGTAGCTGGTGGTTATCGTGAGATTGTCTTGACCGGGATTCATTTGGGAGCTTATGGCAAAGATTTGGGACTGACATTGGCTGATTTATTGAAGGAGTTACTAAGGATTCCGGGTGATTTCCGAATTAGGTTGGGTTCAATTGAACCCAATGATTTTGACGAAAATTTGATTGAAATGATAATTAATAATAAACGTATTTGTCAGTATTTACATATTCCATTGCAAAGCGGGAGCGACCATATTTTAAAACTAATGAATCGTCACTATTCTTTAAAGTACTATCATGATCTTTTAAAAAGGATCCGTTCGAAGAACCCCTTAATTGCTATTGGAACGGATTTGATTGTCGGATTTCCGGGAGAGACGGAACAAGACTTTATAGAGATTTGTCAATTTTTAGAGGAGGAAGCATTTAGCAGGGTTCATGTATTTCGGTTCTCCCCTCGAAAAGGTACTGCAGCGGCAACATTTCCGGGAAGAATTCCCGGGCAGGTCCAAGAAGCACGAAGTAAAAAGGTCCAAGAAATCGCGACTAAAACTAGTTTGGATTATGCCTGTAGGTTTATGGGTAAATATGTGGAAGTGCTGTTCGAAGAGAAGACTGCTACCGGATGGACCGGGTTGTCCGGTGAATATTTGCGGGCTGAAATAGCTACGGACGCGGATTTAAAAAATAAACTAACAAAAGTTTTAATAACTGAAATTTCAGGGAATATTTTAAAAGGGACTTATTTTTTATATTAATAAAAATCATAAATCGGAGTAATCGATAAATTTTTTGGAGGAATTTAAAATATCTTGTCGAAATATGCGGGGTAAGGGAGAGTAGGTTATGTCCGATTGTTTGTTTTGTAAGATAATAAATGGGGAGATACCCAGTAAAGTTATCTATGAGAATGAAGCGATAATGATTTTTAAAGATATCGCTCCGGTTGCTCCTACTCACTGGCTTGCAATCCCCAAACAACATATAGATAATATTGGTGACCCACGGCTAATTGAAGGGGATCTCTTACAATCATTATTTACAGCAATTCAACATGTTTCAAAAGCCGAAGGTTTAACGAAAAACGGGTTTAGAGTAGTTGTCAATTACGGACAGGATGCCGGAGAGGCAGTACCCCATTTGCATTTCCATTTGATTGCCGGGCGAAAGTTAGATTGGCCTCCGGGCTAATATTGACAATATAGGGTTCAATGTAGTAAAATATTTAATTAAGATTGTGTTATTCGAACCGGACACTGCAAACGGGTCATCGGGAGGAAGCAGTGGAGGGGAGGGAAGTATATTGGCGGCTGAAGTTAAAATTGGAAAAAATGAATCTTTAGATAATGCTTTACGGCGTTTTAAAAGGGAATGCCAAGTTTCTGGCATTTTAGCTGAAGTACGCAAACGGGAGCACTATGAAAAACCCAGTGTGCGTAGGAAGAAAAAGTCAGAGGCAGCAAGAAAACGAAAATCTTTTAAAAAATAAGCAATAAACACCCGTCATATTGACGGGTTTTTATTTAATTTTTCGTTTATGTTTTTTTATGAATCTTATCCCGAATGTATACGGGATACATTTTTTTTTTAAAAGGGAATAAAGTTTTGGTGTTGAATAATATGAAAATTAATATAGATAGAGTTTTAGTTTAAGGTCCAGATTTCAAGGTTTTTGAGGATTATCAATTCTTGACCTTCGACTTTGACTAATGTTATGAGGGGTTGGTGAAGCGTTTGATTAAGTTTAGTAAAAAGAGTAATACTTTGGAGCAAACCGAATATATATATTCGCTCCAAGATGTGTCTGAACCCCATTTATACCGAAATTTATTTAATTATGAAGAAGTGCCTAAGGTTGCTTTTAATCATCGACATGTGCCGATGAGGCCCCCGGAGGAGATTTGGATTACTGATTCCACTTTCCGTGACGGGCAGCAA
This sequence comes from Bacillota bacterium, assembly GCA_023435565.1. Taxonomy (GTDB): domain Bacteria; phylum Bacillota; class UBA4882; order UBA8346; family UBA8346; genus JAAYHS01. The sequence goes on from JAEYRN010000073.1 coordinate 33,752, forward strand.
GCTCGAGAACCATATACAGTCCAACAAATTGTTGAACTATATAAACTATTACATAAACTAGGCGGACCAAAGGGAATTATTCGCCAAACCGAGTTTTTTTTGTATAGTAAGAAAGATAAGGAAGCTGTTGTTAAGTGTATGGAGATGGGGTACGATTTCCCGGAGATCACCAGCTGGATAAGGGCGGTTAAGGAAGATTTTTATCTGGTGAAGGAGATGGGACTTAAAGAAACCGGTATCTTAGCCAGTTGTTCCGACTATCATATCTTTAAGAAGTTGAAGATGACTCGTAAGCAGGCGATGGAACAATTTTTGTCAATTGTTAAAAGTTCTCTGGAGATCGGAGTTATTCCCCGGGTCCATCTTGAAGACATTACCAGAGCTGATTTTTATGGTTTTGTAGTACCCTTCGTTTTGGAACTTATGAAACTAGCTGATGAAAGTAAGATCCCGATTAAAGTCAGGGCCTGCGACACTTTGGGTTTTGGAGTCAGTTTCCCCGGAGTTGCTTTACCCAGGAGCGTTCCCGGAATAATTTACGGTTTATGGCATCATGCGGGAGTCCCCAGCGAACGCTTGGAGTGGCATGGCCACAACGACTTTTACAAGAGTGTTTCTAACTCTAGTACAGCCTGGTTATATGGTTGTTCGGGAGTAAACTGCACATTACTCGGAATCGGCGAACGGACCGGTAACTGTCCGTTGGAGGCGATGGTCTTTGAGTATGCTTCTCTACGAGGGACAATGGACGAGATGGATACCACCGTAATTACGGAGATCGCCGAGTATTACACCAAGGAGATTGGCTATCGGATTCCACCAATGACGCCGTTAATCGGCAAGGAGTTTAATTTTACCCGTTCCGGAATCCATGCCGACGGGTTGTTAAAGGATGAAGAAATTTATAACATCTTTAACACCGAAAAGTTACTCAACCGGAAAGTAGTAGTCGCCGTTAACGAGCATTCCGGGGCCGCCGGGATTGCCCATTGGGTGAACAGCTATTTCAATCTCAAAGAGGACCGGCGTTTGGAGAAGCGGGACCCAAGGCTGGCGCGAATTAAAGAATGGGTCGATAAATTATACGAGGATGGCCGGAATACGGTCATTGGTGACCATGAACTGGTGGAATTTATTCAGGCTGAGTTGCCGGAGTTGTGGGAAGAGTTGAATAAGAGATAATTTACAATGTACAATTTACAATTTATAATTAAAAGAAAGTCGCAGGTGATGCTCGCGGCTTTTTTAAATAATTGAGCTTTAAGGATTCTTTAATGTGGAATCATCCTTGCCGATGGCTCTTAAAAAGATTATATTTTCTATTATCCAAGTCATTTGAATACTCATATTGATGCAAAACCGATTCGAAAACAAGACTCAATGGATTATGACTCCAGTTTCTTTATTAATACTTCTATATGTTTAGCTTCATGAATTGCTCTTTCTTTTAAATCCGCTTCAACTTCCCTCCGTTATTGCCGTCATTCTTTAGCTAAAACCAAGCTCGGGAACGGTCGATGATTAATACCATTTAAGTTTCATTATTTCATAACTCGATGTAAGGGTGAGCCTAGTTTTTGGATTTGGGAGAAGAATTGAATAAAATAAGGAGAGCCACGGAGTTATAATATTCCGTGGCTCTCATAAAAATTAGTGTTTAAAAAGTTTACGTAATTTTGAGGAAGCTCCAGAACTCACTGAATGATTAGAAAAATTTTGATTTATAGAACTTGAAGTATTAGCTTCGAAAGAGTATGACTGAAGAACTCCTGTTATTGATTCTGTTATTACAGAATCAGAGACTCTGGTTGTTGTTGAGATTACTTTAATTAAGCCTAAGTTAGGGACAAACCAATAATAATCATTATCTATATAATCTATCTCATCATCATCCTTATATGGGTCTTGACTATGGAAAACCCATGCTTTAAAAGTACCTGCAGGAACTTTTACAGTTTCCTGCCGTAAAGCTTCTCCCCACCAATCGCTTTTAGACCCTGCTGTTATTGGGTTCTTAATTATAGTTTGATAGTCTTCCTCCTCATACCAGTTCCAGTCATCTTCGTTTTCGGTTTCCCAATCACCACATTCGTAATAGTAGCCATCTTCTGTCTTTTTAACAAATTCACCATCTGTATCATCCGAACCTGCCCAACTGGTCCTAAAGATTCCGGGGCGGTATTCACTTAAAATTCTATATGTTAGGTTATTAGAAATGTTTCCTGGGGTTTCTAGTGCGTTATAAACTAATTTTGCTCCAACAGTCAAACCATAATAATCGGTACTCGGTCCCTTTTCAGTTGGTTGTTTCTTGCCACCTCCACCTCCACATCCGGCAAGTAAAGAAATTCCTAGAATAAAAATTAGAATTCTAAATAACATTAACTTCCGATTCATTTTGACCTCCCTAATAGTTTGATAAAGAGTAATTAACAGAAATAAATTGGAAATCCATTACTTATTTTAAACTAAATAGGATAATTTCTCAAGAAAAAACTAAAAAGTATTTAGAAAGCCAATATGTCTTTTAGATTAACTTAAATGTCAATTAGGCAAAACAGGAAAATGCAAATGAATAACGAATAATGTCAAAATTGGGACCAAGTTTAGGAAATTTTAGGCTATGTTTTAGAATAAAAAATCGATGATATCGGAGGTTCAGAGATTGAACTTTTTAAAATTGGTTCAGGCAAAAATCACATGGATGTTTGTAAATTTTTCAATAATTTGCTTTTCTATTTTATTTTTTGCGATACCTGTCCAAGCTGATGATATACAAGTCTCCAGCCCCGAAATCAACCAACAACTTTACCTTTCCACCGGCTTTGAGAATAACCGTACTTTAGGTGATCGCTGGGAACTGCGGGGAATTTATCAATTAGATTATAATACCCATTACCGGCTTCAGACTGGATTGTCATACAATGGCGATACGGGGTATGTTAATGGGTTATTTATCGAATTGGGTTATGAAAAAATTAAAGATTCCAATTATAGTGCAAGGTTGAAATTCCTCGGTAATCAATACGCCCAATACGATACAGTCGCTAACTCAATAATTCCTTATCTAAGTTGGGATAATTCTAATTATTCCGTTGATTTCGGCTTGAATTACCGTTTTACGAAATTCACCGACGACGAGCTTTGGAATATCTTTGATTATGATACGGACGTTTCCGAAGTTATCCTTTACTACCGGTTCGGTTGGAGGCCCCAGTTGAAAAATGATAAATATACTTTGGCGATTGAGTTTAAAAACAATCATGAGTTTTACGCCGGTAATCTGGGGGCTTATGGATTATTCATCAATAATTCTTATCAATTGAATGAACGGATTAAGATATACGGCAATTTGGGTTTATGGCAATCGGGGAGTATCGCTTTGAGCGCCACTGATTATAAAACAACCCTCCATGCCGGTTTGGAGGTTCAATTATGAAACGGGTAATCCAAGTTTTATTGATTATTATATCTACTTTTTATTTGGTATCTTGTAAAGCCGATCCCAAGGGGTTGGTAAGTTCAAGCGATGTTGATAAACGGTTTGAGGATAGCGCCGCTTTGCTGGAAAAAAGCGGTGTGGATATCACGGAGGACGAGTTTTCCTTTATCGTCATTGCGGATCCCCATGTTTACCATGGAGATGCTTCTAAACTGAAAAAGTTAAAAGAAAAGCTAAATCAGGATAGAGCCAATGGAGAAATTGATAAATTTCTAATAGCCTGCGGCGATATTTCTCAATGTGGTAAAACTGAAGATTTTAAAGCATTTAGGAATGTTTTTTTAGAAGACCCTGCATTACCGGTTTATACGACCCTCGGTAATCACGATCTCTATTTCGATTGTTGGCATAATTACCGGGAGATTTTCGGTAAGTCCTGTTATTCATTTAGGGCAGGACCGGTGTTGTTTGTCTCTTTTGATTCCGCTAACGGCACTTTGGGGCGGAAACAAAAAAATTGGCTGGAAGGTATTTTAAAAAACAAGACTGAATCCCTTTGTTTCGTTTTTACCCATTTTGAATTGTTCAGTCCCAATTCCACTACGATTCAACAGTACACCGATATTGAGGAGGCTTATTTTTTAATAAATCTTTTTAAGAAGACCGGGGTTGATTATGTCTTTATGGGGCATTCCCATGACTATTACGATAAGGAAATTAACGGGACTCATTATGTGAATGTCTCCGATTTTACCGATAAAAAGGATTATTTAAGGTTCTATGTCAATTTAACAAATGAGACTATTAGATATGAGAGAAAGAGTCTATGAAAATTGGATGAACCAGATTCTAAGATTTTTATTAGTTTTTGTAGATAAGGTTATATAATAAATTGCCGCTGAAAATTTGTCCAGCGGTATTTTTTATTTATAGGAGAAAATGAAAGTTGGCAAACCTAAATATTTAGGGAAAGAATAGGAAAAGAAGTATTAAGGGTATCCTAAAGGGGGATTAACGAAAACTCCTCGGAAGGCGGGGTATATATGAAAAGGATATTTTGGCTATTAATGGGGTTGCTTTTTATCGGAACCAGCAACGCCCAAACTCAACAACGAATTATCTCCTACGGCAAGGACTTAAAGCCCGATGAAAGGCAGACCGTTGTGAAGGATTTTCCACTTCCCACTAATGTCAAACTTAACGAAATTAAGACTTTAACAGTTACTAACCAGGAAGAATGGCAGCTCTTAAAGGGGTTAATACCTGATGCGGAGATTGGCACGAAAGCAATTTCCTCGGTATTCATTGAAAAACGTGCTCCTGGAACGGGCTTGCAAATTGAAACAAAAAACCTGAGTTTGATTACGCCCCATATGGTCGCTAATGCTTTGGCCACTGCCGGTGTGAAAGACGCTAAAGTGGTTGCGGCTGCCCCAACATTGGTTTCGGGAACAGCGGCTTTGACCGGTATTTATAAATCATTTGAGGAATTGACCGGTACGGCCCTGACTCCGGAAGCTAAACGCACTGCGGCGGAGGAATTGATTAAAACCGGAAACTTGGGTGAGGAAATCGGCAAAGAGCGGGCCGCTACTTTGCTGGAAAGAACAAAAGAACAGGTTATTAAGGAGAAAACTATCGACCGGACCGAAATTATCAAAGTGGTGGAAAGGTCCGCCCATGAGCAGGACATTACATTATCGGATGCCCAGAAACAGGATGTGGCAGATTTGTTGCTTAAAATTAAGCAATTGAATATTGACCTTGATAATCTCCAAAACCAATTAAAAAATTTTCGTGAAAACACCAATGAAAACATTCCTCCAAAAGAGCCGGAATCTTTTTTTGATAGAATAATTTCTTTCATCCGCTCATTGGTGGACCAGTTATTTTCATTTGTGGGAAGGATTTTGTCAACAAAAAAATGTTGATTGATTATAAAGATTCGTTTCCATCACTGTTCACAACTGAAGGTTTAATTTAGGGTTAGTTACCAGTTAAGATCTTAATGTTGAAAGTCGGTTAATATAGTCGTTCCGGAAAGAAACAAGAGAGAACCACCAAAAAAGCTGAGAACTGTGAACTGGAAAACAGTGAACGAGACCCGAAAGCCTCACCTGATTATTAATTAAAATTTATGCTTTTGCTTAGTTGACTGAAGGAGGTTATATTAGTATAATGGTATCAATATTTAATAAAACGATGATGGGGACCGGGTACGTAAAACCGTTCCAGAGAGAGCGGGGTTGCTGTGACCGCTTGCGGAATTACGAATCGATGCTCCCCGGAGCGGTTGAACGAATTTTAGTAGTTTAACCCGGGTAGCCCGTTAATGCTGAAATTGAGTGAGGCCTTGGCCTAACCAGAGTGGAACCGCGAGGAGAATAACCTTCGTCTCTGAAAAGAGATGGGGGTTTTGTTTTTTTAGAGTGAGGCAGGTGTTTTCGGCACAAGGAGGTAGTTGGAGTGTTTAAACATTTAAGTGAAGATATTCAAACTGTATTTGAGCGCGATCCGGCGGCCAAATCGTGGCTGGAGGTCTTACTTTGCTATCCGGGGGTCCATGCTTTACTAGCTCACCGTTTGGATCATTGGTTATACACCCATCATTGTTTTTTGTTAGCTAGAATTTTTTCGCAAATTAGCCGATTTTTTACCGGGATTGAAATTCACCCCGGCGCTAAGATCGGGAGACGTTTTTTTATCGACCACGGTTCCGGGGTAATTATTGGGGAAACTACCGAGATTGGTGACGATGTTACTCTTTATCAGGGAGTGACTCTTGGGGGCACCGGTAAAGAAAAAGGTAAACGCCACCCTACTATCGGTAATCGGGTAATGATTTCTGCTGGGGCTAAGATTTTAGGTTCAATCAACATTGGTGATAATGCCAAAGTTGGAGCCGGGGCCGTAGTGCTTCGGGATGTACCTCCCAATGCTACAGTGGTAGGGGTACCCGGTAGAGTGGTAGTCCAAGACGGGGTTAGGGTCACATCCGGAGTTGATTTGGCCCATAATCAAATTCCTGACCCAGTTGCTAAAATGATTGAAGGCCTTCAACAAAAAGTTATGGAACTGGAGAATAGGATTGAAGAGACGGAAAAGAAACCGAAGATTAACAATCAAAAATAATAAAAAATAAGAAATTTAAGCTTTTCTTTGAATTAGACTCTTTAGGAACTCTGGTTTAATAAAATAGCTTGAGAGATTTGGACTTTTGGTTTTTTAAATTTTATTTTGATTTGGAGGTTTTACAATGATTAGGGTTTATAATACATTGACTCGAAGTAAAGAGGAGTTTGTACCGAGAGAAGCAGGGAAAGCCAGTATTTACGCATGCGGTATAACCCCTTATAATTATGCGCATATTGGTAATTCACGTCCGGCGGTTTTTTGGGACTGTGTACGTCGTTTTTTAAAATACTGTGGTTATCAAGTCACTTTTATTCAGAACTTCACCGATGTCGATGATAAAATAATTAAACGATCCAAAGAGTTAGGGAAAGGTCCATTAGAGTTGGCCGAAGAATTTTCCAAGATATATCTTGAAGATTTGGTGCGGTTAGAGGTTATGCCTGCCGAAAACTATCCCAGAGTATCCGAGCATATTCCGGAAATTATTGAAATGGTTCAAGTTTTGATTGATAAGGGTTTTGCTTATGAAATAAATGGGGACGTTTATTATGAAGTGGCTAAATTTAAGGAATATGGAAAATTGTCTGGCCGTAATCTGGATGAGATGCAAGCCGGGGCAAGAGTTGAAGTAAATGATTCCAAAAAGGATCCGATGGATTTCGCCCTATGGAAAGCCGCCAAACCCGGAGAGATCTCCTGGGAGTCTCCCTGGGGTCCCGGCCGTCCCGGCTGGCATATCGAATGTTCGGTAATGTCCATTAAATATCTTGGTGTAGAATTTGATATGCACGGCGGTGGTGAAGATTTGGTTTTTCCTCATCATGAAAATGAAATTGCTCAATCCGAGGCTTACCTAGGTGCAAACTTTGCTAAATACTGGCTTCATAATGCTTTCGTAACCGTAAGCGGAGAAAGAATGGGTAAATCGGTAGGTAATTTTTCTACAATTCGTGATGTTATTAGAAAATTTTCTCCTAAGGTAGTCCGTTTTTGGTTGGTAGGGACTCATTATCGAAACCCAATCAGTTTTGGGGAAGAAGAATTGACTACAGCGGCCCGTGGTTTGGAACGTCTTGAAAACGCCAGGTTTAATTGGGAGCATTTATTAAAAACAGATTCAATACCGGATCTCAATTCCGATTTTCAATTGAATGAAATTCGTGAGGCGATCAATAAAGCTAAGAATGATTTCATCGCCGGGATGGAGGATGATTTTAATACACCACAAGCTCTGGCAAGTTTATATGATTTGGTCCGGGAAGTTAACCGTTGGACCCAGGAACGGGGATTTCAATTGACTGTAACGGCCAAAAGTATATTGGAAGAGGCATATTCTTGCTTAATTACTTTGGGAGGAGAAGTATTGGGGCTGTTTGGCGAGACTCAAAATGAGAAAACAGTCTCTGATGAAGAAATAGAAGCTTTAATTGCCAGTCGTGTTGAGGCTAAAAAGGAGAAAAATTGGATTTTAGCCGATCAGATTAGGGATGAATTAAAAAATAAAGGTATCATAATTGAAGACACACCTCAAGGTGTCCGTTGGCGTCGGTAGTAGCTCATTAAGCATTTAGCCAATAGCTATTAGCTTTTGGTTAATGGTTTTTGCTCTTGGGCCAAAGAACCAAAGTTAAGAAAGGCTAATAGTTAATAGCTAGTAGCTAATTACTAGATTTTATTTTGGCTGATTCTGACTTGGATTAATGGGATGCCTTCGAACCGGTTCTTCTTCGTCGGAACGAAGTATTTCCCGGAGGACGTCGGCAATAATTTTTGGATCGATTTTTTTGAGGGATTCTACAATCTGGCTTTCTCTTTTTTCATCCATGATTTCACCTCAATAACATATTGAAACTTCCGTGGGTAGGCTATATTATTATTATCGGGTTTCACTTAAGAAAGAATAGTATTTTTTTGGTTAGGATTAATTTGATTGAGTTCCGATTTTTCAAAATGAAAGGCCAAAAACAATGTATGATGTTAATTTTTTTAATTTACCGAAAATAAACCCAGACCAGCTATCCCCGGCGGTTTGGGCTTATATTGGCGATGCTGTTTATGAATTGTTTATTCGCCACCAATTGTTAACTGATGGTCCGGATAAGACGAAAAACTTGCATCATAAAGCTGTTTCTAAAGTACGGGCATCCTTTCAGGCGGAATTAGTGAACAAAATGCAACCTTTTTTAAAAGAGTCCGAACTGGAAATCATAAAGCGTGGTCGGAATGTAAAAAGCGGTCATGTCCCATCGGGGAGCGATTTAATAACATATCGTTATAGTACTGCTTTTGAAGCATTAATTGGATACTTATATCTAAAAGAAGATTATTCTCGGTTAATAGAGATATTACATAGAGCGGTGGAAGTTAGTAGTTGGTAAAGATTATGGTTAAATTTAAATTCAAACGGTTTAATTTATATGAAGGCCTGAGGAGGAAATATGTCGGAACAGATTGAAGGAAGAAATCCAGTATTAGAAGCGCTTCGCGCCGGACACCCTCTCATCAAGATTTATATATTAAAAAATGAGGCATCCGGGCCGGTCCGCACTATTATCGATGCGGCTCGTCATAAAGGGATCCCAATTAATAATGTGGATTCCCAAGCGTTAGACCGGATGGCTGTTACTAGGAACCATCAAGGAGTAATTGCGGTTGCGTCCGAATGGAAGTACGCCACCTTGGAGAGTATTCTACAAAATGCGACTGCTAAAAATGAACCGCCTTTTTTAGTGATCTTGGACGGTGTGGAGGATCCTCAAAACTTGGGATCAATTATTCGTACTGCTGAAGCTGCGGGAGTTCATGGAATAATCATTCCCGAAAGGCGTGCAGTTGGTCTAACGGCGGCCGTCAGCCGCGCTTCAGCCGGTGCTGTTGAATATCTACCAGTGGCGAGGGTAACCAATTTAACCCGAACAATTCAAGAGTTAAAGAAGGCTGGGTTATGGTTTACCGGTATTGAAATGGATGGAAAGATTGAACTGCATCAGGCCGATTTAAGCGGTCCAATCGGTTTGGTCCTCGGGGGGGAAGGGAGGGGTATCTCCCGATTGGTTGGTGAAGAATGTGACCAAATTGTAAGGCTACCCATGTGGGGCCAAGTGAATTCCTTGAATGTATCAGTAGCTTCGGGCATTGCTTTTTATGAGATTAGAAGAATCAGAAATTTAGGGAAAAAGTGAATGGTTTATATGTCGTATATGGTTGATATGGAGATAACTACCGATAACGAAGATCGAGTCAAAAACTTGATTTTAGATGATATAAATGATACAATTCAAAAAACATTCCTAATTAAACAGAAAATCAATTAAAACAACTATCTTATTCAGGCTTTTTATAACAATAAAATTACTAACTTATTGAATGCAATAATTCTGTTGCATATAAATCACGTTTGATACATGAAAATTTCAATTAAACGAATAAATAAAAAGTAAAGTCAAATCGGGAATAGTCGTGGTTTTGTAATTTTTGCATTCCCTTGACGTTCAAAATTCAGCATTGTATAATATTACTATCTGAATTTTATTTCCGATTCGAATTACAAATTAATACAATATATTGAAAAAAAGAATCATTATTTTCTAGATATTGTATTTATTGGTTTCTTATTCTTAAAAGTTGGAGATATACCTCTACGCCGATTAATTAAAATATAAGCGGAGGCGAATGTAACTTGGGAGCTAAGCCACAAAGAGCAACAACCGAGATTTACGATGAAATGTTAGATGAATCAATCGTCGAGGCTGCCCGAGAGGGGGATGACGCTGCCCAAGAGTATTTGATTAACAAATACAAGAATTTTGTTAGGGCCAAAGCCCGATCCTATTTTTTAATCGGGGCAGATCGCGAAGATATTATTCAAGAAGGAATGATCGGTCTTTATAAGGCTATCCGAGATTTTCGAAATGATAAACTAGCCTCGTTTCGAGCTTTTGCTGAACTTTGTATTACCCGACAGATTATTACTGCAATTAAAACTGCAACTCGTCAAAAGCATATTCCTTTAAATTCATACGTATCGTTAAATAAACCGATTTATGATGAAGAATCGGATCGAACTTTATTAGATGTGCTTTCCGGAACTAAAGTCACTGATCCGGAAGAATTAGTAATCAGTAGAGAAGAATTTGTGGATATCGAGCATAAAATGGGCGAGTTTTTAAGTGATTTGGAATGGAAGGTTTTAATGTCCTATCTTGACGGCCGTTCATACCAAGAAATAGCCAAAGACTTACGGCGTCACGTTAAATCAATTGATAATGCCCTACAAAGGGTTAAGCGTAAATTAGAGCGTTATTTGGAGAAAAGAGACGAAAGTAATTTCTAATCGGGATTAAATAGTTCATTTTTGGTAAAGGATGAAAGTGTTAGGTATTTCTTTGGACACAAACTATATTTATGAGGCGGGATTAAGACGTCTCATTTTTTTCCATGGATGACATTAATAGTATTTAAAAAATGGTTGACACTGAATGGTTGGATGTATTATAATCATATCTGCGTCCGAAATGCGGAGGGGTTCCCGAGTGGCCAAAGGGGGCAGACTGTAAATCTGTTAGCAACGCTTTCGAAGGTTCAAATCCTTCCCCCTCCACCATATAAAGTTTGAAGTGTAAAGTTTGAAGTTTGAAAAGATTTATATCGCGGGGTGGAGCAGCTGGCAGCTCGTCGGGCTCATAACCCGGAGGCCGAAGGTTCAAATCCTTCCCCCGCAACCAAACAAATTTCGCCCACATAGCTCAGTAGGTAGAGCGCATCCATGGTAAGGATGAGGTCACCAGTTCAATTCTGGTTGTGGGCTCCATTGTTAGTTAGCCCACCCGAAAGGGTTTTAATTTTTAGTGGCTATGGAAATAATTATTTGTATTAATGAACTAATAATTGAACATTATACATTATAAATTGTAAACTAGCTCAAATCGCGGGGTGGAGCAGCTGGCAGCTCGTCGGGCTCATAACCCGGAGGCCGAAGGTTCAAATCCTTCCCCCGCAACCAATTAAGATTAAACTCGATATAGAGCTCAAAAATTTTAGATATGAGCTTATTAATTAAAGTCTTTAAATAATCATGAATTGTATGATTATTTTTTTATTTATTTATACAACTTTCCCACCTTAAAATTATACAGTTAAGTCAACGCTTTGGAAGTATCAATTTTTGAAAAATCGTTAAAGCTTTCGATATTTTCAAAAATTGATATTGATTGATATGACTTAACTGAAAAAGATTTTTGAAGTGGGAAAGTTGAGTTATTTAGCATAAATCAATGATAATAAGTATAGTTAAGATAGAATCTTAACTATACATATTACTTAACTTGTTCGTAAAAGGCCTTATTTAATTTTCTGCCTGTTTTTTAAGTGAAAGAAGGATTATTGGTTTCCATGTAGAATTAAAAGCGTGTTTATGAACAATAATACCTTTGATATTTGAAGGAGGAACGTTTGGTATGGCAAAGCAAAAATTTGAACGGACCAAACCGCATGTAAACATAGGGACGATCGGACACGTTGACCACGGCAAAACAACAACTACAGCAGCGATCACCCTGGTACTATCCAAAGCGGGTCAGGCG
>JAEYRN010000016.1 GCA_023435565.1 Bacillota bacterium
CACGTAATGCTGTCCCAATTAGACCGGGGAGAACCAATCCTCGTATTAAAAAGACAGCTCGGGATCGGTACCCAATGAATCAAAAAAAGTGCTTGTAATTATTTACAGCGTAGCTTGATGACATTGACCCTTTGGGTACCCCATGGATTCCCACTTCACCGCCGATATTAGCGTTAGAAGGTATTTTTCCGTTTTTTTTGGCCGCATTATGCTTAATCCATGAGTCTTGATTGGGATAATCGATCCAAATGAACCTCGACCATGAGGCATGAGGGTATTTACTCCAGATCTTAAAAATTCCCTCCGGTGTACAGCCGTCTCCTTGCCGAAGTTTATCGTCAATGGCGTTGAAACCGAAAACCACCGGATAACTCTTTATTGCTGTAGAATTGTGGTAAAGAGTCAGTTTAAACTTTAGTTTTTCAATCCTTATGCTGAGCTTGCTTGGGTTAATGCTTGAGATGTCGATTAAATCGGCTAATGGCTCGTTATAGTTCAGATATTCGTTTACAACTCTTTGAGCCGAGACTTGTTCTCGATTGTTTTGATTCTTATATATACTGAATGTATTTAACAATATTACTGTTAATATAATCCCTAAAAGTATTATGATAATAATAGTTCTACGGTCAACCTTAACCATTCGTTCCTCCTATAATTAATCGGTTGTATAGGTAATCGTTATTTTTTCGGGAACGCTATCTTGAAAGTATTCAACCAACTTGTTGTAGATCGTTTCATATTTTGGAAGCTGATCGTCAAAGTTATAAATGGCTTTCGAAGCAAGCCGAGGATACGGGTATTAACAAGATGGTGAACATTATTAAAATAACAAAAACAGCCTTTCTCATTTCATCCCTCCCATTTTCTACTGATAGGGAAATATTGGCTGTTTTAGGTAACGAACTCCGGCTTATTTAGTTCCTTAAACTAATCAATCATTCTTTACTATATTTTTCTTTCAGTTCCAGACTCTTTTGATCATAAAATAATTAAATTACTTTAATGTTTTAAGGAAAATTAAACCACAATTGTCTTTTTGAGTCGTCAAATTGATCTGGCTGGTACTTGAATAGGTTGCTTTAGCCCGATAAATAACTGCTTGGATATAGATTATGGTATACCGGAATTCCTTTATAGAAACCAATCATCAAGGATAAGCTATCCTAAATAAAACAAAAAGAAGGATCTATCATGAAAGCTGTCGTATTTCACCGTCCCTACGAAATTGCCGTAGAGGACGTCCCTGAACCGAAAGTAACCGATCCGAACGAGGTGATCGTGGAGGTAACTTCCACGGCGATCTGCGGTTCGGACCTTCATTTATTCCACGGATTGGTGCCCCATACCCCCGAAGGGATGATCATCGGCCATGAATTTATGGGACGAGTGGTCGATATCGGAAAGAACGTTACCAAATGGAAGAATGGCGACCGGATTTTAGTCCCCTTTCCAATTGCTTGCGGCGAATGCGAAATGTGCCGCGCCAGGTTATGGAGCCATTGCGTCCGGACCAATATTCACGGCGAGTCCGGCGGAATCTTCGGTTATGGTAATTCCTACGGCGGTTATCAAGGAGGGCAGGCGGAGTATGTCAAGGTGCCTTACGCCGATGTCAGCCCGATCCATATTCCTGACAACCTCACCGATGAACAAGTGCTTTTCTTAACGGATATATTACCGACTGCTTATTGGATTGTCGATGTCTCCGGCGTTAAACCCGGTGATGTTGTGGCTGTCTTCGGTTGTGGTCCGGTTGGTTTATTTGCCCAACGTGCAGCATTGTTTAAAGGGGCCGAACGAGTCTTTGCTGTGGATCATGTGCCGTATCGGTTGGAATTTGCGGCCAAACATAACCCGGGAGTTGAGACGATCAATTTCAAAGATCGGGACCCGGGAGAAGTAATTCTCGACCGGACTAAAGGCCGGGGCGCCGATGTGGTTATTGATGCGGTGGGGCTGGAAGCGGAACCGGCCAATCTGCCCATCGCTGCTGTCGCCGGTATGAACCGAATGGGCCTGCCGCAACTACCCGGCCTGCGACCGGAAGATCAACCGGCGTTGGCATCTATCTCAGCAATCAATTGGGAAATAGAGTCAATCCGTCATGGTGGAACCTTGGGAATTGCCGGAGTTTACGGCGCCAAAGCCAATGGCTTCCCCATCGGCGATCTCTTTGCCAAAGGAGTAACCATCAAATGCGGACAGGCTTTAGTCCAAAACTATCTGGATGAACTACTAAAATACATAGCTGAAGGGCGGCTGCAGGCGGATGATATTATCACTCATAAACTCCCGCTGGATGAAGCCATGAAAGGTTATGAACTTTTCTCCAGAAAAGAAGATAATTGCGTAAAAGTTGTAATGCATCCCAAACATTAATTTATTAGAAGATTATGATACTAAGGGATAATGACCACTATAAAAATCCGATGGGAAGATTCGAACCTTAAAATCCCGGTTTCCGAAAACAACGTAGTTCAATGCTTGGAACCCATATATCCTATGGCTATAACCGAAAGTAAAGCCGAAAATTTAGTAAAAAAGAGCCTGGCCCAGGTAAAAAAAACGATTATTACCGCTGGAAATATTGTAATTATAATGGAGGATTCCACCCGGGCCACTTTGACCGGGCTGTTTGTAACAACATTAGTCCGGGAATTAATTAATCTAAGGGGTACTAATCAGGGTATATATTTACTTATCGCGGCCGGGGCTCATTATAATTTATCCCAACCGGCTCTTGCCAAAAAAACCGGTCAGCTTAATATCCCGGTTATAATTCACGATTGCTCGGACCAAAACCAGTTAAGCCTGATCGGTAATAGTAAATCAGGAATACCCCTTTGGTTTAACCAACTTGTAGTCCAAGCGGATTTAAGGCTTACCATTTCCACTGTTAACATCCATCCCATGGTAGGTTTTTCGGGCGGGGGAAAAATTCTCTTGCCGGGTGTGGCCGGGTTGGAAACTATTACGGCCTTTCATAGTTTGCTCCAAGGGAAAGCGGGAGTCTATCAAAATGAAATGCGGGAATTGATTAACGAATCACTATACCGCCTTCCGGTCTTTTATAGTTGGCAATTGTTGACCCAACCTGACGGTACTATTTTTCAAATAGTTCCTGGACCTGTTATGGAGGCTCACTCCCAAGCTATCCAAGAGCTAACCGGTATTGTTTCGATTTCAAGGCCGAAATACCCGGCTGATTTCGTATTTGCCCATTGTCGCCCTTTTAACCAAAACCTACTTGGAACTTTCAAATCTTTAATCCAGTTACCCCATTTGGCAAATCCCGGAGGAACCATTGTTTTGTTTAATGAAGCAGCCCAAGGGAGCGGAGAACATCATTGGCGCAAAAAGCCCGCTATTGTCTTAGACCAGAAAAAATACCTGGATGATGCTTTTGAAAAATTCAATGTGATTGTTTTTTCTCCGGCTGCAAATATTGAAGATTTCCATTATCTCTTTCCCAAAAGCTTTCAGCTGGTTAAGCTATTTCAAGAACTTCTTGAGATGATCAAGCTGAAACATGACTCAATCATTACGGTCATACCTTATGCTCCGATTACTTTGATAAAAGGTTATTAAACCGGTTTTTGATTAGCTACTAAATTAATAATCAATTTCTTCTATAACCAACATCAACATCCATAATAATATGGAGCAGCTTATTCCCATTGCTAGAATGTAATATGGTTGAAAATTAAATTGGTAATCCGGGAGAGAGGTTATTCCCAGCCAAAAAGAATAACTACAAATTACCAGAACAACAACGCTAGCTATTAAAATGAACGGCTTCAAACGGATAATATTTTTCATGACCTAGCCTACCTTGTTTCGGTTCTTGAGCGCTTCCAGGATTAATGCCAAGAGATAAAGAGTGATCGAACAAAAGATACCTTTCGCCAAAAAATACCAAGCTGCCGAATCATTCGAGAATTTGCCCTCAAACACATTGTTACCCAGTAAAAATGAGTACAAACAAATTCCAAAAACTAAGATTGCTGAAAAACATACAAGAGTTTTCAGTTTCTTCATTTTCAACCTCCTTTTAAATCTTACAGTATATGATAAAGTTTTTTACAGTAACTAATAATTTCTATTAATCGGCCCTATTTCCTCCAACCTCCATCCATTTAAATCCGCTTCATCTTATTTTACTAACATAACATCAAGAACCTTTTATTGATCGATAGCTTATAATCAACCAACTTCGCTAAATAACGGGGTTAATTCTCCGGTATAATAAATAAACAGCTTATGCAAAGGCCGAGTCATAATCACATAAAGCAGTTTGGTGTCCAATTCATTTTCCCGGTAATTACTGCTGTCGGCATTAGCGATAATTACCACATCAAATTCCAAACCTTTGGCAAGATATGAAGGTAGCATTACTAACCCGCTCCGGTACTCGGTCTCTTTCCCAGTCATAATCACCGGCGTTTCCTTAGCCTTAAAATATTTAGCAAACTTTTCACATTCCTTAATTGTCTTACAGATAACAGCGATTGACCGATAACCCGCTTCTTTTACTTCGGCAATTTTCTCCTCGATTGCTTTCACAATTCCCGGAATATCTTTCTCCTTAATGATTCTAACCTTATCCCCATGACGGACCACAGGTCTCGCCAGCACCAATTGGCCCCTATTAATCCGGTTGATTACTTCATTGGCGGCCTCCATTATTTCAACTGTTGTCCGGTAACTCTGCTCCAATGTTAGGAATTCACTGACTTCATCACTAAAAACTTCCTTGCGTAATAACTGCCAATCATTTAAACCCCGGTAGGAATGTATTCCCTGACTAAGATCGCCGAACATGGTAAAAGAACTGTCTTTGATAATCTTTTTGACGGCAAATAATTGAAAAACGCTGAAATCCTGGACTTCATCAATAACAATATGTTTAACCGGAATCCTCTCCTCCAACCCGTAAAAGCAAAATTTAAGATAGACCAATGGGGCTAAATCCTCCAATTCAATATGGCCCGAATTCAAGTTGGCTAATGTCTCGCGGCGAAGGAGTTCCAATAACTCCGGGTTAATTCCCTTTGCATAGCCAATTAAGAACTTAGGGTCGGTGAGCAAATCCCGGTAATACCTAATCGGGCTTAGTCTGGCTAATTTTTTAAAATATTCTTTGACTCCCTCTTTGAGGAACTGTTCCACTTCTTTGACCCGTTCGTTCTTGCGGTCAATCGTTTCAATAATCAAACGTTGCCGTTCTTCCGTATCGGGTATTACTAATTTTAAACGTTCAATCCGTAAATGACATTTGGATTGCAGCTTCATAATATATTCATCTTTACGATCTTTTAACCTTTTATTGAAATGCTTCTTTAATTCTTGAACCCGTTTTAAAACCGGCCAAGAAACGTAATCCCTAAAAAACAGCTCTAATATTTCCTGATGGGTATAAATCACCCAATCCCCAATCCGAAAATCAGCTTCGGGTATTAGAGTCTGTTCAATTTGGGCCATATACTCATCCAAGATCTCTTTAAATCCCATTGAAGATTTAAAAGCGATCATTTGTTTCTCAAGTTCCATTTGGGCCTGTTCTTCCAGAGTGTTGCCCCTACCTAAAAAATCCGTCAGTCGGTAGTTTGGGTCCCGGACTTTAAGTTTCTCGCCAATCAGTTCGATAGCAAACTCCTCAAAGGTAGTCTGCCTGACCCGTTCCACGCCCAACTCCGGCAGGACTTCGGAAATATAGTTGAGAAAGAACCGGTTAGGAGCGATGATCATAAAGTTTTCCGGTTTAAATGAACCTTCATAATTGTATATCAGGTAGGCGATTCGATGGAGCGCAATGGTGGTCTTACCGCTACCAGCCACCCCTTGAATAATTAGCGGCATTTTAAGATCCGCCCGGATAATCCGGTTTTGCTCCGCTTGGATTGTCGAGACGATCTCCTTGAGCCGGTTATCAGCGCTGGCTCCCAGGTGGGCCTGGAGAAATTGATCGTTAGTGGTAATGTCAATGTCAAAGATTCCTCGAAGAATTCCCGTATCAATGGTAAACTGACGTTTTAAAGACAATTCACCGTTGATCTCGCCCTCCGGGCAAAGATACTTGGCAGGACCCAATCTTTCCTCATAATAAAGATTAGCTACCGGAGCTCGCCAATCGATAATGATTAATCCTTGGTCCTCTTCCCGAGCCAGACACATTTTACCGATATATAATTTCTCCGACTCCGGTTTACCTGTCTCCCAAAAATCAATTCTGGCGAAGTACGGTTTATTCCGAGCATCTTCAAGATTTTGTAATTTCAGCTCCAAACCGCTTTGAAGAGCGGCGTTAACCATCAGGTCGATGAATTCCTGACTGGCTTCCGAATTTACAATTCTCCTAAATCGATTGACTTCTCGGTCCACATGGCTCTTTTTCCCGGTCGCGTTCTCTAAGGTATTGGCTACATATTCAAGGGTATAGTTCAAGTGGTCCTTCTCTTCTTGATATGCTTTATGGTCTTCCGCGGGCATAATGCGCCTCCTTTGCTTTTATAATTTCAGATGGAACTCTATTTTACTCGAAAGTAATGAAAAAGCAAAGCTTAAAGAAGGTTTAAATTAGGAAGCCTCCTTACTAATAGCCAAATATTGTTCTCTTTCTAAGATTTAAACTACTTTTTTTGCTATTTATTTTTGTACACGGTTCCGACGGCGTGATACTTTTTGAGCGACCAAAAAGTATCCAAAAAGTCGCCGTGGAACCAATGGTTCCCGGACCCTCCTTTATTCATCCCAGTTTTTAGAATGTCTTCGCCATCCATGGCAAACTGACTGGCAACCAGGCCAAGTCTTCCGATGGCGACCGCTTTTTTCCCTCCTAGAAAGAAGCGTCGCTCGCCTCCATCCTTGGAGTCTGTATGAAAGCTTTAAATCTATGTTCTAAAACATAAGAGTATGAAAAGCACCGACCGACAGGGATGTCGGGCGCATGGCATGGGAACAGGATGTTCCAATGTCATTGACTTTTTAACCTACCCTGAAGACGACTGCATGGATGCAGGAGTCAAATTTAAATGGCGTAAACCTTTCTTTCGTAGTGTCAGGAAGACACGGAGTTATTGCAGGGGTCTGGGGAGTCGCACTCCTCAGCGCGTGGGGTTTGGGGACCTCGCGCCAGGTCCCCAAGAAAAAGTTTGAGTGCATTGAATAAACCCTGGCAGCAACAGTTTGGCATCCTATGTCTGGGAACGAACGACCCATTTCATACAATACTCTCCAATTCTCCCCTCCCAATCCGCTCAATCCAGCGGCATAAAACTATCCCGTCCATCAGCCCCCGGGTATAAAGGATCTCGTCCTGACGGTTCAGTTGTTGCATGGATTCGGAGCTGTAATCATCCAGCAGGTCCCGGTCTTCCTGGGAGAGCTTGTCCCAGAGCCGGTTGAAGAGTTCGGACGGGACCTTGTCCAGTTCTTTGTATTCGGGGTCGTTCACTAGGATTTCGTCGTGGATCTGGCAGATGCGGTCGAAGATTAGTTTTTGAAAGCCTTTACTTTGATCGCTGAGCATGAGAACCTCCGTTTAAAAAAGGTAAAGTGAAAATGGTAAAGGGTAAAATTATAATCAGGATTAGGTTTAAAATTAGTGTCTATAACCCTTTCCCTTAAAGGGAACATGTTCAGCTCTGTTTGCAAGTACATTAAAAAATCTCCAGTCAAATACTATCATCGGTTGAGTGATACCCTTTTCATTTTTCAATTTATTAATGCCGACCGGGAGATGAATCTCCCGGCTACTAGATGGAAGCCCGTTGGGCTGATTTCGGCGAAATGTTTCGGTCCAAAACAGGGCCAGAGGCCCTTGCATCTTGTAGCCGGAGCATTTATGCTCCGGTCGGCGAATTGATTTGATTAAATTTCTCCAATATCCATTCGATTTCATTACCAATTTGGTAATATATATTTCAATTCTATCTTCCTATCCTTGCAATGTCAAGAACTTTATTACCAATTTGGTAAGTTTTATTTTCTTTGCATTCCACTATGATAGAATATTACCTGAAAGTGGTGATTATTTGGGTACTTCTTTTCCTGAAAGATTGAAGACCTTGCGGGAGCAGTTTGGTTATACTCAGGAGTCTTTGGGCAAACGGATTAATGTTTCCGCAGCGGCAATTAACCGATACGAGAAAGGTCGACGCAAACCGGACCCGGATATGTTATGTCTGTTGGCTGATTTGTTTGAAACGTCCGTTGATGATCTTTTGGGGCGGGAGGGGAAGAAAAGATAATAATAATTTAACAAGATAGTTAAACAATAATTTGAATCCGTGCTTTGCCGAAAAAGAATAATGTCCAAGATCTATAGTGAAACACAAAATAAAACTATCAATTAAAGGTTAACACGGAGACCTGACCCTAATACTTAGTTTTCAAAGTACAAGCCTCAACAAAATATTTACCAAGCAATGTAGGATTTATTCTAGAGAAAATCTCACCACCTCCAATACTACGTGTAGGTGCAATACATCCTAACCTAGATAAGTTAGCTAAAGCTAAAATTACTTCCTCATTTATAATTTCCTTATATTCACCTTTTTCCTCTGCTATTGCCACTTCTTCTGGTAATTTTTCAGTTGAAACACCTTGATGTTGGATCTTTTCAAATGGAAGATTATAAATCTTTTCGAGTATTCTAGCTTCTAGTGGACTTAATCGTTCAAGTATATCAATATAAGTTCTTGTTAATTCAATATTGTTATTCAGTATGGATGAATTAACTAAAAGCTTTGCCCATAAATCTTGTAAATAATCATCTTCTTCTAGTGATGCCGCTTCTAGTAAAGGTATAGCCAATTTTAATTTGATTGGCTTAGTGGGCCCACTAAGACCTACATTTTTCATAAATTCTTCTGCTCTTTTCATGAGCCGAATTTGTCTTTCCCACCTCAAATATTTTAACTTATCCTCAAATATACCCATAGCTTGTTCTAGTGATCCTGAGATATATTTCGATATAAACCCACCGAACTTTTCTATTGCATCAATTGCTTTGCCTGTTGTTTTTGCTATTTCTTCAACTGATTTAAAATCTTTAGTCATTTTTTCCTCACTTCGTTAAATTTATAAATAACCGAAATAAGCAATATAGACTGTACGAAGTTGAAGTTTTAATTATCTATCAAGTTATATCTTGTAAATTATCAATAACATTCTAATTTCTATTATATACTATTTTCCAGCTATAACCTACAAATATGACCGTCGATGATCTATGTTCGTTGCCCGATTCAACGGACCAAGACGAAGACTAACTAAAAATCAAACGAATCACATCTTGGGAGCAATGATGTTAAGAACAATAAAAATAACTACAAATTAAGTTATATAAAGAAATTTGAAATTATGTTAGTAGATGATTGGATTCTTCTAAAGCTTCTTTCCAGTTATTAATATAGGCAGGATCAATAATTGCCCTGTCTTCCAAACCCAAGTATGTTTTATATTTTTTGGTAATATCTTTTATATGATTATTTAATTCTAAAATCCATTCTAAATGTTCAATTACATCCGGAAGAGTTGAATTTGCTATCATCTTTCGTTCTTGATATCTGTTGTACAAAAAATGCATTTCCGCTAAAGTTTCTTCATTCTGAAATCTTGTAACGTTTTCTGGATTATCTCTCATCACTCTCTGGCAAACTGGGCATGAACAAATTAAATCAGGTCTTTTTCGTAATACAATTAATGCATTTTCCAATGTTAAAAATGAATGTAAATCCTTTAAATAATATCTTACCGGAGCAGGTCCTGAATTTTCTTGAGCAGAAGCTGAAATTGTTCGTGCTTCTCCATATGCTAATCCATGGCATACACAAGTCATACCGAAATAATAAAGAAGCAAACTGAAAAAACCTCCATATAACATTACAATTTGTTGCCCGTCAGATGAAAGTTTATAAGTTAACGATATTAATCCCTTAATTTGTTCTTTTGTAGCAAATCTTTCATCAAAATCTTCAATCCAAACAACATATCCAGGATATTTATTCTTAGTAACAATATTAATTACATCATTTAAAAAAGGACTTTCCAATTGTTCTTTAGTAATAAAAACCATTGGATAAATATCTTTATTCCTAACTGTTTTAGAACAATATTCAAGTGTTTTTTTATTCAATTCGGTAGTAATAGAGTAGTTCTTACCTTTTTCTGGTGTATAAAGAAAATATGGTGGTATCAAAAAGCTCGGTCGGAAATTTCTTTCATCTAATTCTTCAGAAATTAAGGTTTGAGCTTCTTTGATAACTCTCCACACATGATTATCTTGAAAATTTAAAGTATTATCGATAAATCTGTAAAGATTTTCTTGAGAATAAAGTAAAAATTGAAGTAATTCCGGGTAGTCGGACTGTAGGAATTTTTCTGGAACTAATCCGTGTCCTTCCATTAACTTATGAAAAGATGGTTTGAATTTTGGGTTTTGTTTTTCTACTTTTTTCTTAAAACTTACAAAAGGTTGACCAAATAAATATGACATTGGATCAACAAAAAACGGCCGGTCACACATAAAGATAACGGAAGGAGTACTTTTATGTTGGTAAAGAAGAATGTTTGCCGGTAATACAAGACCATCGTAAGATTTTCGAGCATCTTTAAGAAATTCTTTCTTTCTAGATATTCCAAACCGCAAAAAAGTAATAGGTCCACCATTTTTTGTTAACATCAAATTATTTCTCCATATTTAGTTTGAAATTGAAGATATATTTGTTGTTTAAATGTTCGGTTAATTATGGTACTATATTGAGGCTTATTGTCAAATAAAAGATCAAGTTTTTTACCGTTTCTTTTATAAAAAACTATTCCAATACCTCTCTCTAAAAAGTCGTCTAATGGAATAGAGTCACGTTTGCTATTTGGCATTACAGCTAACGAAAAATGACAATATAATTTTGCCCTTGTTGCTTGTTGTAAAAGCTCCCTCCATTTATTCCTTTTAATTTCTAAAGCAGTTAATAATAATGTATTTGGGTCTAATACAATAATATCCATTTCACATGGATGTAAACGCACTTCTCGTAAAACAAACGGATTTATGGTTTGAAGTTGTTTGCATATCTGAATATTTATCTTACGTTCAAGAATCTCTTCATCAGACTTTATCATATAATTGAAGCTCCTCCCAGCGTCGAATTAAACCCCGACGGCATAATTCTAAACAAATAGATGAAGTAATTCCTATGAATAAAGCTTGGATAGATAGATAACACCATAAAAATAACAACCAATTTGGCCATTTACCTAAAATCTGTAATATACCAAAATATAGTATAATAGATAAAAATAAAAATGAATAAGATGAAATACCACAAATCATACAAGCTTTACTATATTGTTTAGATAAAGCGTTTTTTTGCTCATATAGTAGATCTAATTTACTAAATAACTCATCTCCTGAAGCTGCTGAAAAAAATTCGTCAACATCCTTGCCTGCATATTCCTGTAAGTCTTCTTTTCGTTTCGTTAAGGCCGCTTGAGCAATTATCCCCTTGAGTTCATCATCATTCACCAACAATTCTTGCACCATTTTCCCATTTTCTATTTTTGGAGAAGAATATATATCCTTTATTAATGAACTAAATGCATTGGTATAAGCAATCTTCATGCTTTCAATTAGTTTATCCCTAACAATTTGCTCAATATATCTTCGACGAAAACTTCCAAGTATGTCTTTAATTCTCGAGAAATTTTCCTCACGTAAATCTTTTTCATACTTCCAAAAGATTTTAAATGCATTAAAAGAAAGAAATCCAAAAGTCAGTAAAACACCATAAAGAGTAAAATTGGGGGAAATAAGCTTCAAAAATTGATCAATATTCATATTCAACTCTCCTAGATTCCTAAATAATCTTTAATCTCAGAAGCAGTTGTATATTCCGGGTGCTTTTGATATACATACCTTAAGAACTGCTTTAAATTCATTGTATTAAACTTATATTTAATGAAAATAATTTTTTCTTTTTCTTTATTATCAAGACAGTCCCAAATCTCTTTTGCCTTTTTCTTCCCTTTTTCTGTTAATCTAAAAATTTCAACATCTTCATCCGCGTTAATCGAACTTTGCTTTTGATATTTATCTAAAACTAAATCATCAAAAAGTTCATCATCATGAGCAGCGTCTGCTGGTGATTGTTTTTCTTTGCTCTCTTTTCCGATTAATCCCAAAGACTCTAAAAAATCAACTTCATCATAAACTTCTGAAGACCACGGCCCCATTTTAAAAGGAATAAAATTGAATGTAGCTTCTGACGGAGTTGAAAGAAACCCTTCCTCAGTTTTTAAAAGAAACAACAATTTTTCCAATCTTGTTATCCCCTCGATAGGTGTCGCTTCCTCTTTTTTACCTGCGTATAAAAGTGCAAGAAGTAAATCAACTTTAGAATTAATTCCATTGCTCATAGATGTATACCTCTTTTCACTATAAATAATAAATTCATTTAATATAACTATATCACGAACACATGTTCTTTTCCAGATATAATTTCAAGAATACATTCGCCTATAACATATTATTTCCTTTATTGTATCTTGGGACATTATTAATTTTTGAAAACACTTAGGTTCAACAATTTTTAGTAAGGATGACGGAAATTAACATTAAAAACCACTTGCTTCTTCTCATCCTAATAATATCATCGCTCATTCAAGAATTTATTTTAAACGTAAATGAAGCTTTATCTGTGAATAGGTTTTTAAAGTAAATGAACCAAATCACAGACATGGTTATACAATGACTTAGGGAAATACGGTGTCAAATCTATTTTTGTATAAAATAATTTTGAAAGCACTCCCGTGGCTTAAGTATATAAGGGTAATTGTAAAGAAAACATCATAATTGCCGCGGAACTTCTTCATGACTGATTATTAAAATAAATATACGACTATTTAGTTCAGCGGTTTTTTCATTATCCAGATTTAACGTATGAACAACTCATAGCTTTACAACTATAATTAAAGCTGTGATTACCTCCCCCTAAAAAACCCCAACTTACCTCCCCATTCCAAAATTTCCAAAAAAATATTATAAACCAAGCAGGAGATTTATGGTATTTATCCAAATATAACTAAATCATCCAACCCGAACTGGAAGCCGGATTCCGAAATATCTCCTTAAAAACTAAATATCTTTCGATTCGTTCCCAAAACATTTTCCAACAAACACCCTCTTCCGCCTTGAAAACCGCAAAACCCAACCCCCCCCACCGGCCCGAAAGAACTAGACGAAAAAACCACGGAACAAGTCGGGGGAACGACAGAACGAGCCGGGGAATGACAAAACAACCCGGGGGAACGACAGAACGGAGCCGGAAGATTGACAAAACAACCCGGGGGAACGACAGAACGAGCCGGAAGATTGACAAAACAACCCGGGGGATTGACGAAACCAGGCTAAATAGGGTTGTGTCAATAATTTTGTAGTTAAGCCTAATAAAAAACTAAAAAAAAGCCTCCAAGGATGGAGGCGTGCGCCGCTTCTTTTCTTCGATGAAAAAAAGCGGTCGCCATCGGAAGCAAGATATAATTGACAGACAGATGGCCAGGATGGCGAAGACCCTTTAAAAACCGGGATGAATAAAGGAAGTTTGAAACCATGGGTTTCAACCGCCGGATTCCAAAGGGTTGGCGGTTCAGCACTTTGGTCCTGGAGGGTGTGGGAGGCAGGAACAGCCTCCCGTCGGCCCTATATATAACTAAAAAAAATTAAAACCAATGTTATTCAATCTCATCCATTTGTCTTCACAGGGAAAAGTCATTACACCATAAATCAGCAAGTCCTTTACAACCGTTGACCTTTACCCTTGTTGAATACATGAAGACCAATAAAAAATAGGAGTGATCTACAATGCCAAAAAACAAAACCGAAGACTTCCTAATGTCCGCCAAAACCATGATCGAAAACGCCCTCTCCGACAACACAGTCAAAACAGCTATGGCAAACTACGGTTACGACGAGGCCAAGCTTCATGCCGGGAAAGCCCTTTATGACAAAGCATCGGAACTCGATCTTGCCCAAAAAAAAGAATACGGCGAGAAGGTCGCGGCGACCACCGAGTTCAACAACCTTTGGGCGGAAGCGGACCAGCAGTACATGAAAACCTTGAAAGTCGCCCGAATAGTCTTAAAAACTCTCTACAAAGCCGATCAGGCGGTAATGCTTTACGGGGTCAGAAAACAAAGCTTTAATGGCTGGCAGGAACAAGCCGTATCCTTCTACGCCAACATCTTAAGCGACCCCCAATTATTAGAGGCCATGGCCCGGTACGGTTACCCCGAGGACAAGCTCAAAGAGGAGTATGAAATGGTCAAACAAGTGATTGAGAAAGAGTTACAACAGAAGAAAGAGAAGGGCGAGTCCGAACAGGCCACCCGGACCCGGGACCAAAAACTGGACGAACTGGCCGTCTTCATCTCCGAAATGCGCGGCATCGCCAAAGTAGCCCTGGCCGACACCCCCGACTACCTAGAAAAACTAGGTATCCTGGCGCGGTCGGCCGGATTTAAACCCCGCAAACAAGAGACGGCGGCGACAAGCGAGTAGGTGTCAGCTAAAGGGGTCTAGAAATTGTAAATTATAAAGGGTAAAGGATAAAAGGAAACGGGTAAAATCAAACCATTCAACTCATACACCAAGACAGAGGTTATAGATTATATATAACGTAAAGCTCCTTATGAACATTTTCTAGATAATTAACAAAATGCACCGACCGACACGGATGTCGGGCGCGTGGCACGAGAACAGGAGGTTCTACGCCATCGGCATAATAAACCAACCCTGAAGCCGCGTTTAGGATGGACGCGGCTATTAAGTCGTGAAGCATTCCTTCGGAGTGTCAGGAGGACACGGAGCTATTGTAGGGGGTCCGGGGAAACAATTTTCCCCGGCGGGTGGGTAGGTCCTAGGGAATGACCGGACATTCCCTGGACAAAACATTAGGTGACAAATCCGTCACCTTCAAAATAATCCCTATAGGTAAAAGGTACCGGTTGAAAATCCATTTCAACATACTTCCTCGCCCCGGAAAGCGAACCATGAGAACACCGCCTTGGCTTTGAACTAATAAACGACACTTTCCCATTTTCTGTTTTTAATTGACTTATCAACCGCGTCCACGACCCTTTGAGCCATTAATCCGTCCCTGAAATCGGGACTGGCCTTTACCCCGTCTCTAACGGCCGTAATTAAATCGTAAGCCTGGTTCACAAAAGTATCCCCGTAGCCGATGATATGACCGCAAGGCCACCAATTTTGCATAAAGGGATGCGTCCCTTCTCCCACTTGAATGGTACGAAATCCCTGCTGATTACTTGAATCTTCGTTTTTATAAAGTTGTAGTTCGTTCATCTTTTCCATGTCAAAGATAATTGTCCCTCTACTGCCGTTAATCTCGATCTTGTTTTGATTCCGGTGACCAGTCCCGAATCGCGTCATTTCAAAATATCCTAAAGTGTTTCTGTTTTTGAACCGGGCCAAAAAGGCAGTAGCGTCATCCACATCCACTTTCATCATCTTTTCACCCGGCTCGGCAATTAAACCGTCAACAAAAGCAGGTTCCGGGCGTTCGGTGACAAATGTTTCCGACATTCCGGCAACTTCACTGATGTCTCCCACAAGAAACCTAGCGATATCTATGACATGAATCCCCAAGTCTCCGAGAGACCCAAAGCCGGCTTCTTCTTTGCGCAGCCTCCAGGTACATGGAAAATCCGGATTAATCAGCCAGTCTTGCTGATATATTCCACGGAAATGATAGAGTTCGCCAAGTCCCCCCTCATTAATCAACTGTTTGGCCAAAGCCAAAGCCGGTACTTTCCGGTAATTAAACCCAATCATATTCACTACTCCGGCTTTTTCAACCGCTTCAACCATTGCTTCAGCCTGTTCTAGAGTTAATGCCAAAGGTTTTTCACAAAGAACATGTTTTCCGGCTTTGGCAGCGGCTATGGCGATCGGCGCATGAAGATTGTTTGAAGCCGCAATATCGACCAAATCAATGTCGTCTCGATTAACAACTTGATGCCAGTCCATTACCGCCTCTTCCCAACCCCATCGTTTGGCGACTTCGGAAACATCTGTTTTGGCACAAAGTATTTTTTTAATAATCTTCACTCCGGGATCAAAAAAGATGGGTAAATCGGTATATCCGTGAGTATGGGCTTTCCCCATAAATTTTTGTCCGATTAACGCCACTCTTATTGCTTTCAAATTCTCTCCACTCCTCTATGATAAATATTCTCTAATGGAAATTTTCTATAGAAAGATTCATGAAAATGCCGATAATTAACAAGCCTAAAAAGCAACCGAAAAATAAAATTAACCGTCAAGCCACGGAAAAAACAATTAACTATGATGAGCAGGTATGCAATATAGATTATTAACTCATATGTCGTAATCTCACCGATTTTTAACAAATTTCTCCTTCCATTTTAAATCTCATCAATTTGTTAATGATTTTTGCTTCAAATTCCCTTTTCCTGCTCAATTTCAAATTGCAACGGGGCAAAATCAAAGGTCCTCTCAATTCCGCCGGAACTTACAATCCTAGGATTCTCAAGCGTTATCAACCCGTTTCCGGAGCCGATGACAATAAAGTTAAGCCGCATCAAGGTAATTTCGTTACCGCTGAAAGATTTGGAACGGATACCGGAAATATTAACGGCTAAACCCTTTTGATTATCGATGACACCTCTGTTCCACTCGGCCAAATCTTGTTCCTCGACTAAAAAGGTACCCCTCGAAACGTAAACTAACCTGAGCTGTTCAGGATCATACTTCACATCCGTCCTGAACCTCTGGATGTCATTCAAATTATAAGCAAACAAGTCCAAATTTACAACCTGTCCCTGGAACCAACGGCCCGGGCTGCCAAAACCGAGCCTGGTCGTTAAAACGGGTATATCCATTTGACCATTCATGGTAAGCGGCTTGAAATCCACTCCGCTATTGAAAATTTTAAAATTATCGCTCTTAGTTTTATCTTCGAAGTCGGCCGAAACCGCCGTTATAACTGAACAGCCGATTAGTATTAAAAGTATGGCAAAATTGATTGTTTTGTGTTTCATAAAGACCTCGCTTATTGACGGCTTTCTCCAACCTTGCCTAAGATCGGGTTTTAGAGTCTAAAAACTTAACTGATGCTCCGATATGAATATCGAAAGAAAAAGTTAGGTCAATGTAATAGCCTTTGTTTATCGGCGTAAACTTCCACTTCCGTTCGATCGAAGAAGTAGCCGCGTAGTCTAGCCGTACATCTCCGGATGATTTTGTTACTATTACCAACTCCAGTTTACCGCCGGCGTTGACCAGGATCCGTACAGCTACCTTCCCTCCTTTTCCTTCTTTAAGAGCGGCGGGAGGATAGGTTGGCATAGATCCGATAATTTTAACCATTGCCTCTCCCGTTCCGAAACTATGTGGTCCACCGGTACCAGAATTTTCGGAACCGGTTATTTCCTCGATATCCCCGCTGAATGCGCTTTGATTTTCCGGCTTTTTGGCGGGATCGTCGGACGCCGCAACCTCTTCCTTTTCAGGAAGTATTGCGGCATCATCTGAAGGTTGATTCGGTTTAACAGCGGATTTTAGATCCACATTCTCGCTGGAGGCGCTTTGATTTTTAGGCATTTTCATGAGAGTATCGGCAGCCGCAACCTTTTGCGGCTGCCATTTCCCCGGAGTGTTTAGCTCCACTGATATCCGCCTGCTCTTGTTTTCGGAGGAGATCTCTACAAGACCTACATGTAATTCTTCTAATACCTGTTTTTTCTGAGCCGGAATACCTGGTAAACAAATTGTCAATAAAAGAAAATGAATTATTAACGAAACAAATACTGCAACAAGATAATTTTTCTGCTCCGTAAAATTCATTTTCCACTCTCCAACTATATATGTTGCAATATATTTAGATGAAGTTCTTTACTGCAACATATATTCCTTGATTCATAAAATGAAGAAAATACCACAGTTTGTTAATTCACATCCGAACATACGGTTTTAGCCCTCAATCTATCTTTCTCCCGGCATCGGTAGAAACGAAACGCAATGTCATGATGCAAAAAAACAAACCAAGGAGTTAAATCCTGATATCTTTTTCTTTTTAAAAAGCAGCGGAGCAATGCAGTTCGTTTCTCCACTTGGGGGAGAAAGATAGAATGAGGGGGGATCCAATATTATCTGTATGCTGAGCAAACTTGATAATCATGATAATATATCCAAAAGTTCGTTTGAAAATCTTATCACAATAAATAATGTATGTTTACCCCGGCTCGCTTTTGAGGGCAGAGCCGGGGTAAAAAATAGACGTTGAAATTTATTTTATCGTCTCCGCCAGCACCTGATCACTGGAAAGCTTGGTGTCCCAGATTAAAATATCCACCCGCCGGTTATGACCCATGGAAGCTTCGTCATGTCCTTTCTTTAACGGGTGATCCTTGCCGTAAGCATATACAATAAAATGATCCCCGGCAACACCCGCCTTAGTCAAATATTCTTTTACCGAAACAGCGCGGCGGGCGGATAACTCAATGTTATAATCCCGACTGCCGCGTTCATCGGCATGAGCCCCCATAATAACATAAAGTTCAGGATGGGCTTTTAAAATTGCCAGATTATTATCTAATGCTTTTATTTGGTCAGCCCGGATTTCCGATCTATCAAAATCAAAAAAGATTGACGCTAACTTTTCATTAAGTGAAGTAATAGCATTTTGGGTTGGAGGCGCCGGTGTTTCCGGAGCTGGAGTAACAGTCACAGTCGGGGCTGTTTTTCCCCAATTACTTAATAAGTCAACCATTGCAGTTTGATTATTATCCCGGGCAATTTGTAAAGCAGTTTTACCATTATTAGCGGCGGCATTTAAATCAGCTCCGTTTTCCAAAAGGAGCTTGGCAACTTCAATATGACCTTTTTCGGCGGCGTACATTAAAGCTGTTTTACCGTCTTGATCTTTGGCATTAACGTCCACGCCCTTGTAAATCAATAACTTGGCAATATCCGTATGGCCAAAATAGGCTGCCAACATCAACAGCGTTTTTCCGTCTTCAGCTTTTGAGTTCGGACTCACTCCCTGGTCGAGCAGGTTTTGTACTTTAGCTGTGTTACCACTGGCTACGGCATTACCTATTTCTTTTTCTTTGTTGGAACAACCCGCCATAAAAACCATCCCGATTATCGCCATTACTACCGCAAACTTAGAAAAGATTTTCATCTCTTTTCTCCACCTTTCTTTAGAATTTTTTTCCTGAGTAAAATCTCAGTAAATACTCGAAAAAATTAGGTTGTCGCCTTCTGTTATATATAGCTTATAATAATTTATACATTAAATCAACGATTTAACACCTTTTCCTCTCTTTTAACTAATTTTTTTGTCAATTATTTATTTTGTGCTTTTTTCCATTAAATGTTTGCCATTTCAAACTTAATAACTTATTCGTTCAGTATACAACATTTATGGTTTCTGACCCGAAATTGCTACACTTTTTACTTAATATAAATAAAGAGCTCCCTGAAAACAGGAAGCCCCATTGATCCATTTTAAACTATTTTTTTGTTTCACACTTCACCCTTCACTCTTCACACTTCAGGTCATGTTCCCATATCATAGCTGGCCAAATACTTAACTTGTTCCGGAGTAAGTTTCTCCAATTTCACATTCATGCTCGCCAATTTCAGCCTAGCAATTTCCTGGTCGATTGCTTCAGGAACCGGATAGACTTTCTTCTCCAAACTCTTTGCGTTTCGGTACATATATTCGGCGGATAAAGCCTGATTGGCAAAACTCATATCCATCACGACCGCCGGATGTCCCTCTGCTGCTGCCAAATTGACCAAACGTCCTTCAGCCAATAATCTAATCCGACGCCCATCATTTAAAATATATTCTTCCACATTCTCTCTGGCTTGGTGCTTTTCTTTAGACAATTTTTCCAAGGCCGGGATGTTAATCTCCACATCAAAATGGCCGGAATTACAGATTATAGCTCCGTCTTTCATCACTTTTAAATGCCGCTCATCTATTACACTGGTATTTCCGGTAACGGTTACAAAAATATCGCCAATCCGGGCGGCTTCATCCATATCCATAACCCGGAAACCATCCATTACCGCTTCCAACCCTTTTAAAGGATCGATCTCCGTTACTACCACATTAGCTCCGGCGCCTCTGGCTCTCATGGCAAGGCCCCTACCGCACCAACCATATCCGGCGACCACAAAAGTGGTTCCGGCGATCAGAAAATTAGTGGCCCGTAAGATACCGTCAATAGTCGATTGACCGGTGCCGTAACGATTGTCAAACATATGCTTGGTTAAAGCGTCATTGACTGCGATAATCGGATACTTTAAGACGCCTTGTTTCTCCATGGCCTTTAAACGGATTACACCGGTGGTGGTTTCCTCGGTCCCTCCGATTACATTGGCGATTAATTCGGCGCGTTTGGTATGCAATGTATTGACCACATCAGCGCCGTCATCCATGGTAATCTGAGGTTTAGTGTCAAGCACCTGATTGATGTGACGATAATATACTTCTTCGTTTTCACCCCGGATTGCATAAGTGGAAATTTCATAGACTAAGTTTAAAGCTGCGGCAACCGAATCCTGAGTGGATAGGGGATTGGACGCGCAAAGGGCCACTTCAGCCCCGCCTGCTTTTAAGGTCCGCATCAAGTTCGCAGTTTCGGTGGTAACATGCAAACAAGCTCCAACTCTTAAGCCTTTTAGCGGTTTCTCTTTCTCCCATTTATTACGAATCGAAGCCAATACCGGCATACTTGCGTCAGCCCATTCGATCCGGCGTTTCCCTTCTTGAGACAATGCTGCGTCTTTGTAATCACCTGACAATGTTCATCACTCCATTTACAAAATTAATCCAATATAAATAATCAAAAAACATTATACCATAAAACTCGGCCTCATTAAAATAATTAAGCAGCATTCCGGTTAAACCAGTTTTTCCATATTGACACCGGAGCGCTATGAATAAACCTAATTCTATTCTTTAACTCAGGTTTTATTTTTCCGCCAAGCTGAATTAGGTATTCAATACACGAATCACGTTGAAATACTGAAGTGTCATAACGGTCAATCGCCTTTAAAAATGCTTGATACCCATCTCCGCCAATTGCCATAAATGAATTTGTGGCAATACGATAAACCCTTTCCGGATCGATCGGTTCTCCTTTAATCAAGATATCTTCACATTTACCGATTTTAGTGTTAATGGTAAAACTTATTCCTTCGGAAACCTGGGGAAAAGCTCCTTTCCCCGGAGTAGTGGCAATGTAATCAAATAAGGGAAGAAGGTCGGACCCCTTGATGCTCACTACCACTACCGAATTGTCAAAGGGCAATATTTCATAAATTGTTTTCTTGCAAATGGTTCCCGCAGGTAAATCAGCACGGATACCCCCGCCGTTCTGAATAGCAAAGTCAGTGTTTAGGCATTTAGTCTGCCACAACATCGCATCCGCTACTAAATTTCCTAAAGCTGTTTCTTCTTTTCTTACATTACCCTGGGAAAAAACCGCTTCAGCAGTACCGATAACTTCTGATAGAACCTGATCAACCTTTTCGGCATAAGGTTTTAAAAGGTTTAACAATGATTGATCTTCTTTAATCTCAGTAGCGATAAATCTTGATTCCGAACCGCCATCTAACATTTTTACCTTTTCTTGAAGATTTACCGGTATTAATTCCCATTTAAAGCCGGTAACCTTTTTATTTTCAATTATCATGATACCCTTTCCAAGATAAAGCCCCCAACATTTAGCTTGAACAATCGGGACCTTGTTAATGTAAAGGGGCTCATTCAATTGAGTATGGGAGTGCCCGTCCACAATAAGGTCGATTCCGGGGACCATTTTGGCTAATCTCTTTGAACCGGTTTCATCAGTAGGGTCGATCCCCAAATGGACCAGTGCTATCACCAGATCCGCTTTTTTGCGCAGCTTCGGCACAAGCGTTTGGGCAACCTTCACTTCATCTTCAAAAATGAATTTTTTAACATTTTCCGGATTTCCTACTATTTCAGCGGTTTTAGTAGTCAATCCAAGGATAGCCACTTTGAATCCTTTATATTTTTTAATGATATATGGTTTGGCAATGGTTTTTCCCGAAATATCTTTTACGTTGGCTGAGAGAAACGGGAAATCGGCTGCCTTCATTTGATTTGCCAGCACTTCGGGGGAATTGTCAAATTCATGATTTCCTAAAGTTACCGCATCATAACCAAGATAATTATATCCTAATATTTCCGGTTCAGCTTTGAAAAAGTTTGACTCGGGACGGCCGGTATTAAAATCACCGGCGTCAAGTAATAATACATTTTGATATTGATTTCGGATTTGTTGTACCAAGGTAGCCCGGGCAGGTAATCCGCCTACATCGGGTGCGGGGTATTCAAAAAACTTCAGCGGATGTCCATGAGTATCATTGGTGTGTAAGATTACCAGCTCTGTTGTATAAGGGGCTGCAGCGCCAACAGATGAAAACGCAATAATTGTCACCAACAACATTGTCAAACAAAAAGTGCCTGCCTTACTAAACTTCATCCAATCGCCTCCCGCTAATAAATTTAACATTGTAATTTTTCCCAGCAATTATATCTTACCTCATCTTTGTATGGAATTAAACACTCTTCTTTAGACAATTAAAAAGCTGTACCTCAATTTGTTTCATTATAGAAAAAACCAAGGCGTTTACCTTGGTCAATCACTCCCGGCTTATGGCTCCCCAACTCCTGACAACTTTTCTTAAAGCAACCCCAAATTCTTTAACACATCCCGCATGACTTCAGTTTCTTTTTCGGAAGCCTCAACCAGCGGTAATCTCAAGCCACCGACTTTCAATCCCACTAAATTACAGGCGGTTTTAACCATTATCGGGTTGGTATTGATAAACAAAGTCCTAAAAAGCGACCCCAAACCGGCATTAATTTCAGTTGCTTTTGCGATTTCGCCTCGTTCATAGGCGGTAACCATCTCATTAATTTTACGGCCGGCAATATGTCCGGCGACGCTGATAACTCCAACCCCGCCAACACTCAATATCGGTAATGTCAAAGCGTCATCGCCGCTATATATCATAAAATCAGAGGGTGTTTTTTCAAAAATCTCGCTCACCTGGGCAAGATTCCCCGAAGATTCCTTAACCCCAACTACATTTTCGATCTCCGCCAGCCTTACCATAGTATCGACACTGATATTGACACCGGTCCGGCCGGGAATATTGTAGATAATTACCGGTAGAGAAGTGGCCCCGGCGATCTCTTTGAAATGCCGGTATAATCCTTCTTGGGAAGGCTTATTATAATATGGAGCAACTAATAACAGCCCGTCTACTCCGGTCTTTTCAGCTTCTTTGGTCAGCTCAATACTTTCAGCGGTATTATAGGAACCAGTTCCTGCAATTACCGTACCTTTGCCTCCGATAGCTTCTACAACCGTCCGGAAAAGATTTAACTTTTCCTTTTTAGACAAGGTTGGCGATTCACCGGTAGTCCCGGAAACTACTACTCCGTCGGAACCCGATTCAATTAATCTACCTACCAATTCCTGGGTCCGTTGATAATCAACTTCTAAATCTTGATTAAATGGCGTTACCATAGCTGTTAATACTTTACCGAATTTCACCACCATAATCCTCCTCCTCTATGCCAACTGAAATTCATCATGCAAAGCTTGTAAAGCGTTGCACATTTCCTCCCGTTTCACCAGGCAAGCGATGTTGGTATGGGAATCGGTGGAATGGTATATCGAAATTCCCGCCTGTTGAAGACCTCTAACCATTCGGGCCATTACTCCCGGAACCCCACGCATACCGGAACCAACAATTGCAACCTTTGCAAAACCTTTCTCAGCTGAAATTGTAAAACTATTTCCAGCCAAAACCTCTTTGGCCCGATCCGCTAAATCTTCTTGAAGAATAAAGCCTATTTGAATCGGAGAAACCTGAATCATATCCACACTAATACCTGATTTAGCCATTAGGTGGAATACTTCCAATACTTGCCCGTTTTTATTTAAATCCTCATCCGATTGTATTTTTACTAAAGCCATTTCCGAAATGTGCGCCAGCCCGGTTACAACTTTATCGCCGCGTATCTCAACCTGTCCGATATTATTTCCATCACAGATTAAAGTACCCAAGTTATCGGAAAAAGTTGATCTAATCCGAAGCGGGACCCGGCCTTCCATCGCAATTTCAACCGCTCTAGGATGAACAACTTTAGCTCCCAAATGGGCCATTTCACAAACTTCATTATATGTCATCTCCGCTAAAGGCTTAGCTTGGGGGACAAGACGCGGGTCTGCGGTCATTACCCCATCCACATCAGTGTAGATTTCAACCACATCGGCTTTAAGAGCAACCCCCAAAGCGGCTCCAGTGGTATCGCTGCCTCCTCGTCCCAAAGTGGTGACTTCTCCATCAATGGTTATCCCCTGAAATCCGGCGACTACCGCAACTTTACCTTCTTCCAAACATCGCCGGAGATTATCTGGTTTAATCTCAATAATTCTCGCATTATTAAAGTTATGGTCGGTAATAATTCCGGCTTGCCCTCCGGTAAAAGCTTGGGCTTCTATTCCGTTAGCTTTAAGGGTCTGTACCGTTACGACAGTTGAAATGTTTTCACCACAGGACATTATGAGATCCAATTCCCTAGGTTTAACATGTTTTAAAACCCCTCTAGCCAATCCGATTAATGTATCGGTAGCGTAAGGATCCCCTGCTCGGCCCATCGCCGAAACGACTACCACTACTCCACAACCCTGGCTTAGGGCCTCCCGTACTTTTTTAACTACTTGTTCTCTTCCTTCCGGTTTTGCAACCGAAGTTCCCCCAAATTTTTGAACAATTACATGCATGGTTAAGCCCCCAATTTATCTAGTTTCCAGTTGTCCAATGTCTATTGTAAATGAACATTTACTTTCAATTAAATGTAACTAATAGCGGTTGAATTTGACGATTTTGAAGTGCCTCCAAAATAGTCTCCGGCAGCAGGCTCATCTTTGCAATCAAAGAAGCTTGTTTAGTATGTGGAGCATCCTGACCAAACGGAACAAAGAATAAATTTTTTCGATTAAGTAACAGACCTAGATTCTTAGCATTGGCGCTTAACCCGTCATTAGTGGAAATGGCTATGACTACCGGGCGATTATTACGTAATTCGGCTTTGCAAGCTAACAAAACACTACTATCAGTTACCCCTGAAGCCATCTTTGCCAAGGTATTACCGGTACAAGGCGCAACTACTACTATATCAAGGAGCTTTTTGGGCCCAATCGGTTCAACATCTACCATGCTAATTAAGGGAGTTTCGCCGGTAATATCAATGATTTTTTGGCGCAACTCACTAGCTTTGCCAAATCTAGTATCATTGGCAGCTACTGTTTGAGAAAGGATCGGTATCATCCGCGCTCCTTCATCCTTAAGAAGCTGCATCAAAGGTAAAACTTCAGCAACTGTACAATGGGATCCGGTAACGGCAAAACCAATCCTAAGATTGGCAAACCTCATTTCCCGCCACCCCCATTCCAAAAATTCGCAATTAATCTTGGAATGGCCAAAGCTAATATTTTTCCAGCTGTTTTAGGAGCTACCTTCCCGGGAAGACCCGGTGCTAAAATAGCTTTTAATTTAAATTGTTTTGCTGCTTCAAAATCAGTACCACCTGGTGGTGAAGCCAAGTCAATTATCAGAGATTCCGGTGATACTTTGGTTAATTCATTTATACTAAGCACCTGGGCTGGAACGGTATTAATAATAATATCGGCTGAGTCTAATATTTCGGCTAAATTCTTATGTATTACAGTCTCGCAACCCAATTCAAAGGCTCGGGCCAATAACTCCTGACGTCGGGCGGAAACAATTACTCTGGCGCCAAGAGACTTAAACATTCTGGCAGTGGTAATTCCAACCCTACCAAAACCACACACTACTACGGTGCTACCGTGAATAGTAATTGGAGTTTCTTCCATCGCGATCTGTACCGCGCCTTCCGCGGTGGGGATCGAATTTAAGATTGCTATTTCATCGTTTTCGGCGTACTGAATGACACTGATTCTTAGCTCTTCAGAAAGTTTCAGCCATTTCGAAGTAAATTGACCGGTGACGATTAAGGTGTTTTTTTTTAAAAAAGGTAAAAGATTACCAAAATCAATCATTTGATCGGACTGATAACTTCGGACCATTCCGGCGTCATTCATTCCGCTAATGGGTAAGACGATCGCCTTAGAATCAACAACCGCCTGGGTCAAATCCGATACTAAATCCACCGAATCAGGCAGGCTCTTAGCGGGATGGCCGTAAACTATAACCTTTTTATAAAAAACGCTTAACGCACGCGCAACCTCAATCTGGCGGGCATCTCCTCCGATTACCGCAACCTGGTAAGGGTAAGCTCGCTCCAACATCTTCTCCTCCTTCCATGCAAAAAGCATAGGATACTGTAGTATATTCCAAGCTGGAATCGGAGGTGAAGCATATTAAGCAATGGTTGTCAGTTTAATCTTCAAATAAAAAATGATCCAATCCATAGGTCAAGCCGGGTTTTTCGATAACTTTCTTTACTCCCAAGATTACGCCCGGCATAAATGATTCTCTGCTTAAAGAATCATGCCTAATGGTCAAGGTTTGCCCTTCACCGCCAAAAATGACTTCTTGATGGGCTATTAATCCGGGGAGACGTACACTATGAAGCCGAATACCTCCCATCTCACCACCGCGGGCCCCTTTAATTGTTTCTTCCCCGATTTCAGGATGACTGGGTTCGTTACGGCTTGCTAAAATCATTTCCGCTGTTTTGATCGAGGTGCCGGAAGGGGAATCCAGTTTTTGATCGTGATGTAATTCGATAATCTCCACCTGTGAGAAATACTTGGCGGAGATAGCGGCACAACGCATCATTAATAATGCTCCAATAGCAAAATTTGGAGCTACCAAGACATTGGTTTTATAATCGTTACAGAGGTCTTTAATTTCTTGGAGATCCGTGGTTGAAATCCCGGTAGTACCGACAACTACATGTACCCCGGCTTTTAGGCCGATTCGCATGTTCTCCATCACCATCGACGGTGTGGTAAAGTCCACCATCACCTGGGGCTTGTCCTTAGCTATCCCTTCGTTCAGATCGCCCCTAACTTCAATCCCTAAAGTCTCCAATCCAACAATAGTTCCTATATCTTTACCGATATTAACTTTATCTACTGCAGCAATGAGTTGTAACGCGTTATCTTTTACTACCGCTTTAATAACTTCTTTCCCCATTCGTCCACAAGCACCTGATACCAATACCTTGATTTGTTCCAACCAAACCACTCCTTATGTCCTGCATCACATATACTTTTTCCGGGTAACAAAAAAGGGTTGGTACCAACCAACCCAGAATCTTATAAGACTCATAACGGCGGTGGTAAGATAGCTCTTCACCCGACGGGTGACAGTACTGGGACTATTAATCACAGTACCAGCCGGAAAATGGCCTTTTCCAACTTCGGCGAAGCATCCTTTCATCCCGTCTCACCGGCCTGGCCGACCTCCACGGGAATACTCTTATGATTCGCGCCTCTACTCTACCCCATAATAATATTAATGAATATTAAGATATCAATCATAAGGGCCAAAACACAAGTACTTAAAACAAATCCTTTGTTTTACCCCTAACTTACATATCATTTTCCTATAAAAAATTTGTTCTGTCAAGGATCAATTTTTAACTCTTCAAACTCCTGAACGCTGTATTTTCTTAGTCCATCACTTGTCGTTCAAAGATGATTAATTCATCGCTGATCTTTCGAATCTGCCTCCAGGGAATAGTGTGGAATTCTTTTTCTTTCCCGCCCCAACCGTATTTAATAAAAATTAAGGCGTCTACCATACCGGTAGTAGTATTCATCAATAGTTCGCTTTTTTGGATCACACCCAACCGTTCTCCGGTATTTATTTCGATTACTTCTTTCCCTTCAAGCTCACTGGCGCGCATTTTTCCCCCTCC
Organism: Bacillota bacterium; assembly: GCA_023435565.1. Taxonomy (GTDB): domain Bacteria; phylum Bacillota; class UBA4882; order UBA8346; family UBA8346; genus JAAYHS01. The sequence goes on from JAEYRN010000016.1 coordinate 28,014, forward strand.
GTCTCCGTGCCTCCTTTAGATGATATGTGATGGAAAGGTCCTTTAGAGCAAGAAAATTACCCAACTCCAGTTTAGTCAGGGCAAATATATTTTCTATATTAGTCGATTTGAATTAATATACTTTAAAAATCTATATTTAATAGTATTATAACTTTTTATCTCGCTCATAGACGATAATTCCCAAGTTTGGGCCTTATCTAGGTTAACGAAATATTTATCTGCATTATATATGTTTTCAATTCTAGTAACTAGAGCCTCCGAACAATACGGTAAAAGTTGATTATATATCGATTCTCCCCCTATTACAAACACACTGTCCGTAGGGTATTGCTTCAACTCATCGAAAAGTTCGGTTAAAGAACGACAGATTATCACTTTTTCATTGGTAAAACTCTCGTTCTTGCTCAAAACAATATTAGTCCGGTCTTTTAAAGGTTCTTTACCGGGCAAAGAATCAAAGGTTTCTCTGCCCATAACAACAACCTTGCCGATGGTAGTCTGCTTGAAAAATTTTTGATCTTCCGGAATTCTCTCTAGCAAGTTGCCTTTATAACCAATAGCCCAATTTAAATCAACAGCGACAATAGCTTTCATACTTTCTCCTTCTTAAACCAGGCGATTTTAATTCCCTAAATTGCAACCGGAATATTTTTGATCTGAGGGCCGCTTTGATAACCTTCTAATCCAAAATCTTCAACCCTAAAATCATAGAAATCCCTGATATCCGGATTTATTACTAATTTTGGCGCCGGATATGAAGGCCTTTGTATTAAATCTTCAATTAATGGAATATGCTTATCATAAATATGAGCGTCCGCAATTACATGGACCAATTCTCCAACTTCCAGATCGCTTACTTGTGCCAACATATGCGTTAAAATTGCATACTGACAGATGTTCCAATTGTTTGCAACTAAAATATCTTGCGAACGCTGATTAAGAATTGCGTTGAGTTTTCTTCCGGCAACGTTAAAAGTCATACTATATGCGCAAGGATATAAATTCATCTCATGTAACTCACTGTGGTTGTACATATTAACAATAATTCTTCGGCTATAGGGATTATGCTTTAAATCATATAAAACCCTGTCAACTTGGTCAAACTCCCCTTCGGGATATTTATGTTTAATCCTTAATTGATATCCGTAAGCTTTCCCGATTGAACCTTGTTGGTCCGCCCAACTGTCCCAAATATGGCTGTTAAGGTCCTTAATATTGTTGGACTTCTTTTGCCAAATCCATAATATTTCATCAATTGCCGCTTTAAAATTAGTTGGTCTAAGGGTAAGAATCGGGAATTCCTCGGAAAGGTCATACCGATTGACTACGGCAAACTTCTTTATGGTATGGGCCGGTGTTCCATTATCCCACTTAGCCCGAACATTTTCTCCTTGTGAAGAAACTCCGTTTTCCAGGATATCCTTGCACATTGCAATAAATATTTGATCGGCTATACTCATATTCAATTACCCCGCTTAAAATTTACTTTCAAATCTTGAATCTAAAAAAGGGATCATTTATTAATGTTAAATTCTTCTCGTTGGGTACTTTTCCTTCAACACCAATCAGATTAATAGTTTTAATCAAGGCTCTATCACTAGAACGATAACCATTTTTCGTTCATTCTAATAAACTAAAATAGAGCATTGTCAGGAGGTTGAGATAATTTGAAGCGGGCTTTAGTATTAGCGGGCGGCGGATCCAAAGGCGCTTTTGAAGTAGGAGCGGTTGAATTTTTAGTACGGGAGTCCGGACTTGACTTTGACATTTTCTTAGGGACCAGTGTTGGCGCATTAAATGCCAGCATTCTAAGTCAATCCCGAAACTATCATGAACTATGCCAACAGGTTAAAATCTTAAAGAAAGTTTGGTTGGGAATCAAGGGTTCCAGCTCAATTTATCACAAAAATCTTTGCGGTGTGTTTAGTCTTCTCTTTAAAGACTACCTTTATAACCCCCGAGGACTTAAACACCTGTTAAAAGAGTACGTCGACCCGGAGCGTCTTTTCACAAATCCGACTCGAGTACTAAAAGTAGCCACAGTCGCCGAAGAAACCGGGGAACTTCTTTATGCGGATAACCATTCGCCTCAATTGCGAAAAGACTTTTTATCCTATATTTTAGCCAGTGCCAGTATTCCATTATTCTTTCCCGCAGTAAAAATCAATGATAACCATTGGTATGACGGTGGGTTAAGGGACGTTACTCCTTTGGGAACAGTGTTCCGGGAACGACCGGATGAAATTGTAATAATACTAACTTTTCCGATTAATTCTAATCTCACTCCGGTTCTATCCTCAGCCACACATAAAGGAGCACTGAGCTCAATATTACGTGCTTTAGAAATAATGAGCAATGAAATCAGCGCCAATGATTTGCAACTTGCCAACGTAATCAACCAAAACCATCGAAACTTACTTGGAAGGCGGTGTGTACCGCTAAGGATTATAGCTCCGGATAAACCCCTTACCGGGAGTCACGTTCTAGAGTTCAAACCCGAATGCATTCGAAAAAATCTGGATTTAGGTTTCTTATCCGCCCAAAAGCCGACTATCCTTTGTGACAAGTCTACATATTTGCAAATAGCGATCAAGAATAATGCATAATAAATTTTATTACTGCGTCCTTACGGGACGAAAACCAAGGAGGTTATTGGCATGGTATGGGAAGTCGTTGGCTACAGCGCCAAGTTGTAAGAAAAAAGCACCAAAGCTCCAGCATCCACCGCGAAAAATTCGGTAAGAACCAATATACTCAGGATACCAATCAAAGCACCATTCATTAACGTTTCCGCTCATGTCGCGAAGATTTAGGAAGTTAGCTTTTTTTCCACCCACTGGTTGAGTGGAATAACTAGGTTCACCATTATTACTATTATCCGAATACCAGGCATACTCAGCAAAGATCGTGCTTTCAGTGGCGCTAATTCCTGAATTATAACAATAACCGGTCAAGTCTCCACTCACATGATCGCCCGCTATCCAATTTGTCCCATTTTGATACCGGGCCGCCAGTTCCCATTCATCACTGGTCGGTAGGCGAAAGCCCTTGGCGTTGTGATCATAGTCAGCGAGACTGTCGCAGATAGTTGTACTAGTAGAATCCCGAATGACTTTGCCACCTCTATCCTTATAAGCGCACTCAAGGTTGGTCCCCTTCTCGACGTTGTAATACTCAGTTAGCGCATTACACCAGACTATGGAGTCCCGCCAATTAATCCTGGTTACAGGATGTAGTTTGTTGCCAGAAGTAGGAACAGCTCCATCCATGCCCATGCTACCTTCCCTCCCGGCGTTATTAGTGAATATATAACCGCTATTATTGACAGCCCAAGTTCGGACTGCATACCATTGTTCATAAGTCACTTCGGTCTCCGCCACCCAGAAGTCATGATCGACTGTGACCTTGGTGGAGAAAATGTCTTTTTTCCCATTGATGGCATTATCATCGGATTTAAAAGAACTCCTTGGGGCATAGTGCATATTGAATGCAACCCTACCGACAGAGAAAGTACTTAATTGGCCGGGGGTATAGTTTGTCCCTCCTCCATTACCATCACTACTCCCTTCTCCGTAACAACTTAAAACCAGCCCCAGAAACAGACTTATCATAATACCTATTACAAATAATTTTTTCATATTTCAAAACCTCCCAAAACTTAAAGTTAAAAAAATTATATTAAGAAAACGAAATGAAACCAAGTACTCTAGTACTCGATTTAGTACTTGATTTAAGAGTACCATAGTATGTCGACTTTGTTTCTTAAGAGATGTATATTTAAATTATATCTAGTAATAGGAGGTATTAGAGTGAAAAAAGTATGGCTCCTAATAATAGTTGTCCTATTAATCACCAGTCCAATCGGCTTGGTATCCGCTCAAAAGACCACGGACTATGAAAAATTTTTAACGGGGGACTATTGGAAACAACAAGCCATCAAAGAAATTATTCCTTTTTGGGTCCCTACAATCGATCCCAAGGGGGGCGGCTTTTTCACCGATATTAACCAAGACGGAACCGTTAACTCGGCTCCCTTAAAACCTCTCCTCAAATATCCCCGGATGGTCTCCCGTGCGGTTTATGGTTTTTGCAGCGCCTATTTATTAAGCGGAGACGAACAATACCTGTCCCTAGCCAAACACGGTCTTAACTATCTTCAACAATATGGTTGGGACAAAACATACGGCGGCTGGTATAACGAACTCCGGAACAACACCCCCACTATTCCCATCAAGGACCTATTCAGCGAAGCCTATGGTAACTTGGGGCCAATCTTTTATTATTTCGTGACCGGCAACAATGAAGCTTTAAAGCTGGTCGAAAAAACCCACACCCTAATGAAAGAGAAAGCCTGGGATAACGAATATAAAGGATACTTCAACATTGTCAACCGGGACTGGAGCGTCTCTCAGACTGATAAGAGTTTTAATTCTCAAATTGATACGGCATCCGCTTATTTATTCTATTACTATCTGAATACCAAAGATCCCAAGTTACTCAGTGACTTAAAAGATATCGGCAATGTGATCATCAACCATATGTACGACCCGAAAAGCGGTTACATCCGCGCCCACTTTTCCCGTACTTGGGATTTTCTTGACAGTTATTTGGGCCCGGACCAAATCGATATCGGCCATAACTTAAAGACCACCTGGATCCTACTCCGGCTTTATCAACTGACCGAGGACGAACGCTATTTTGGTTATGCCCAAAAATTAGCGGCTAAATTGCTGGAAACCGGTTGGGACAAACAATATGGCGGATGGTATTTTTCAAAGCGTTCCCATTCACCAGCCCAGACCGCTTCCGAAAAGCAGAAATGCTGGTGGACCCAGACCGAGGGCAATTTCATGTTGTTAAATCTCTATAATTTAACTGGAAACCAAAGTTACCTCGATTATTATAAGAAAAACACTCTCTTTTGGGATAAGTACCTCATAGATCATCAAAGTAAAGAGGTTTTCGCTTATACGGCCCAAAACGGAGCACCACAAAACGGTCTTAAGGGAGATCTTTATAAATCCGCTTACCATAGTATGGAGCATGCATTATTTAACTACTTATATTTGCAGCTATACGTCCACAAACAACCGGCGGAACTATTCTTTAATTTATCCGCATCTGCCGAAGGTATAAAACATTATGTGCGAATCGTTGAAAATCGAAATGTAATAATTAACCAAGTGGAGATAAACGGCAAGAGCTGGCAAAAATTTGACACTAAAGAAGGCTTTATTATTTTGCCGAAGGGTAATAATATGAAAGTTAAAGTAGTGTTTGGCACCAAATAACTTAAAACCAAGTTATATTCCTCCAGTTACATATTGAAAACAAACTGGCCGGATGATACATTGATTGTATCATCCTTTTTGTATTGAGGAACCAAAATGAAAAAATTCAAAGAATTCCTCTTGATTAACTTAGGTCTGGGGCTGGTTGCCGCCGGTATTCATTTTTTTAAAGCGCCTAATCACTTTGCAACCGGAGGAGTTAGCGGACTGGCAATCATCATCCGGTATTTTTTCCCTGAGATCACCGTCGGACCTTTGATGCTTTTAATCAATCTCCTTCTGTTGATTCTCGGTTTTACTCTAATCGGACGAAACTTCACTTCCAAAACGGTTTATTCAAGTTTTGCCCTTTCCGGAATGGTTTGGTTCTTACAAATTATCATCCCCATTTCCCATCCTTTTACCAATGATACCATGCTTGAGTTAATTATGAGTATTCTATTACCGGCAGTAGGTTCGGCGATTGTTTTTAATCAGAATGCCTCCACCGGTGGGACGGATATTGTCGCCAAAGTTTTAAACAAATTAACCAACATTGATATTGGAAAGGCTCTTCTTTTGGCCGATTTTGTTATTACAATCATGGCGGGGGTTGTGTTTGGAATACGGATTGGAATGTACTCCTTCCTAGGGCTGGTTTTGAAAGGGTTCTTAATTGATGTGGTCATTGAAGGCTTGAACACGCGTAAGCAGATGGTAATTATCAGTGAAAAGCCGGAATTGGTTAGGGAATACATCATCAGAAATTTACACCGTGGAGCCACCATTCATATTGCTTCCGGAGCTTTTACCGGTGAAGAAAAACACGTGATAACGACTGTAGTTTCCCGAAGACAGGCAATCGCCCTAAGAAATTACATCAGAGAAATTGATCGACATTCGTTTATTACGATTACGAATACCTCGGAGATAATCGGAAAGGGTTTTAGGAGTATCTAAGCAGTTTTTTGTTCACAGCTTTCTTTCCAATACGAGGGTTGGAATTTAAACCTTGTTTTTACCAAAATCAACCGGTTTTAACATTACCGTGTGTTTATTCTGTGATAATGTCACCTTAAATTTATTCAGTGAAAATGTCACTGGTGTAAAATGGAAGGATGATATTATCAATGAGTCAGAAACAAAGAACACGATTGCATGTTGCTCATTGTTTA
>JAEYRN010000018.1 GCA_023435565.1 Bacillota bacterium
TAGAGCCGTTCGTCATTACCCAGGCGCTTATCGTCAGTTCATTTTTGAGTCCAAAGTCGCTGGAACCGAGATTGATATAATCCTTGGTTTGATTGTTCAATAAAATCCCGGAACCCAGATGTCCGGCAACCCACCGGGCCGATCCCATCAAGTCTCCGTTATGATTATTCATTGAAGAATCGGTTACGGTATTTCCATTGCCCTCATCGAATTTCCAGTAGGCGGCCAACCCTTTGGTTAAGGAGATTTTAGCAAAGTTGGCTTGGATCGCAGCCATATCGCCGCCGCTAACGGTTACTCGGGTAGTTGCGGAATTAGGATCATCAAAAGTGACATTTGCCGAACCGATCCAGTTTACAAAGTAATAACCTTCTTCCGGGGTGGCGCTAATCTCCCGGCCGACGCCTTTGTATACCATTATTTGATTGGAAGGAGCAGTAGTCCCTGAACTGCTGTCACAGATAACATACATCAGACACTCATCGACCCCGAAAGCGGTCCCTACGAAATCCTTACCGGTTAAAGCCATGGTTCCGAAAGGTCCTTGCCAATCTACCAAAGATAATTCATATGGATACAGCTCGTATTCGGGAATATTTTCACCGGCGTAATATTTGTATGGAGTAATCATGCCACCCCGTCCCGTTGGTTGTAAAGCTTGAAGATCAAGGCTGTTAAACCGGTAACGGGGATCCGGATTAGCGCTGGTTCCCGAAAGGACCACGGCCTTCGCGAAATTATTAAAAATCACGTTAAAATCTTCGCCGGTAGCCTCCTCAATCGCCTTAATACCGGATTTTTTCATGGAGTACATTGCTTTAACAGCCCCGTCACCGTATTGATCAATCAGGTAACGGATGAATAAAGCACCATAACCGTAATTGTCTTCAGTCCAGTAGGTCAGGGAAAGATAAAGATAGGGCCAAAAAGTAAGGTAATCCCGGATCCAGTTAAGATGGTTGTCTAGGTAACCGTTATAATACTCGGCAGCCTGTGATAAAGCCTCGTTTATCCATGTATAAATATGATCCGAATCATTATCCACAAGGTTGTCAAAGTAAGTCATATGTTGTAATTCATGAGCCAAGGTACATTTGATATTATCGGGTTTAATATCGACTGTGCCTGTAACATTCCCGGTTTCATCATATATGTAACATTGACTATCGGCTGTAACATAAAAAATATCGCCTTCGTTGGAAGCGGGAAATATAGAATTTGAAAACTGATCTTCCGCATTATAATACCCCAAAACGCCGTTGTGTAATGCCTGGGAGAATACTATAATTACCTTGCCATTACCGTCAACATCCCAGACCCCTCCAAATTTCTCAAGATTTGTTTGATACATCCGATCAAAAGCCTCGCCGTATTCCGCCAGATACTGACTTAAATTATCCCGGTTATCAACGTAAAAGTATGCATAATCGGATATAAAACGGCAGGTTGTATCGATGTAAACGCCCGCTGCCGCAATATAAACATTGTTCCATTGTGTTTCATTTACCACCGGTTCGGCTGGCGCTACCGGGTAATACCCCCGGGTAACCTCTCTTTTTAAGGGAGCAATTTTTTGGCTTAGTATTTCACTTTCTTTCTGTCGCAGGCGATTATTGAAATTTGTTGCTGAATGATTAACTGTTCTACTATTTCTATTTTCTAGAATTTGATTACCAGATTGAGTAGCGCCGGTCGAGACCAAAGCCCCCTTACGGGCTTTTACAATTGATTCGGACTTTTCAGCCGGTTGGTACGTCACCATGGTATAAACTTTCTTGCCGTTAAATGTGTCAAGCGCCGTAGGTTTGTTGCTTAATGCCCGGACGGAGTTCAGATCCAGGGTCCTTATCTCCGAGTATAAATTATTTCCGCTTCTGGCTGTAACTTTAACAGTAGCATTCGGAACAACCGTAATTGTTCCATTATAAAGATAACCGTTTTGGGTCGGATCCGTTTCGTCAGTGGTGTAAAGGATACTCACATCAGGAGCGGCTTTTAAAACAACTGCCAGCTTTCCCGGCCCGCCTGAGCTAACATCGGCAACCGGCGCTTCGGGAATGCTTGTCAGGGTCACTGCTTTTTGACTTAAAATATTACCGGACCAGTCCAAAGCTGCAACGACAATCTCCAAATCCCCGTAAAATCGACCGTATTTATCAGAAGTGATCAGTTCTCCCGTAACAGGGTCAATCTGTTCTTGGCGGCCAAGGAAAATCTGTCGCGTATTAATCGTGTATTCCCATTCGGTTTTTCCAAAGAAGGTCTCCCAGGGACCTTGTCCCACTTTTACCGCCAATTTGTTAATCAAATCCGTATTGGAGGCAGTCCCGGTGATTTTAAAGAGTCCGGCTATCTTGGCGCCGTCCGTGACATTGCCGATACTTATTTCGGCTTGGTCAGCGGCCATGATGGTCGCGGTTGATAAACAAATAACCATCATCAATACAAACAGTATTTTAAAATGTTTACTCAAGTAATTATCCTCCTTATTTATTCATAATAAAACGGTTAAACCTTATATTATCTTTGATAACCACCCTTTCTAATTATCTTTTAATTATCCAAAACTTTACTTTTCCCCTAAATTAGGGTATCTTTTTTAGAAATACAATTCAAGATAACATTTGTCATGCTCACAGTGACATTTGTCACTGTAAGCCTTGCCTCATCAAATCAACATAACCCCACACCCTAACTTCTATACTCCCCACCCAAAAACAAGGCCAAGCATCGCTGCTTGGCCCCAAACACTCAATAATTAAGCTATTTTCTTATTGCGCAACATCATTTTTATACAAATAATCTACTTCAGCCGGATTCAACGCCCGATTATAAATCCGGAACTCATCAATGACCCCGTTGAAAAAGCCGTTAGCTTCCGAACCGGGACCGGCTCCGATGTATGTCTCGGATACGCCGTAACCGAAGTTAAGGTTGCCAATGGGATTGTTATTTCGGGCAACTTCTTTTCCGTCCAGATAAATTACCAAGGCTCCGCTTTGATAAGTCATTACAATTTGATGCCACTCATTGGCCTTGATTCGAGTACTGGAATTGGCGTAAAAAGAACTATTCGTCCTGATACAGCCGTTGATTGGCATATTGTTACGTTCTAAGGCGAGAGAAAACGGATTAACATATTGCCCCCGTCTGAATAGGACTTGCTCGACCCCGGTATCGCCTTTTGTCTTTACCCAGGCACTAAGCGTCAGTTCGTTGGTGAGTCCAAAATCGGCGGAACCAAGGTTGATATAATCCTTGGTTTGGTTATTCAATAAAATTCCGGAGCTATTGTGTCCGACGACCCACTGGGGTGATCCTATTAATGATCCGTTATGGTTATTCATTGAGGAATCGGTTATGGTAGTCCCGCTGTTTTCATTAAATTTCCAGTAACCGGCCAGACCTTTGGTTAAGGAAATCTCGGCAAAATTGGCTTTGATCGTAGCGTTACCGCCGCTGACTGTCACCCGGGTGGTTGCGGAATTAGCATCCTCAAATACCACAGTTCCCGTACCATCATCGGTTTTGGTCCAGTTTACAAAGTAATAGCCTTTTTTCGGTATAGCGGTAATTTCCCGGCTGTCGCTATAATATACCGCCACCGAGTTCGCCGGATCGGTTGTGCCGTTACCATCATCAGTAATTGTTAGAGCGTTATATCCGGGCAAGAGGCTAAAGTTGGCCTGAATTCCGGCGCTGCCTCCGGTAAGGGTCACTGTGGTTTCCGCCGCATTGGCATTGCCGAATTCCACCGTACCGTTACCGTCGGTCTTGGTCCAATTCATAAATTGATAGCCATCATCCGGAGTGGCGGAGATTTTACGGATCACGCCGTTATTATTCATTACTTCGCCCGGAGGATTGGTTCTCCCGTTCCCGTCATCGATCACCATCAGAAAGTCTTTTGCATCCGGCATTACATATGTCTTGAATGTATACTCCCAAATCGGTTTTGCTTGATGCTGCCAATAAGCGACACCATCATAACTGTAACCAACCCCCCCGTTATAATCCCAGGCAACTGGATAATTGATTGCGCCAATAGGCTCAACCTCAATTACATACTGTTCTCCTTTATTAACCCATGCACCGTCTATTGTAAATTCATACCACTTGTAGTTTGCACTTTTATCCACCAGTTTTACAGGTTGCGAGCGTCCAATGATTAATCCCGATAAATCCTTTCCTTTTCTAATATTGACTCTAAACTCTCCCGCTTCTCCATCCGCCGGTTTTGCCTCATGGGAAAATTCAAGTTCCACTCGCGAAAGTTTTCCGGTAATTTGTGCGGTAAAAGATTGTCCGCTCCCACTTGATAATTGCGTAGTTCTGGGATAACCCATTGTTTGGGATTGATCAAGCACTTCTGAAGACGGTGGAACCATCTTTATTTTTACATAATTAATTCGGGTGGAGCAGTTCAAGTCACCTTGGTTGATTGTAAGCCTACTATCCCAGACAGTAATGAACCTGGACAATTCGGCAAAATCACCTGCTTTTAACGGCGTTTGCTCCCAATAGTTGACCCCTTCGACAGTGATTGAATAGTCGCCATCATATTCGGCATCACCGATACCTACGGTTACTTCATAGGTGCCATTAGCTATCTCCATATCCCAACAACCATCATTAGCAAATTGGATGAGGGTATCAAAGCGTTGATCAGGATTCATCTCCCGATCGCAGGCGAGCCCTCTATGATCGGTATTCCAACCGTAAGTGTAGTCGTTTCTGGAACCATAGATATCACCATAGTCGGATAGGTAACCATCCGGAATCTCCGTATTAGCCGGTTGGAAGTTAATATAGAAAATCTTCGGCATTACATAGGTCTTAAACAGAAAGTCCTTAGAAGATTGTTCTTCCGCAATTTGTTTATCTTGATTCCATATAAAAGCGATTCCGTCTGAATAAGGATTAGAATCAGTAATTTCCCAACTAGCCGAGTTTTTTGTATCAATAACTTCAATCACATATTTTTGTCCTCTGGTAACCATAACATTATCAAGTTTAAACTCGCACCAATATTTAATCATACTACCCATATTGACGTCTCTTTGGGTTTTCATTATAACCGGTTGAGAAGATCCGATTATCGGCCCGGTTAAATCCGAGCCGCTTCTTATATTTACTTTGATTTCAGCTTCATTGAAATAATCGAATATTGGAACACAGATGGCTAAGAATAGCTCAACTTTGGAAAGTTTTCCGGTATAGTTAGCGATAAAAGATTGTCCGATTTTACCTTCTATACGTTGACAGGTATCATAACCATCGTTTGCTTGTTTCACGTCTAGGATTTCATTAGAAGAAAAAGGAATTTCGATAAAATGAGCCATGAGCGTGACATTAGCACCACCAACGATTATACTGGTATTTGCCGAATTAACATCATCAAAATATACACTTCCATCACCGCCGGTTTTAGACCAGTAAGCGAACTGATAACCTGGAAAAGGTTTAGCTGCTATTCTATACTTCATACGACTTAGTACATATTTTGTGCCCATTGGATCAGTTTCTCCATGTCCGTCGTTGGTAAGCGTCAACAGGACAGCCTGAATACCCTCTGGTGGTCTCATTCCAAAAGTGATGTCCCCACCAATAGCAGCTACCAAAACCAACGACAGGATTAAAAATAAAGCAATTCTACTACATCGAAAACAATGTTTCAACTCTTTACAACCTCCTTATTTTTTGATATCCAAAACTTTACTTTTCCCCTGAATTAGGGTATCTTTTTCAGAAACACAATTCAAGATAACATTTGTCATGGCAATAATGACATTTGTCATTATTTCATCTAAACCTCAAGTTATATTCCTAAAACCGGATCACGGATTTAACGGATTAAAGGATTCCACGGAAAAAATCAGCGCAGTCCCGTGTAATGGTGTAATCCGTTATTAGGGTTTTTAGTAAACTTCGTTACCAGTTCCCCGTTCACAACTGAAAGTTGCTCTCTGATGTTAGTTCCCAGATAAAAACCAGTTTTCGGATTATCCTATGACTTGAATCTGAACGAGTCGCCTAAGTATAACCCGAAATTTTCGACTGGAAACCTAATGTATCGTCCGGATTATTTACAACTGTTAACGATACACCCGGACATAACCCAAAAAGCTTTTAATTGTAAATTGTACATTATACATTGTAAATTGAATTCGATGTTTTGGAGAAAATTTGCGTGGCAGCACTTGATTGTCATCCGGGGGATATTTTAAGTCTACCCTTTAAGTTCTAATTTCTACCTCCAAGGTACTAATTTCTACCATGAAGGTTCTAATTAATACCTCTACGGTACTAATTTCTACCTCTAAAGTTCTAATTAGTACCTCAGAAGACGAATCCGGCTCCCGGCTCCAAAAAATCCATAATTCGATTTATCTGATCAATCAATACGTGCCCCACTCCCGGTAGCAAAACTACCGAAGCATGAGGCAGGACCTTTCGCATCCGGGCGGCGGTCTTTTTCGAATGCAACAACGCGTCTTTCGCACCGACAATCAACAGCACCGGCATCTTTAAGCGTTTTAATTCTTCATCCGTAAGTAAAGGAATCACTACTACCCGGGGGTTAAAATGACTGGAGATTAACTTACTGTAACTGACAACCTCATCCGGTACGGATTGATTACCGTTAACGATACCGACTATCTTATTTAGCCCCCACTCACCGCAAAACATTAACGGAATCACTTTGAACATAAATGAAATCTTCTGCGGACTTATCCCTGACGGGCAAAGCAGGACCAGTTTAACGACTCGTTCCGGATGAGCCGAGGCATACTTTGCCGCAATCCAACCCCCAAATGAGAGCCCAAGCAAAACCGCCTGATCGATTTTTAAGGCTTCAAATATCTCATCAAGCCACTCAGTATGCGCGGGACCTGTAACTTCATACCGAATAGCCTCACTCTTACCCGGCTCGCCGGGGATATCGACGGCGTAAACACGATAATAGCGGCTGTATTCGGAAACATCCCCGATCCACATGGCCGAGTTCGAACTGGTACCATGAAGCAGGATTAGCGGCGGCGCCGATTTTTCCCCGCAGGCGATAATGAAAGTATTACCGTAACTAGTCGGGATATTCAAAGTTTCATACGGTACCGGCCACCGATCCAAAATTGAATCGTAAACTTTAATAATTGCGTTTTTACCCTCTTCCGATTTGAAAACAGATTGGTTTGTCATTATTTAAAACCTCCTTGTCTTTACCGCCCGGTTAGCCATGCTTCGGCTTCCTGTTGATTATCGAATACCCGAAATTGGCTCCCCCGGTTGGCCTCCAGCGCAAACTCCTTAAACCGTCCCCGGTTAATACGCTCTAATGGTAGTACTGCAGCAGCCTTAATCTGATAATTTGCGAATTTTTGTAAGACCGCCCCGGCCAAACCGTTTTTTAAGTCGAAGAATGTTTCCGGCAAATTCCCCGAATGGAGCATCAGCAAATTAGTATCCTGTTCACCGCAGATCCCGATTAAGTCCAATGCCTCCTGTTCATTGGCGATGGTTCTCTGATCGGGAATGCATTCGATATATTTCCGTCCATTATTCTCTTTTAGCCAGTAACCCATGTTGGGATCCTCCTTATATTTGGCTTCAAGATCCTGCCGGAGCTTGATAACCCAGTTTAATTCCTTTTCATAAGAATCGATAATATTCGCGGTAACCATCTCTCCCAAAAAAGCCTCCCGGGGAGTTCTTTTAGGGACATTATTGCCGCGCCGGGCTTTCTCCTGTTGCATCAAGAGTTGCAACCGCACTTCCTCTTCATACTTTAGCAGCAGAGCATTTAGTTCTTCGAAGCTTAACAGATCGGCCCAGGCTAATTGAATCAAGAACACATTTTTAAACTCCGGAAGCTCCGGCGCGGAGCCAACCCATTTTTTTAACTCCATTAATCCGTTCTCGGTTATTGAATAAACCTTCTTCATTGGAGAGTTTTCTTGATACTGTACTTGATTGGTTACCAATTCTTCTTCTAGAAGTTGGACCAGCGTCCGGTATATTTGATTATTATTACCTGACCAGTACATTGCCGCAGACTCGGCAATCACCTTTTTTAATTCATACCCAGTGAAAGGTTTCCAACTTAAGAGCCCAAGAATTGCATATTTTATGGTCATTAGTTTCACCTCAATATATTTTTACCATATGTATTTTATATAATATGTTAAAAGTAACATATGTTTTCTTAATTGTCAACTCATAATTTCCTACTACTTAGAAAATTCACAGATGCTTGTCGATCCACGTCAATTCATTTTCTGAATTTCGCTTGTGTCAATCGGAGATTGACGTGGGCGACTATCTAGAAAATGATTTCTCTGTGTCTCCGTGTCTCTGTGGCCAATAATGATTTAGCCACAGAGGCGCAGAGATACAGAGTTAAAAACATATTATTTTCATCCTTTCATGTACCCCGGCACGCCGGGGTGAACGAATACCTAATCATCGGTTACGATTTGGTTCTTTGGATGCTTTAGTTTATAAAGGAGTTATCTTAAGAATAGCGAATAAAAACTCAATTGAAAACTGTAACAATATACTATATCCCATCTATTCTATGAAAACTGTTAGGAGGTACACAAATGGAAACAATAACCAAAGAACTACGCCAAGAACTCCTTAAAAACCAGAAAGACGAAATCACCAGCTTTCATATTTATCAAGCGATAGCATCCAAACAAAAGGACGCTGAAAATGCTAAACTCTTAAATACAATCGCCGCCGATGAAAAAAACCATTACATATTGCTTCAAAAATACTCTAACTCGGAAGTCCGCCCGTCAAAAATAAAAATCCTGCGGTATCTCTTGATCGCCAAGACCCTTGGTTTAACTTTCTCCTTGAAATTGTTGGAGAAAGGTGAAGAGAAAGCCTCTGCCTCTTATGAAGCATTAATGACTCATTTCCCGGAATTAAAAAAAGTGTTGGAAGATGAAGAAAACCATGAACGGGAGTTACTGGGGTTAATTAATGAAGAACGGTTGAATTACATGGGATCCATAGTGCTGGGATTAAACGACGCCCTGGTTGAACTAACCGGCGCCCTGGCAGGTTATACCTTCGCGATCCAAAACAGCCGGGTAATCGCGCTGATCGGACTGATCACCGGAATCTCGGCTTCCTTTTCCATGGCCGCCAGTGAGTTTCTATCCAAAAAGCAGGAGAAAGAGGATAACGCTTTTAAGTCTAGTATTTATACGGGTATCGCCTATATTATCACCGTAATCCTATTAATCCTCCCCTATCTTTTGCTTCCCAACCATTTTCTAGACTTGGGGCTAAGTGTCCTGATGGCCATCACCATCATCTTGGCCTTTAACTTTTACATCTCCGTTGCCAAGGATTTACCCTTTAAGAAACGTTTTCTGGAAATGGCCGGTATCAGTCTGGGGGTAACCGCCGTCTCCTTCGGCATCGGCTGGGCGGTCAGGACTTTCTTGGGGCTGGAAATATAAAAAGATAGGAAGACAGAAGCCAGAAGTCAGGAATCAGAATCGAGATTTCATTCTAAGAGATTACTTTTTTAAACATCGGAGCAATGCAGTTCGTTTCTCCACTTGGGGGAGAAAGTTAGAATGAGGGGGGACCCAATATTTATAATAAATATAGGCTTTAGCAAACTTTATAACCACATATTTTATCAAAAGGAGTAATCCCATGGAAGCTTGGCACCAACGTAATTTAACATATGAAGATTACCCGTTCAATCTGTTTGTTACGGATATACCTGAGTTCCCTCCCCATTGGCATGAAGAACTCGAAATCATTTATGTCTTGGAAGAAGAGTTGGTGATAGGGCTTAATAATGAGATCTATACCCTTAAACCCCGCGACATCTTACTAATTAACAGCAGCGAAGTACACTTTTTCGTCACTCCGCCCAAAAAGAGCAAGCGAATCATTCTTCAATTCGAACAAACCCTATTCGGACCCTTCTCAACAATGATGCGGGAAAACAAATTTATTAAGCCGCTAATCGATAGTTCGGATGAATCCGACACTCAAATTCACCGTAATTTGGAAAAGCAAATTTTATTAATAATTGAAGAATATTCAAAGATGCGCCAAGGCTTTCAATTGGCAATCCAGGCCCGGTTGTACGATTTTATGGTAATTTTACTCCGCCAAGTTCCAAAGGAAAAATACTCTTCAATGGAACGAAGTAAACATTTAAGGCGTCTCGAACGGTTAGAGCAAGTTTTTGAATATGTAGCGGAAAATTTTACTCGAGAAATTACCCTGAATGAGATCGCCCGGACGGCCAATTTTAGCATTTATCATTTTACCAGATTTTTTAAAGAAACCACCGGAATGACCTTTATCCAGTATCTCAACAGTTACCGAATCAGTAAAGCAGTCAAATATTTGACCGATACCAACGACCCCATAACCGAGGTGGCCTTTAGGTCCGGATTTGACAGTATCAAAACCTTCAACCGAGTTTTTAAGCAAATGAAAGGCTGTTCCCCTTCCTCTTTCAAAAAACAAAAAAATTAAAATCCTAACAAAATGTTTTCTCTGTGTCTCTGAGTCTCTGTGGCAAATTAAAAAAAATTAGGCCACGGAGACACTAAGACACTATCCTCTTTAAGCTCGACCCGCTCACAATTATTACTTTTTATCTTATTTTCCAAATAAAAAGCAAAATTTGAGTACTTATTCGCAATCTACGGGAAGCTTCATTTGAGCTTTCGTTTTATAATAAAACTGTTACAGCAAAAATAAAGAGGTGCATCCGATATGAGTTACAATAATTTTAAAACAGCAATTTATGTTACAGTCCGGGATATGGAAAAGATTGCTCAAAATCCTGATTTCGAAAAGGAATTTGCTTTTATAGAAAAACATATTCAACTTGATAAAGTCTACCTTGAAGCTTATCGGGGACAACACTTGGTAGATAAAGAAAAAATCTTAAAAGTTAAAGCATTATTCTCAAAAAAGGGGATTCAAACCTCGGGCGGAATAACAACCGACGTTTCGTCAAACTGGCAGTTTCTTTCCTTTTGTTATACCAACCGGGATCATCTAGAACGTTTGCAACAGATCGTACAATATACAGCCGAACTGTTTGATGAGATTATTCTAGATGATTTCTATTTTACCAATTGTAAATGTGAGTCTTGTATCAAAACCAAAGGTGATCGCAGTTGGTCCCAGTTTAGGACCGACAAGTTGAAAGAAGTGTCGGAAGGAATTATCATCAAAACCGCCAAACAGGTCAATCCAAAGGCGAACCTGATTATTAAATATCCAAACTGGTATGAAGATTACCAAAGTACCGGCTATAACTTGCAGGACGAACCGAAAATCTTTGACCAAATATATACCGGGACCGAAACCCGGGACCCTCAGTTTACCCAGCAAAATCTGCAACGTTATCTAAGTTATTTTTTAATGAGATATCTGGAAAATGTCAAACCCGGCGGCAATGGCGGCGGATGGTT
The DNA here is from genome assembly GCA_023435565.1 of Bacillota bacterium. Lineage (GTDB taxonomy): Bacteria > Bacillota > UBA4882 > UBA8346 > UBA8346 > JAAYHS01. The sequence continues at coordinate 11,466 of JAEYRN010000018.1, forward strand.
TGATACCTTTGATTGCCTTTATAATTTGGGCTCTTATGCCGAACAATGTTATTTGACACTCTTTGCCAAAGCCAGGGAAGTAACCTTGTTTTGTTTAGGGTCCGTCTTATATCGCGACAACATCTTCGTGCCAATAGTCGGGTATGTTTTCGACCAAGTTGATCAATTTTTAGGCAAGCTAGGCGACCCTATCGGAATTCCCTGTTATAAACCATATCATTCTTCTGGCGAGAACTACCTTCATGGATATCTCGGAATGCTTGGACTTCCCTTGGAACCGCATCCTGAGTTTCCAATCGACTCGGAATTGGTTTTCCTAACTGAGAGCGCCGGTCAAGACCCATTGATCATAAATCGAATCAAAGAACATTTATGTAAGGGAAAGAAGGTGGCGATAACATCCGGCCTCCTAAAAGCTCTAAACGGCAAAGGATTTGAGGAAATCGCCCAAATTCGTTATACCGACCACAAAGTCGCCGTATCGAAATTTGCTTACCCGTTTTATGAATGTTCCTTTGGCAATTATTATGATTCCGCCAAAAAAATCCTAATTCCCCAAATTGATATTTCTACTAATGACTGTACTCCATTGATTGTCGGATTTGGAGAAAATAAAAACTATCCTATTTTAATACAAGTAAAATATGGTTCCGGAACTCTTTTTATCTTAACCATACCGGAAGATTTCGGCGATTTATACTTCCTCCCCGATGCTGTCCTAAACCAAATCCGTCAGAAGTTAACCGCCTGTGCCGGGATTAGACTTGAAGGCCCCGCCAATGTAGGATTATTCCTATATAACAATAATAGCTTTATAGTCGAATCATTCCTACCTTATCACTCGGATGTCAAAATTATCATCCAACAAAAAGGAACCGATCTGTTAGATCTAGTTACAGGCACGCGAATTGAAGGTCGTGACTTCGAAGAAGGCGCCGAATTTCAATTCAAACTAGCGCCAACTACCTACCGGGTATTTAGTTATCAAGTGAAGAAATAATAAAAAAACTTTCTGCCACGGAGACACTGAGACACAGAGAAAGAAGTTATTAGATAAAATATTATTTTACTCTGTGTCTCTGAGTCACTGTTGCTTAATAGAGGATGGAGTATTTACTATGTTAAAAGATCTTTTAGGAGATAACAATTTTTATAAAACCTTTTTCAACCTGGCGATACCGGTAACTATCCAATACTTTGTAACAGCCTCTTTAAATCTGGTTGACAATATTATGGTAGGCCAATTGGGTTCTGTAGAACTCGCCTCAGTCGGGCTCGCCAACCAGGTCTATTTTTTATTGCTCCTTTTCTTACTAGGGGTCAGCGGCGGAGCTTCGATTTTCACTGCTCAGTTCTGGGGAAAGCGAGATCTGAAAAATATCCACCGCATTTTGGGACTAAGTTTAATAATCAGCGGGACTGCGGCGTTGTTCTTCTTTTTAATCAGCATTTTAAATTCCCAAACGATCCTAAAATTTTTCTCCGATGATAAACAAGTATTTAAACTTGGCGCTGAATATCTCCGAATTACTTCATTCACTTATGTATTGACCGCCATTACCGCTTGTTATTCCGCTGTACTAAGAAGCACCGGAGAAGTAAAACTCCCCATGCGGGTTAATGTAATCGCGATTATCAGCAATACTGTTTTGAATTATCTTTTAATCTTCGGTAACTTCGGTATGCCGAAAATGGGGGTTGCCGGTGCAGCCATAGCCACGTTAATCGCCCGCTTAATTGAAACAACTGTCTTACTTATTGTCACTTACCGAAGTCAATACATTATATCCTCCAAATTTTCGGAAATGTTTGTCATCCCGATTGATTTAGCTAAACGCTTCATCAATACGACCGGTGTGGTTGTTACTAAAGATGTTATTTGGGCCTTTGGAATGGTGCTTTATATGGCGATCTACGCTAAATTGGGCACCGATGTCGTAGCCTCCATTAATATAGTCGCAACCGTACGCCAGCTGATGTTCGTTTTATTTAACGGCATTGCCAGCGCCTGTTTGGTAATGGTCGGAAATCAAATCGGCGCCGGAGATGAAACCAAGGCCTTTCTATATTCTAAACGCTTTCTCATCATTACCACTTTAGTCAGTGTGTTAATGGGAGCATTGACGGTTTTAGGAAGCGGCCTTATTTTATCCCCTTACAATATATCGTCCGTCGTATTTCAACAGGCCCAGGCGATTTTATACACTTTTTCCCTTTTTATGCCGATAATCGTAATCAATATGGTAGCAATTGTCGGGGTTTTACGCAGCGGAGGCGATGTTATGTTTTGCTTGATTATGGATCTGGTAGCGGTCTATTTAATCGGAATGCCTTTAGGGTTTTTGGGCCAATCGGTTTGGCGTTTACCAATCGAAGGTGTATACGCTTTGATTACTTTACAAGAAATTTTTAAGTTCGTCCTTTGTTTTAAACGTTTTATCTCCAAACGCTGGATTAACAATCTAGTACATGATTTCAATCCGGCAGTAGCCTCTAATTGAGTTTAAATACTTCTTCTTTTGACAGGATTAACACGGATTTACGAAATTTTTTTTCAAAATTAATTAATAATTTTACTGTTAATATATTTTTAAGATATTGAGTAGCTTTTAAATCAGTGTTAATCCGTGTAAATCCAGTCTAAAATATTATTAGATTTTTTCTCTCTTTTAGGGCTTACACTCTTTACAGGGTATTAACCCAGCTTTAAGCGCTTCTTCCCGATTTTTATAAATGATTAGATTCCGTGAACCGATTTTCTGGGCCCAGCGGCAGCTAGGTTTATGAAATTTGTTCGATCTGGAACTTGACCAATAGCCTTCTCCAGGCTGGATTTTACGCTCTTCCGGCACTCCCCATAAACCTTTGCCGGCCTCTCTGGCTTTCCGTTCCAGCTTTACAAACAAATCGGCATATCTAACGTTTGGAGGATAAGTCATTACTTGAGCATATCCGTTCTCTACCAACCATCCATTTACGAATAATTCTCCCACATAAACATAGGCCAATGTCCTACCGTATTTATCACGTTCACCAATATCCAATTCCAACCTTACTGTCTTATTCTCAACCAATCGTTTATTAGCCTCATAGGCCTCCCGCCCATAAGGTTCCGGACCCCGCGAAGGATGCTTGGTTTCCGGAGTATCGATACCGATATAACGTACCTTCCCGAGTTTTTCAACCTCGATAGTATCACCATCAATTACTTTTAAAACCAAATATTCGGAGCCGCCGCTATTTACATTTCCAGAATTTATTTTCAGACCGATAAAGAAACCAAGAAGTATAAAAAGCGAAATTAATAATAATGAAGCTTTTTTCATACCAATCTCCCGTTGTCATCTTTCTATATAAGAGCTATGAAAACATTAAAAGCTGTTTTGTTAACGAACTCACCCCTTCTTTCTTCCCCTCTCTTTCCGGAAAAAGAGGGGAAGAAAGCATGTTCTGCATCTGTTTTTAGACTTCGAGGTAATCAGGTTACCCTCTATTTGCGTATACAAAGAGAGGGCAAGGGTGAGTTCCCCTTAGTTTAGATGCTTTATTACATAACTTATATAAGTTGAATTAAATTTCTAATATGCATTTATTTCAAAGTAGACTTAATAATGAAAACCTTGGTTGAAAAATTTACTTCACCCTATATAGCATAATAAAAGGTCAAAGGTCAGTATAACCTTTAACCTTTGATCTTTGTTTTGAATTAGCATTTACATCCGATATTTAAGATATGAACGTTTTACTCAAAACTTTTTTCAACATATAATAATTAATACTCAAACTCGTTAAAGTAGATTATTAAAATCAACTCAAATTCCCGTTTGGTAATCTTAACTTTTTCTTTTTTGAGGGTTTTCCATAATTCCGTTTTACTCATCCATGGATTATTAAGTTTTAAATCAGTGACCTTTTTAATAGTCTCGGGCGGAACCGGTTTAGACCGACCGTTCCAATCTTCATTCAATAAATAAAGCAAAGCTTGTCGAGTACTCTCATCCACCCCTGTATTCGGACCACCGGGGGTAACTGTCTTTGATTCACCCCGCTGCTGATATACTGATGGGTAATCATAGGCGTAACGCAGTTTGGTAATTAATTCTGCTTCATTCACGTAATCGCCGTCGATTCGAAGGAAAAAATCGTCCTTAATAATCCGAAAATCATAATGCATTTTATCCTGTTCCGGCGGACTCATCATAGTAATCCCGGCAGGTATCGCTCTTGCCAGATTAGTTTGTTTATATGTTAACTCCCTAGGCATCAAAATTACTTCCAAGTAATTATCAAAAACCATAAAACTAATTTCAGTAAAACTAATCTCCCGCCATCCGTAAAACTCATTTTTAAATTTGTTAATTTTCGGAGCAATCTTTGCGAGCATTGCTTCATCCTGATAAATAACTTTAAAAATCTTATCTTTCATATCTTTCAATGTTAAGATTGTTTTCGGTCCGTCTTGAGAAGTATTAATTACTTCAGTATCGAACTTTTTCCAATTGAAAGCATATGATTGAATACTAGTCAAAAATAATAACAACGTTAGGATTACTGTTACATTTATTTTTCTCATTGGGCCACCTCGAGCTTTAACAATATTTTATCGAATGGCTCTATTTTAATAGGTTTGATTACCTCTTTTACTTTCGCGGTAACTCTGCCATTTTCGGGGTTAAGTTCAATTTTAGCAATCGGAGTTGAATCGTTTTTAAAAATATAAGCAAAATCCCCTTTTTTTATGGAATAAATTTGGTCGATGAAGATAATCAAGCGGTTTTGGTTCCTGGCGTCAATAACATAACCCGTTTCACGCCCCATCATCGCCAAGTATTTCAATGCATATTCATAACTATCGATATAAGTGTTTTTCTCCCTGATCCGTTCTGCTAGTTTCATCCAAAGATGTTCATAGTCACCGGCAGCCGATTGTGATAATTGGTCCAGTTTGTTTAAAGCAACCGGGACTGAATTTTCATATCCGACTTCTTGCAAACCATCGATAATAATCTTTTGATTTTGGACTTTCTTATTTATCTGGTTAAAATCTTGTTCGCTTAAAATGCCTTCCTCTGCTAGTATTCGGTCGTATCTGTTATTGGATTTTACTTGTTTATTCCCCATTTTGGCATTGATTGCCGAAAGGATTTCACCCCGATTAAACTTGGGATTATAGCGCGCAATTAATTCGTCGATTGTTTTTTGGTTTTCTTGTTTCAAAAGTTCAAGCTCAGCTTGATGCTCCCCATTAAGTTTGGCTATCTTAGCTTCATATTCAATCATTAATCGTTCATTTTCTGCTTGTTGTACTTGGTTGATACTTTGATAATTTTTAATAACAGTTTCACTTTGCTGGGAAGTAGATGCTATTTTTTGTTTTTCGGCTTCAATTGATTTTTCCAGGGCTGCCAAGGCTATCTCTTTCTCCCTAATTTGCCGGTTATAACTTTCTTCTAGAGCTTTCATCTTTTCATTAAGGGCTGCAATCGCCTTCTGTTGCTCTTTGGGAGATAATTTCTTAATTTGTTCCATTGATTTGGTACGGAAATCCTCCAACTCTTGTTGGAGTTGGGCCAATTTTTCCTCGCTCTCTCTTTTTTCAGCCAACAATTCAATCAGATTGAACTGCCTGAACTCAGCAATATTTACTTCAATACGTTTATTTTTATTTTCTTCAATAGTAGTCAAAAAATAAGCGCCACAACCGATTACGGCAATATACAAAAAAATTAATGCTTGGGCTAATCGGTTTTTATTTTTTTTACTCTTGGTAAATTCATCCGTCAGCGAATAAACCTCCTGCCTTGCATCTTGCACCAAGAGGTCATCGCTTAAAAAGATATTCTTAATTTTCTCTACATTATAGCTATTTATTTGCTTGTCATTTTCCATATTCCATCCCACTTTTCAGGACACTCTCCCAGTGTCCGTTCTTTAAATACTTCCGCTAATGCCAACGGGACTTCACCGAATATCCTATGTGCTTCTTCCCATTCCCCGGAGTAATAAAGATTTAGTCCTTTTGAAAAATCACTAAGAGCCTCCCTTAATTCGGCATTATTATCATATATATCTTTGCGGACCGGCCAATAAATTTTAGCGCCGATGGTTTTGCCCTTCACTAAGACTGTATCAATTTCAATGAATATTAAGCCATGATCTTCAGCGTTTTGTTCAATCTCCTCTTTTATATGCGTGGAAACAATAACCGGTACATTATAAATCCGGGTCAAACCTTCCAAGCGGGAGGCCGAGTTAACGTTATCACCGATTACCGTATTGGTCATTCGTTCATGGGAGCCGATATTTCCATAAAAGACTTTACCACCGTCGATTCCTACCCCAACTTCGATTAAAACCGCTTGGTATACTTTTTCTTCCGCTTCTGAAAGGGCTCCCCCTTCACGGAATATTTGTTCGTATTTTTGACGCATCTTTTCCCTTAAAGATGCGGCTAGTTCTTGAATTTTATAAGCGGAAAGAACTGCTTGGTAAGATTTATTGGCGCCGGTTTCATTAAAAACGCCATAAACGGCTAAAAGCGCATCACCAATAATTGAACCGATGATACCGTCATTTTTGATAATCTCTTTTATGGTATTGTCATAATGAACATTTAATAGTTTGATAATATCATTCCCGAGAGTTTCAGTAATAAAAGTAAAACGTTTAATATCGGAGAACAATATAGTTAGTTCCAACTGCTTGCCTTCGAGGCGCACTTCACGTTCTTGATATGCTTTCTCAGCTATATCTCGATTGACAAATTTTCTGAAAATAAATAATAAATTGTTGATAGTGCTTGAAAGGGAATTAAAAGCCATTCCCAAGAAGGTAATATTATCATTAGTAGCCCCTTTTAAATCAATAATTCCCAATTGTTGGCTTCGAGTCATTTCCATGATCCGTTCGGTTATTACCGATACAAAGCGGGTGATATGATTTAAAAGAATTGCACCCAGTACAGCGGTGAAAAGGGTAATAATAATGATAATGATAGAGATATTTTGAAATATCCGGGTAGATTCGGCATAAAACTCGTTATATTCTTCACCTCGGATAATGTACGCTCCCCATTTAGGGTTATATTTGTAAAGTCCAAAATAAGTGTCTCCGTTAAATTGAAACGGTAATGAGCCTTCCATTATTTTTTGATCCCGATTTTTCCGCATCAACCTCAAAGTCTTCTGGTCTAAAAACCGGGGATATTTTTTAATATTTGATGCCTGAAAGATAATCGTTCCGTCTTCTTTAACCCCTAAAAACAGCGATTTTTCATTTTTAAACTGACCTAATGCGTTACGTTCAATATTTTCGGTTGAACCATGAAGGTCATCACTATACTGATAAATTTCATATTGAGTATTACAAATAGTGTACATTTCTTTCAAATCTCGGATTAGGAGTTCCCGGATAAATTTTACCAACCCGGAACGATTATAGGTAAGGTTGATATAATTGGAGGCTAAGTTGGATACTAGAATAAAAACGGCGAAGATTAAGATTATCTTGGTCGTTAGTGGAGTAATCCTTGTTTTATTGATTTTTTCACCGAATATTTGTTTAAACATGTTTCTCTCTCTACTAGTTTTATAAAGTCCTATTAAATGATGGTTCTTTTTTATCTATAATCGATAAATAAAACCGATAACCGTATTGTCAATTGTTTCAAGACGCTTAGTGAAAGCATCGTTATTATTAAAGTCTTTTGTTTCCCAATAAATAACAAGCCCTAAATTATCCGTTAAAAGATATTGGATTTTAAATTTTAATAATAACAGCTCTAATGATAAATTATCATCATTGATACGGTATGAACCATCGAAGGCTTTATGCCAACCGAATTCAAACTGTACTTTATCACTGGGAGTGCCAATTATTTCAAACCCAATCAAACCTCCATCAGCTTCGTGGGTCTCCAAATAGTAGTTATCATATCCCGAATATTTCATTCCCGTCATGGTCAGATATAGCAATCCTTTGTTATCACTATAAAGCGGGTATCCGACTTGAATATCCAATGATTCCATATGGTTTTTTTCGTAGCCATTATAAAATTCCCCAAATTGATTTGTAATCACAATCTTAATTTTTTTAATATAAGCTAAGCTGATTAATCTTCCTTCAATATTACCCGATTCATACATTCCATCGTAAAAAAATTCGCCATCACCTTCAACAGACCGCCCGAGTAGAATGGTAGTAGTGGCGTGAGTTTCTTGAGAAAATAATAAAAACATTACTAGAAACAGTAACAGCCCAAAGGTCCGTTTCATCATCTTGCCCCCGTAACTAAACTTTAATAAAGTTGACATTAATTGCTCAAGAGTTCGTATGCGGCAGATTGGTATAAAAAGGTTATTAATTCCCCATCAAATTAATCTATCATATTGAATATCGGAGCTTTATTCAAAAATCTTAATTATTAATTCAACTTTTAAAATTGCTGATATTTATAGAGGATAAACTCAACTTTGAAATAATGTAATCTTAATGAATGTCTTTTATTTTAAACGCTTAAAAGGAAAAACGCTCAACGACTCGAATTAATTAAATTGATATTATTTTATATTTTATTAATTCATATTTTATATATTTACCTTAGCAAAAGTATTCGATATAATATACCCTTAGGAGGTGAGATATTTTGCGAATCATCGACTGGCTCGACAGCTATCTCCAAGCCAAAATTAATAAGATAAGCATTTTTCAATATTTAGACGATAGTGAGAAAAAAAATCTATTAAAATTTGCCCATTTTCATGAATATTACAAAGATGAAAAAATTATCACCCAAGGTGAAACCAGTTATACATTTTATGCTTTGATTAGTGGAAAATTGAACGTTACAATTAATGGAGAGAACGGTAAGCAAATGCTAATCTCCCATATTGATGAAGGTGAGTTTTTCGGGGAAACCGGTATTTTTGACGATGGGCAAAGGACTGCAACTGTCTCCGCTGCCGATACCGTTCAAGTTTTAGTTGTCGAACGCAATGATTTTTTCTGTTTTATTAGGATGTATCCCAAAGCCGGAATTAAACTGATGATGCTTTTTGTCAACGGATTAATGAAAAAGCTAAATGCATCCAATAAAGAACTGGTTGTTGAGAAAGAAACTACTGGTAACAAAATTCCCTTTTTTGAAGACATGGCCTAAAGTAATCAAATCATTATAAATTTATCCAAATGAATCTTTCATGATAATTGACTCTAACTGTCAACTAAATAAATGGTCACCAATTGGCGCCACCAGGCGCCTTTTTAATTCAACTAGAAAGTATTAAAAATTATGTTAAGAAAAACCAACTAATTTCCGAATAATAGATAAGACTTGCCTATTTTCGATGAGAGGTTGATGTTAATGAATCTTTTTAATTGGCTCCTTGTAGGTCATTTTGTCGGGGATTACATTTTCCAGACAAGGTGGATGGCGGAAAAAAAAGCGAAGGATATATTACCGCTCATCGTTCATTCAATCGTTTATACCACAACTCTCGCTTTATTTGCACTAATCGCAGGTGGCCTAACTTGGTGGGGAATCGGCTTAATCTTAATTTGCCATATAATATTGGACCAACGGGCTTTTGTTGATTTTTGGGCTGCAAAAGTTAACGGCAATACTAATATCGACTGGTTGAAGATTATCTTGGACCAATCCTGGCATATCTTGATTATCGCATTAGCTACATTATTTACTAAGTAAGTATTACCCTTGATAATTTTTGAGCAGTTCCCCGATTTTACGGCTGGGATCGAACAGGGGACTGATTGATTGGTCATAATTAAGCATATCGATTAAATAGGCAATGAATTCGGACATGTCCACGTTAACAAACCAGGGAGTTTTTAATAATTCCGGGTTACGATAGGTCAAATTGGTATCATAAACCCGGGTGATAATACCCTCTTCAAAAGCTTGATTGTAACTCTCCAATCCCTCGGTAAAAAGAGCGAAAGTTACTGCAATATAGATTCGGTTAGCTTTCCGCCGTTTTAACTCCCTAGCTATATCCAATATCGATTCACCCGAGGCAATCAAATCGTCAATTATTAAAACATCCATTCCGGCAATATTATCACCTAAAAACTCATGTTTAATAATTGGGTTTTTTCCATTGATAACTGTAGTATAATCCCGTTGTTTATAAAAAAGATTCACGTTCAGCCCCAGCATGCTGGCATAATAAATGCTCCGGCCCATCGCTCCTTCATCGGGACTGACGACCAACATTTTTGATTTGTCGATTACTAAATTCTGTTCATTCTTAAGAAAAGCCCGGATGATTTGATAGGTTGGAAATAGATTATTAAAACCGGTTAGGGGGATTGCATTTTGAACCCGGGGGTCATGGGCATCAAAGGTAAAAATGTTATCTACCCCAAGCCGCTCCAATTCTTGAAGGGCTACTGCACAATCTAACGATTCCCGGGATTGGCGTTTATGTTGTCGCCCACTGTATAGCATCGGCATTATTACAGTAATCCGCCGGGCCCGGCCGCCAATGGCGGCAATTACTCTTTTTATATCCTGAAAATGGTCATCCGGACTCATTGGACATTCAATCCCGAACATCTTAAATTTACAATTATAATTACCTACATCAGCTAAAATGTAAATGTCATGCCCTCTAACTGTTTCATGAATTACCGCTTTACCTTCTCCATTCATAAACCTAAAACAATTGAAATCAACTAAAAATGATTCACGTTCAAATCCATCGGGCAACTTATTTTTATGATGTTTAGCATTAAACTCTCGTCTTTGGGAGGATAATCTTTGGTCAATTAGATCCGCCAATTCCTTACATCCATCTAGAGCAATAATCCCCAATGGAGCAACCGGTGTTTTATTTAAATATAAATTCTTCCATTCCGTAGGACTCATCGCTATTCCCTCCTTGTGAAAAACCATCTAATAAATCAACTTTTTAGCTACCGGCATCCTCCGGCCACCGCCGAAGGCTTTAGGGGATACTTTCAAGCCCGGCGCCGCTTGCCTCCGCTTATATTCGTTCCGATCAACCGTCCTCGCTACCCATTTAACAGTTTCCGGATCAAAATCCAAAGCTATAATTTCCTCTATGGAATAACCATCCTCCACATAATGTTGCAAGATTCGATCTAAAACTGGGTATGGCGGAAGCGTGTCCTGGTCCTTTTGATCTGGTTTCAATTCTGCCGAAGGGGCCTTTTCAATAATCGCCTTCGGTATTCTTTCACTTTTCCGGTTTACAAAGTCAGCCAATTCATAAACGATTGTTTTGGGGACATCAGAGATAACACTCAGTCCTCCGCTCATATCCCCGTAAAGCGTACAATAACCAACCGCCATTTCGCTTTTGTTCCCGGTAGAAAGAGCGATTGACCCAAATTTATTTGAGAAAGCCATTAAAATATTACCGCGGATTCTAGCTTGAATGTTTTCCTCGGTAGTATCGGTTTCCATATCGTCAAAATGCTCACTCAATACATTAAGATAACTGTTAAAAATAGCTTCGATTGGTACTACCCTAAACTCGATTCCCAAATTAAGGGCTAATTTTCTGGAATCTTCTACGCTTCCTAATGATGAATACGGTGACGGCATTGAGATCCCTAGAACATTCTCTTTTCCAAGAGCATCCACAGCAAGACAGCATGTTAAGGCAGAGTCAATCCCCCCCGAAAGGCCAATCACCGCTTTTTTAAAACCACACTTTCTCAAATAATCTTTGACTCCCAAAGTCAAGGCGGAATAAAGTGATTCGATTGATTCTCTCGGAGTAAACTCCCTCCTTACCGAAGTATTTAAGTCTAAAATATGCAACTCCTCTTGAAAATAAGGAGCAAGGTATATTGGATTACCGGCCTGATTAAAGGCCATACTTCCCCCATCAAAAATTAATTCGTCATTAGCGCCTATTTGGTTGACAAAAATAAAAGGAATCCGGTGTTTTCGAGCATGGTTTTGAATCAGCCGAAACCGGATTTCATCCTTTCCCATATAAAAAGGGGAAGCAGAAATATTTATTAATAAGGTAGCCCCCATATTGGCTAGTTTAAAAATCGGGTCCTCTTGATAAACCTTACTTCCAGGCCAGAAATCCGGATCATTCCAAGCATCCTCACAAATGGAGATTCCTAAAACTTGATCTTTAAATCTGACCACTCCCACTTCGGTAGCAGGATCAAAGTGACGCGCCTCGTCAAAAACATCATAAGTTGGTAGTAGAGATTTTCCTTGACAAAAAACTTTCGAACCTTGATAGATTAGAACTGCCGAATTCGCTAGTCCCTTGCCATTATTTTTTCCCGTTGGTATAGGAGCCCCTATTAGAATCCCGGTTTCAGGATAATTTAAAGACTCCAAAGCTAATTTACCTAATGCCTTACCCACCTTATTGATAAACCAAGACCGTTCTAAAAGGTCTTGAGGAGGATAACCTACTATGTAAAGTTCGGGAAAGACAATCAAATCAGTCTTACCGCCAAAGTCTGACAAAATCTCAATTCCCTTTTGGAGGTTACCCTCAATATAACCTACCGTAGGATTCAGTTGGGCAATCGTGACTTTCATCCATATTCCCCCTGGACGGCAAAAAATATAGGCGATTTCATATATATATATTAAAATTTGGTAATGATGAAAATCGCTTAAATAATAATTCTCACCTTCTTCCCGCATTCCCTGCAAATGTTCATGTTAAATATTCGTGTCTGAAACCCGTCTCTTTCCACCAATATACTGCCGCATTCAGGACAAATAGTGTGGTTGGCCTTACTTACATTACCCAGATAAACATATTGTAAGTACTCTTTGGCAATTGCTAAAGCTTCATCCATCGTCGTTAGAGAAGTTGCCGGTTTAGTCATTTGATAATTGGGGAAGTATCTGGATAGATGTAACGGTATCTGAGGATCTAGCGCGGCAATCCATTGGGCCATTTCTCGGATCTGTTCCGGCTGGTCATTCTCACCGGGAACAATCAAAGTAGTCAATTCCAGATGAATCCTGGCTGCCGCAACTTTAATATTTTCTAAAACCGGTCCTAATTTACCGCTGCAGAGTCTGTGATAGTAACCTTCATCAAATCCCTTAAGATCAATATTAGCTGCATCAGTCCATTTTAATAAATTTTCCCATGGTTCAGGCTCTAAAAAGGCGTTGGTCACCAAGACATTTTTCAAACCGCGTTCTCTGATCAGCGGCATCGTCTTGACCAAAAATTCATACCACACAACAGGTTCCGAGTAAGTAAATGCCACTCCGATATTGTCTTCCTCCCGGTGCAACTTTTCCGCCAGATCAGCCAATTCATTAGGGGTAATAAATCGGGTAAGGGATTCTTCACGGGATATATGCCAATTTTGACAAAAACGGCAGGCCAGATTACAACCTACTGTTCCCACTGAAAGAATCACCTTACCCGGGTAATAATGATATAAAGGTTTCTTTTCGATCGGATCCAATCCAATCCCTGATACTTGAGCAAAGTTGACCGCTTCCAGTTTCCCGTCGCGATTGGTCCTGATTTTACAAAACCCGGATTTTCCTGTAGCGATTCGACACTGGTGCGGACATAATCGACAAATAAGATTGCCTTCGGACAGCCGTTCGTAATATTCGGCCTCATGAAATGAATTCAAATGAATCCACCCTTACTATTTTCATCTATGAATCCATAACTACTGGCTCCTGCTCTGACTCCTATATTCTCTTCTTTGAATATGCTAATTTTCAACAATTACAAATACCTGACAACCTCAAACCGCTCCAGCTCAACTAGTTCCTTCGGCCCAATTCCCGCCTTTTTTCTGGCGATCTCTACTTGTTCGACGGCAGTCTCAATCCCATCCAAATTGGGTAACAATAAGCCGGTCCGATATCCGCTTCTGACAATTACTCCATAACGTGCCGGGTCCAATTCCTCAATCCCCGAAATTGGTTCCGCCGGTTTTAAAACATCGACGCTATAAACCAAATCATTCAATTCATCAATGGATACCGGTTCAAACCGCGGATCTCTCGTAGCCGCAGAGATGGCGTTTTGTTTGACCTCCTCCACAATATTTGATTGGGTTGGTTCGGTCGTTCCGATACAGCCACGGAGCTGACCATGTTTTTTTATTGAAACGAAAACCCCGGCCCGTTCCCGAAGGTAATCATTTAAATTATCCGGATCGTAGTTATTCTCTTTCTTCAGGTAACTTTCCACAGTCCGACGGGCAAATCCAACTAGTGGGCTTTCTTTGGCTCGTCTAGACTGGACGGCGCCATTCCGAGCTTGAAATAAGGTATCAACCATACTTTGGCGATTCCCATTAGGATGAAATGACGCCACCGCATAACCAACCCCAAACGGTCCTTGATAACTATGCACCCGGCTTTCGTACTCCATTTCATCGAAAGTTCCAAGGAGCATAATCAAACTCCGGAAACCACATTCGGCCGCTTTTTCCAACAATACCGGATCCAATTCAAAAAAATCCTTAACCGCTCCTTTATTGATTAATTCCACTATTTTAAGATCAAATTCCTCACCGCGGGGATCATAAGGAACGGGCGCTCCCGGTTTTAAGCAATGAGAGAGATCGCCGCTAGCTATTACCGCAACTTTACGGTTTATAGCAACCGCAGCTTTTTGTACTACTTTCCCAAATTGATATAACTCTTCCAAAGGGAGATAACTTAAAGGAATAACTACCAGTTTCACTTTTGAAACCCAGCTAGGGTTGAAAAAAGATAACGGTACCAATACCCCATGGTCCAACCCCTCCTGAAAACGCCCTCTTGAAGCTTCCGATTGTTTCATTGGAAAAACAGGTAAATCTATTTCCGTGCTCAATTCGGCAATCTTGTCCACCAACTCCAGATCGGTTTCCCATTGCCATCTTCGATTTAAACCGAAACGTTCCAGTCCTCCCGATAAATTGTGATCGCTGTAAACAATTATAGCGTCCGCATAAACAGTACCGTGGGGTGTAAAAACTACCAAAGTTTCCGGGGTTTCTTGGGCCAGCATCCCATCAACCAGCCCCATAGCGGCGATAGTTTCTTTAATTTGTTCAAAGTCTTCGATACTCCCTACTCCGGTAACACTTATTGGCGCATGCGGTAATAATGCTCCCAACTTAACCACCAACCCCACTCCTTCCGTCCAATGTTTATATCAAAAGTTATATACACATCTTAGTTGATAAAATCCATTGCTCCGCGAGAGGTTTCCTTCGGGGGCAATTTCCAATTCCAATCCGATATTCCCCGGATTCCAACAAATTGTTGTATATAGGCCTTTACCTTCATAATCTTCTACCTCGGATGAGTTGTATGCCTTGGTTACCAAAAAAAGCCCTGCTTGTACAGTAAGTTTAATCTTTCTATAATTTAAGCAACATTCTAAAGCCGCTTTATTTTCAACCCGGCTATTTTGGTCATCCTCTTCTAACAAAATACCATCAGGGTCAGTATATGGAATATTCGAATAATAATCAATATCAGCCGAGCTGATCTGAAAATTAACATCAAGATCCCGAATGGGCTTGTTTTTTAATTTGACTTTGACATTTTGTCGGGCTAAGTATGGAGTTAACCCCTTTTCTTCTTCTCTGGCACTAAATGATCCCGACATTTCCCATTGGGCATTAAAACGATATTCACCCTCAATACCTGTTTCCGTTTTCCAATAATCTTGATTGATATTAATATCATGAGGATAATAACCGGTAGCCTCAAAATAGGAGAGCAGCAAATTAAGATTTGCTCCCATCCGCCAGATTAATTCCTGGTCCAATTGATTTTTAGTATAATTTTTTACCTCATCAGCCGGGTAACTTTTTTGGGTCTGTGTGAGCTTAAGAGAATAAATCCAGTTGTTTTTATCCAATTTCATTTTTACAGACCCAATTTCCGTTAAATACTCTAGTTCCCGATTATCATTTGAAACAGAGTTGCGGGTATTGGTTTCATAATCAAATCCGACAGTTAAAACACGCCCCAACTTAAAACTGGAACTTATTTCAGGAGAAAAAAACCGGTACCGTTCATTCCATTGGTAATCCAAATTTAATTTTATCTGCTGTAAGTCCTCAAAATAAGCTTTGACGTTTAACTTTGAATAATTATCAACATTCTCAGGCCAACTAAATTTATTGGTAACCTCCATCATAAAATTTTTAATCTGCCAATCGGAGTAACAATAAAGGTCTTTCTCGAGTTCTTTTCCCTCGCCGGCATCAACTTTCATTGTAAGCTTGTCAAAATAGAATTCCGCTTCTACCGGAATATTAATCATAATTAATATTCCAAATAATATCCAAAAAAACAAAAATGAGCGCATCACACTGCTCCTTTGCCATTTTGTGGATATTATTCTAATATAATCATTATTTTCCTTCTTTGGAAAAATTAATTATTTATGTTTCTCTTTGTATTCCTTTTCAGCAAGGGCCAATTTTATGTTGTTTTAATCGTTTTGCAGTAAATCGTCCATATCATTTTCTATAAGAAGTCCTTGAATAAAATCCCAAATTTCATTGGCTTTATCAGTTAATTCTTCTCCGTCAATTTCTTCAGGAACGGCATTAATCAAATACTCCACTTCCATTTGGATTGATTCGAATTCAGGGTTGATTCTACCACATTCATTATATAATTCAGCCAAACCTCCTTGTCTCTCAATTCCTTGAGTGAATAAGTAAGCACTCAGCAACTTAGCGACAGCTTTTTTAAAAAGAATTATGCTTTCAGAAAATCGACTGTCGATTTTCATTTCCGCTTCTTCATAAAGCTGGAAGGCTTCATTCAATAATTCATCTACCATTAATATCAGCTCCAGTCTTATAAATTTAAATATATTTTACAGCATTGTCCCTTAATTAATCTTTATACCTTTATTTTATATTTATTGAATCAATTTTCGCCCATTTTGATTTTTCCCTTTTACCAACCAAATAATTTTGAATAAAAAAATCCTTGCCGGTTTTCGAAATAAAACCAACAAGGATTTGATTTACTTTAAGCTTTAACTTCTTCTAAAGACTCGGCTACCCGCTGAATACCAGCGCCCAACTCTTTCAATTTTTCGTCAAAGTTTTCATATCCACGGTCAATATGACCGATACCCGAAATCTCAGTAACTCCTTCAGCCATCAAGCCTGCGATAACCAAAGCGACTCCTGCTCGGATATCCGTACCGACGACCGGAGCGCCGCTCAGTCGTTCGACTCCCCTAAAAATGGCCGTATCCCGCTCTACTTTGATATCCGCTCCCATACGACGAAGTTCGTCGATATAACGGAACCGATTATCAAACACAGTTTCACATATAATTCCAGTTCCTTCTGCCTTTGACAGTAGAACGCCGAAAGGAGCCTGAAGATCAGTGGCAAACCCCGGATAAACTCCGGTATCCACATCAACCGTTTTTAAACGATGATTACAAATAATCCGGATATCATTATCACCCTCGATAATTTCGGCGCCGGCTTCTCTTAATTTGGAAATTACCATCCTCAAATGTTCCGTAATGACGTTGTTAACTTGAACGTCTCCCCCTATAGCGGCAGTTGCAATCATAAATGTTCCAGCTTCAATCCGATCCGGGATGGGTGTGTGTTCACACCCATGCAAACTTTCAACCCCTTCAATTTTTATACTAGCCGTACCTGCTCCCCGAATCTTAGCACCCATACTGTTTAATAAAATAGCGCAATCTACTACTTCGGGTTCTTTGGCTGGATTGTCGATAATTGTAGTACCCTCGGCCAAGACCGCCGCCAGCATCATATTTATGGTAGCCCCAACACTTACTTTGTTGATATAATAGGTCGCTCCTTTTAAACCATTAGATTTACAGACCATTTGCCCATGTTCGATAGAGACTTCCGCCCCCAATGCCTGAAAACCCCGGATATGCAAATCAATTGGTCGGGTTCCGATTTCGTCACCACCCGGCATTGCTACGTCAGCCAAACCAAGTCTGCCCAAAAGAAGGCCTGCTGTATAAACCGAAGCCCGAATCCGCCGGATAAGTTCATAAGGTGGTTGATGATTAGTAATATTCGCGCCATTGATAATTGCCGATTGGCCGCAAAACTCCACTCGAACGCCGATACTCTTTAAAATTTCGGACATCGTGATTACATCACTATTTAAAGGAATATTAGTTAGGATTACATCGTTCTTGCCTAAAGCGGCAGCAAACATCAAAGCCGAGGTACTATTTTTACTACCGCTAACCCTAACACTACCCTGAAGTCTATTTCCGCCGGTAACCACGAACTTTGGCATTTTATAATCCCTCTCTTTCCAAGTACTTACGGACCAATTCTTCCAAGATTAAGTCGCGTTCCAACCGACGGATAATAATCCTGGCATTCTTTTGACTAGTGATATATGCCGGATCACCGGAGATCAAATAGCCGACTAATTGGTCAACAGGATCATAATCACTTTCTTTTAATACTTGAAATACTTCTTTTAATACTTCTGCAACTTCATTTACTTCAGTTTCTTTTGCCTGAAACTTCATTGTACTTTCGGTTCGATCAACCAATATATATCCTCCTTAAAAACCATTTAAAACGCACCTTTAGAATTTGACCATATTTATTTCGCTTCTGATATTTTTTTCCCTTTATCTTGGCGGCTTTTTTTATTAAGTCTTTCGTTTTTTTTATATTAGGCACATTTTAATTGTTCTCTAAACCAGCCCCCGGAAACTTTTTCTTGTTCCAATAAACTGTTAGTAACCATATTGATTAAAAACTCCTTAGTCTCAAGAAGCATTTTAACCCGTTCCTTTTGTTCGGTGAGGATTTGATTCATTTCATCGGCTATTCGGTCCTTACCTGTTAAATCCTCCTTAATAATTCCTAGATTTGATAGACCTGTTTTGATAATTTGTCCGGCGATTGAAGTCGCCTGCTCAAAATCATTAGCTGAACCGGTACTCCAGTTACCGTAAACCAACTCTTCAGCCATTGCTCCGCCTAGACAAATCGCTATCTGGTCCTGAAGATACTCTTTAGTATAAAGAAATTGTTCTTGGACCTGGGTCTGGCGCATAAATCCCAAAGCTTTCCCCCTGGGAACCACCGTAATGGTCGCTACTGATTCCGGCCGTAACAGCTCGCTGACTAAGGCATGTCCGGTTTCATGGATCGCAACTCGCTTCAACTCACCCGGCTCCGGCCTACGATCCAACTTTTCACCCATAATTACCTTGTCAATGGCTTCCCGAATATCATCCATCATTATTTCATAATGTTCTTTCCTAAAGGCAAAAATAGCTGCTTCGTTGATTAATGATTCTAAGTGCGCCCCGGAAAAACCAAAAGTATCCTTGGCTATTTCCTCTAGGTCAACTTCAGCTGCTAGCGGTTTTCCTTTGGCATGGATTTTTAAGATATGAATCCGGCCTTCTTTATCAGGGAGTTCCACTTTAACTTGGCGGTCAAAACGGCCCGGCCTAATTATAGCTGCATCTAACAGATCAGAACGGTTGGTGGCAGCAATAACTAAGATCTTAATTGCTTCATTTAGTTTAATCCCGTCCATCTCAACCAATAATTGATTCAAGGTTTGATCATATTCCAAATGTGAACTATGACTTCCTCTTTTCCCTGCAATTACCTCAATCTCATCAATAAACACAATTGCACTGTGCTTTCCCGCCTTGGTAGCCTGACTTCTAGCTTTTGTGAATAATTGTCTCACCCGCTGAGCTCCGACTCCGGCATACATCTCGACAAATTCCGAACCGGAACTGGATACAAAAACCGAGTCCGTATAATTGGCTGCCGCCTTTGCCAGTAGAGTTTTTCCTGTTCCGGGAGGTCCGGTTAAAAGAATACCCTTCAAAGGTCTAATACCCAATTGTTTAATCTGTTCTTGGCTTCTAACAAAATCGAGAGCCTCCAAAAGTTCCCGTTTGGCAATCTCTTGTCCGCCAATATCTTCAAAATTCACACCGGTATCGCCTTTGATTACCGATTGATTGCCGATGGTTTCAAAATTACGGCCCAATTTGCCCTGGGAAAGGAAAAACAAGGCAAAACAAGCCCCTCCAAGTAACAAAAGCGGAGTCAAATCCACTCCGCGCCAAATTAAAAAAACTATTAACCCTAGTCCAATACCGGTTACCCATTCCAAATGCTTATTCAAACGGAGTCACCTCCCTGATTATTATTGGCCGATACTATCTTTGACCGGCGAGGAATAGCTTCATATAAATAATGATTATCGTTTTCCAGTTGAATATAAACAAAATCCGTTCCCAGATATACCCTTGCTTTGACCGGCCTGAAACCTTCCATAGCTTGTTTTAATTGAATATATCGTCCGGATACTAAAGCTTCTTCAAGATAAAACGATAAATCATAACGAACCTGTTTTAACTTTTGATCCGGTCGTCCGTTAATCTGAAAATATTGAACCGGTTGATTATAATGCAATTCAACCTTTTGTTTGATCATATCCAATATTGTTTCTAAATTACCCACTTTATCAAGTTTTAATTCCACTATTAAACCCTCTGATAAACGTTTCACTTTAAAATTTCGGACCCCTTTGATAGCGCTGATTGAACGCCGGGCCGGATCTTCAGATCGAAATCTGGTAGCAAGTTTTTGGCCCCCAAATAAGATACCAACTGTTCCCAGAAAGGCCAACAATACTAGCCAAAGTCGTAGGTCATTTAATCGTTTAAACACTATAAGCCCTCCTGATAAAAAAATTATTACTTTTCAATACTCCTGAAAACCAGATAATGTAAAACAAATAAATAAACGTGAAAGCTTTAAATATAATAAAATACACCTAGTTAACATAAGGATTTTAACATAAACTAAAACTCAATTGTAGTGGCGAATTATGGAATTACCTTTACGTTAATAAATACTCATAAAACAACAAAAACCGATAGTAGAATCTTATTTCTAACCATCGGTATCAAATATTCCCGTTTATTTGCTAAAATTATTTATGACCTCATTCCATATTTACTTTGGGTAATTTAAACTCTTTCAAAACCTCATTTAACAAATGTAGGTCATATATCCTTGATAAATTTGGTTTGGTCTTTCCCAAAAATCCAAGTGCATAAGCCCGTTCCGCCGAAACATATAGACTTTTGGGTAAAGGATCATAAGTCAAATTGATACGTTCGAATGCCTGATTAATAATTTTATCCGGTAATGAACTACCGGTGATCTTTTTTAACTCTTGATTTAAACTACTGATTGCTTGACTTTTATTGGCATTAATGTTCCGAGTTAACTGAACATGGGCTTGAAGCCATTTTTTTATGATCTTCGGATATTTTGTCAGATAATTTTGATTAACAATTATATGCGCGGTTACAAACATACCGTTAGGCCAAATATTCCTCTCATCGAGAAATACTTCGCCCCCAGCTTCATTTATCAACCGGCTGACCCAAGGTTCAACAGTCCAGGCTCCTCCAATTTCCTTTTTTAAAAACAAATTGAGTTGATCAGGGTTAGATATTGGTATCACCTCAATATTGCCGCCTTGTTCTCTTAACCTGAACCCGTTATTTTTTAAATAGTAACGCAACGCTACATCCTGGGTGTTACCAATTTGAGGTGAAGCAATCTTAAGCCCCATTAGTTGTTTTTTATCCTTAATCCCCAAATCTGAGCGAACTACCAAAGCGGCTCCTCCGCTAGCTGCACCAGCAACTATCTTTAATAAACTCCCATTTGTTTTTAAATAACCATTAATAGCAGGATTCGGCCCTATGTAAGCCAGATCAAGTTGTCGAGCAAGCATTGCTTCAATTACCGATGGACCAGCGTTAAAAACAAATTTCTTTATTTCAATATTTTTACCTAAAAATTTTTGGAAAGTACCATCGGCAACTCCGATCACTGCTTGTGCATGGGTAATGTTCGGGAAATATCCTACTCTGATAATTTCTTTTTTTAGCGCCGCCTTGACCGGCATCATTACCAAACACAAGATCAAAACAAAAATCAACCAGCGATGTTTCAATTAAATCAAACCCCTCCTTTTTTGTGACTTATTACTAATCACCACACCCTTGGTATACTATTCAGGGATTTGAGTAAAGGTCATCTTTGGTAATAAAAGCTTTTTAAAATAAAAAATCCGGTTTAATCCCGGATTAAAATTCAATATTTGACTTATGACTTATTCTTATTTTTCGAGAATCTCATATAATTTTTCCGATTCTTCGCTTTCCAAAGTGTTTTGAATATAGGTTTGAATATATTGCCCATCAAATAAATTAATTCTGATTGGTGGTTTTAATAATTCTCCATTCTGATCAAAATAGATTCGAATTTCGGGGCGGAAAGGAGCCCCCTGGTTAATTCCGATTACCTTTGCGATTTCACCGGTATTTAGTTTGACAATACTACCGATTGGATAGATTGCCATACAAGTAACGAATGATTTTAATATTTTAATGTCAAAAAGATGGGGTTGACTTAATAAATTCTTCAAAGCATCATAAGGAGTCATTCGTTTACGGTGTTTCCGCGGAGAAATACATGCATCGTAAACGTCGGCTACAGCTATAATTTTCCCAAATAAATGAATGTCCTGCCCTTTAATTCCTCTTGGATACCCGCTACCATCAATTCTTTCATGATGTTCATGTACTCCCCGGAGAACCTCTTCGGAAAAATTTCCGGAATGTTTTAAAAGTTCCATACTATAATCGGGATGCCGTTTAATCTCCAGCCATTCTTCAGGAGTAAGAGCTTGATTTTTATCGTATATACTACAATTGATTTTGGTCATCCCAAAATCGTGTAGTAAAGCCGATAATCCCACATCTTTTTGCTCTTTTTCGCTAAGTTTCAATTCTTTTCCGATGATCATTGCTAAAATAGCAACATTGGTGACATGGGAAAATAAATAATTGTCGTGAGTTTTTATATGACTAAGGTTTAAAAGTACATTAGTATTCAAATCTATTTGGGAACCAAGGTCGCCAACCATTCCCCTAAGCAAATTCGTGTCAATATCCTTGGCGTCACCTGACGACATAATATTTTGAGTAATCCCAACTACCCGATCATGAGCAGCAGCGATTTGAGGAGCTATGGCCGCTTCTTGTTGGTCTTTAAGCGAAATTGGCGGTTCTTCGACTTCTACTTCGTTAAACCCCCAAAATTTTAATTTCGTAATTAATTCCGCTGTTAAAACTGTATCTTTATTTAATAATAATACTCCGTTAGTTTGCATTACATCTTTGGCCAAGATCATCCCAGGGACCAAGACCGAAACTTGAACCAGCCTCATTAGTTCTCCTCCATCTACCGCCGGGAACTACTATTTATCCGCTTCCCTTAAAGCAACGTAAATATGAATTTCACCTAGATCCGTCGTTACCGGAATCACCAAAATTTGTAAATCTTTAATCGAAACTTTAACTTCCTTCCCCATGAATAAAGAAGGGGGGGTGATATTGCAGCAAAAACCGTTATTCCCCAATTCAGTTGCAGCATTCCCGGTAATAATATTACCAAGTTCGCTTATGGCGCTCTTAGCAATCTCATCAAAATCACTAATCGGCAAACCCATCAGCATTACCGAAGCCAATTTTTGGGCTGTATCCGTAGACATGCTATAGATTACCTGCCCAAGAATATCTCCGGTAACCCCTATTACCGTGTTTACATCCATTCCTGCAATCGGGGAAGCTGCCAGACTTAATGCACCTTTGCTTACTTTGGTTTTTCCTACTTTTTCCAAAACCATAAAGGCCGCTGATACAAATGGATTGATAAATTCTACTTTCATGGGACACCTCATGAATTAAATAAGAATATAATACTTTTTCGGCGCTCTTTATCTTTCTCCTCCTTATTATCGGCACGTTCCGTAAAAAGTTGAGTTCTCAATATATAGGTGTATAATATAAAAATAAAGTCAAAGTAACTTCATCAAAATAAAAACTAAACCCTCTAAAATTAATCGTCATCTTTTTTGGTTCAATCCATAATTGGCCATCATGAAATTCACCAATCAACCGAGTCTCCTCTTGGGCATTCATCGTAATATTCGGTTTTGGGAGTTGTTTATCTTTAAGCCAATTATCAATTTTGGAGTAATTCACCAAAAGTTTTCCCTGGCTTTCAAAACGCCCCACTCCTTCTATTCTTTCATTGTTTAACATAACTTTTAGATCGTAAACCCTTAAAGTATTACGAACTTCATCCCATTTAAGCCCTTTTCGAACAGCCTCGGAAATGCTCATCGATTCACAATTTATATATTTTTGAAACAAGTTATCACTAGCCATTAAAGCCGAAGTATCATTTTTTTCAAAATACTTTCTACTAAGATAAATTTGATCGTTCCAATAAAAACCATCTAATTCCGAATCTTGATAATCGCCATCGATTCTTATTTTTCTAGGAACCATTATTATTAGGGGCTTTGGAGTAGTAATTAAAAGGGCCAAAGCTCGAATGTGCGGCTGATATTCCCAGTTCAGCTCATTTAGTACTTGTTGGACATTCATTTCAAGATTCAATCGATGATAAATATCAGGATAAATTTCAAGCCAAGCCTGATTATCTTTATCAATTTTACCTTTTATAACATTATAATTTATCTTGACAGGGGTCCCGACTGGAACTAGAGTAAAAATTTCTTCGATCTCATGGTTATCCATACGGAAACATCCCTTAGAAGCCGGCGCACCTATTGACCACGCAGCTGAGTTTCCATGAATACCATATCCTTTATTGTTTAACCCCATCCAATATTTACCCAGTGGGTTTTTGGGACCTGGTGGAATTGGCGCCCGCTTTTCCGGATACCAGGTTGGATTAATAACTTTATTAATAATTTGAAATTCGCCAGTGGGGGAGGGGCTATCCGTTTTACCTACCGCTACTTTATATGTTTTAAAAAGTTCTCCATGATAATGTAAAAAAAGTCGACATTCGGGAATATTAATATTAATAGTCCATGGATTATCGTTTGCTAAAACCGGGGCTACTGTCAGTACTAATCCCAACCATAAAAAAATAACCTTTAAGTGTTTTCCGGTCACAACCAAACCCCCTGTTCAACTCTTATATCTTACGCAGGGGGTCTCCAATTATATTCACTTTATTATTTTAAAGCTAAATCTTTGCCAACCAACCTATTCTTCACCTCGAATTTAGATAATAAAACCATTTAATAAAAAGATTTCGGAAAGTTGAATTGTTATACTTGTTTTTTAGGTATATACTGAAAAGTAGGCTTAATTTAGTTTAAAATGGAGGCGCCTGTAATGAATGAATTTCAACTTCCCAAAAGTTTTTTAATGGGTAGCGCCACCGCGGCCACGCAAATCGAGGGTGGCGATAAAAATAACTCTTGGTATAAATGGTCTCAATCTCCCGGTCACATCCATGATGGAACCGATTCCCTCCGCGCCGCTGATCATTGGAACCGGTATCACGAAGACATCAAAATCATGAAAGAACTTCATCATGATGTTTACCGGATGGGTTTGGAATGGAGCAGAATCGAACCAAAACAAGGCGCCTATAATGAGGAAGCCATTGCTCATTATAGGGATGAAATCACTTTATTACTTCAAAACGGGATTAAGCCACTGGTAACCTTGCACCATTTCAGTAATCCTTTATGGTTTGATGATTTGGGAGGTTGGGAAAATTCACAAGCGATCGATTTTTTTAGTAAGTATACCCGTTACGTTGTAAACAAACTGGGAAATCTTGTTTCTGATTGGATTACCATCAACGAACCTAATGTATATTTAACCTACGGTTATGTCCGTGGTACCTGGCCTCCGGGAAAAACTGACATCGGGGCTATGTTTAAAGCTATGCGCCATATAGTAACAGCACATATACAAAGCTATCGCGAAATACATAAAATTCGGACCGAAAATCAATTTCCAGTCAAAACATCTGTCGGTGTGGCCCATCATCTCCGCATTTTTGACCCCGAAGACGGTAAATGGCGCAATCAGCTTCCGGCAAAGTTAATTCAATATTTGTTTCAAGATTTGTTCATGGAAAGTATGGCTACGGGAAAATTTAGTTTTCCTTTGGGCTTTGGTGGTTACCCGCTTGGCCGGGGAAAGTTCTGTGACTTCCTGGGCATCAATTATTACTCTCGTGATTTGGTCTGCTTTAAATTCGACCCTTATATTATGTTCGGCGAGTTAAAAGTGAAAGAGAACGTTCCGGTCAATGATCTGGGTTGGGAAATTTATCCCGAAGGATTATACCGGCTTTGTCGTAAATACTATGCCAAATATAAAGCTCCTATTTATATTACTGAAAACGGCATTTGCGATGCTCATGATACTCTTCGTTCCCAGTTTATCTATGATCATTTACAACAAATTGTCCGGTTATGTAATGAAGGCATCCCGGTAGAGCGTTATTATCACTGGACATTAATGGATAATTTCGAATGGGCCGAAGGCGAAAGCGGCCGTTTCGGGCTGGTTAGCAATGATTTTGAGACCCAAAAACGGACCATTCGTCAAAGCGGAAGATTTTATGGGGAGATTTGCGCTAAAAAGGCTGTAACGCAAGAAATGATCCGAAAATATTTCATTTAATTTTTCTTCTCACTTGAAACGAAGTTCCTTTAAGGATAATTTCTTCTCCAAACCGATCTCGAAGATTATCTACAGTCTGGTGCAATTTTCCCAATTCCTGGTCTTTTGTTTGGTTTAATTCGTTAAATAATCCTAATTGTTCTGAATTCTCTTCACTAAACCCACTAACACTAACACCAATTAATCTAACCTTCCTATACCCCCATTGGGTTTCATTAGCTAATTTATATGCTTCCCTGTAAATCTCTTCTTCAAAATCAGTTGTTTCTCCCAAAGTAACTCTTTTAGTAAGAGTTTTAAAATTACTGTCACGAATTTTTACAGTAATGACTCGTCCTTTAAGGTTATATTTTCGTAGCCTTCGCGCTACCTGCTCAGCGAGGCACAACAAGATTCCGGCCAAAAATTCCCGATCATCGGTGTCGTTTTGAAAGGTAATCTCATGTCCAACGCTTTTAGGATCCTCGTTGGTTACAACCAGACGATCATCAATGCCGAATGACAGTTGATAAAGTTGACGCCCTAAATCTCCTAATTTATTATAAAGAAGGTCCGGGTTAAATCGGCGTAACATTCCAATAGTTCTAATCCCCATTTCAAACAATTGTGCTTCGGTTTTAGGGCCGACTCCCCACAATTTCCCCACTGGAAGTTTCTCTAAAATCTCTGCCATATTATCTTTAGTAATGACCACAAAGCCAGCAGGCTTTTCCAGGTCTGATGCGAGTTTTGCCAAAAACTTATTAGGCGCCAACCCGACTGAAGCCGATAAACCCAATTCCGATTTAATTCGGCCTACAATTTCACGGCCAATTTGTTCCATCGGACCAAATAAATTCTCGGAACCGCTCAAATCTAAAAATGCCTCATCAAGAGAAAGCGGTTCAACTAAAGGAGTATATTGATACATTATCTTCATAATCTCTCTGGAAACTTCGGCATACCGCCAGCCCCTTACCGGTGTAAAAATTCCCTGCGGGCACCGGCGTAATGCCTCCCTAAGGGGCATTGCCGAATGGACCCCAAACTTTCGGGCTTCATATGAACAGGTTGAAACTACCCCTCTTGAATGAGGATCTCCACCTACAATTACCGGTTTACCCCGGTAAACCGGATTGTCATGTTGTTCCACCGCGGCAAAAAAAGCATCCATATCGATATGCATTATTTTTCGTACCATAACTACCTCTCATCACTGTCCTATATTTAATCTTCTCACGCGAACGTTCATTCTTCAATAACAATTATTATATATAACATATCTAAATACTAAAATAATATATATAATGAAACTAGAGGTTTTACAGCCCATCTTATAAAGAACAATGGTTTTCTTTGAGTCTCTAAAACATTATACTTAAAATTGAATGTTATAATTTTATAAAATAAAAAAAGGAATTTGAAAGTTATTCAAGAAATATTATTCAAATCGAAAACGTTTGCTAAAAATACGAGGATATTATGACAACCATCAAGGATATTGCAAAAAAAGCCGGTGTCGCTCCCAGCGTTGTGTCACGGGCTCTAAATAATAAATACGGGGTAAAAAATTCAACCAAAGAATTGATTTTAAGTTTAGCCCAAGAAATGAATTATTACCCAAATACTGCCGCGCGTAGCTTAGTAACACGAAAAACCGAAACAATTGGGATTGTGATGGCCGATATTTCCGAACCTTTCTATTCACAGATTATTAAAGGTATGGAGTATATAGCAAACCAGACCGGATATACTTTGTTATTTTCTAATTCATATGAGAGCATCGAACATAACCGGGTTTTAAATAAAATGATTAATGCCGAAAGAGTCGACGGTCTGGTAATTGTGGGAAGTAATATTCATGAAAGAAACTTTTCTTTGACCCTTTTCGAACAGGAAATCCCATTTGTTCTTGTTGAAAGAAATTTTACCGACCCTAGAGTTAATTGTATTTGGGTAGACAATATTGAAGGCGCTTACTTAGCTGCAAAATATCTTATTGAAAAAGGCCACCGTAAAATAGCTCATATTGCTGGTAATTTATACTATCAAGTCACCTTGGACCGAATTGAAGGATATAAAAAAGCTCTCCGGGAAGGAAAAATCAATTATTCCGAAGAATTGGTCGTATCGGGAAATTACGTTTGTGAGAGCGGATATGAAATAACAAAAGATATTCTAAAACATCATCCGCAATGTACGGCAATATTTGTAGCTAGTGATACAATGGCATATGGAGCCTTACAAGCAATTGCGGAGGCAGGTTTAGCAGTGCCGGACGATATTGCGGTAATCGGTTTTGATGATTTGGAGTTCTCCGGTTTAACCAACCCACCTTTAACGACGATTCATCAACCCCGATACGAGATGGGCCAAAAGTCGCTGGAATTGTTAGTTTCTCTACTCCGTGATAAAAAGGAAAATGGAGTAAAGATCTGTTTGAATCCGGAATTAGTAGTACGGCGGTCTGTCTAAATAAAATGTAGTTTACAACAAACGTTTGCATAATTATGGAGGGAATTTCTATGGGCTTACTTCAAGAAGCATTACTAGGAAGGTTGGGTTCCCGATTCAGCATGAATTTTCGCCCTAAGGAACGAAAAATATATCTTTCCCCAATGGGACGTTTTTACGATCAACCGGTAGACATTGGTATTGGTCTGCGTTTAAACGATAAAACCTATATTCTACCATTTGCCAATATTGATGGTGTCGAATACTTTTCCAAGGTCGAACAAGAGTTTTTAATTGAAGGACTCGAATATAAAGTTCGAGATGACAAAATAGGATTGGAGTTTATCTGCCGAATACATGCCCCTTTTTATCCCAATGACCTAAAAATATCATCCGCTCCGTTCTTTTATATCGATATGAGCATCAAAAGTTTTCTGCACGGACGTAATGATTTTCAACCGATAAATGGAGAATGGTTTTTCAGTCTTTCCGGAGGTAAAATTGATAATACTAATACTATAACATTACCATTAACATCCCAATTAGACAAAAACTGTTGGTACTATTCGAAAGACTGTCCTCCAGGATTAGAATTTCCTTTCTCAGAAAGTAAATTCTATGGCGACATTAAAGTAACTCCTATACAACCAAATATGGGATGGAATACAAATTCCAACTCAGCAAACGTTTGTTTGAGCAAGCCTTTTATCCTAAAATCTCCAGATGATATTTTAAAAGAAACCTTGATTATTTCCGGATATCAACCGAATATTATATTAAAAGCCTGGGACAAAGATTGTTGCTTTCAATATACTGATTTATTTAAAAATATCGATGAAGTCATTGAATATGCCTGTTCCGAACGAAACGGGTTACTCCAAAAGACAACCTTGTTTACAGATACCATTAGTAAAGCTTCAATAGGCGCTTCCACTAAATCTTTAATAGCTTGTGGTTTTCAAAATTACTTAGCTAATTCCTGGTGGGTTTTGGGTGATAATGGCGAAGATTGGTTCTTTATATGGGAAGGTTGGTGCTGTTTTCACTCTACCTTGGATGTTGAATATAACAATTCATGGTTTGCCTTGCTTTATTGGCCAGAACTAATTGAAAAACAAATAGATGCTTGGTTTAAAGAAATTCAACCCGAGGGGTTTCCCAGTCATGATATAGGTGTTTTACTGGAAGTTGCTTCTCAAATATATCCGCATCATATGCCGGTTGAAGAATCATGTAATTTGCTTTTATTAATTTATGCCATGTGGCGGTTTAGGAATTATCAAAAATGGAAGCAATATTTACCGCAACTGGTTAAAGTAGTTGAATATCTTGTAACTACTGATACTACCGGTAACGGTTTTCCCAACCTTGGTGTAGAAAATACTGTGGATGATGCTGCTGCCTCGGTTCAATATGCTAAAGAGCAGACTTACCTAGGGGTAAAAACTTTATCATCATTGACCGCCTTTATGGAATTGGTGAAAAACTTACCGGAATCAGAGTCTCTACAATCATTAGTGGAGAAATCCCAAAATATGATTGGCAAGATCAAAAAGACAATGGAATCCGTAGCTTGGCTTGGAGACCATTATGCGGTTTGTCTACCTCAGTCCACTGAAGGTTTACGGGATACATGGACCGGAAAAGAAGTTAAAGGAAATAATCTTAATGGTTGGGATGCTTATTCTCTATATACAACCAACGGATTATTGTTTTTATTGGCAACCGGTTTAAAGCCTGAACTAAATTACGAACGGTTACTTGTAGACCTTCGAAATTCACTTGAAAAAAGTCTTACTTCTTATGGGTGCACTCATAGTAGTGTTGACCAGAGTAATATTTGGTTGTCCCAGAACATTTGGAGGGACCAGATCGCCTCTTATCTGGGAATTGATTTATTGGATATGACCGAACGCTATTGGAAATTTCTCGAATGGGAAAATACCCAAGGTCGTGGCGGATGTTACGTCGACACATATGGTTGGAACTGGCTTTCTTATTATCCACGTGGAATAACCTCAATTGGAATATTGGCGAGTTCTATTGGACTGCAGGTAAACGCAGAAAAGATGGAAGTAAAATTATCTCCGATCCGTTTACCGTGTAGATTCCCAATTACAATATTGGCTGACTGGAAAAATAGTTTTATTCCTTGGATCGAATGTTGGGTCGAGAATGGGAAAATACTATGGCGGTTTGATGGTCAGCTACCGGCCAAGTGGCAGATCAACATGGATTTCAGCATGTTGATAACCAATAAATAAGTATTATTACAGCTTGATTTTTTCCCAGTTTTTATCACACGAAGAAATATTTTTTTAAAGAAGGAGGTGGTCTGGGAAACAAAGAAGTTTTTAACTATGTTTTTTCCCTGTGGACTGTCTTTTAATTAAAAAGGAGGTATTTCAATGTTCAAAACCAGAGTAACCATCTTCGTAACTTTCTTACTAGTAGTTGTTTTACTTATCGGCTCATTGATGCCTGGTATTGCGGCAACTAAAGTTAAGCTGACAGTTTGGGGCCGTGACCTTCCCAATGACAATCCTGCCCATGCTTACATTAAAGCGGTCGTCACCGGTTTCCAAGCCAAAAATCCTGACATTGAGCTGGAATATGTTGCTTTAGGCGATCCCGGCCTTATGGACAAGACAAAGGTTGCCATGGCCAACAATAAAGATCTTCCAGACATTTTCCAAAGCTGGGGCGGTTCCGTTATGGGCGGTTATGCCGATGCCGGACGGCTGCTTGATATGACTAAAGAATTAAAATCCATTCCTGGTAGCGCAGCAGCTCGCGACGCTATGTCCTGGAAAAAGAAGATCTATGGTGTAGCACCGTTCTTCGCCATTGCCGGTGTCTTCGTTAACGAAGGTATCTTTAAAGCTAACGGTCTTAGCGTACCGACAACCATTGACGAACTGGAAAAAGTAGCCGATGCTCTCAAAGCTAAAGGAATTCAACCCTTTGCTTGCGGCGCCAGGGATAAATGGCCTCCGTTGGCAATGTTCATGTACTTAACCGACCGTTTCGGCGGAATTACTGCTTTCAGCGACGCTGCAGCCCGAAAAGGCCGCTTTGATAGTGATCCATTCGTTAAAGCAGCTCAGAAGTATCAAGAATGGGTGAAGAAAGGCTATTTCGGTGACAAACCGCTTAGTGAAGCTTACGGCGACGCTCAACAACTTATGGCTACCGGTAAAGCAGCTATGCATGTAACCGGTTCCTGGATGTGCGCTCAATACGCCGACAAAGGCTTTACCGATCAAACTCTCGGCTTCTATGCATTCCCGGAGATGCCGGGTGGCAAGGGTAAAATGACTGACATGATGGGCATGACCGATATCGGTTTCGCCGTTACCAAAGCAGGTGCTAAGAAAAAAGATGCTGTTACACGCTTCTTGAAATATGCTATGAGCGTAGAAGCTTGCTCCGCTGAACTCGGCCGAATCTGTGCCGTCCCTGGCGTGAAAGCTCCTACCCGTTTGACCTCAATGGCTTCCGAAGTATTCGGAAAAGCTAAAGCAATTCAATTCTGGTGGGATCAGGATCTACCGCCAATGGTAACCAGCCCGTTGAATGACACCATTCAAAATTTCTTCATGCCTAACAGCGATGTCAAGAAAGCATTGACAAGTTATGAATCGTTAGTCGAAGAAAATATGGGACCTGCTAAGAAGTAAATATTAAAAAACTCATGTATTTTGCGGAGCGGAGACTTATTCGTCTCCGCCCGCTTACTTAAAATATTAATCTTTTTAAAATACTTTTTGATTTTATTTACGCAAATACGTGCGGAGGTGAAGATCGGGGCCATACCGGATACCGTCCTCGCCCCGAGAATACAAAGGTTTGATTTGGAGGTGTTCGGAAATGGACAGTAACGCCAATGTAACTGAGTTAACCTATGGTATGAAACACCAAAAGAAGCGGGACTGGAATCTTATATTCTTCAAGGGAATCTTTCTCTTGCCTGCCTTGGCGTTTTTAATATTATTCATGTACTATCCGATCGAAGAGACCTTTCGTCTCTCGCTAATGCGCGCTACCGGCCTTGGCGATACCGTTTTTATCGGATTTGAAAATTATATGCGATTGTTTAAAAACGAGGAATTTATCACCGGTTTAATTAACGTTTTGGAATTAGCTTTCTGGAGCGTATTAATCCAGACTCCACTTGCCTTTTTTGTTGCCTTTACCTTAACCACCTATAAGAATCGTCTTATGGGTCCGTTACGCGCTATCTATTATCTGGCGAATATCCTGCCGTCGGCAATCACCGCCATGCTCGGCCGGTTCATATTCGCGCCTAGATATGGAGTGATTTCAACCGTCGCCGAGAAGTTTAATTGGCCTTGGTTGGAGAGAATCGACTTTCTAGGCGATACCAATATCGTATTTTGGTCGATATTCACTATGGCTACCTGGGCTTATACAGGATTCGCCATTATTTATCTGATGGCTAATATCGAACAAATACCGATGGAGATTCGTGAAGCGGCGGAATTGGACGGAGCCAATAAATGGCAGTATGCTAGGTTTATTGCGCTACCAATGGTCTCCTACCCTATTCGCATCCTTATCATCATCAACACTATCGGTTGTCTGAAGTTTTTTGATCTACCATGGCTGCTTACTGCGGGCGGGCCGGGTTTCTCTTCCACAACATTAGTTATTGCCTTATATAAACAAGGCTTCGTCAATTGGCAATACGGCAGGGCTTCAGCCATAGGCGTAATAATTTTCTTGCTTGCTTTAGTCTTCGCCATAGTCCAATTCTCGCTGCAAGGAAAGGAAGGTGACGCGAAATGAGCGATTATCTTATGGAATTTGACCAGGCTCCTCGTAACCGACGGAGATTTGCGGAAATAATTATTTCTTTCATTTTAATACTTTTAGCTTTGGCAGTAATTTTACCACTCTTTTTACCTTGGTGTTTTGTGTTCAAAACTCAACTGGAATATGCTTATAATCCTTGGAGCTGGCCTGAACAAATTCGGTGGATCAACTTTCAGATCGCCTGGGATAACGTACAGATCGGCAAAGGCCTATTAAATACTTTATACGTTTGTATAGGCGCGATCTTATGTACAGTGCCTTCAGCGGCTATGGCGGGTTATATCTTCGCTCGTTATCGCAGCAAATATACGGAGGTCTTATTCTATGTTATCTTAGCCGGTTATTTCGTACCAGTACAGATGGTTCTGATTCCGCTCTATAAATTATGCAGCAATTTTAACCTGACCGATACACTACATGGACTCTTTTTGCCCATGACCGCCTTTGGCATCCCTTTTTGGACCATAATATACCGGTCATTCTTCCGTAGCCTCCCGGGTGAATTGGCGGAAGCAG
>JAEYRN010000041.1 GCA_023435565.1 Bacillota bacterium
TGTGTACACTTCACCTAACTGTTACCAGCTTCGGCGCAACACTCAATACGAGTGGTTGGTTAGACCTTACCCGGCAGGGACTTTCACCCTGCAAGAAACACCAAGCTTCGCTTGGCGTACTAACGTCCACGAGTTGCAGAAGCCGTTCCGCCTTACTTAGCTCTTAAGTTAGGCGGAACGGTTTGGGTCGGAGTGCCGGAACTACCCAGATTTTTACTAACCGGCACGGAGCCTGCAACTCGTTGATATACGCCGTGCCAGACCACTCTTTCAGTTCTACTTTCACGCCAGCTGAACCAAGGATGGTTAGCTGGTCGACCTAATTTTTACCCAACATCTTTTATTTGTTCTCTAATCCAATCTTTATCTTCTTTTGCTGCCTCAGGTGAATGATATCCATTTTTTTCTAACTCATTAACTGCATAATCATATAATTTCAACATATTCTGACCTTCTAAACCAAGAACTCCTCTGTAAATATGGTAATGACCCGTCGGCAATACTTCCGCGATAGCATTTGTTATTAATAAAAGGATTAAATTACGAGGAGTTATTTTATCCTCTTGCAATGAGTAGAGGACTCTCTCTGTATCTTTTAAATACTCAAAAACTCTCGGCTTTACTATTTCTATTGCGGTAGTACTTAATTCTTGTGACATACTGTTTAATTCAGAAATACACATTTTTATTTCTTTTTTCTTAGAGAATGTTCCCCATTCCATATCCATTATTTCAGATGTATTTTTAAGTAAAAAGACTAATAACAATACTGTTAAGACTAGAATTATTGGTAAGGCGAAGGCTAAACCGTTCACAAGAAGCAAGGCTGATAAAACAACATATGAAATTTCAACAAAAAAAACACCAATTTGAGTCCCAATACTATATTCTGGTTCTTTACTAGCCATGTAATTAAATGGACCTGTAGCCAAAGCGTATCCATACAAAAGATACGGAATAATACTTATACCACTTGTATCAGCTCTTGCAACTATATAAATAAATACGACAAACACCCAAAATAATTCTATCAAGTTGTTTATAAGAATGCTAATAGCCCCAAAAATTATTACAGGAGTCTTTTTTTGTTTATTGGTGAAGAAACTTACTCCTGCTCCAAATATAAAATTAAAAGGCATAATTACAATGGAATATAAAGTTGGAATAAACAATGAAATGAAAAAGGTTAATAAAACAAACTTCCATTCACCGGAAAATATCAACCATCCGCCACCAACAATTCCGCCAAAGAAGTTCAGAATAAACAAAAGCGGTGTTGTTGTTTTGATTAAACCAGTAATAAATGACAACATGTTTTCCCCTCCTCGTAAATGGCCGTGCCCACGATGGGCCGGCCTGGTCTGGCATGGCGTATATCTAGTAGTATCCGAACTTTAGTTCGGAATAAACGTTTCCCATAAATATATTCCGATCATTTTACGTATCAAAAAATAGTCCTAAATTTTCCCAACAGCAAAATTATCTAAAGGTGATCTAATCTTTTTAATATCCATTTGGGTAATGTGCGTATAGATCATTGTAGTCTCAGGTCTGCTATGGCCTAGCAACTCTTGTACATAACGTAAATCAACACCATCTTCCAATAAATGAGTCGCAAACGAATGTCTTAAGGTATGTACAGTTGCATTTTTAGCAATTCCGGCTTTTTTACGAGCTTTCTCAAAAATTTTCTCCGCAGTCCTTACTGATAAATGTTTATCTTTATCGGCTCCCGGAAATAGCCATTTACATGGATGATATACTTTCCGATAATTATTAAGCTCTTCAAGAACTATTGCCGATAAGATACTATTCCGATCCTTTTTCCCTTTGGCTCTCTTGACAAATATCAACCCCCTGTCGCCATCTATATCTTCCACTCTTAAACTCACTATCTCGCTTACCCGCAATCCGGCGCTATAAGTAAGCATCAATAATAACCGGTGTTTAGGATTGGTCACTGCCTTAACTAATTTAATAATCTCATCCCTGCTTAAAACCGCCGGCAACTTATGTTCTTTTCTTGGCCTCGGCACTTCGCCAACAATCTTTGGAGATTTTAAAACAACATTATATAAAAATTTAATCGCGCTAACGGTCTGATCAATATATGACTCCGATACCTGTTTCTCATCGACCAAATAAAATAAATAATCTAAGATCTGTTTTTCGGTAACTTGTAAAAGGCCTCCGCCAATAAATAACTTAAAAGCTTTTACCTGATTCCGGTATACCTTTTTGGTCTTTGGACTGTAACCTCTTATTTTTAATTCCCTGTCCAGGTTAAGCATTATTTGAACATCTTTATCGATATTATTGACCTTGGTTTGGTTTTGATCAGACTTCACTGAAAAAGGGGATAATGTTGTGTCAATAAAAATCTCTTTATCCTTAAAAATATCCAACAATTGTTTAACTGTTTTATCAATATTCGGCACCGACCAAAATTTACCTTCCTGGTTCCATTTCCGGCCATGAATCTTTCTAATCTTCTCAACAGAATCCCAATCATACGTAAATTTAACCGAAATCCACTCTTTATTTTCTTTTTCAATCAAAATTGCTGCCATGGATAAATTCACCACCTTGATTCATTAATTTGTAATTTTTGTAATTAACAAATTTATCTATTATTGTAAACGAACATACATTCGGTGTCAATATAATAAAAAGACCGCGACTTAACAATCAGATCTTTCTTCTCAATGGGCGGTATATTCTCAAAAAGCTTACATCTTTCAGCCATAACTAAGTTAACTTGATGATCAGGTTTCAAATTTACTATAGTAGATTCAAAAATTTACTAGGCTCAATTTTAAAATTTACTATAGTAGATCTCAAAACGTACTATAGTGGATTTAAGAATTCAATATAGTAGATTTAAAAATTTATTCTTTTTTCAGAAACAGTTGATGAGGAATTTTAAAATTACACTAGAGAAACTTTTTGATTAAGCCAAGAAATTTTGTGATTTCACTAGAGAAATATTTAGATTAAGCCAAGAAATATTTAAATCTAGCCGTTCAATATTGAACCCATTGAACTCAACCTCTTTGAATTAACCATGACTTCTGTCTCCGGTCTTCTTCTCCAAAAAGCTCTTTCCCAATTAAAAAACCAACCCGCTATGGTTGGTTGTTTTGATTTATTGATTTCTCTAATTCTTCATTTAAATGAACTGGAAAATTGTTAGCTTCAAAACTCACGCAAAGGATGTTAGCACAGCTAAAAGCTTGAAGAATGAAGCGTGAAAAAAATTTCAAACTTCAAACTTCTAACTTCAAACTTTATCAACTCACGCCGACCGGCTGCTCATCCCCTACCAGTACTGCTTTACGGGAAAGATTAACTCGGCCTTGTTTATCGATCTCCACCACTTTAACCATGATCTCGTCACCCACGTTAACCACATCTTCCACCTTGGCCACACGTTCTTTGGCAAGCTGTGAGATGTGGACCAATCCTTCCTTACCAGGCAGGACTTCGACAAAAGCTCCGAAGTTCATTAAACGGGTGACTTTACCCAAGTAAATGGCGCCGACTTCGACATCGCTGGTTAAGCGGCGGATCATCTCCTCGGCCTTAGTTCCGGCATTGACGTCAACAGCGGCGATAAATACGCGGCCATCATCTTCGATATCGATCTCTGCTCCGGTTTCCTCAACGATCTTCCGGATCATCTTACCGCCAGGTCCGATTACATCACGGATCCGGTCCGGATCAATCTCAAAGGTAATAATCCGGGGCGCAAACGGTGAAAGTTCCTTCCGTGATTCAGTAATGACCTCGGCCATTTTACCCAAGATAAAGAGACGACCTTCTCTAGCTTGCGCCAAAGCTTGCTTCAGAATTTCCTTATTAATTCCCTTAATTTTAATATCCATCTGGATCGCGGTGACTCCATCTTTGGTGCCGGCTACTTTAAAGTCCATATCACCGTAATGATCTTCCATACCTTGAATATCAGTGAGAATCGCGAATTCTTCACCGTCTTTAAGTAATCCCATTGCTACTCCGGCCACAGGTTTACGGATCGGCACTCCGGCATCCATTAAGGATAGTGTGCTACCGCAGATGCTTGCTTGGGATGAAGAACCGTTTGATTCCAAAACCTCGGAAACCAGACGAATCGTATATGGAAATTCTTCTTCACTGGGGATTACCGGTACTAAAGCGCGTTCCGCCAATGCTCCATGGCCGATTTCACGGCGGCCGGGGCTCCTAGAGGGGCGGACCTCACCAACGCTGTAAGAGGGGAAATTGTAATGGTGAATGTAACGTTTCGAATTTTCTTCACCCAGACCGTCCAGAATTTGTTCTTCACTGACCCGACCCAAAGTACATACGGTAAGCACTTGAGTTTGACCTCTGGTGAAAAGTCCGGAACCGTGAGTTCTTGGTAAAAGACCGACCGCACAGTTAATTGGCCTGATTTCAGATAGACCGCGGCCATCGGGGCGAATCTTATCGACGGCGATCATCTTGCGGACTTCCTCGTAGACGATATTGTCCATGACTTCCTTGATAGTCTTCTCCCATTGGGCATACTCTTCGCCGAACTTGGACTGGAAGTGTTCCAAAGTCTCCGTCTTGACCTGTTCGATCAAAGACTCTCTTTCCAATTTTTCGTCAGTTTTAATGGCCGATACCATCTTTGCAGTGGCGAACTCCCGGACCTGTTTATTAATTTCGGAATCAGGTTCGTATAGAACTACTTCGACTTTTGGTTTACCGACTTCGGCCCGGATTTTTTCGATAAAAGACACAATTTCTTTGATAGCTTCATGCCCAAAAAGAATCGATTCCAGAACCTCATCTTCGGTCATTTCATTGACGCCGGCTTCAACCATCATAATTGCATCTTTGGTCCCGGCCACTACCAAAGAAAGCTCGCTTTTTTCTCCTTCGGCAACTGTAGGGTTGATTATTAACTTGCCGTTTACTTTGCCAACCTTAACTCCGCCAATCGGTTCGGCAAATGGAATTTCCGAAATATGTAGTGCGGCGGAAGCTCCGATCATGGCTACCAGACCAGGTTCGTTGTCTGGTTCAACCGATAAAACCGTAGCTACTACTTGAACATCATTTCGAAATCCTTCCGGGAAAAGCGGGCGAATCGGCCGATCAATCATTCTTCCGGCAAGAACTGCGCTTTCTGCAGGTCTTCCCTCTCGTTTAATGAAACCGCCGGGGATTTTCCCGACCGCATAGAGCCTTTCTTCATAGTCTACAAGCAGAGGAAAGAAATCAATCCCCTCTCTGGCCTGCTTTGCCATGGTAGCGGTGACTAAGACCACGGTTTGACCATAACGGACTAATACCGCAGCATTGGCTTGTTTGGCAACCTGCCCATACTCGATGACTAAAGGGCGACCCGCCAGGGTCATCTCCCATTTCTGCATATTTAATCCTCCTTACCACTCCCGTTTTTCGGGTAATTTTAGTATAAACTATTTTTCAATTCCAAAAACCTGAATTTCAAGAAATAACACTGAACAAAAAATTGTTTGGAAATGAAAAACGTTTAGATAGCAAATGATAATTCTCCAATACCTCAAGGTCTTAATAACTAATAAGACCCTTATAACATAAAGAAAAGCGGTTTCCCGCTTTCTTAAAAAATTACTTCCGGAGACCTAATTTTTCAATTATCGCCCGGTATCGGTTGATGTCTTTTTGTGACAGATAATTCAACAATCCACGGCGTTGTCCGACCATTTTTAATAAACCCCGGCGTGAATGATGGTCTTTCTTATGGACTTTCAAATGTTCGGTTAAATAATTAATCCGTTCAGTCAAGATCGCGATTTGAACTTCCGGTGAACCGGTATCTGAATCATGCAAACGATACTTTCCAATAATAGACTGTTTTTGTTCAAGATTCAAACTCAAAATTTTTCACCTCCTTAATCTAAAACGCCTCCCGCCGAGGGTTTCGCCGGAGAAACGAAACTCCCAGTCAGGGGTTGAAAACCTAAACAATGGGCTTTTAAACCCAAACTAGTAATTATTTTACCATAATTTTGTGATGGTGTAAACTATATAAGATGAAGTAAATATCCTATTCAAGATTTGCATTCCTAAGACCGAATGCAAATACTAAATTTATTTCAACTTATCAATAATTACTTCACTCAACTCCCCGAAAATAATGGCCTTTAGTAATACCCCGTCCTGTTATTTTTCGAAATTGCTCAATGACTTTTTCATCATTGGTTTGCCCTTTACCGGATAACTTCTGTTTATAGTTAGCAACAAAAAAGGCAATCGCTTCCGCTTGAAAAGTTTTAAGCTCAAGACGCATGGTTAACGGCAGTTGGGCCAAACGTTCCAAATCTGGATAAAGACAATGATCAACACTATTTAATAGGTGCATCCGACAAAATTGGTCGGTATAAATCGGAAAATCCATTTGCATCCGGTCTTTAAGATAATAACGGCCATTCCGGCAATATCCATGACAATTTTCATTTTCCTTCCCCACTAACGAGCCGATTGGGCAATACTCTGAAATCATTAGTTCCAAAGGACCTTGAATCAAACATTCCAAAGCCGGATCAATATCGTAAATAGTACTAACCAATGCTGAAATTTGAGCCAGCGAAAGTTCCGGAGATAGGGTAACCTGTTTGACGCGCTGACCTATCGAAAAATCAAATGACCATTGATTGAAAAAATTAAGCGTATAATTAAGGTAAAGTGGCTGATTGCTTTCGGAAAGCGCTAATTCTAAGGAGCCCAGATCCGAAACCATAATTCCGTCATTTTTGCTTTTTAAAACATTATCAAAGTATGAAATCCATTCGGATTTTTGTCCTTCCCGGTTGATCCGGGGCAATCCGACTACTAGTTTGGCTCCTTTAACATGAGTGGCATCATAAGCCTGAGATAAAGCTCCCTTATCCCAATGAAAACCAGTCAATTCATCGCCGCCCACATAAACCAAGTTGGCCCCATTATTAACTGCTGCAAAAACTCCGGGTAAGTCGGCAACCCAGACACTAAGATATAGTTTGGTTTCTTTTTTGGTATTTGCTTTAGTCCTGGAGAAATCAAAACTTGGTTCTACCCTTTTTCGACGATATGGATTCAGCAACTTCTCGGATAAAGACTCAATGGCTTTGCGGCGCAGATCATTTAATTCACTCAAAGGTAGCATCAAATTACTATCCAGCTTATTTTCGACTTCGGACAAACGAAAAGCGGTATTCCCCAATCTCCCCAATTGTTCTCGAATTACGTTAGTAGTTAAGGGACGGTTTCGTGCTTCTTGTA
Source organism: Bacillota bacterium (assembly GCA_023435565.1). Lineage (GTDB taxonomy): Bacteria > Bacillota > UBA4882 > UBA8346 > UBA8346 > JAAYHS01. Next base: position 7,276 of record JAEYRN010000041.1, read on the forward strand.
AAAAGATCGTACTTTTCACTATACTCTGGTTTCCGGCACGGTCTTCAAATATTAATTCAAGAGGTGAACCATTGCTTCCGGCAATTATTGCTTTACAAGGAATCTTTAAACTAGGATTCTCCGGGTCTAGCGCTAGCTTGGTTTCGTTCCGCAAACGGGCGCTGGCGATTTTGAAAACTCGGTCACCCGGGTAGGCCTTACCTTCAACATTAAAAGTAACTATTTCTCCCGGTTTTGCTGAGTAAAGAACATTTCCGGTTTGGTCATGCATTAGGTCGATGGTGGCGGAAGCTCTACCACCCTTACTTACCCAAACCTCCACCATATCGCCATTGGCCAAATCCGTTTCCAAGCGCATTGAAATCATACCAGTCCTTGGTTCGACGCCGGTGATTCTCCCTAGAAATACGCCACGGTTATTAGGTCTGGTAATGCTGATGATTTCCCGATTCCTGTTTCCTCCAAAGTAGCCGGTGGTAAAACCACGGTTGAAAGTCTCACTTAATTCTCTAATCTCCTGTGGTTCAATCCGATAATCCTCCGGTTTTTCCATATATCTATCAAGCAGCTGCCGGTAAATTTTTACTACCGTATACACATATTCCGGCCGTTTCATTCGTCCCTCAATTTTCAAAGAACTTACCCCAGCTTGATACAAGTCGGGAATTAATTCGGCCAATGCCAGATCTTTCGGAGAGAGCAAAAATGTCCCCTTTGTTTTAATCGGTTCTTTACCCCGAAAAAGCTGATATTCCAAACGGCAAGGTTGGGCGCATCTGCCCCGATTACCGCTTCTTCCTCCAATCATGCTGCTCATTAAACATTGCCCGGAATAACAGATACAAAGGGCTCCATGAACAAATACTTCAACATCCAAGCCACTCTCTTCTTTAATGGATTGGACCTCGCTCTTGGTCAATTCTCTAGCTAAAACCACCCGTTTAATTCCTAGCTTTTTAAGGAATAATGCTCCTGCCGTGTTATGAATTGTCATTTGAGTACTGGCATGTAGTTCCAACTCAGGAAGATATTTTCGGGCTAGCCGAATCAAACCCAAATCTTGAACGATTACCGCATCAACGCCTATATTATATAGACCTGCCAAAAAACGGATTGCTTCAGGCATTTCCATAGCACTAATAAGGGTATTAACGGTCACATAAATCTTTTTCCCGTGAAGATGGAGTAATTCAGTAGCCTGTTTAAGTCGGTCAAGATCGAAGTTTGAAGCATACTGGCGGGCGCTGAACGCTTTCCCTCCAAGATAGACAGAGTCGGCCCCGGCGGCCAAAGCAGCCAACAAAGCCTCCCAGTCTCCGGCAGGAGCTAATAATTCAATTTTTTGAGCAGATTTGGTATGAACCATCATTAAACGAATCCTAATAATTAATTTTTCAATAAATTTATAATAGCCGGGTAAACATCAGTTAATGAGGATGCTTTGTTAAACACTTCGACTCCCGGCCCAAAAACGATTAGCGGTACTGAATTAAGTGTATGGGTTTTAATCGACAAATCTTCAATATTCCCATGGTCGCTGGTAATGATTAAAGTAAAATCCGCAGGCATTTCGGCAACAACAGTAGCTATCAGCCGATCCAACCGGTTCAGTAATACCAAAGCCAATTCCCAATCTTGGGCATGGCCACAACGATCGGTTTGAAAATACTCAAAAAGTGTAAAATCGTTTAACTTAGCTTGTCGGACCAGGTTAACGCCGGCTATCTCCGGAGTTATTAATGGAACCGGGTAATTTTTTTGGCGTAATTGTTCATTGATTAAATCCTGATATACAGCATATCCTCGGTTTAAATCTTCAACCATCAGTAATTGGCAGCTACCTGCCAAAGCTGCTGTGGTACTTGCCGAATACCGCCAGCGTACTTGCCTGACAGATTCAAAGTATTCTTTAGTAAAGGTATTGGCAAAAACTGCTTTTTTTCCGGTTTCGTTAATTTGTTTAAAAATGCTATACTTCTCTAAAATCTCCCGTAAGGCCTTGGTAGGGAATCCGTTAATATGCCGCCCGGTTAACAGGGCGGCATTAATACCGGTAAAAAGTGCGGTTTGTCCGGTAGCGCTTTGAGGGATTCCAGATACTCCCAATCTAGCGTCGATAGCTTTGACAATCAAATTAGATTTGAAGATGCCATTACCAATGGTTTTTTCAGTCACAGTCCCCTGCAAATTTTCTTGCAAAAATGGCAGGTACGCTTTTGATAACGGGTTATTCTCGGGATTATCCGGACCAATTCCTAAACCGTCGATAAAAATCATCACAACCGGCAATTTTAACTCTCCTTAGGTATCAACGCTTGCTTTAACTCGGCTAGTTCATGTTGAATGGCTGTTAATTCATTCAGTAGTTGCCGATTGGCGTCAGTTTCCCGTTCGTCATCTTTAACAATAACACTGATCTTGCCGCAGGCCTCCAATACAGCTTTCGATACTTGTGAAATGCTTACTACACCCTGTTGGCGTAATTCTTGACGCAAGTCCGAATAAGAAATATGTTCCTTAGCCAGATTTTCTTCCAACATAATACCGTCATTTACCAATAAAGTCGGTTTGCCTTCCAGAAGCTCCGCCATTAATTTGGAACGATATGAAAGCATCGAAAGGAGTATCTCAAGTCCACCCAAAACCAATAAGATTAAAACACCTTTAATAAATGAAACTTGTTGTTCCAATCCAACAACTATTATGACGTCACCAATTCCCGCCATGATTACCAGATCAAAGAGGCTCAATTGCCCAAGAGCCCTTTTACCCATAAATCTGACGATTATTAAAGCTACAATATAAATGGAAATAAATCTGCCAAGAATGTATATAATGTTCATTAAACCGCTCCTGATTAATTCATTACAACTATCAGTTTTTCCTTCGCTAATCAATTTATTGCTAAAAAATCAGAAAGCGGTTGATATGTTTTCATTGACTTCTTCCGCAGACGGGGCATTTTCCATTAACAGTAGTTGGTTCCGGATTGGGCCAGATTTTACAATCGGTAAGCCCCACCGCTCCCAGTCGTTCATAAGGACATACCCCATGGGTTGCATGATAACCTTCAAAAGTCAAGCAACCGTCGCTGGTCCGATGGCATTTAGGGCAATAATACTGTGGGTGTACTGTTAAACCTTTTCTATGTATTCCCCGATATTCGACTTTTGAGCCACAAACAATACAAGTAGCCTTGTCCAAATTTCCGGGAGTTATTTTTCGCATCTGTAAACCTTCCGGGGATACAACCAACCGTGGTAAATTTGAAGGAAGGGATTTATTTTGAATCACGTAAAATAGCGGCGCTAAACGTAATAAGTCATTGGCAAAACTGGAGTCTTCAATTTGCTCGGTAACAAAACCAAAAGGTAAACTAACAAGAATTAACAGAATCATTATTAAAATTACCGCAGCCTTCAAACCACCTAAAATTGCGCCTATACTGCAGTCAAATAGGGCCACCGGTTCGTCTTTACTATGTTCCCTCCAACGTTTCCCGATAAAACTAACGGAACCGCTGAGTAAAACAATGATCAAAATGAATCCCAACATATTGGCAAAGGGTTCCGATAAACGGAATAAACTTGCCATATAAGATCCAACCCGTTGATAAAAGTAAAATGCGACAATTAAGGCTACAACACTTCCCAGTAAATCAAGAAATTGTTGTAAAAAACCTCTCCGATACCCTCGAATGACAAAGAAAAAAAAGATCCCGGCAATTAACCAATCCAACCAAGTCAACCGAATACCTCCCGATCAAAAAACTACTTGGACTCTTTTAGTAAGTCATCCAGATATTGATATTCTTTCCTTAATTTATAGAGTTCATCCGCAATTTTTAAGGCTGCTAATACGGCGACTTGACATTTATTCAATTTATTCTGGTTATCACCTATCCCGTCAATAATTCCTTCTACATAAGATACGATCCGCTCCACATACTCCTGAGTATCGGTACCACGGATTACATATTCGTCCCCCATGATTTTTACAAGAAACTTTTTTTCTTCAACCTCTTTCCGTTCAATCATCAGCTAACTCCAAATATAGATTTTCACCTTATTCACAATCACTATAGGGTAGAATTAGCGATAAAAATAAAAACTCCTTCATTTTTTGAAGGAGTTATACCTCAATCACTCTTCCGAGAAAATAAGGTAAGCTTAAGATTAGGACGCTAAATACGATATAAAAGAGCAACGGTTTTAACAAAAATACCGGGCGTTGTAGTTCTTTTAAGTAATTTCGAATTAAAGTTAAATATTGAAACCAGGCAGTCCTTTGGGGTAATTCCGGATCATCTTTTACTGATCTCCAATCAAGTTGCACGACTAATTCACCGTCGATAACAGCTAGATCGCTGCCGATCCATATTTTAATCTTTGTAAATAATAATCCGTATAACAAAAATCCACAACCAAACAAGGGTGTTAAAAGCAGGTAACTATAGAACAAGGCATCAACTATAAAAAAGCTGACCAGATAATAAAAGCAAAGTCCAATTAATATGGTTAACCAAATTCCCAATCTGATTAAGTCATTTTCTATTCTAGCCCAAATTTCAATGAATACCGCATAATTAATTCTAGGAATATCTTTCCAAAAAATGATAATGGTCCTAACGGTTTCGGCTATTTCTTTAATAATAAAAGCCCAAATGATGCTATCTGTTATAATCAAAAGACTATAACCAACATCCACTGTGCTGGTCAACTTGTGGAAAACAGACCATCCCACCAAAAAAAGACTGAGCGGAAAAAACCAAAGGTTGTTACGACCTAAGCGATATTTGGCGAAAAGCAAAAATCGTCCCCCATAAACAACGGCAGGCAAAAGGATTTTAAATTTTAACAAGGCGTTTATTTCAAAATAACCGTTTTGACTTTCGTAACTATTGGTTTTAATAGTCACCAATGACCATATAATCGTTATTAACAAGTATACTATACAACTAGAGATTAATTTGAATTTAGGTCGGTATTGCTTTTGCCCCACCTAAAACCCTCCCCTGATTTTGAATAACTCAATAAATATTAATATATATGCAAATTGATTTGGACTTGATGCAAACTTTTCGTGGTTAATAGAGACAATATATTTAGAGGTTTAATCACGACTATCCACATAGAAGTGGTTTTACTAACAAGATGCGTGCTTTTGTTCGCTTCGTTTCAATAAAAAAAAGGGACAAAACCCTTTCGGTTTTATCCCTTTTAGTGATTTGACAAAATGAATTAACGATTACTCATCCCCTAACAGCCGCCCCAAATTCAGCATTCAATTTCTGAAGCAATTTAGCCTGTATTTCATTTACTTCGAAATCATTTAAGGTTTTTTCCTTTGAACGGTAGGTAATGCTAAAGGCCAAACTGCGTTGTCCCGGACCAACTTGTTCTCCTTGATAAACATCGAATAATTCGACCCGTTCCGCCAGATCTCCACTGACTTCTTTAAGCTTGGCTATTATCTGCTGGGCTTCAATTTTATTAGATAAAACCAAAGCCAAGTCTCTTTGAACAGCCGGAAATTTTGGCAGAGGCTCAAAAGATATATCAGCTTGACTCAATTCTGCTAAAATAGAAAGATTCAATTCAATTAAATACACCTTTTTCGCCAAGTCATAACGTTTTAAAACATCAGGATGGACCTGCCCCAAATAGCCGATATTTCTACCATTCAACAGCACTTCGGCGCTCTGTCCCGGATGAAGAAAAGGACGGTTGGAGCGGTTATATTGAGGTTGGGGTAAACCAAACCGTTCCCAAATCATTTCCAATATTCCTTTTAGATCATAAAAATCATATTCATCTTTGACTTGATTCCAACTTATTTCGTTCTTACGTCCGGTTAAGCCTATTCCTAGATAAAGGGGTTCATCGGGTAATTCATTCCCTGAAGGCAAGTATACCCGGCCAATTTCATAAAATGCCACGTCGGTCTGGCGCCGGTTGGCGTTAAAGGCGATTGCCGACAATAATCCGTGGGTTAAACCGGTACGCATTACAGCTTGTTCTTCGCTTAATGGCATCATTAATTCGACCATCTTCCTTAAAGGATCACTTTGAGAAAGGCCTAGTTGGTCGGGTACATTTTTCGAATAAAAACTATAAGTCATAACTTCCGAAATGCCGGCGCCTTGTAAAATTCTACGGCAATCCTGTTGAAACTTTTGAAATGGAGTCCGTTCCCCTAATTGTTCGCTTTCAGGAATTGAAACAGCAATTTTATCATAGCCATGCAATCTGGCGACTTCTTCAGCCAAATCAGCCATATGGGTAACATCCCGCCGAAAAGTCGGAACTTTTACCTCAATCTGATCGTCGGTTGAATTTACTTCAAAACAAACCCTCGACAGGTATCCGCAAATCTCTTCCTTGCTCAAATTGGTGCCCAGCAAATAATTGATACGATTACTGGTAATATTAATCGTTACCGGCATAATTGGGGTTGGATATTCATCCCGATAACCGCGGGCAACTTTGCCGCAACTTAATGTTTCAATTAACTGAGCGGCACGGTTTAGAGCATTTAAGGTGTTATTGGGATCAATTCCCCGTTCAAAACGGACTGAGGCTTCGGTCCGCATCTCAAGCATTTTCGCAGTCTTTCGGATACTACTCGGATTAAAATAAGCTGCTTCCAGAAGCAAGTTAACGGTTTTTTCGGATACTTCGCTGGATTGACCACCCATCACTCCTGCGACGCATAAAGCTCCACTAGGGTCGGCAATCAACAAATTATCCTGATCGAACTGACGCTCCACATCATCCAAAGTAATTAACTTCTCGTTTTTTTGGGCGCGCCTAATAATAACCTCTCCTCCTGAAATGCGATCCAAATCAAACGCATGTAACGGTTGGTTATACTCCAACATTACATAGTTGGTAATGTCAACTATGTTATTAATCGGGCGTACACCAGCCGCTTTTAAGCGTCGTTGCATCCAAGCCGGGGAAGGACCAATTCTAATATCTACTACTACTCGAGCGGCATAACGCTGGCAAAGATCGGTATCCTTGATTTTGACTCCGATTAATTCTTGGATTGACGGACCTTCTTCTTTCAAAACCGGATCTGGGACATTGAAAGAAACATCTAGTATTGCTGCAACTTCACGGGCCACATTAATCATTCCCAAACAATCGGAACGATTGGCGGTTAATTCCAGCACCAATACACGATCATTACTGCCCAAAGCTTCGGCTACGGAAATCCCCGGCTCAAGAGGAGTATCAAAAACCCAAATTCCGGTCGATTCTTTTTCCAAGCCCAGTTCCGCTCCGGAACACATCATGCCTTCGGAGACGGTTCCTTTAAAATTCACATCACTAATCGCCTTCCCATCCGGGAAAACGGCGCCCGATAAAACTAAGGGTACTATATCGCCGGGTTTTAAATTTTTAGCCGCTGTAATCACTTGCTTTTTACCGAAACTACCGGTATCAAGTTGGGCTACTAACAAATTATCGGCTTGAGCATGTTTTTCCAAGGAAAGTACTTTAGCTACCACCATCTTTTGATACGGAGCAGCCATATCTTCAATTTCTTCCACCGCAATACCCGACATTGTCATCTTCTCTGCCAGTTCTTCGATGGGTAAATCAATTTTTAAATATTCTTGCAACCACTCATATGAAACCCGCATTTAATTATCTCCTCCATCCAACCTAGATACCATGTTATTGAAGCTTTTCCGATCCACATCAGCTCCATTATACTTATTGTTATTCCTTATAATAAAAAGAGCTCATAAGTAGCCGATATGAACGAAATATCTAAAATTGTGACAAAAACCGCATATCATTTTCATAAAAAAGCCGGATATCGTTTATGCCATATTTTAACATTGCGATTCTTTCAACACCCATTCCAAAAGCGAAACCGGAAACCCGGTCCGGATCGTAATTTGACATTTTAAGTACCAACGGATTAACCGATCCTGATCCTAAAATCTCCAACCAGCCACTACCTTTACAAATCCGACATCCTCTTCCGGCACAACTACAAGAAACATCCATTTCCGCACTTGGCTCGGTAAATGGGAAAAAGCTTGGTCTAAATCTAACAACCCGGTCTTCTCCGAAAAGTTTCTTAGCAAATATTGTTAATACTCCTTTTAAGTCACCAAAAGTAATCCCTTCATCTACTACCATCCCTTCAATCTGATGAAACATAGGTGAATGTGTAGCATCAAGCGCGTCACGCCGGTAGACTCGTCCAGGAGAAATAATTCGAAAAGGATTAGGATATGACTTTTCCATAGTCCTAACTTGTACTGGAGAAGTCTGGGTTCGTAACAAAATTTCCGGAGTAATATATAGCGAATCTTGCATATCTCGGGCCGGGTGATTCTTGGGAAGATTTAAAGCTTCAAAATTATAGTAGTCGGTCTCAATCTCCGGGCCTTCGGCAATAGAGAATCCCATCCCTAAAAAGATATCCTCAATCTGTTCCTGAACCAATTGTAATGGATGGGGATGACCGACTTTAGGCTTTCGCCCCGGTAAGAGGATATCAATTTCTTCTTGGGCAAGTCTTAAATTCTGCTCGCGGTTGGCTATTATTCGGCCCTGCTCTTCCAAGGCAGTTTCGATTTCCTCCCTGACTCGGTTAGCCAATTCGCCTATAATCGGACGTTCCTCAGGCGACAGCCCACCCATTCCTCGGAGAATTGCAGTTAAAGTTCCTTTTTTGCCAAGGACCTTAACGCGGATTTCATTGAGGGAGCCACTATCTTGCGCTGTTAAAATTTCGCCGATAGCCTCTGCTTTTAACCTTTCCAATTCCTGCCTCATTATTAGGAAACCTCCAGTAAAAAATATTCAAATATTTATTTCAAAACTTGTTAATAAAACCTATACATAAGTAGAAGTTAATTCCTATTTGATAGCATTTGCATTCGGCATCAAGGATGAAAATCTTAGTTGAGAAATTATTTCATCCTATATATCCATTATTTGCCTACACTTGAATAAAAAAAGAACAACCTTCCATCCATCGGGACGAAAGGTTGTTTCGTGGTACCACCCATAATAAAACTTTGATAGGTACGGGATATGTAAAATCCGATACCCTCTCCTCATAACGGTGGAGAACCGTCGCGACCTACTTGAGTGTTCAGTCTGCAGTTCAGGAGGGAACTTCCCTACGCCGGTCCGGGAAAGGTTTTCAATCAAGACCTTTCTCCCTGAGCCATCCCAGACAAGGTACTTTACTCCGTCATTACATTAATGTATTTAGTTGGAAATTAACTCAAAGATGCTTTGAGTATCTCACGGTAAACCAAGTAGGCGCTGATCGAACCTGTACTTTCAAATACTTTCCAAAAAAACTCAGCCGACACCTTCACTTCAACATCAACCCCTATTCACTGACTGTTGTCGTGAAAAACGGTCACCGTATTACTAAAACTATTATATCAAAGCTGCTTCACTTTGGCAAGTGTTGATAAATATAAGTTACAACAATATTTGGAACACATATACAAAAGAAAGTACATTAAATACCAGGTCTATCACATTTTTTAGCCCGGAATGGTCTAAAAATTGAATAAAATTAGAATTTATTTTAATAAACGTTGACGCAAAGCTTCATAAATTAAAACCCCGGCAGAGACAGAAGCATTAAGGGATTCGGCTCCCCCTGGTTGAGGGATTAAAGCTTTAGTAATTATTAAACTGTTCCATTCGGGATTAAGACCACTACCTTCGCTGCCAATTAAAATTAGTGATGGTTTTGTAAGATCGAACTCGAAACAATATTTAGTACCTTTGGGATCACCTGCTAATATTTGAATTCCTCTTCGTTTCGACCATTCAGCTATAATATGCGGCTGGAGGTCCCGATATATTTGCTGGTGAAAAATACCTCCCATACTTGCCCGGACTACTTTACCCTGATATGGATCGGCTGTGTTTGGGGTAAGTAATAACCCGTCACATCCGGCCGCCCAAGCGGTCCTTATAATAGAGCCAACATTGCCGGGGTCTTGAAGCCCATCTATGATTAAACCCAGCTTAAAATCGATAAAACCTATAGAATCCGGCTGAGAAGGAATAGTAAGTGTTGCCAATATTCCTTGAGGGTTTTCGGTTTCACAAATTTTAGCCATCACAGGTTCAGATACTTCAAAACCCTGACAGTTAATGTTAAGAACTTTTAATAGTTCTTTTCCTTCTGTTGTCCTAGTAAGCTTCTCCGACCAAAAAAAATGTTTAATATTTGAACCGGAATTTAACACCTCCTGGACTAAATGAATTCCCTCCGCTAAAAATAGGTTCTCCTGAAGGCGGCCTTTTTTATAATGTAGTGATTTTACTAATTTTATTAAATCATTGGAAATACTCGTAATCATCTGTGTCTGCCTTTACATGGCTTCAATTCTTTTTATTCGCTCACTAGTAGGCGGATGGGTTGAGAATAACTGTAAAAGGGAAGAACTTTCACCACTATCGGACTGTCCTTCCATCCGTTTCCAAAAATTTAAGATTTCTTCTTTTGGATATCCCGCCCTCTTCATAAACTTGACTCCATAGGCATCAGCTTCATATTCAGCTTCACGGCTATACCCGAGTTGGGCTAGGTTAATCGCTACCATTCCGATTTTAGTAATCTCTTCTTTACGTTTCTCGCTGCTTTTATTAACAACCAATCCCAATAATGCACTCATACCAATAGTTCGGGAAATGGCTTTCATGCTATGCCGTTGATCAACATGAGCTATTTCATGGGCTAGCACTCCAGCCAATTCTCCGTCGCTTTTGGCATATGAAAGTAACCCGGTATGGACAAAAATATACCCTGCTGGTAAAGCAAAAGCATTGATGGTTTCATCTTTAACAACAGCAAGACTATAATTAACTTCTTTTTTTCGTCCTGATTGGTCTACTAGTTTAGAAAAGATCGAGTTGAGCTGTTTCTCATTTTCAGGAGGTAATTGGACAACTTGTTTCTCGGTGATAATCCGTTTGTAAGAAATGTGGCCAATTTCCTTTTCCAGCCCTAGTGATAAGGAATCAACGAAATTTTTTTTTGCGGAAATACTCGAGGGAGATAATAAATAGATTATTAGCGCAAAGAAGATTAAAGAAATTAAACGGCGTTTCATTAGTCTCACCCCAATTATAAAATGAATAGTTTTGATTTAAACCGGCGTATTTTTCGTTTGAAAGCCATCCATTTACCTCTTCTAGCAAGAGCTTTATGAATATTATTAATTAGTCGGTTATTACTTTGAGGGTTATAACTATTAAAAAAAACAGATTGGTCTTGTTGCTTCAAAGCTAATCGTCCCAGATCCTTAGCTCTGGCCTTTAAAGATATATTCTTTTTCTCTCTAGCCCGATTTAAGTCAATAAAAAAAAATTCGGGTTTATTATCTAAACTTTTAATTAGAATGTTTGTAGTATTAAGATCATTATGGATAATCCCTATATCATGCATTAAACGGATATTTTGCGCTGCTTCGATTATAATCTTTCTTTTCGTATTTTCGTCTGTTTTTTTAATAACTTGAGAAAACGAAGTGTCACAATCTAAAAATTCAGTTAAATAGTAACAACTAATTAATTGGTTAAATTTGCCTCTATCCTCAACAATTGCAATCGGACGCGGAGTATTTAAACCGTTTTGAAGGAGATATAAGGCTATCTCTAAAGAACGATAGGCTTTAGAAGGTAGAAAACGAAAACGAAAACGGTCGTATTTGCGGAGTAATTTATATTTTTTTACTAGAATCTCTCGTTTAAGGCCTAATAAATCGTTTTGGCCAATTCGAACTAAAGCATTACGATTATCGTGAATCGCTTGACCTTGTTTAAGTTGTTCTTCCAAATTAATTAAAAACCCTCGAAACTGGGGTGAATCCCAATCCTTAGCAAGTTTTATTTGTCTGACTATATTTGGTTCAATAAAATGTATAAATTCGATAAATTCAAAGCCTAGTTGTTTCATAGCTAATTCACTCCAATAATCTATAGCAAAGAGAAAAAGCGGGGAAGCCCCGCGTAGTCTCAAATATTTATCTCATATGGGTTATAAATAACTGTCTCTATAAGCCGAGTTCTGTGCCCTTGCGGGTGGTAACCATTTATCTTGGACGCCGGTTGCCCGGTGTCTCCAGCAGCCAACCCGGGAGAAAAACGGGCCGCTTTATATCTCCCCTATTTGGCCTTGCTCCGGATGGGGTTTTCCAAGCCGATCGATTCCTCGACCGCTGGTGCGCTTTTACCGCACCTTTTCAGCTTTGCTGGGAGTATGAAATGGTTTGAAACCATTCCATATAAAAACCAGCGTTTCCTTTTCTGTGGCACTTTCCGTGAGGTCGCCCCCCCTGGATGTTATCCAGCATCCTGCCCTATGGAGCTCGGACTTTCCTCAGATCAAACGATCCGCGGTTACCCGAGACAGTTATAACATAAAAAATTTTAGCATATCAAATCTTTTATGTCAAATATTCGTTTAAAAATAGAAATAAATACGATCACACAAACATTAATAAAAAATTATCCTGCCACAATTCTCACACAAAAGGATTTGGTCCTCACCCCGTTTTGCTTTTTGGAGTAACGAATCGGATAAACTCACATGACAAGCGCCACAGCAACCAGCCTTAATTTGAGCAATCCCAACACCATTATGAGAACCGGCGATTTTATTCAACTTATTTAACCATTCCTCTAATACCAAAGGTGTTAATTCATTAAGCTCAGATTCTAGTTCGGTTAATTCCAAGTTAAATTCAAAAATTTTCTGCTTTATTTGCCCTTCAAGAGATGTTAATTGTTGGTTGGAAGTTTTGTCTGCTATGATAATTTGATCCTTCAATTTGGTTAACTTCTCTTCTTCCTCCATTAAACGCAGAATGGTTTCTTCAATTTTTGTTTTTAAATTGGAGTATTCAGCAGCTTTTAATTGGATTTGTTCCAATTCACGAGAATTAACTACTGAACCGCCATAAAGCTTAGACTCCTCTTGTTGTATCTTATCCAGACAGGACTTTAACTCCAAATCAAGTTGTTGCTGTCTTTTTCGGACCGAATCTTGTTTTTGAGCAATAGAAGCTAATTTATTACGATACTCTGCTTGTTCAGCTTTTAACTTAATTAAGACCGAATTTTGTTCTGTTTCAACGACAGATTTTCTTAAAGTCCTTTGCCGGTTATTAATCTCTTGAATTCTAAATAAAATAGGAAGATAAGCCATTATTTCTCCTAACTTCGAGTTGCTCCTAGCAAATCCTTATAAGTATCGATATCCATCCCTACATCGGTCCGTTTGGCGAAAAAATCGGAACCTCTTTGTCGGGAGCATTCAACGCATCTCTTGGTGTCGGGTAATGCTTCCATCCTTTCCTTAGGAATAATTTTACCACACAATTCACATTTTTTATTCACAAGTGGCAACCTCCTTATAAGGTTAAGTATGGTTCCTCCTGACTTTTACCTTTTATCACCTCGAATTTCTCTTCAGATTTGAAAATATTATTTAAAAAACTAGCTATCAAATGAGCAAAACAATATTCAGTACTTCCGTGTCCAGCAGCAATTACCGCCAAGCCGTTTTCACGAGCGGCGATAAAATCATGATAGTTAAGTTCACCGGTTAGATATAAATCAGCATGTTGACCAATTGCTTTATTGAGAAGATTACCACCACTTCCGGAACAAAGGGCTACCCGTTTAATCGGGCGGGAAAGGTCTCCGGAGACCCGGATATCTTTACAAGATAATTCTTTTTTAACTAAACGGCTAAATTCTTCTAAAGTTGCAGGATATTTCAAATTGCCGATTCTTCCCATCCCGTGTGATGAAGGATTAATCAGTGGGTATATATCAAACGCCGGTTCCTGATATGGATGATTTTCATAAATTGCTTGAATAACCATAGCAAGTTGACTTTTTTCCGTAACCATCTCTAGGCGGACTTCGGATGTCCTTTCAAAAATCCCGGGAGTCCCGATAAAAGGATTGGCGGAGTTATCCGGTTCAAATGTTCCAACTCCCGAAGACTCAAATGAACATTTTTGATAAGCGCCGATAATTCCTGCTCCGGCTTGAGACATAGCATTCCTTACCTTTTCCAAGTAAGCCTCGGGAATAAAAACAATCACTTTATAAACGTAAGATTCGACTGATTCAAGCGTTATAATGTTTTCAAGGTTAAACCGCTCAGCCAAATATTGATTAATTCCTTGTTTTGATTTATCAATATTAGTGTGGGCTGCAATCAAAAATAGGTCATGCTTTAAAAGAGCAATTATTAGTTTTTCAACTTCATTTTCATAGATAATTCGTTTAACAGGCTTAAAGATGAGTGGGTGATGGACAATAAAACCATCTACCTTATGATCTAACCCTTCCTCCAAGGTCCTTTGGTTAAAATCTAAAGACACTAAAATTTTATTAACTGTTTTATTCTTATCGCCGATTTGCAACCCAACCTGGTCCCAGGATTCCGCCAAATCCCATGGGGCCAATTTAGCGATTGCATTTATAATCTGAGTTAAGACTGGCAAATACTTACTCCTCCAGGTTAAATAAGATACTATGCCTTTTTGAAATGTCAAACAAATATTACTATTTCGTTTTTATCAACTGAAATCCTCCCCAGACCATATATTTTTATTCGGCATAAACCCTTTTGAAAACTTTTTTAAAATCAAATAAACCCTAAACTCAGCAATAACTATAACCCAGATAACTAAAATACCAATTTTAAACAAAATTAGAATACAACTATGAATAGTTTATACATAATGAGAGTAGTCAAGTAAATACATAATAGGAAGACCCTATATATAGTTCTGAATTGAAGGTGACATGAAATTCGGGGGTATTAAATAAAATAAAAAAAGTGACGACATCTAGTGCCTCACTTTAAATATAAATCTAATAATGGTGGGCCCACTTGGGATCGAACCAAGGACCGATCGGTTATGAGCCGACTGCTCTACCCCTGAGCTATGGACCCAAAAAAGGAACATAAAATATTATACAACTTTTTTTCAAAAACATCAACCGTAAAGCTTAAAAATAAAAGGGGCGTTTTAAACGCCTTTCGTTTATTTGATAAAAGTTTTTAATCCAAGAAATCTTTAAGCTTTTTGCTGCGGCTGGGATGGCGTAATTTCCGCAACGCTTTAGCTTCGATTTGACGAATCCGTTCGCGAGTAACATTAAAGATTTGTCCCACTTCTTCTAAGGTACGAGCCCGACCATCATCCAGTCCGAAACGAAGACGCAATACTTTTTCTTCTCTAGGGGTTAGGGTATTTAAAACATCTTCCAACTGTTCTTTTAATAGACGGAAAGAAGCTGCCTCAGCCGGTGCCGGTGCATCCTGATCTTCGATAAAGTCTCCTAAGTGACTATCTTCCTCTTCTCCAATTGGTGTCTCTAAGGAAACCGGTTCTTGAGCAATTTTGATGATTTCCCGGACCCGTTCGGGACTCATTTCCATTTCTTCGGCAATTTCTTCCGCCGAAGGCTCTCGTCCCAAAGCTTGCAAAAGTTGCCTGGAAACCCTGATTAATTTATTAATAGTCTCCACCATATGCACTGGGATTCGAATTGTTCTAGCTTGATCGGCGATAGCTCTGGTTATAGCCTGCCTAATCCACCAGGTCGCATAGGTACTAAATTTAAATCCTTTCCGATAATCAAATTTTTCTACAGCTTTAATTAGCCCAAGATTACCCTCTTGAATCAAATCTAAAAAGAGCATTCCGCGTCCCACATAACGTTTAGCGATACTAACTACCAAACGAAGGTTGGCCTCAGCTAAGCGACGTTTGGCTGTCTCGTCTCCATCCTCAACTTTTCTAGCCAATTCGACCTCTTCATTGGCTAAAAGAAGCGGTACCCTTCCAATTTCCTTTAAATACATTCGGACCGGATCATCAAGGGAGATACCTTCCGGGACAGTCAAGTCAATTTCAACTTCCTCTTCATCAGGTTGAAAATGGTCTTGGTCTTGGTCTTGATCATCTTCATTTGTTTCTCCGGTAGTTTCCGGTAAAATCTCAATCCCTTGATTGGACAAGGTTTCATAGATATCATCTATTTGTTCCGGAGATAGTTCAACCTGTTCAAAAGCATCCATTATATCACGATATGATATTATCCCTTGACGCTTGCCTTTTTGAATTAATTCTTTTATGTTCTCCATGTTTGGCAAGGTTTTTTCTTTACTCAATGTCGATTTACCATCCTTCCTGGGAATGAAAGACTGTTATCTAATAAAATCTCTAATATTATAAACCCGAAAACTGAGGGTAGTCTTTTTTTAAGATACGATTTAATTCAGTAATTTGTGCCATTAAATTTTTAGTTTCATCTTCTAATAACACCTGGCCGGATTGATTTCGGCCAGTAGTAATCTGCAAAGTTAAAGATTCGATTCTTTCTTTAAGGTGGAGCATTTGTAAATAATTGAATATTTGATTAAAATCAGTAGTTATTTTTTTTACTTCGCGTTCAGCCATCAAGGAGGCTGCGATTTCACGACCGCTATTCCCTAGTTCATTTATGACCGCTTCAATATTATCGGTCAAAAAATCCATTTCTTTAATCTGAATGAACAAATTACGCCAAATCTCAAATCTAAAATCTTCCGGTTTCAATTCTTCTTTAATTCGCTTCAATTTATCATATTCCTGCAATGATGATTGTAAAAGTTCCTTTTCGGCCTCAAAAATAGCCTTTTCTAATGGAGAAAGTTCTTTCGGTGCCTCTCCGATATTATTATCACTAGCTTTAGGGTTTATTTGATTAGTATAACTAGTCTCTGATTTCCTATCCAGAAACGGCGAATTTTTCCTGTTATGTTTCTGCCATTTACCCAATTCCAATTGAATTGCGCTTTCCGAAAAACCGGTTTCACGGGCAATTTGTCTAATATAATGTTCCCGGGCTACTATGCTTTCAACGCCGGAAAGACTAGGTAATAATTCTTCCAATGCTAAAGACTTTCCTTGAAAAGAGTTTAGATCATATTTTTTAAATATCAGCCCTATTTTAAAATCCATTAGACCCGGTGCGTTTTCAATCATTTTTTCAAATTGGGCCGCGCCTTTTTCTTTTATATATAAGTCAGGATCGTATCCGGTCGGTAAATTTAACACCCGCACCGTAAGGCCGGCTTCCTGAAGTATTTCCATTCCTCGTAGAGTAGCGTTTTGGCCGGCAGCATCGGCATCATATGCTAAGATTACTTCGGATGCGAAACGCTTAATCAGTTTGGCCTGTTCTCTTGTTAAAGAGGTTCCAAGTGAAGCAACCGTTTCAGTAAAACCTCCTTGATGGGCTTGAATTACATCCATATAACCTTCGACTATGATTGCCCTTTTAGTTCGCCGAATCGTATCTTTAGCACAGGACAAACCATACAAAAAACGCCCCTTATGAAAAAGAATATTCTCAGGTGAATTTAAATATTTAGGTTCTCCTTGTTCCATTATCCGACCTCCGAACCCCACGATTTTCCCTTGAGAGTCGGTAATTGGAAAAATGATTCGGTCTCGAAAACGGTCGTAAAATCCATTTTCCCCCATTGCGATTAGGCCTAACTCTTCCGCTTGCTGAAGGGGGAAGCCTTTTTTACGTATTATTTCAGTTAAATTGTGCCATGACATAGGAGCATAACCCAAATTGAACTTTTGCCAAAGTTCAACATTTATTCCCCGTTTACCCAAATAAATACGAGCTTGGTTCCCGGAATCAGTCTTTAGTAAATATTGGGAGTACAAAGCAGCCGCCAACTGATTTATTTTATAATAGCCGTCCTTTCGGCGATCCACCTCCGTATCCTTGAGCAATTCCGGCCAGGGTATTCCCGCACGTTCGGCTAACCTTCGCGCTGCATCGATGAATCCTAAATTTTCTATTTTCATGATAAAACTAAAAACATCTCCACCGGCACCACAACCAAAACAATAGAAAAACTGTTTATTTTGGTTAACATTAAAAGAAGCTGTTTTTTCATTATGAAAAGGACAGAGACCAAGCAAGGATCTTCCGGACTGTTTTAAACTGACATATTCAGAAATTACTGAAACTATGTCATTCTTTTCTTTAATTTCCTGAAAAATTTCACTATTACGATTTAGATTCAAGGTCTACCCTCATTAAATAATTGAATCTACAATACTAATTATTTTGAGATAATGATCGGATTTTTATAAGGCCATAAATAATTGAGCGAAGAAAAAAGCGCCTCACGGCGCCACCAAGCCATCGGGTTTAAATTTAACAGTCTTGACAATGCCTGCCGGTCCCAACGGGCCAAGTTTCTTACCATTAAACGTAAGTTCGACACCGGCTGGATTCCCCATTTTAATCTGCATCTCCTGTTGAGCAGTCCATACTTGTACCGGTTCCGTAGGATCAAAGGTTCTTCCGTCCCGCATAAAAATAGATTCACCGTCGGCTTCAACCTGGACCCATACACGTTGTTTAAATTCAGCGGTAATAGTAATCGGCGCCGGAAAGAGAGTCTGGTTATAATCCGCTGATTCATGATTGTTTTCTAATTCAACCGGTTTAATTGCATCTTCGGTTTTTAATTTGTGTAATGAAGGGATTAAAAAGAAACTAATCAGTAATACAATGGCTAAAGCTCCAGCTACTCCAAGATATATCCCTTTTAACCATTCATTATTAATATTTTTTTTAGGGGATTCGGTTTCTTCTTGCTCCATCAAGAGTTGTTCTTGGCGAATTTGCTCTTCTTGGGCAGATTTTAAATTGTGATATTTTTGTAATATTTCTTGACCATCTAATCCTACAACATTGGCGTAGTTAACCAGGAATCCCTTTCGATATACTTCTCCCGGAATAGCCTCAAAATCCCCCTCATCGATCGCTTCCAAGTAGCGCAAACGAATTTTGGTGACCTCTTGGATATCTTTTAAACTAAACCCTTTTTCTTGTCGTGCCCGTTTTAAGATGTCACCGATTTCTTTCAAAAAAACCACCCCATTTTATCTATTATAAGGGCCAAACTTTCATTTTTAGTTTATTCACCCAGACGAAAATATCTAAAGTACTTATTCTAGCAAATTTGCGCAGTTCCTTCTGCTAAAATAAAAATTACTCAGTATCTCCTTTTCTTTTTAATTCTTCCAACTGCCGGGCTGTAATAAAGACTTCACGAGGTTTACTCCCTTCATATGGTCCGATCATTCCTTTTGATTCCATCATATCTACCAACCTAGCAGCCCTGGTATAGCCGACTCTTAAGCGGCGTTGGAGTACTGATGCGGAAGCTTGTCCATACTCAACTACAATACGAACCGCATCCCAGAATAGCTCGTCAGTTTCTTCCATCATTTCCCGATCTTTAGTCTCGGGGATATTAATAAACTGTTCCTGATACTTTGGCTGTCCTTGAGCTTTCCAATGTTTAATCACAGCTTCGATTTCTTTTTCAGTCACTAAAGCACCTTGTACTCTCAAAGGTTTCATGGAACCAACAGGAGCATATAACATATCCCCACGTCCCAATAAACGTTCAGCTCCAGCCGAATCAAGGATAGTTCTTGAATCAACTTGTGAAGATACGGCAAAAGCTATTCGAGATGGAATATTTGCCTTAATCAAACCGGTAATAACATCTACCGAAGGTCTTTGCGTGGCTACTACCAAATGAATTCCAGTAGCCCGGGCCATTTGAGCCAAACGGCAAATGGAATCTTCTACTTCAACAGGAGCAATCATCATCAAATCAGCTAATTCATCAATAAGTACAACTATAAATGGTAATTTTTCAATCTCCGGTAGAGCATTATATTTTGCCAGATCCCGCACCCGGGCTTCGGCAAATAATTTATAACGGCGTTCCATCTCATTAACTACTACTTTTAGGACCCCTGATGCTTTTTTAGCTTCGGTTACTACAGGCGACATTAAATGTGGAATCCCGTTATACATTGACAGTTCAACCATTTTTGGATCAATCATGATAAACTTTACTTCATTGGGAAGTGATTTAAAGAGAATGCTCATAATCAAGGTATTTACACAAACACTTTTTCCGGAACCGGTCGCACCTGCAATTAATAAGTGGGGCATCTTTTGAAGGTCTGCCACTACAGCCTCACCGGCGATATCCATGCCAAGTCCGAAACTTAGTTTACCGGAATTCCAAAATACCTTAGAATCCAAAATTTCTCTAAATGTTACAATTTGTGTCTCATGATTGGGTACTTCAACACCAATAGCAGATTTACCCGGGATTGGCGCTTCAAGTCGTAACCCTTTTGCTGCCAATGATAAGGCTAAGTCATCTATTAAGTTAACAATTCGACTTACCTTTACTCCGGGCGCAGGTTGGAGATCATAACGGGTGATTACCGGTCCGTGATGCACTTCAATCACTTGGGCCTTAATTCCAAAGTGAGCCAGAGTCTCTTCTAATTGACGCGACTGATCAACCGCTCGAATGTTCTTTTTATTAATTGCCCCGGGTACACTGGCTAATTCAATATTTGGTAATTGATAAGAACCGGGAGGTATAGTGCGATACAAACTTCCCGAGGGATGGTTACTGTCCTTCTTGATTTCCGGTTTTTCTTTGGCTTTTTCTTTTTCCTTAAGCATGCTCTGTAAGGATGCCAGTATTTTATTGGATTGACGCTCCTTTGCCGGCAAGGGCGTTCCTTTGGGAAGTTCTTTTTCACGTTCCGGATCGAGTGAGGCCAAATTTTTAATAACCGAAACCGATTCATTTTTTGGAACAATAAATGGAGTGGGTAACGAAGATTTAATATTTTGGTCCGTATCCTTAGTTGGTTTGGAAAAAAGACCTGAAAAAATCATAATTAAAGGCCGATTTATAGCAAGAATCGTTGATACAGCCAACCAAATAAACAATAATACTACGGTCCCCATTTTTCCGAACCATAAGACCGAATATAAAGCTAAAGCATGTCCGATAATCCCTGCTCCTTCATTAGCAGAATTCCAATTTTCCTTAGTTAGTTCCACCCCGCTGAAGATATGCATAATCACCAAAGCCCATAAAAAAAGCATTGAAAGAGCAATAAACTGTTTTGTCATTCTACGTTCAGGCACCCAACATAACATTGTCCAACCGATAATTCCTAAAAAAATTAAAGGGATAATAGAACCCCGTTCTCCAAAAAGAAAAAAAAGGGCTTGTTTTAAGATTTCTCCAACAAAACCGGCGCCGTCCCAAAAGATAGCTACCATAGACAATATAGCTAAACCAATAAAAAGAACTCCGGTTATTTCAACCTGTTGGGAAACACCACGTTCATCTTTGGCGGAAATAACCGGTTCTTCATCAATTTGATGCACGTTACGTTTCATCCGGTTTCACCCTCTTCAAGAACTTTTATAGCGATATTAGCCGAATGAGAAGAAATTCGCAACAAGTTACTTAAGAGTTCTACATAGATAACTCCGGAGCCTGGCCAGCATTTACCTAAATTCAAACGGTGAATATGGTTTTGACGGAGTTCCTCTTCGAGTTTATCAATATTTTCTTCCCTTGACTTTATTTGTTTTGCTAACTCCAAGTTATTCTCATGCAAGCTTTGACATGCTTTGTTATATAAGTCAGTAGCTTTACCGAAGAACAGTTCAATCTCGTTTAAAGCTATTTCCGAAAAAGGTAACTGTTCCTGATGTTTTTTATCCGCCAGTCGCCCAATATTTGTAGCATGGTCACCGACTCTTTCGACATCAACTACAATATGCAACATATTTGCTAATCGGTGAGATTGGGCTTCTGTTAAAGAATTTTGTGATAAAAGCGCCGATAGATAAAAAGTAATTTGTTCTTGAAGATCGTCAACAATTACTTCATTTCTTTCAATACTGTCCAATAAGTGAAGTTGATTCTTAAGGAAGGCCTGCCGTGCCATTTTTAACATTTCTTGGGTCAAAGAAGCCATTTGATTAATTTCATGTGAAGCTAGTATTAGTGCTAAGGCTGGGCTTTGTAAAGCGCGGCGATCCAAAAAAGTTTTTTCATTAGAACCAATCTTCGGTTTTTCCGTTTTAGATTTAACGCTCAACTTAGAAATAATAATAGTTATTGGAAACCAAATAGCAACAACCGACATATTAAAAATTGAATGAGCCATCGCTAATTGCCAAACATTAAACCAACGATCTGAAACCGAATTTGGTAAACTGGACCATTGAAAAACCGAAGCTTGAAACCATTGAAAAAATAAACTTAAATTGTGACTGACTTGATAAACCATTTGATAAGCAAAAGGTAATAATGCAATCCAAAGTAATCCGGTAATAAAATTAAATGAAAAATGCGACCAATTAGCTTTTCTAACAGTTGGTAGCCGGTCCAAACCGATTAGCATATTAATAATTGTAGTCCCTACATTAGCACCGATGATCACTGCAATTGCCCCACTTAAAAATAGCGGTGCGCTTAATCCTAATTCAACTCCTACTATTGCCTGAGTTAAAGCTACCATTGTATTACTGCTTCGAAATAGCGCCGCTAAGCTTAGCCCTAATAAAAAGCCATACCAGGGTTTTATAAAAATATTTTTTATAAATAAGGCAGTTGGCGGATGGACTACTATTTTTTGAAACGATTGATGAAAAAATAAAAACCCCAAATACATTAAGGCCAAACTAAAAATAACTTGTCCCAGATAATGCATGTTTCGATGTTTGCTATAAAAATACATCAAGTAACCGCCAAAAAGTAACCCAAATAAAATAACACCTACATTAATGGACATTAACTGGGCATTAATAGTCATTCCGAAGTTAACGCCAATCATAATCCATAATGCTGGGAAAAGGCCTAACAACCCGGCATTCATTAAACTTGAAACCATTCCAAAAGTTAAAGAGTTACTCTGTAGTGCGGCCGCCATAGTAAACCCTGTTAACATGCTAGAAATTGGTTGACGTGATTGATTTTCTAAAATGGCTCTAATTTTTTCACCGGCCATTTTCTGAACACCATCACCAAATCGATATACGGAATATAAAAAAAGTCCTAGTGCTCCAATTAGGATAATTGAACCTTCAACTACAGATGACAAAATGGTCTTCCTCCTAAAAAATTAAATTAGTATGTTATGAAATACAATAGAATAATTCTCCTGAATTCTATTAATTTCCTGCCTTAAATAATATACACCAAACTATGAATCGGCTAATGTTTTTCATTATATCATTAAAACTTAATAAAACAAAACCCCTTTTGAAGGGGTTATAAAGAAAACATTATTGTTCCTGGTTGCCATTCCGGTTTTAGGTAATCTTGAGGATCAGTACTGATGATTCGAGTAATTTTATACTGTCCTCCCGGAAGCGATTGGGCTAACAAACTTGTCCGTCCTTGATCTATTTCCACCTCGTCCGGAGGACTTTCATTATTACTATCGGAATCAAAGATCGACTCAATTGGAATAACCGTATATAACAGCATTATTGGGGCTCCTTTCGGATTGTGGGGCTTTTTAGCTCGATTAATTCGTCCAGTTTTCTTAAGGCATGGCTGATTCCTCCGATTTCATCAATTAAACCCGAACCGACCGCATCTTTACCCACTAAAACTGTTCCGATATCTCTAACCAGATCTCCGGTCCTAAACATTAACTCCCTAAACTTTTCCTCTGAAATTCTTGAATGACTAGTAACAAACTTAATGACTCGATCCTGCATTTTGTCGAGATATTCATATGTTTGAGGAACCCCTATCACCAAACCGGTCAATCTTAATGGATGGATAGTCATTGTAGCGGTTTCAGCAATAAAACTATAATCAGTCGAAACGGCAATAGGAACCCCTATCGAATGACCGCCTCCTAATACGAGAGAAACAGTAGCTTTGGATAAGCTTTCTAACATTTCCGCGATTGCAAGCCCAGCTTCAACATCCCCACCCACAGTATTTAAAATAACCAATAACCCTTTAATATTAGGATTTTGTTCAATAGCAACCAGTTGGGGTATAATATGTTCATATTTAGTGGTCTTGTTTTTAGGAGGGAGAATTTGATGGCCTTCAATCTGTCCAACGATAATCATGGTATGAGTTTTGCTTTCGACAGGAGCGACTGTTGAAAGTTGGCCAATTGATTTTAGATTTTGCAAAACCATCTTTTGTTTTCTAGGGCTTTGCCGCATCGGCTGCTCTAAAGCAGGTTCATGAGGATTGTCCGGGACCGGTTCATAAGGAGACTCTCCGGTATATATTTCATTGTTTTTCAAATAGATACCTCCTTAGTAATTTAGTATACCTTAAACCGGTCTTTTCATGCGGATAAATCCACAACAATAATAATTTAAAATGTTCAATGTTTATTTGGTTTTTTAACATACTTCCCAGTTTTTATATCCCGTACCACCAACTTATGGTGGCGTGAATGAAATTCGACTTTACAGACCTGACTTTGGTTATTTGGAATTCCGGGTAAATTTTGAGATTTTTCTTTCAAACAGATCACCTCTTCAAAATTGGAAGCAATAATTTTTTATATTAATTAATTAAATTATCGGTTATTATCAAATATTTTAGAGTAATAGTCTAATATTTTTAACAATTCAGTGGTATAATTTGGATTAACGCAACAGGACTAGAGACCTATTAAATATTAAGGTTCTATTACCGAAGAACAGATTATGTTAAAATAAAATTATAATGAGATGAAGTAAATTTTTTATTCAAATTTTACATTCTTAAGTCTACATTATGGAAGCTATTTGTAAATGAAAGGGGTATCTAACTTGGACTTGCTGGACAGACTCTTACAGCCGGGAAAAAGTATCTTATTTAAGTATTCGGGAAATGGCTTAAAAGGGTCAGTTCATACTTATATTATTAGAAGCGTCAACGAAGACCATCTGTCTTTGTTACTCAAAGAAACTGATCCTTTAATATATCAACTTCTTCCTGGTTCCAAGATAAAGTTGATGAGCCGTGATGAAGAAGACGGTCACGAATACCGGCTTTTAACAGAGTTAATAGAAGTTAAAGAAGGAGAACTGCCAATTGTAGTGGTTAAACGCCCGACAGAGGTTGACCATTCAACACGCCGAAGTTCCCTACGCTTAGATGTTGTTTTACCTTTTAGTTACTATGATAATTTAAAAGAGAAAAAGGGAGAAATACGTAATCTATCTATAAACGGTTTATTAGCCTTGGTCAAAACCAGTCCCTCCTTAAAACTAAATCATAGTTTGACTGGTAAAATTATGTTGCCTAACGTTAATAAACCTTTACTAGTTATTGGTAAAATTACTCGGATCCAAAAAGAGGATGCCCACCATTATTGGGTAGCCATTGATTTTCAAACCGCTTCGGAGGAAGTCAAAAATAAGATTAGTCAATATTTAGTCCAACGACAAAGGCATTTAATTAATATGAGTAAAAGAATTACACAAAACGCCACTTCTGAAGTTGATTAAAAGGATTAATTAAAAAAAACCTCGCTTATGAGGTTTTTTTTAATGTTGATTATCAAGACTATTCCTGTCTTTTTCTCTTTGGTCATTTTCATGGATTGCATTTAAAAGCATCATGGCCTTTACATGGTCTGCTTCGGCCTTACATGTGTCCAACTTTTGGTTTTTATACTTTGTATTGTTTTTATTCTTTTCCAAAATGGTTAACCTCCGTTTTAATTTTAATTAGTTTAAGCATCTTTTAAAAAAATATGAAATTGAACAATACGACCGGAATTCCTCCGGACTCATCATCCTTCCTGGCTCACTACATCGATTCTGATTTCGGTCTAAGAAAGCAAAAAACCGACTTTGGTCGGTTTTTTATAATTGGTGCCGAAGGCCGGACTCGAACCGGCACGGTCTTGCAACCGAGGGATTTTAAGTCCCTTGCGTCTGCCAGTTCCGCCACTTCGGCAAAATTTATAAACTTTTTTGGAGGCGGCACCCAGATTTGAACTGGGGAATAAAGGTTTTGCAGACCTCTGCCTTACCGCTTGGCTATGCCGCCAAATCAACCTTGCGGTATACTTTAATATACGTGTCTTTAGTAAACTTTGACCCTCAAAGAGGGTCATCTATATTTATGATTGCTTATTTAACTTTTGGAGCGGAAAACGAGATTCGAACTCGCGACCCTCGCCTTGGCAAGGCGATGCTCTACCACTGAGCTACTTCCGCATTTACTTTTGGTACGGGCGAATATTATTCGCTCCTTCTTTCTAATGGTGCCACGAGCCGGAATCGAACCAGCGACACGAGGATTTTCAGTCCTCTGCTCTACCAACTGAGCTATCGTGGCGTCAGTTCTAAATTATAATTTATATTCACAAAAAGGTCAAGCCATATAATTAACTTTTTAATGAATTTTATTTGGCGGAGCCGATGGGACTCGAACCCACGGTCTCCAGCGTGACAGGCTGGCATGTTAACCGACTACACCACGGCTCCGCGTTTTTCAGTTATCAGTGATCATTTATCAGTTATCTATTTTCAATACTGTTACTGAGCACTGTTTACTGTATTGGTGGGCGATGTAGGATTCGAACCTACGACCCCCTGCTTGTAAGGCAGGTGCTCTCACCAGCTGAGCTAATCGCCCGCGTGTTTGACGACGCATTTAATAGTATACCGAAAAAAATCCTATCTGTAAATAGGCAATTAAAGATTTTTAATTGAAATTTTTGGGTGAAACCAATTCATAATGTCTTTTACTTGTCCATCACCAAGTTTACTTTGACTAAAGGCCCCATGATAGTCAGAACCGCCGGTGACAATTAGCCCATATTTGGCAGCCAATTTAAGATAACGGTCGGTTTGTTCCGAGGTATGAGTAGGATAATAAGCCTCTATACCTTGGAGCCCCTTTTTTACTAATTTAGCGATTAATTGATCGTCAGCCATTCTTCCCGGATGGGCTAAAACTGGGACTCCGCCCGTCTCAATGACTAAGGCTATCGCCTCAAAAGTTTCAATCTCCCGATGGGGTACATAAGCGAGTCCGCTTTTTCCGAGATAATAACCGAATGCTTCTCTTCCATGACTCATTGAGATCAGACCTGATACTTGAAGGGCCCTATAAATATGGGCTCTACCAATAAATCTACTGGTGGTCTCGGCTTTAACTTTTTCCCACGATAACGGAATTCTAGCTTTATTCAATTTTTTAATTATTAAGCGGGCTCTTTCGTCTCTTGACTCCAAAATCAGATCTAATTTACGAAGTAAGACCGGATTATGATAGTCCAAATTATAACCTAAAATATGGACTTCAAGGTCCCCAAAATCAGTTGTTAACTCTATCCCAGGCAAAAAAGTAAATTGGTATTTAACTGACTCATCCACCGCTTCCTCAATCCCCGAAACAGTATCATGGTCAGTGAGGGCTATACCGTCCAACCCGCTTTTTACCGCTTTTTGAATTAATTCTTGGGGTTTTAGACTACCGTCGGAATATGTTGAATGGGTGTGTAAATCATAGCCCATTTTTGATAGCTCCAGATAATAATATTAGGTTAAGGTTATTGTCTGCTTTTCACTTGAAACTCATGCTTGAGACATATTCAAATTACCTTTTTTTAACCATAAACCCGTGTGTTTCCAAAACTTTAACACCCCGGTTGACTGCTTCGTCACTCTCTAAAGCCAATCTAAGAGTACCTCCGGTACCTTCTCTAACTCTAAGAATTTCAATATCTTTAATATTTAACCCCGCATCTGCCAGAAACCTTAAAACATTCACGATTGTTCCGGGACGATCCTCAATGGTTACAACCATCTCGTGCAACAAACTTAAAAAACCTTTGTTTTTGGCGGGGATTTGCATTCGCGTTTCCCGAGCCTGTATTAGAAAATGTTCTAATTGAGATGGTTCTCCGGTGGTTAAAACTTCTTTTAAAAGGATTAATTCTTCTTGGAAAGCTTCTATGGCTTTTAATACTTGTTCAAGGTTTCCATGGATTATTCCACGCCATACTTCCGGAGATCCCAACGCTATCCTGGTTGTATCCCGGAAGCCGCCAGCCGCCAAGCCAAGTGTTCCAGGAAAGACTTTTTCGGCATCACCCGCGGTTTTTGCTAAAGTAGCCGCAATAAGATGCGGTAAATGTGAAACCGTCGCTACGATCCGATCATGTTCGTCGGCGGTTAATTTTATTATTTGCGCACCGACACTTTCAACCAATTCAACTATTAAATCCGCCGCTTTTGAAGAAGTACGTGGATCTTCAATGATAAGATAAGCGGCATTTTGAAATAGAAAAGGGTCAGCAGCGCTTAGTCCATGTTGCTCCGAGCCGGTCATTGGATGACCGGCTACGAAGTGTTGGAATGATGGTAAAAATTGAAAGACTGCTTCAAGGATGTTTTTTTTGATACTCCCAAGATCGGAAAAAATGGTCCCTGGCCTTACATAAGGAAGGCATTTCTGAATTGTTGCCACGATTGAATCAACCGGAGTAGCGATAAATACCACGGAAGCCTGACAAACAACATCCTTTAAATCTTTAGATGCCTGATTGATGGCCCCTGTTTGATAAGCTTCGTCAATTATTTCCGGGTTTTGGTCCCAACCGGATACTCTATAACCGGCCCTAACCAAAGCCAAACCCAGAGAGCCACCCATTAAACCCAAGCCTAAAATCGCGATATTCAGCTTATTATCGACAGCCATTTAAATTCCACGTCCAACAGCGGTAGCGACCGGACTAATCTCCGCCAATAAAGCTTCAAATTCGGTGAAATTTAATGACTGGGGACCATCGGAAAGGGCTGATTCCGGATCCGGATGAACCTCGATTAATAATCCATCAGCCCCAGCTGCAACAGCGGCTCTCGATAGCGGCGCTACCAAATGACGTTTCCCTGTTCCATGACTGGGATCAGCCAGGACCGGAAGATGGCTCAAGCGTTGTATTGAAGGAATCGCACTTAAATCCAGAGTATTCCGGGTTGAGGTCTCATAAGTCCGGATCCCGCGTTCGCAGAGGACCACTTGAAAATTCCCTTCACTTAATACATACTCCGCGGCCATTAACCATTCTTCGATGGTAGCAGCCAATCCCCGCTTTAAAATAACCGGTTTCTTGGTTTTACCGACCTCTTTAAGCAAGGTAAAATTTTGCATATTACGGGCGCCGATTTGAAACATATCGGCATAACGGGCTACCAAATCAACGTCCCTGGGATTGACCACTTCCGTCACGAAAGGAATCCCAACTTCATTACGAACGTTTTCCAATATCTTTAAGCCGTCTTCTTCCAAACCCTGAAAAGCATAGGGAGAGGTGCGCGGTTTAAAGGCTCCGCCTCTGAGCATTGAGGCGCCGGCTTTTTTAACCGCCCGAGCGGTGTCCATCATTTGCGCTTCATTTTCTACGGCACACGGACCGGCGATGATTATCAGCTTGCTTCCGCCGAATACTACATTATCTACTTTAACCTCACTGGTTTCTTTTTTAAACTCTCTGCTGGCCAATTTGAAAGGTTGCAAAATTGGAATGACTTTATCCACTCCATCCATGGCTTCAATCGATTCCAAAATTCCGGGCCTTTTTTGGCCGATCGCCCCGATTACTGTCCGTTCTACTCCTTTAGAGAAGTGAATTCCAAACCCCCATTGTTCAAGTTTTCCCTGAACGTGTTGGATTTGCGCCTCCGTGGCCCTTGCATTCATGACGATAATCATATTATTCCTCCTACCATCCTACATTTTTCCGAGAAAGTTCCTGTTTATTCCTTCTCGAATTGTTATTTATTATAGCAGGCGACCAATTATTTGTAAATGATTTATCGAACTGAGGGTATTATTGTAACAGATTGTTTACTATAAAATATTGCTTTAATTACAGTAATTATCAATAACAAATTAATAACTTATTATGTTAAAGCTTTGACAGAATTGTTCAAGCTTTAGTAAAATAATAATTATGAGATCAAAATATAAAGTAATATCTTTTACGAAAAACTTAGAGGAGAATTTATGGGCCAAATCACATATGAAATTGAATATAATCTAAAAGAGTCGGTTCCGATTTCCGATTTTTTAAAAAAACATTCCCCCCTTTCAGGGAGGAGTTTACGTATATATTTTTTTAAAGGATTAATCCACCGTAACGGTAAAAAAGCCCATTCTCAAACCCGTTTAAAACCCGGTGACCACATTACTATCTATGCTCTTTCGGAAAATCATAACAAGCTTGAAGACGAACCAATACCCATTAAAATTGTCTATGAAGATCAAAATCTGTTGGTAATTGATAAACCGGCTTTACTTGCCGTCCACCCTAGCGGCGCCATAAAATCAGGAACTCTGGCCAATGCCGTCGCCTATTACTTTAATGAAATCGGTTTAAAGTCCAAAGTTCGGCCGGTTAACCGATTGGACTATGGAACATCCGGCTTGATAATTTTCGCTAAAAATGCTAAGACACAAGAGTTGTTGAGCGAAGAGATTAAGAAAGGCCAAATCGACAGAGTTTATTATACGGTAGTCGCCGGTTTAGTAGAAGTTGATCGTGGAATTATTGATCTTTCAATTAATGAACAAAACGGGACACGTAAAATAGGGTCTAATGGTAAAAAAGCTTTAACTGAATATCAAACTCTTAAAAGACTCAAAAACGCTACTTTACTGGAAGTCAGCCTTCAAACCGGTAGAACGCACCAAATAAGGATACATTTAAGTGCCATCGGACATCCGATTTACGGCGATATTCAGTATGGCAAAAAAACTTCATTAATTAAAAGGCCGGCATTGCATGCCGGCAAATTAGTTTTTCATAATTCCGCCTTTTCTGTCCCTGAACTTCAAGCTCACTGGCCGGATGACTTTCAAAAATTAATCGATAACCTAGTCTAGGTAGTTGACTTAGGATCTAATTTATACTAACAGCTCACCCTCTAATGTGAATGTTTGGGCGCCAGTGACCTTAACTACGGCCAAGTCTCCAGGTTTGATGTTATGACCCGGTTTAAAGTGAATCAACTTATTTTGAGTATTTCTACCCGACCAAATATCAGGATTCTTTTCACTGACTCCTTCGACCAAAACTTCACTTAAGGTTCCGATGTACTCCTGATTTTTTTCGTAGGAAATTCCGTTTTGAATCTGAATCAACCGGTTAAGCCTGCGCTTTTTATTATCTTCATCGATTGGGTCATCAATTTTCGCTGCAGGGGTGCCTGATCTTGGCGAATAAATAAAAGTAAATGCACCGTCATACCTAACCTTTTGGACCAAATCAAGTGTATCTTCGAAATCTTCCTCGGTTTCACCCGGGAAACCGACAATAATATCGGTGGTTAAGGCTAGGCCGGGTATTTTACTTTTAATCTTGTCAACTAATGCCAAATAACTTTCTTTCGTATAATGCCGGTTCATTAACTTTAGTACCCGGCTGCTTCCCGATTGTAGCGGCAAATGAAGATGGCGACAAATATTTCGATGCTCAGACATAACTTGGATTAACTCATCGGATAAGTCTTTTGGATGGGATGTTTGAAAACGAATTCGGTCTACCCCTTCGGCAGCAATTTTTTCAAGCAATTTGGCAAAGTTGAAGCTATGGTCTTGAAAATCCAAACCGTATGAATTGACATTTTGCCCCAGCAAAGTGATTTCTTTGACTCCGGAACGGAGTAGGTCTTGCACTTCCGCTAAGATAGCATCAGGCTGTCGGCTTCTCTCCCGGCCCCGGACATAAGGGACAATGCAGTAAGAACAAAAATTATTACAGCCGTACATAATTGTAATCCAGGCTTTAAAAGGATCGTTTCTTTTGACAGGAAGTCCTTCATGGATATCTCCCTCCGAGTCCCATACTTCATATAACTGAGATCTTTCGATTTCAACTTTTTTGAGTAGCTTTGAAAGCTCATGAAGGTTATGGGTACCGAAGACCAAATCAACATAAGGGTAAGATTTTCGTATTTTCTCCACTACTGCCGACTGCTGGACCATACAGCCGCATACTCCGATGATGCAGTCCTGATTTTTTTCCTTAAAAGCTTTTAAATTACCAATATTCCCATAAAGACGGTTTTCAGCGTTTTCCCTTACACAACAAGTGTTTAAGAGAATTAAATCCGCATCCTGGGTGGAAATGGCCGGAGCATACCCTAATTTCTCCAATATTCCGGCTAAAACTTCAGAATCATGGACATTCATTTGACAACCAAAAGTGGTAATATGGTATTTTTTCAAGATGGATTCTCCATACTTTCTTTAATTAAATTTCTCAAATACGTCAACAATAATTGAAAAACCGGCTATAGGGTTATTTTAGACAGGAAAAACCCTCGCTATAACCTTCAGGATAATTTTTCAATTAAATTTTACTATATCATATTTCGATGAAAAATGTTAGTTTATGACCTTAATCTTTAACTTCCTTTTGGGTTAGTGACTCAACTTTCCCACTTCAAAATGCTTTCTCAGTTAAGTCATATCAATCAATATCAATTTTTAAAAATATCGAAAGCTTTAACGATTTTTCAAAAATTGATGTTCCGAAGCGTTGACTTAACTGTATAATTTTAAGGTGGGAAAGTTGTATTAGTGATTATTCCATAAACCGTCGTGAACTCCTTAACTTGTTTATTTAATGAACTTTCTTTGAAAGGTTTTTACCAACTCCACTAATGGGATAATTGAACATGAAGCCGTCACAACCAAGGCCCATTGTCCCAAATCCAACCGGACCACTTTGAAAAGGTCGTTTAATGCAGGAATCACTATCACCAGAACCTGTAGAGCCCCGGAGATTAGGAATGCCCCCAAGAGGTAAGGATTGGATAAAATCCCCTGACGATAAAGGGAAATCTTATTGGAACGGACGGTAAAAGCATGAGTTAACTGGACCAGACCTAGGGTGGCAAAGGCGATGGTGACGGCGGTCTCCATGGAATACAGACTCATTCCGAGATAAAAAGCGGCTAAGGTTATTACCCCTTTGAGAATGCCTTGGTATAAAATACTGATTCCCACTCCGTCGGCAAACAGACTCTGCTTGGCATCCCTGGGCTTTTCCCGCATAATGTCCGATTCGGCTTTCTCCACGCCCAAGGCCAAAGCCGGGAGGGAATCCGTAATCAGATTTACCCAGAGCAAATGGATGGGGTGAAGAATCATCCAGTTAAATAGGGTCGCGATGAACAGGGTCACGATTTCTCCCAGGTGAGTCGAGAGTAAAAATTGAATGCTTTTCCGGATATTATTGTAAAGCTTCCGCCCTTCTTCCACAGCGCTGACGATAGTGGCAAAATTATCGTCGGATAAAACCATATCCGAAACTCCTTTACTCACATCAGTCCCGGTGATTCCCATGCCGATACCGATATCCGCGGCCTGAAGCGCCGGAGCATCATTTACCCCATCCCCGGTCATTGCCACAATCTTCCCCTTGTTCTTCCACGCTTTTACGATCCGGACCTTATGTTCGGGCGAGACCCTGGCGTAAACCGAATAGGCCGCTACCCTCTCCTCAAGCTCCGCATCTTCCATCCCGTTGAGTTCAGCACCGGTTATTGCTTCTCGAGAATCTTTCAAGATCCGGACTTCCTTGGCAATCGCAATCGCTGTCTCTTTATGGTCACCGGTGATCATCACCGGTTTGATTCCGGCTTGAACACAAAGTTCCACTGCCTTTTTGACTTCATCCCGCGGCGGATCGATCATGCCGACCAGTCCGGTGAAGATTAGGTCTTTTTCGATACCGGACGAATCGACCTCATCGGGTAATTCCCCAAGATCCTTATATGCTAATCCTAAAACCCGCAGGGCCTTTTGACCCATTTCCAAATTGACTTGGCGGATTTCTGCCAGCCTCAGCTCAGTCAAGGGTTGAACCCCGTCATGACCCAATATTCGGTTGCAGCGGGCCAGTAATATGTCGGGAGCCCCTTTGGTCATTACCCGTAGGGCTGAATCCCGCCGGTTGATGGTGGTCATCAGTTTCCGTTCGGAGTCAAAGGGAATTTCATTCAGGCGGGGCATCGTCTCTTTTAGTTCCTCACTGAAAACATGTTTGGCGGAGGCGCATTCAATCAAAGCAATTTCAGTAGGATCACCAATTGAATCAACGATGATTCCGTTTTTAAGGTTGAGTTTGGCGTCGTTACAGGCAACCATAATCTGCAATAGGGTTTTGGATACTCCGGAATCTTCGAGGTTGGCGCAGGATACGGTTTTTCCGCCCAAATATAATTCTTGAACCGTCATTTGATTCTGAGTCAAAGTGCCGGTCTTATCGGAACAGATCACCTGTGTGCATCCCAGTGTTTCGACGGTGGAAAGTTTCCTGATAATAGCATGCCGCTTCGCCATCTTCTGAACCCCCAAGGCAAGGACAATGGTGATGATGGCGGGCAATCCTTCGGGGATCGCGGCTACCGCCAGACTGACCGCGATCAGAAGCATCTGGAAAAGCTCTCTCCCCTTAATTACGCCGATGGCAAAGATTACCACGGAAATTATAGTAATGGCGACCGTTAACAATTTGGTAAGCTCAGTGAGGCGATTCTGGAGCGGAGTCTCTTTTGGTTCAGTATCTTGCAGTCCCCCGGCGATCCGACCCATTTGAGTCTCCATGCCTGTGGACGTAACAACGCCGGTTCCCCTGCCGTAGGTGACGTGGCAACCCATAAAAGCCATGTTTTTCTGATCGCCCAGCGGAAGATCATTGTTTTCAATGGGATTGATGGTTTTATCTGTCGGAACCGATTCTCCGGTGAGCATTGACTCATCGATCCGCAGGTTTGATATTTCAATTAAACGCATGTCCGCCGGCACCCGATCCCCGGCTTCCAACAATACCATATCCCCCGGAACCAACTCTTCGGAGTTGATTAATTGAACTTTCCCTCTTCGCTTGACTTTAGCCATGGGAGCGGACATTGACTTCAAGGCCTCCAATGCCTTTTCGGCCTTATTCTCCTGGAACACCCCCAAAATAGAGTTGACAATGATAACGACAAAAATGATGTAGGCGCTTTTCACTTCTTGAAGTAAAATTGAGATAACCGCGGCCGCCAGTAGCGTTACTACCATCACATTCCGAAACTGTTGGAAAAACCGGGACAAAAGAGATGGTTTTTTTCCCTCCCGGAGAATATTCTTACCATAGGTCCCGATCCGTTCCGCCGCTTGTTTCTCACCAAGTCCTTCCCCGGATGTTCCTAAACTTTTAATCAGATCTTCAATGGCAACCGAATGGTAAATGATGTTTTTTTCAGTCGTCATCTTATTAATCCTCCCTGCTCACTATTAACCTTTAAAATTGATAGTTCCCCTATCTAGTTTGTGTTATCCGTTAGCTTCTTTCATCTCAGCTATGCCTTATAGGAATTTCGAATATATAAAAAGACCTCCGGCTACGTTGTTACGTAGTCGAAGGTCTTGTTCACAAGAGTTACCTCTCGTTAATGAAGCGGGCGGTCCTTTAACCACCGGATTGACGCTTCAGAACACGGTAATAAACCGCGAACTACTCCCCTTCTTATTTTTCGATTGTACCGATTCCTTGAGCTTTTGTCAAGAATAAAGTAATAAATCCCGGGTGTAAGAAAACCATGTGTAGGATTCATGGAACGAAGTGTAGGAACGACAAAACGAGGCGTAGGAATCATGGAACGGTTTATTTGGCAACAACCCAAAACCTGCATTCGGCGCATTTATGAAAATTCATATTAGCATTTTTAGGGATAATGGGAATCGATAAGAGAGGCCTATTGAAGGAGTATAATTGAAATTCCGTGTAGTAAAAGGGGTAGCAATCATTATTTCAAATCAAATCCAAATATCCTTTGATTGCCTTTCTAATACTATCTTTTATTTCATCCGACACAATTCCCCCACATTTCTCTTTCAATCTTTCTTTTGAAATTGATCTGATTTGAGCCATTACAATAGAATCTTTAGGTAGGCCCGTGTCTTTTGCGGTAAGATAAGTCTCAATCGAATATACTTTTCTACCGGGCTTGACGGAGGTTAGTGAGAGAATTGTTACTATTGGTAAAATTTCATTTGCTTCTTCTGCGGAGATTACTAAAACCGGTCTTGTTCCTGCTTGTTCCGAACCTCTGGTTGGATCTAATTCAGCCTAAAAAAATATTCCATTGGTAACTTACCATTCTTGAATCCCTCCAGCAATATCGGCATCGGAAGATTCAAAATCTTTCATCGAATCCATCATATCTTTAATAAATATTTGGTCATTGGCCGCTTCAATCATTTCATTTTTAAATTTTTCATTTTCAAGTTTAGAAGCGTATTCTTCCAGAGCTTCCTTTACGTCGGCATTCAGTGATGTAATATAATCATCTTTGGCGAACTCGCGTATTTTATCAACAGTTTCAGACGGTAATGAAAAGGTATAATTCTTTATAATTCCAGCCATCCTTATTAGCCTCCAAAAAATAACTTTGTATAATTATATTACATTATATACAATATTTTCTTCAATACTCCATTATAATATATCATCATTGCTTTATAAGAAGCTAACTTCGTCGCAGCTGGTTAATTGAAATTTAGGCTTTCAAAAAGTTTCCAGCAATGGCCGAACGGCTTCCCATACCATTTCCAAATCAAGTTCCCGCAAGCATTTTATGGAGTCGCATTTTCGCTTATTACAAGGCTGGCAGGGTAAATCCAACTTAAACGTAACCGCTCCCTTTTGATATGGTCCGTGAACCAGCGGGCTGGTTGGACCAAACCAAGCAACAACCTGCGTTTCAACTGCAACTGCAAGATGCATCGGGCCGGTGTCCCCACCAAGATAAAGATTTGCTTTTCGTAATAAAACGGCCAACTCTCTTAAATTAAACATGGCGATTGTATCAATAGGTTTGGTTTTGGTTAATTGAAGGACCTGGTTGGCAATTTTCCGATCCAATTCGGAACCGATTATAATTACTTTTCCATAGTCGCTTAACCTGTCAGCCAGAGCAGCCATTCCTTCCTGGGTCCAGGATTTATTCGGCCAGCTGGTACCAGGGGCCAGACAAAAATAAGGGGCCGTAATATTGTTGTTCTTTAAAAATTGATTAACCGTTGACTCTTCAACCATGTATTCCGGCAAAACGAACTGTACATCACCGTCAGTAACACCTAAACGTCTTACCAACTCCATCTGCCAATCTACAAAAGGTATCTTTTGATAGGTCTTAAACGGGGGTTTAACGGTATCGGTCAAAAAAAACTTGCTTCCCTCCCGTCCCAGCTCGTATCCGATCCTGGTTTTGGCTCCGGAAAGCAGAGTTACAATTCCGCTCTTAAAAAGATTCTGCATATCAAGGGCGATCTCAAACCTCTCGGCTTTTAACTCAGCGCCAAAGTCCTTTATTAACCGCTTTGCTTCTTTAAAATCAGCTTTTTTGATTGCTTGTTGAATTTGTTTTTTAGGAAATACGAAGAATTTATCAATTTCCGGGTGCCCTTGGATTAAGCTATGGGGCGCGCTTTCCACCGCCCATCCCAAGTAAGCCTCGGGAAGCTCTTCTCTGATTGCATGGATCGCCGGCAAAGTTCGGATTACATCCCCAATAGCGCTGAGCCTGACAATTAAAATTCGGCTGGTTTGGGGTATTTTTTTTAGGGATATGGTTTTCATGGTTTGACTAAACCTCGCGTATCTTTGTGTCTCTGAGTCTCTGGCTGTCACTAATTAATAAATCAACTTCAATTTCGCAACTGTCCTTTTAGTCGCTCCCTGGTTAGCGATGATTACTTGTTTGGCTTTCTTTCCAAGGTTCTCCCGTATCTCAGGGTTTCCATGAAAATAGAGGAACTGCTTCGCAAGCTCCGGTGCATTATTAACCATAAACCCGGCTTCTTCCTTTTCCAACAGCTCTTTACTTTCTAGAAAATTGTGCATATAAGGCCCATATAGGACAATCTTTTCTTTAATCGATGCTTCCAACACATTATGACCGCCGACTGGGACCAAGCTGCCGCCGATAAAGACCACGGAAGCAATGGAATAAACCAATCCCAATTCGCCAAAAGTATCCAGTAGCAACAAATCTGGTCTCCCCGAATACGTTTTGCCATTTAATTGCTCGGTGCGGCGTATATATTTTAAATTATGGTCATCTAATAATCTTACGATTTCATCAGCCTGGTCCGGATAACGTGGTGCTAATACTAGAAACGCTTCCGGAACTTCTTTTTTAATCGTTTCAAAGGCATCGATGATTATCGCTTCTTCGCCATGATGGGTACTTGCTGCGACAAGAATAGGCGTGTTATTTGATAAAGACAATAGTCTAATAAAATTATTCTTTTCAGTTTCGGGAATTTCCGGATAATTGAAATCGAATTTGACATTCCCGGTGATTTCAACTTTTGCGGGATCGGCCCCTAGTTTGATGAAACGTTGCCGGTCCGTTTCCGTTTGGACCCCGATATAATCGATCAACATTAGCGCGGACTTATAAAAGCCGTATTTTCTGAGACGTTTATAGGATTTGTTCAACCGGCCGTTGACAATGGCGATTTTGACATTTTGTTTTTTGGAATAGAAGAGGACATTAGGCCAAATTTCGGTTTCGATTAATAGTAAATTATCCGGTTTAAGTCTGGTTAAAAACCTTTTTACAATCCAAGGATGGTCAAAAGGGAAATATCCGATTAAATCGACCTTATTACCGATTACCCGCCCGGCAGTGGCACGGCCGGTCATAGTATTGCATGTAAAAACAATTGCATAATCGGGAAAAACCTCTTTAATGTCTTGAAGAAGACGAGCGGCCACCATTGTCTCACCGACGGAAGCGGCTTGAATCCATAAAACCGGCCGCCCCGAGATTAGCTTAAGCTCATTTTTAGAAAAACCAAATAAATAAGGAAAAACCGGTTTTCCTTTGATCTTCTGTTGAACCAGCCATATTGGAAAGATGGTTAGGGTAACCAACCAGATTAAAATATTATAGAACAATCGGAACAAGTAGGTTCTCCTTATTTTAATCAAACAAAGCATTGGCAAAAGCAGCCGGATCAAAATCCTGTAAGTCTTCGGATTTTTCACCGACTCCGATTAAACTAATGGGAATTTTGAATTGATTAGCAATGGCAATAATAATTCCGCCTTTAGCAGTCCCATCCAGTTTGGTGATGGCGATTCGATCTACCCCCACGGCTTCATGAAAGGTTTTTACTTGATTAATAGCATTTTGGCCGGTAGCTGCGTCTAACACTAATAGAGTGTGCAGTTTACGGCCTTCTAAATTTTGGACGATGATACGCTTGACTTTCTTGAGTTCATCCATTAAGTTAACCTTGGTATGAAGCCTTCCGGCCGTATCCACGATTATAATATCAGCTTTCCGTGCTTTGGCGGCAACCATTCCGTCAAATGCGACTGCTCCAGGATCTGCACCTTCTTGATGGTGAATAACCGGGACATGAAGACGTTCTCCCCATTGTTGGAGCTGCTCGGTAGCTGCCGCCCTGAATGTATCGGCGGCCACCAACAATACTTGACGCTTGTTTTCGCGGAATCTAGCTGCCAACTTAGCGATAGTCGTCGTTTTCCCTACTCCATTTACTCCGATAACCAGGTGTACTTGATTGACGCCTTTAAAATCAATTGGCCCATTCTGGGCCAGTGATAAAAGGGATTTAATCTCTTCAGCTAAAATAGGTTTCAAATCACCGGGATAAATGATATTTTTTTCTTTAACGGTTTTCTTCAGTTTATCCAGTAAAAAAGTAGTGGTCTCAAACCCAACATCAGCCATGATCAAAATATCTTCCAAATCATTATATAGTTCCTGATCGATTTTAGAAGAAGTGAAGACAGACTCCAAACTAGTTAAAAAATTATTTCTGGTTTTACTTAAACCTTGTTTTAAACGGGCAAAAAAACCTTGATTTTCACTCATTTTAAAAGTTCCTTTGTTTGTGTTTTAGAAAAGTTATGAGAAAATTACCCTTAAAAATAATCCGGTAAATCCGTGTGAATCCTATCAAAAAAACATAAAAAAGCTTAACCAACCTTTTCATTCAAATCAAGGGATATTAACTTTGATACGCCATGTTCCTGCATGGTTACACCATAAAGTGCGTTGGCGACCTCCATTGTTCCCCGGCGGTGAGTGACCACAATGAACTGAAGCTCTTTACTATAGAGTTCTAATAACCGGGAGAAACGTTGAACATTCACCTCATCAAGTGTAGCGTCAATCTCATCCAAAATACAGAAAGGAGACGGTTTTACCGTTAAAATGGCAAATAGCAAAGCAATTGCGGTCATTGCTCTTTCACCACCCGATAACAAAGATAAACTTTGCAGTTTTTTACCAGGAGGCTGGGCAACTATTTCAATCCCTGATTCCAACGGTTGGTCCGGATCAATCAGAAATAAATCGGCATTACCACCTTCGAATAGTTCAGCAAAGAGTTTGGTAAACTCTCTTCTAATCTGTTGAAACGCCTCAGTAAACCGCTTGGTTATCGTTCCTTCAATTTCTTTGATAACCTTTTCCAAAGATTCTTTGGCTTTGACCAAATCTTGGGATTGGCCCCATAAAAATTCATAGCGCTCCTTCACTTGACTATAATCGTCAATGGCGGCAATATTTACCGGGCCTAAATCCTTTAGCGTCTCTTTTAGCTGTTCAACAATTGATTTTGCATTCTCCGGAGCTTGGTAGGCAGGATTAAATCGATTACGCCAATTAACATCATAATCTTCAGCAAGATTCCGTTCGATATTTTCTTTTTCCAAAAGAATCTGGTTAATGGCCAAATCTAGTTTGTGAATTTGATTTTGAAACTCATTGCTCTTTCTACGGAAACTCCGTTGTTTTGATTCAAGATCTTTAATTTTCAATAACACCTGATCTTTTTCCTGTTTAGCCGAAACAACCAGCCCTTCTTGTGAAATAAGTCGGCTTTTTTCATGGTCAATTTTTAGCTGTAATTCGGCTATTGATTCGTTAGCCTTTAGCTGTTCATTTATTATTTGATCCTGTTTTTCTTGGAACGCTCTAATATGGTTATTCAGCTCTTCCAATTGTTTGTTGAGCCGTTCTTTAAGGGCGACCTTTCCATACTCTTCCTGAGAACCAGCACTGAGTACGGATTTTAATTCGGAGATCCGCTGTGCTTTTGCTTCTTTTTCAAGATTAGCGTTTTGAATTTTACTAGTCAATTCATTGACCTTTGTCTCTAATTCTTTAAGAAAAGATTCTTTAGCTGATATTTGTTGATGCAATTCTTCGGCGCCCAAATCAAATTGGCCGCTTTCCGTAGTCATTTCCTCCCATTGGTTCTTGTAGGTAATTAGTTCTTGTTTAGCGCGACCTATATTTTGATCGATTGTTTGAATTTCCCTCTCCGTTGTCGCTTTTTTAAGTTGAGTATCTTGTTCCTCTTTTTTTGAAGATTCGATTTGTTTAGATTGATCTAGAAGTTTATTTCGGATCTCTTTAGCGGTCTGAACCCCTTTCTCTAAGAAAGACTGGGACTCTGCTTTTTCTTTTTTAAAATCTTCAATTTCACGTTTGCGTGACAATAATCCCAAACGACGTTTATCAACACTACCACCGGTAATCGAACCACCGGGGTTTACCAAGTCGCCGTCAGGAGTAACGATTCGTAAACTCTTATCAATTTTTGAGCTGAGTCTGACTGCCGTATTTAAGTCAGGCGCAACAATAGTTTGTCCTAACAAATAGTTCAAGACCGAGCGGTACTCCGAATCAAAATGAAGTAAAGCTAAAGCGGTTTGACAGGAATGTTGTTGCAATAAACTCTGATACTGATCGGTCTTCGCACCCTGGATGTTTATCAGGTTTAGCGGTAGAAAAGTAGCTCTACCTTTACCCTGCTTTTTTAAAAAATTGATAGCTGCCTGAGCATATTGATCATGTTCGATAACAATATTTTGCAAACTGGATCCTAATGCGGTTTCAATTGCTAACTCCATGCCCGGTTTAACTTGAATTAAATCGGCGACTATACCTCGAATATGCTGGTAAAAAGGTTGTTCCGAAGCTTCAGCCAATAAAACTTTGACTCCTTGAAAATAACCTTGAAATCCCTTTTCCATCTCTTCTAAAAGGCTGATCTTGCTCTCTAAACCACGGATTCGTTCTTTCCAATCAAGATTCTTACTCTCGACCGAATTTAATTCCTCTTCCAGTGAAATAATATTTTGCGCCAGATCAGCTTGGATTTGATGAAAATGATTAACTTGACGCACGAAATCGTTCAAAGACTGTTCTTTGCTTTGGTAATCTTTTCCCAAATCAGAAATCTGATTCGTTAGAAAATCAATTTTTTTAGAACAATCATTAATTTGTTTTTGAAGGAATTCCTTTTTAAGCGTTGCTGAATTGGCATTATTCTTCAGGGAAGCGATTTCATTTAAAACTTCAATGAATTCATTTTTCAAGTTTTGTTCTTCAATTTCAAGGGCCTTAATCAATTGGTTATGCTGATCTAAAACCAGTTCCAACTCGATTAAGATGGAACTTTCAGAGGTTAGTTTGTTTTTAACAGTGGCGATCTCTTGATCAATACCGCTTAATTCCTTAAAGACAGTTTCTTTTCGCAAGGCGTTGTCAGCCATATTATTGCGGCACTCAACCAATTGGGTCTCCAGATCCTGAGATCTGGAGGTCAACGAATTAATCTGTTCCGAAAACTTATCGATTTGATTTTGAATCCGGTAAAAATCTTCGTTTAAACCGGTGATCCGATCATCCTGATTTAATAATAAGAGCCTAACTTCTTCAACTTCAGATTCGATAATACTTTCTTGGCCCTCAAAATCTTGGAACCTTTCTTCCCAATCAGCTTTAGATAGTTTCAGTTCTTCCAGCTTGGAGTCAAATTGGTTTAATAACCCTCCATAATAATTAATTTCCACTTCCGTTAACTGATCTTTTAATCTTAAATATTCTTGGGCTAAATTAGCCTGAGATTCAAGAGGACCTAGTTGGCCTTGGAGTTCGGTGAGAATATCTTGTAACCTAAGTAAATTGCGATCAGTGTCTTCT
This sequence comes from Bacillota bacterium, assembly GCA_023435565.1. Classification (GTDB taxonomy): domain Bacteria; phylum Bacillota; class UBA4882; order UBA8346; family UBA8346; genus JAAYHS01. The sequence goes on from JAEYRN010000041.1 coordinate 50,238, forward strand.
AATTTTCTCTCGGCTACTTGTTTTCTGGATTTATATTTAATAATACCAGCGGCTTCTTCAAATATAGTTCGGCGTTCCTCGGCTTTAACCGAAAGAATTGAGTCAATCTTCCCTTGACCGATAACTGAATAAGCCTCTTTACCTAATCCGGTATCATAAAAAAGATCAAGCACATCCCTAAGTCTAACTTGGGATTTGTTAATCAAATATTCGCTCTCACCGGAACGAAATAATTTTCGGGTTACTGACACTTCCGTAAAATCAACCGGTAGAGAGTTGTCGGAATTATCAAGTACCATAGTTACCTCAGCCAGACTAAGAGGCTTACGTTGCTCAGTTCCGGCAAAAATCACGTCATCCATTTTTGAACCACGGAGGCTTTTGATACTTTGTTCTCCTAAAACCCAGCGTAAAGCATCGGAAATATTACTTTTGCCACTTCCATTAGGACCTACGACTCCAGTAACCCCAGGCAAAAATTCTAATTTGATTTTATCGGCAAAAGACTTAAAACCCATAATTTCCAGGCGTTTTAAATACAATTTGACCCTCCTTTTATGCATTCAACATTTTACCACAAGATAGGCAAAAAAGAAATAAGACAATCAAAATGAGAATCCGGTTAAATAATAAAGCGAGGTTTTTCCCTCGCTTTCAACCAACTTCTAAATTGATTATTAGATCTTTTCTTTTTCTAACTTTTTGCGGAATATCAGGACTGAGTAAGGAGCCGTATACTTTAATAATTTTACGCAATTTGTCACGGGCTCTGGTTCGCGCGTTATCAACAACCTTTGGGGGTAATGCTAACGAAACTTGAATTTCTCCCTGATTGTCCCCGTCAATAATTCTTTTAATAACTTGGTATTCAACTGGTGATAAATAAATTTTCAAAACCGAATCCAGTTTTTGATTATTCCATTCCTTTTCAATAAATCCAAACGGTTCATTGGTTTGGTTTTCTAGTAAGTTTGTTAACATATGATTATTAATTCCATCAATATCTTGAAAAAGGGAGATTACATTTCTGGAGGTTGACATAGTTCTATTACAATAACGCCTTAATGCGTTCAAAATCCTTCGATTAATGCAAAGATAAGCAAATGTACTAAATTTGACATGATAATTTGAATTATATTCTTCAATTGCCTTTAATAAACCAATTGCGCCTTCTTGGAAATAATCATCTAAATCGGTTGGAGAAGGGTGGTAAATTTTAACAATATGTCTGACCATTGGAATATATTTTAGAACCAACTCATCCTTAGCTGTCATATCAAAATTGGAACGAATTTTTTCTAATAATGATAAATCCTTTTGCTCGTTCATCTATTTTCAGCCTCCCCATACCTTTATTAGCAACTGATAATGCAATTAACAGGTTACTATAAAAATTTATGGTAAGGTCATCTGGATTAGTACAAATTTCCTTTCATATTTAAATAAATAAAGTAAGTAGTTACCTCGTAATAAAAAAACCGCTTAAGCGGTTTAGCGGGGTTCAACTAAGAACTTAATAGCAGTGCGCACTTGACCATCAATATTAATTTCTGAAAAACCAGGAGTGCAAACCAGATTTATCCCATTTGGGGCAACATATCCTCTAGTGATGGCAATTGCTTTTACTGCTTGATTCACGGCGCCTGCTCCAACTGCTTGTATTTCAGCCACTCCTTTTTCCCTTAATACTGCCGCCAAAGCGCCTGCAACTGATTTTGGACTGGAATTTGCCGATACTTTAAGTACGTCCATTGATCATATCCCCCTAGAATGATATCACTCCTTTCTTATCATATTCATCTATCTTCAAAAAAACCCCTTTTAAAAAAATAATATCTTTATTTTTCCTTAAGCATTGATAGGGCCTGAAGTGCTGCTCTGTTCTGCGCTTCTTTTATACTAGATCCCGATCCATTACCAACCGTCCGATTCTCAACCAATACCTCAACTGTAAACCGACGTTGATGCGGTGGTCCTTCTTCCTTAATAGTGCAATATTCGGGAAATTGTCCCTTCGATTGGAGAAACTCTTGAAGTTCATTTTTAGCATTAATTAAAGTGAATTTGCTTTTTACTTCAGTTAAGTTATCCTTTATTAAAGGTTCAATAAATTGGGCTGTTTTTTCAAATCCGAAATTCAAATAATAAGCTCCCACAAAAGCCTCAAATAGATCCTCCAAAATTGTTGGCTTTGCTTGTCCCATATTACGTTTTTCGCCAGTTCCCAACTTAAGGTATGTATCCAACTGCAATTGTTTGGTAAACGATGCTAAGACTTGAGTGCTGACAATTATTGATTTTAGTTTAGCCAAATCTCCTTCGTGATAGTTAGGAAAGGTTCTATATAAGAAGGAAGCGGCAATCAAAGAAAGAACACTATCCCCTAAAAATTCCAGCCGTTCATTATCATCTGTTTTATGTTCGTTGGCATAGGATGAATGAGTAAACGCTTCTTCAAAAAGTTCGGGGTATAATGGTACGAACTGAAGCTGGACCGCCAGTTTAGCAACTGACGGTCCGATTGTTTCATTCTTATTAAATCCATTTTCTCTTTTTTCTTTTTTATTCATTGTAGCTTTTAAAGGCCAAACAAGCATTATGTCCGCCAAAACCTAATGAATTAGATAGCGCATACTTGAGTTCGGCTTTTCGAGCCTGATTAGGCACATAATCCAAATCACATTCAGGATCAGGTGTTTCATAATTTATTGTAGGAGGTATGATTCCGTTTTTAAGTGCTAGAGCACAAATAATTGCTTCAATTCCACCCGCGGCGCCTAATAAATGTCCGGTCATCGATTTGGTCGAACTAACCGGGAGCCGGTAGGCCATTTCTCCAAAAACCTTTTTAATAGCTTTCGTCTCCAATTTATCATTGGCTTCGGTTGAAGTACCATGGGCATTAATATAGGATACTTGGTCCTTGATTATACCGGCGTCGGCTAGGGCTCGTTCCATTGCTCTGGCCGCGCCATCACCTTCGGGATCCGGGGCGGTCATATGATATGCATCCCCTGATTCGCCAAAACCAATTAGTTCCGCATAAATTTTGGCTCCTCTTTGCTTAGCGTGTTCAAGTTCTTCAAGTATTAAGATACCGGAACCTTCACCCATAACAAATCCGTCACGGTTTAAATCAAAAGGCCTGCTAGAACCTTTCGGATTATCATTATTGGTTGACAAAGCCCCTGCAGAAGTAAAACCTGCATATGAAATCTGAGTAATGGCTGCTTCCGTGCCGCCGGTAATCATAGCGACGGCTTCACCATTTTGAATAATCCGTAGAGAATCTCCTATTGAATGAGCTCCGGATGCGCATGCTGTAACTACCGTATGGTTGGGACCTTTGGCACCGGTAATAATCGAAACAAATCCCGAACCCATATCCGGGATCATCATTGGAATAAAAAATGGGCTAACCCGTCCAGGTCCCTTTTCATTACAGATACGCGCTTGATCCTCAAAAGTTTTAATCCCTCCGATACCGGAACCGATTACAACACCGATATTATCAGCGTTAGTTGAATTAATCTCCAGTCCGGAATCGGCCAAAGCGATTTTAGTGGCAGCCACTGCAAAATGGACAAAACGGTCGGTCCGTTTTACTTCTTTTCTGTCCATATATAAGGTGGGATCAAATTCTTTAACTTCTGCTCCAATTTTTACTTCAAAATTGGAAGTATCAAACAAAGTAATCCGATCAATACCGGAAACTCCATCAATAATGTTTTTCCAAAAACTATCGACTCCGATTCCTACTGCCGTAACGACTCCTAAACCGGTAACTACAACTCGCTTTTTCATCCTTCACCCCCGGAGTGTTATAAAATTAAAAATACCGAGTTATAGAATCTCTATTATATATGAAATAGCGTTATATCCGCCAAATCGAATTAAATATGAATATTATTTTAAGAGAGTCCCTTTGGGGGACTCTCATCAAAACTTATTGGCCATTCTCCTTAATGTAATTAACAGCGTCGCCGACAGTTACGATTTTTTCGGCGTCCTCGTCGGGGATCTCCAGGTCGAATTCCTCTTCTAGAGCCATTACCAGTTCGACGATGTCCAGAGAATCTGCTCCCAAGTCATCTACAAAAGAAGCTTGTTCGGAAACTTCCTCCTCATCAACTCCAAGTTGTTCAACAACTATGTCTTTAACTTTTCCGAAGATATCCAACCACTTCACCTCCTTCCATAAGGGTTGGTTAATACTTCTTTATTTTAAAACAAATATATCTTACCCGAACATTACCATTCCGCCATCTACATTAATAACTTGACCGGTAAGATAACATGCTTCGGACGAAGCCAAAAAAACAACTGCATCAGCAACATACTCCGGTTTTCCCAAGGTACCTAAGGGAATCAGACTAAGTAAACGGGTGCGAGCCTCTTCAGTCAAAACCTCGGTCATTTTGGATTCGATAAAACCTGGAGCTATCGCATTTACTCTAATATTTCGAGATCCTAATTCTTTGGCCATAGTTTTTGTGAATGCAATTACTCCTCCCTTTGAAGCGGAGTAATTTGCCTGACCTGTATTACCCATCTGACCGATGACTGAAGCAATATTGATAATTTTCCCGGAACGTTGCTTCATCATTGGTTTAATTGCTGCTTTGGTACAAAGAAAAGTCCCTTTTAAATTGATTTCCAACACCGCATCCCAATCTTCTTCGCTCATCCGAAGTAAAAGATTATCTTTGGTTATTCCGGCGTTATTAACTAAAATATCTAATTTATTGAAGGTAGTAAGGGCCAAGTCAACCATGGCTTCACAGTCAGCTTGCTTAGTTACATTTCCAACGATGGAAGTCGCTTCGCCACCGGATTGTCTTATTTCTTTCGCTACCTGATGTACCTCTTCACTGACATCGGATAGTACAACAGCAGCGCCTTCCTTTACCAGAGCAAGAGTAATAGCCTTACCTATACCTCGGGCTGCCCCGGTAATGATGGCGATTTCACGCGCTAATCTCATATTACTAAACCTCCTTTAAAATTTCAAGAGCTTTTTTAATTGAGGCCATATCTTCACAATTGACTATAGTAGCACCCTTAATTGTCTTTTTTATTAGGCCGGAAAGAACTTTGCCGGGTCCTATTTCGATAAAAACCTCTACTCCTTTTTGATATAAATAATTAATGGAGTCTTCCCATAATACGGAAGAATATACTTGACGATAAAGATTATCTACAATTTGGTCATTAAGATAAGGGTTCGCAGAAACATTTGCAATTATGGGGATAACCGGATTTTTCCATGCAATTGCTTCTAAATGAGTTTTAAAAACGTCAGCCGCCGGTTTCATAAAACTTGAATGAAAAGGCCCGCTTACTGCGAGCGGAATAAATTTACCACCCTTGGCCGTAACGAGTTCTTGAGCTTTAGCAATTCCAGTTTTCACGCCAGATATTACAATCTGTCCCGGACAATTAAAATTAGCAGCTTCGACCAATCCTGATTCTTTTGCCTCCGCTAGACATTGAGAAAGGGTATCCCGATCCAAACCGAGCACCGCCGCCATTGCGCCCTTCTGGTCCGGATCGGCTCCGGCCATCAGTTCAGCTCTTTTTTGGACTAAACTCAGTGCTTCTGTAAAACTCAACACCTCCGAAGCAACAAGGGCGCTATATTCACCCAGGCTATGTCCTGCTACAAAGTCCGCTTTGATTCCTTCTGCTTTTAAAGCTTGAAGCAAAGCAATACTCACAGTTAAAATTCCTGGTTGGGCATTCCGTGTATCTTTTAGTAATTCTTCCGGACCGTTAAAACAAATTTCAGAAATGTTTCTTTTTAATACCCGATCAGCTTCTAAAAAAATGGATTTTGCTTCCTTATAGTTTTCTGAAACTTCTTTGCCCATGCCAACATATTGTGAACCTTGTCCCGGAAAAACAAAGGCAATTTTCTTCATGGTATACTCCTTTGATATTAGGTGTTCAATGATGCGGCAATTTTACCGACAACATCCTCATCTACTGCTTTAATTGCGGCCCTAATAGCATTTTTGATTGCTTTAGCATTAGAACGTCCGTGACTTATGATGCTAATACCATTTAATCCTAGCAACGGAGCCCCACCATATTCAGTGTAGTCCATTCTACTTTTTAAACTTTTAAATGCGCTTTTTGCTAAAAAAGCTCCGGCAGTTGTAATTATATTTTTAGTTAATGCGGTTTTAATTTGGCCGAACAAAGCTCCGGCTAAACCTTCGGAGAGTTTTAAAACAATATTGCCAACAAAACCATCACAAACAATGACCTCGCATGCGCCATGATGCACATCGCGTCCTTCAATATTCCCAATAAAATTCAATCCGCTTTGTTTTAAGATTTGATGGGCATCTATCGTTAACTTATTACCTTTGGTTTCTTCTTCGCCGATACTAAGTAAACCTATTCGAGGTTTTGTAAAACCAAAGACCTTTTCCGCGTAAATCGAACCCATTAAAGCAAACTGGGCTAAATTTTCTGGATCGCAGTCAGCGTTGGCTCCCGCATCCAATAATACGCTAACACCTTTATTGGTAGGCATTGGAGAGGCAATAGCCGGTCGGCTGATTCCTTTAATTCTACCGATGATTAAAAGAGAAGCACTCATTGCCGCTCCGGTATTCCCGGCTGAAATTACAGCGGATGCTATGCCCTCTTTAACTAAACGGTTAGCAACAACTAATGAAGAATCCTTTTTTTTCTTTACAGCATTTGCAGGGTGATCATCCATTTCAATAACTTCTGTCGCATTTTGAATTTCCAATTTTAATCCGAAAATTGATTGATTTTTAAGAATATCGTAAATCCTTGCTTCATTGCCGACTAATATCACCTCAGCGCCAAGTTCTCGGCAGGCTAAAATCGCGCCGTTTACAACTTCCTCCGGAGCATAGTCTCCACCCATGGCATCAACTGCAATTTTCAAAATGTCCACCTCCGGACAAAACTATCATTAGTATAGCGAAAAAAAAACAAAAGTCAAGGAAATTATTTACAAATCAAAATTATATGTCTTACATTTTAATTTATTTGTCTTTAATTGATAATAATAGTTATAAAAAAATAAGGTCAGAGCCGACCTTATAGTTTTTTTAAATTTAGCTTTCTTGGGTGATAACTTCCCGACCCTTATAATAGCCGCAATTACCGCATATATGGTGCGGCATTTTGGGCTCATGACATTGAGGGCATGCATTGGTATTAGGAGCAGTCATTTTCAAATTTGCTCTTCGCAACCTGGTTCTAGTACGGGAGGTCCTATTTTTTGGGTTTGCCATTCGATCCACCTCCTTCTTGATTTAACAAAGTTTTTAATTTAGAAAATTGTGGATTAAAACTTTCATTATGGCAGCCACATTCATTATAATTCAAATTTTGACCGCATTGAGGGCATAAACCTCGGCAATCAGCCTTACAAGTATTTTTCATCGGTAAAGACAGAAAAACTTGCTCTCGAATACAATCTGATAAATCTATGATATCGCCTTGAACAATATAGGCGGGCTCTTCAGTTTCCGTAGGTGAAAATGTAGCAAACTGTTCGATGACTTCAACTTTTCCACAACCCGAAACCGGTTCAAGACAGCGATCACAATTGGTCCTGTATGTATAAACAACCTCGCCTTGGACTAAAAAGCCATCACCGGTATTAGTAACTGCGCCTTTTATCGTCACTGGTTGAATAAGATCAACTCCAAGTTCTAGTCCGGAAGTGTCAATCGTTTGATTGCCTTCAAAAGCAATTGAACCGCCACGAACTTCACGAATAGAACTAATATCAACCTTCACCGCAATCACCTTCGATAATTATAAAGGGTATTGATTCAAAAGTCAATCTTTCCCCTTTAAAGTTTCCTTATTTTTCGATTTTACCCTATCCAAATAAATAAGTCAAAAGTTAAACCGCTTTGATAAATATATTTTGAATTATATCTTTGATTAGAAACAACATCTAACTTTATTGATGGCAAGTTTGTCTTTTTTTACTAACTATCCGGGAAAATAATCTTCGTTGAAAGGGAAAAACTTTCAGATGAGGTGAAGGTTTTGACAAAACGAATTTACCGTAATAAATTGGGCCCCAACCAAAAATTAGCCTCGCTCACTCCGGATATATGGAAACTTCCTCCGTATGTGGTGGCGCGTTTTGGCGGAGAACTGACTCATATAATGCTTGAAGCAGCTAAAGAATATATAGCTGAAAAATGTTTAGCCGAAATTCATCAAAGTTTTAATAAAGAAATTACAGGTGAGCATCAGTTATCTTAAGATTGATTCGGTTCGAAAAACTCAACTCCTATTCTTTTAGTTTTACCGATAAGAGGTTTTTTCCGTAACTTCCAAAAAAAACGCAACATAGCTCGATGTTTATCGGTAAAGCTAATACCGAAGGAGGTGAATCTAAATGGGTACTGGGCAAAAATCAAATAGTTATCTTGTAAAAGAAGCCGGACCGGCATTGGACAAATTCAAATATGAGATCGCAAATGAATTAAACATTGATCTTTCCAAAGTTCAAGGCGGTTACTGGGGGTATATGCCCACCCGGGAAACCGGTGCTATCGGAGGAAATATGGTTCGCCGGATGATCGAAGCTGCTGAAAGAACATTGGCGGAACAAACTGTAGCGGAAGTAAAGGCTGGATTTCAAGCTGGGCTAAACACCAGTCCACAGATAGGGAATCAAAATCAAGCCAACCAGTTCAAAATGCAGTAATAAGTCTTAACGGTATACTTAAAAGAAAGGAGGGATTCTCCCTCCTTTCTTTATTTTTTTTAAAGATAAATACTCTCAATCAAATGAAAAAAATTTATACTTTAATTTATGAAACCCATACTCATTCACTATTCCCCTAAATTCATCAACATCAACATATTATTTTTTTCTTGTTTGGATCGGACAAGTCCGCTATAATCTTGATTATTAGATCCCAACCAAAGGGAGGATAATTATCAATGATTAAGACAATCTTATTTGATTTGGACGGGACAATGCTCCCTCTAAACCTGGACAATTTTATTAAAATCTACTTTGCAGAGATGGGAAAGAAGTTTCAGGATTTAATTGAAGCTAAAACTTTGGTCAAATACATTATGACTGCAACTGAGGCTATGGTTAATAATACTGAATACCGAACTAATGAAACGGTTTTTATGGAAAAGTTCGAACAATTAATCCAATCAGATCTTAGCGTTTATCGAAGACGGTTTGATGAATTCTACGATGGGGAATTTTTCGAAGTAAAAGCTTCAGTAGTTAATACACCAATAATACGTAATAGTGTAAATCTTTTAAAAGATAAGGGATACGATTTAGTTATTGCCACCAATGCTCTTTTCCCGGAAAAAGCAATTCACCATCGAATCCGATGGTCCGGATTTGAACCGGAGGATTTTATTTATATAACTTCCTATGAAAAAAACCATTATTGCAAACCTCAATTAGATTTCTACAAGGAAGTTCTCGAGGAAACCTGTAAAGATCCTCAAGAATGTTTGATGGTAGGTAACGATGTTCAAGAGGATATAATCGCCGCTAAACTTGGAATTAAAACTTATTTGATTACCGACTTTATGATCCATCGGACCCAGGAACCGATCGATGCCACTTATCAAGGTACTTATTCGGATTTTTATCAATTTGTTCAAGGGCTGCCACATTTAAAAAACGGACAAGTCCAAAAAATGGCTTAATACCGAAATTATCTACCCCATAATACTGGGTAAGCTATAAAAAGTAAAAAGGGGCTCAAACAGAAAATATTATTCTGTTTTACCTATTGATGGGGTATATATGGAATCAATTAAAGAAATATATCGAATCGGTATTGGTCCATCTTCCAGCCATACCATGGGGCCAATGTCATCAAGCTACGCTGTAAATAATTACAAGCACTTTTTTTGATTCATTGGGTACCGATCCCGAGCTGTCTTTTTAATACGAGGATTGGTTCTCCCCGGTCTAATTGGGACAGCATTACGTG
>JAEYRN010000008.1 GCA_023435565.1 Bacillota bacterium
ATACCAAATGAAGGGGTGTTTTTATATGATTTTCGCTAATTTGTCAATTACTGTTCATTTTTATGCCTGATAATTACTGTTTATTGGGTTTGTTCCAACTTTCGCTCTGCGAAAGTTGAGTTATTAATTAGTACATTGTTTATTGTAATGAGCAACTCAATTTATGGAATGAAAGGAAACGGGCATAATAAAGCCACACTAAAGGCATTCGCTTTATTAAATCAGTTGCAGCTTGCTTCTTCAATCCAACCGATGAATTCTTATGTAGCAAATACAACTGTAGCAGTTGATCATCAAAACGATGTGGAATTTGTTGATGTTCAAGGTAGCGCAAGCGATAAGGGAATAGATAATCCGCATCTGGATGAAATATTCGCCATTGATGATCAAGCGCATTATTCCGAACTTGGGTTTAATTTTACAGCTTTTAATCATTTTATCGACATCAGAAAAGGGCCGGGCATATTTGATGATTTTGACGGATATAGTTATAAACGTGGATCAGGTTCTCAAGATGAATATCAGACAGTGAAACTATCAATTGAAGAAGGTGTAAATTATTGGTTTAATGATGAATATGTTCATGTTCTCGGACGAGAATGGTATAATTCATGTTCACCGGCTATGGAACGATATTCGTTTTACAATGATAAAGCAATTTATAATAGTGTAGAAGAGGAATTAAAAGCCCGTTTTCCATTGGCTCATTCTGAAGGAAAAAAGGATGAGGGTATTCCGTACAGTGTTTTTATGCCGGCAGATAATATGGCTCGCTACTGGTATAATCAATTTTTACAAACGAAGGATATAAATTCTTTAGGGTTTATTTTGCATGCAATCCAAGATGCGAGTATACCTCATCACGCGGCTGGTAGTATGGGAAATTGGCATAGCGCATATGAATTTCAAATTGATTCAAATTTAGACAAATGGCTCAATGATCCCAGCTTTGACGAGGATATAATCGCTTTGTTTAATTTGTGGAATAGTGATGATCCGAATCCGCCACAGAGTTTACAAGTCTCTGATTATTATAAAGTACCGAAAAAAAACTGGCGGATTGATTTTCTGGTAACTTGGATGGCATTAAACGCCTATCATGATTATGTGGAAGTATATCAAAATTTTCAAAATGGTTATCATTTTAATGAATCAAGCGCCAAAGAATTAACCAAAAAATCAATCGCCTTAAGTATGATTATATTGAATGACTTATCAATTTACATTGAGTATAATTAATATGATATTAGTTTTTTAGTTTTTATCATTTTCTTTTAAGTATAAATAAAAAAATAAGTAAATCATTTCTAGTTAACATAAGATATATTATACGACCCAAAATAATAAATTATTTATCCTTGATTTCGTTAATGAAGCACAATGACAGAAAATTACCTCGTTTGATGACAGAAAACTACCCTGATTAGAATTCAATTTAAATTGTGACAGAAAACTACCTCGTTTGAACTTCTTTGTTATAAGAAACCTCCATATTTGTAATAAATCATTGGTATTTGTACCCACATAAAACCAAGCCAATATTTATCAAAATTTACAGCAAGCTTGGGCCAGGAGATCTTCGGACTCCGATCCTAACCCGGCCGGTTGAAGACCTCGGCCCATTAAGAAATAACTGATTTTGCGAGTATTGCAACGTTATTAAGATAATCATCCATATTTTTCTTACTAAGAGATGGATTTGTAGAATCATTATACAAAAAAATTCTCTTAAGTTCTTCACTACTTGATCGCAGAGCCGGGGAACTATTTTGTATAATCATGCGAATATTAGGCTAAATTTTCTCTTTGTTTTATCTTTGGGATTTTTTTATCAGTAAACGCTTTTACTTCATCCAATGAAGAAAGAATAGTCTTAAAAGGCAATGATTGTAAAGTAATTTCTTTATAAGGACGGGTTGAACTATTGCTAATTCGAGGATCTAAGATACTTAAAATTCCGGTATCTGTTTCACATCGAATTAATCTACCTGCCCCTTGTCTAAGTTTTATAATCATTTCTGGAACTAAGACATCCATTATTTTATCTTTAGCTTTGGATGTTTTATAAGTAATAATCGGATCGGGTACAGGGAAAGGTAATCGAACAATTATGAGAGATGATAAATCTGGTCCAGGGACATTAAATCCTTCCCAGTAACCAGTAGCTAATAAAATTCCTTTACTCTTTTTAAAAGTATCTCTTACTTTATCTAGTGATAATCCTGATACTTGTTTCAAGACCGGCCAAGGTAATTTTTCTGATAAAAGTTTTTGATATATTTTTTCCATATCTTCTTTGGCAGTAAATAAGACTAATGTTCGTCCATCAGTAATATAAACCAATTCCTTGATTTTTTTAGCTGCCTGTTCTAAGAATAATTCTGGATTTATGTTATATTCAATTATATCTGAGGGAATATAAAGGCCAGTATTTTTGGAATAAGGAAATGGAGAAAGTTGTGGTTCGCTGTAATCCCCAATAAATCCTAAACTATTTTTAATATAGCTATACTTATCTTCTAGAGATTTTCCGTTCTGGCACAATGTAGCTGATGTCAAAATAATGGGTATTGTTGATTTGCTGAAAAGAAGGCGTTCTAATATTTTGTTAATATCTTTTGGCGCGGAACAGAATTCAACTAATTTTTTGGATATGTTATAAGTTCCCCAAAATAAATGTGAAGAATTGTTCTGGGTTTTAAAAAGGGCAATTGCTTTTTTTAATTCATTTAATTCAACTTCAAGCTTTTCCTTTTCTTGAGGATTACGTAATTCTTTCCCGTATGTTAAGGCAATTCCTATATCCTTCATCTTTTTTTCAAATATTTGAACATCAAAAGAATCTGGAATGAATATAGGAAAACGGTCTGCATCAATCATTTTTTTATTTTCATTAATTAATTTTTCTATCTGGTATTTGAATTCGCTAAAAAGTTGTGTCATAAATTTTTCTACATCGTTTATATCGTCAAAATGAACCGAGCTTTGCCTCGAAAGTACCCTTCTAATTTTCTCAAAAAGTTTTTTAACTTCTTTTTCGTTCCATTGTTTTGTAAGTTGATTTCGCATTTTATTTTCTATATTGTGAGCTTCATCAATGATTAATAAGGAATAACTCTTTATAAAACCATGATCATTATCCTCTTTATTTAATAAATGAGAAATTAATAAGTCCTGATTTATAACTAATACATTTGAAGAACCTCGGTAAGATAATTCACTTCGCATCTTACAATATTCACATTCTTTATAGTACGGGCATTTATTATAAATACATTCTTGGACATTATTCATTTCCCAGATATAGTCTTTAATTTCATCTGGAAATTTTGTTCTATCTTGATAGTGACGGATCTTGTCCCAAAAATCTTCTGTCAAATTTAAAAGCTTTTTTTGATACTTATTAATGTTTTTAGGAGGATTTCTTTTTAAAAAATTAAATAGAGACTCATTTTCGCTAATCCTTTTTAAACAAGCATAATTATTCATACCTTTACCTAAGACTGGTTTTACAAAAATTTTAGTGATACGTGATGCCTGTTTAATATCACCCATTAATTGTTCAGAAAGAGGAATCGAAGATGTTGCAATAACAATTGGAGCTTTATAATAATTATAAAGAAACAATCCAGGAATTAAGTAAGCTAAAGACTTTCCTATTCCTACTCCTGCTTCCATCATTAGATTCTTACTGTTTTTGATAGAATCCGCAACATCTAAGGCCATATTAGTTTGACCTTCACGTTCTTTCATGCCGGGAAATTGCGGAATTTTTTTTGTAAATATCTCGTATGTAGGCCCTACAACATTTTTATCAAGAGCCTTCTGTTTAGGTGTTTCATATTGATTATTTATATCCAATCATTTAAAACCCCCTTTTATTTATTAGAATCTAGAGTATTAACAGTACAATTTCATTCTCTATTATACCAAACATATGTTCTCGTGTAAAGATAAGGTAAATAATCATTGTCAAATAAAAAGGATTGGAAGTATTTCAACCCTAATAGTAGAATGACAAGATAATACATCCCATTATGACACGAAACTGTATCCATTCAATTTATTAATGACAAGAAATTACATCCATAATAGCACAATAACAGAAGAATACCCGTTTAAATTCCTAATATTGTTTTGTCGTTAAAACTCTCGATACTTTTGATGCTGTTAAAATTGCATTATTATTTAGGTTTTCTTTAGCCTTTTTTTCCCCTTCGAAAACCAATTGACTTAATAACTTAGACAATTTACCAATTGTAGAAACTCGAATTCGTAGACGAATGGCGGTTCCATCAAATATGGTTGGTATAAATTTGTATCCTTCATTATTGAATATTAAAGCCCTTTCTTTACTACATATAACAAAATTACCTCCATTTTGACATATGCTACTAGTCATATAGAGTCCATATCCTGTATTTGCCCAAACATCATTAATATTGATTCTTTTCCCAAAAGCTTTTCCGGAGATTCCTGGTTCTATTGCTAATAGTAAAGAATCTTCATCATTAGTTATTTTTAAATGAGGATTCCCTTTTAAACTACTTGTAATTCCAATACCTTCATCAAGAATCGAAACTTCGACAAGATCTTTACTCGGCCAATATTGACCAGCTAGCCATATACTATCTGCCTCGCTATGTTCAACAATATTTCTCATAATTTCTCTTATAGAATAGGTTAAGTGTTCAGATAAATCTCCTTCTTCTCTTGTTAGAATTCTAGCCATATTCTCAGCTTTTTTCTCTATTGTTTCCCCTACAGGCTCGATTTTCAATCTTGCTTCTTCTTTAAGCTCACATACATTCAATTTTGTTATAGGAATATAGGTAGAGCTTCCTAAAGCCTCCCCAGGTTCATTCCCAAAATCAAGACCAAAACTCTTAAAAAAACCCATATGACCTGCATAGGTTGCTTTTTCATAACCGATAGCCATGCGTCTTGAGTCAGTATGTTTTATCCTAAATTGCCTCAATTTAGCACTAACAATAAGCATTCCAAAGGGTTCAACTGTCCCTAAATTACGAAAGTCGAATTCGTATTCACGTTCATTACTGGTATTTTCAACAATTATATTAAATAATAATGAATCATTTAACGTTAAAGATGACGGTAATAAAATTTTCATGAGTTTATTTCCTTTTTCATAACTAATCTTTTTTTCCTATTAGTTAATAATATCAATTTATTATAACTGATGACCCCTCAATAGGTCTGAAGGGTTAAAAAGGTCTGTAAGTAGTAGAACATGATACTTTGCTCTAGTAATACCAACACGAAGTAACTTACGACTCCTGGGGTAAGGTTGACTCTCTCCACTTAAAATGAGTGGGCTAATATTCGATTCGTCCAAAATAATGACTGCATCAAATTCCTTACCCTTTGATTTATGGATAGTCATTACGTGAATACCATGTAGATCATTTCCACCTGAAAAAAGATAATCTTCCGATAAAGCCAAATCTAGAGCTTTGCGAGCTCCGGAGTAGTTTCCTTGAGTCTGCCACAAATCGATAAGTTCTGCATCGATCCGTTGACCACGTTGGAAGGTGAAAAGTTGCTCTGCAGATAAAGCAACATCAGATAAGGGTTTTGAGCCGGACTCTCTCAGTCGGCGTCGTGCCTCAAGCCAATCTTTTTTAGGTATTCCACAGAAAGAATATTCCTTTAATCCCCGTAAAACACTAAGCATTTGTTCTGCTACACTCGTACGCCTTGGTGCCTTTCCCTGTCGAGATAAAAGAGCGCTATCTGTCAAACGTTTTGCTTGATCGAGATTACTTTTGCTACCCTTTGAACGATAAACAGAAGCAGTAAGATCTAAAGCTTCAGCAAGTTCAAGTAATTCATCCTCAACTTTTGGTTCCATAAGGAACGCTATCAAACGACTAGATAGTAAGATAGGCGCTTTATCAATCATCACACGATGAGGAATTAGGTCGCTCGGACCATTACCAGTAAGAGCTCTACCAATAACTGTAACACCTCGATTTCGAGTCGTAAGTATTGCGATATTTTCAGGAGGTGACCCAACGGTTTCACGAACCTTTGAAGCAATCATCCCTACGCTTGAGCGGATGGCAGAGTCTCGGTTTTTTTGAGCAGAGCGAAATGATTTTCGCGAGACACCCTTGTAAGCTGTACCTCTAGGAGTATTTAAAAGGATATCATTTCCGAAGATAACAATTTCAGAATCCTGGCTACGATGATTTTGCCCTTGTAAATCAATGCGAAGGGGATTTAGAACTTGCATTATCTGAGTGAGTCGTTCCGAGCTCACTCCTGGTCGAAAATCAAAAATCTGTTGATCCAAATCAGCAAGACATATAAGTTGTACCTTTTCTGCAAAGAGTTTTACTATATGCCATTGTTCTTCCGCAGTATCTTGAGCTTCATCGACGACAATCATTGGATGACGTGATGCCATAAGTGTTCTTAATCGATTACTCTTAGAAAGTAGTTTAAGTACTTTAGGGGCGAAAAGATCAAAAGCGACAAGACCTTCTTCAGAAAAAAGTCTCTCTCGCTCTGAAATCCATTCTTCATTTTCATTTACAATACCATGGCGTAATGCTGATTCATCGTGTGGTAGTAAAAGTTTTAAATTCTTTGGAGCCCCAAGAAGGTATCCATAGGCTCGAAGGATTTCCCAAAAAAAAGAATGAAAAGTTTGGATAGATAAATAAGTAAGAGTGTTTTTTGAAAGATGTTCCTTGCTTGTTTCAATAACTCTAGCCACAGCAGCTCTGGAGAAGCTTAGAAATAAGACAGATTGACCTATGAAAAGACCTTCTTCAATTCTTTTCTTAGCTTTTAGGAGAGCAATCGTGGTTTTACCACTACCAGGACCACCTGTAATAAGCGCATGACTATCTGTATCAAGAATACACTTCCGATCATCACAAAGAATCAGCTTCAACTGTCATCATCCTCCAAAAGCTTTGATAACTTCAATACAGGAGTCTGTTCAGCTTGAGCGATTTTAGTTTTAGTTTCTTCCTCATTTTCAATCATTTCGGCTTCATTACTTTCGACCGATTCTAAAGTCGGTTCTACAGTAGTATCTTCTAATTTCACCTTGCGTTTTTTGGGTTTGGGAAACCTATTATAAATTTCATAAAGGAAGTTGGAGATAGTAGTCGGAAGCTCATTAACTAAACACAGTTCTATAAGTCGAGCAGCACCGCCTTCACCTTTTAACCCTTTAAGTACAGCGATTGTAAGGCTTTTTACTTTTTCATCACCAGGACGAGTTACAGGTATCATAAATAGTCCAACAGAGTCCTCAGATCGAATAATCTCTAAAAATTCCCATTGTCGATCAATCGGTGTTTCTTCAGCTAAAAGGGTCTCGGCACCCTTTTGCGTGATTTCTTTTGCAATGGTGAAACTTGATTCGATTTTGGCAATTTCATCGGGTTTGCGATTCTTATGATCAAAAAACGCAAAAGCGGGAATACCCAATTTTTGAAAAAAACCTCCCATTGCATCGAGATTTCCATCGCCTTCGGTGTTAACAATTGTGATACCGGCAAGATCGAGCGGAAAGATATCGGGATTGTCCTCTTCTATCTTCCTTGCTGCAGCTCTGAGTGCGTATTGCTCCGTTGGACCTTCGCCAACGATAGCACCTTGGCCCAATATAGATTCAGCAATTGCACGTCTGAGTTGTGAACGATAGGTTTTTGCCTTCATACTTGATGGTAGGTTAACAGGTGTTCCTATTAATAAACCCAATGCATCACGAGTAAGACGAACTATACCTTTTGGTTCAAATTGTTCAATAACATAAGGAGAATGTGAGGTGATAAAACATTGAGTAGTCTGGGTGAGAAGATAATTTACAATCCGGCGTTGAGTATGGGGTGGTAAAGCAATTTCAGGCTCTTCCATTGCAAAGATTACATTATCCTTTTTAATTTCTGCTATGAAAGTAAGAAGCGCCAAGACTAAAGTGTTAAGCGTTCCTGTGCCCGTCTCTTGAAAAGGCACTGGTACTTCACCTTCCCCCATGGAAAGAAAAAAGGAAATAGTTTTTCTAAGGTGCTCTCGTGTGAGTTGCGAGACAAAGAGACGAGTTGTTCGCCCATCTCCAGCTGTTGAGATGTATTCCCCAAGGCGGGCCTCTATCTCATCAAGAATAGGCCCCAGTTCACTAGCATCTGCGTCGATTGGCGGATTTAAATCCATTAATCGTTTACGAATTTTTTCCCAAAGACCTGTGCGAACCTCCTTCATCCGTAAAATAATATCTAGAAGGGACCCTCGTTCTAAACTTAAAGCCCGTGAGCCAGTCCGTAGAGCCCGTAAATAAAGAAAACCGATTGAACGTTTGACTCGATCTGGAATAGATTTGAGCTCGGCCATGGCTTCATCTTCTTTGCCATAAAACGTTTTTGCGATGAACTTATCCTCATCCGGATCGTATCTGGCAATCATTACAAGCCTTAAACAAAATTCGACCAATGGGTCATCAGTGGTGGCAATTTCTCCTTCTTCCAAGAGACGCCTATCGTCCTTCTTCCAGAACTCAAGGTAAGCAGCACATTGTCGCTGAATTTCTTCAGTTAAATCAGTGAGGATAACCTCAATCCGAATTGGAACAGGTGTTTCTTCATCCTCGGCGAGGTATTTTGCATTCCGAAAATCAAATTCTTCGACAGGGGGATAGCGATTAAGTCGGTCAGGTCCTAAAACTAGATCTAATGCTTCACATATAGTACTTTTCCCGACATTGTTTCCACCGATGAGTAGTGTATGGCCTTGAAAATCAAGCTCCGCCTTTTGTATGCCTCGAAAGTTCTCGATTATAAGTCTTGATACTTGCATATATATCACCTCTTATTTAAAAACTTTATAACCCTTAACATTAATAATTTTTTTATCTAATAAAACTGGGGTAAAAATAATATTCCTAAAAATATTATTAATAAAATTCTATATTCTCCTAAAAATACCTACCATAACTTGGCAAATTTTTAAAAAGGATTGGATAACTCCAACCCTAATCATTTTATATAGGTTTAGTATATTTTTTCTTTTTTATCGTTTTAATCTTACAAACTAAAATACTCTAAAGCATTAGCCATCCAATCTTGTCTTATGCCAATATACTTTCGCGTTATACTTGGTTTATTATGATTAAAAAGTTCTTGTATAAGGGTAATATCACCGGTTCGCTGATAATAATGGTATCCAAAGGTTTTTCTTAACGTTTCGGTCCCTATTTCACCAAGACCTATTTGTTGTCCAGCAGAACTTAAAATAAGATAAGCCATAACTCTAGTAATTGGTTTTAAATTATGGCCGGTTCTAGAAGGAAAAAGGTAATCATCACGTTCCATTCCTTGAGTATACGAATTAATCTCTTTACGAAGCCCCGGATTAATATAATGTTTTTTGCGTCTTCCGGTTAGTGGTTCGGTTACAATAATATATTCTTTTCCTTTTATGTCTGAAACTCTGAGTCTTAGCATATCGCTAATTCTAAGGCCAGAGTTAATACCAAGTACAAAAAGAAAATAATTACGATATGATCGATTCTTAAGGATATTTTTCATTTGTTCAATTTGTTCCAAATCTTTTATTGGGTGTACATATCTCATAGACAGAGTCTCCTTATCATATTTTATATCTTGTTAAATTCGATGTTATCAGAAACCATATGCCTTTTCAAAGATAAGTGGTTGGAAATGTTGGAAATATGGGGTATTCTGTCATTCTGTCAATACAAAGAACCTCTCTATTTTTAAGAGAGATTTTTAAATATGTGTTTATCATTTACCGCAGGAATCTTTACAACAATAATCGAAATTGTAAATCACTTAATATGATCCTGAAAAACAATAAAAAATTGAGGGAGGAAAAATATTGAGTCAAAAAAATCTTAATTCTTTTATTAAGGCTGAAGGAGATATCTTAAAAGCAAAAGTAGATGGAATTAGAGTAATATCTCACCCGGGGGAAAAAGGTCGTTCGGGAGAAAATGAAGTTACGCAATTAGTACGAAGTTTTTTACCTACAGAATATGGGTTAAGTACCGGATTTATTGCTTATCACAATAATGACTATGAAATTGATAAAATAAAGAATGTATATCATCAAAAAACTCAGGTTCCAATTTCATCTCAATTAGATATTATCATTTATGATGCTTTAAGAAGTGGACCGATTGTCAGACTTGGCACTTGTGATGTATTCCCCATAGAAGCCGTTTACGGATATATCGAATGTAAAATGAGTGCTACATCTAGTACTATTCAAGAATGTCTTGAACAATGTAACAATCTTCGTAAAATGAAAACTAGAATCTATCGAAAATGTACCAATGTTAATGAAGGTATACTTGTTGATGATAAATCACCAATGGAAATTAGAGCATATCTTTTTATAATGGATGGTGAATCTTTAGGAACAACAAATACAATTAAAAATAATTTAGAAAATGGTTTAAAAACAAGCGGAGATAATACTGTAATAACTGTTTATATACATGGTAAAGGACTATATAGACAAAATTTGCCAAACGACGGAACTTTTAATTTTGTCGAGGAAGAAAAGGCATTACTAAATTTTAAAATAGCACTTCTTGAAGATTTATCAAGATTTCCGAGAATACCAAATGATTCTACTCCAGCTATTGATACCTATTTTTTAAATAATGATAATACTATAAGCTTAAAGTATCCTGCTTCCTCTGCTGCTATAGGAGGTATTCCGGATATTTTTAATAATGAAATTTGAACTAGGTATTGATTTTCTAAACTATTAAAAGAATCTATAGTAAACTTTTTAAACTATTTTTTCTCCGATATCGTCTGCACAGCCCTTCGTAAATCATTTTCCCCGGGTTGGGTATATCTTCGTGTTGTTTCTAAACTATCATGCCCGGCAAGGTAAGCAACCTGTTCAAGCCTAACACCTTGATCAACTAAACTTTTACAGAAAGTATGACGAAGGGTATGTGGAGAAACATCTTCAAGACTTGCTTTTTTAGCTAACTTTACAACCCTAGAATATATCGAACGGACTCCGATTTTGGTGTTTCGTTTGGTTATAAACAAAGGATCGTTTGCTTGTAGATTATCACGATATTTCAACCATTCTTGAATACTGTCAATAATGTCATTATTAAGAGGCACTATTCTGAATTTGCCCCCTTTACCATCTCGAACAGTTACGTTCTCTCTCCTATTCTCTAAACAAATATCTGATGCCACTAAATCTGAAACTTCCTGAACCCGTAAACCGGCTCCGGACATTAACCTACTCATTGCCATATCTCTGGCCTTTTGTTTTTCATTTTTTATTTTTTCTATTTCATGAAAGAACTTAGCGGTATCTTGTTTAGATAACCATTTTGGGGCGGCATATTGATTCATAGTTCGCTTCATTTTAACTTTCAGAGTAGGATTATATTGAACAATGCCAGTTTCAAGAGCAAATTTGAAAAATGTCTTAAGGGATGCGATAATTTTATTAATAGTTTCCGGCGCCAACTTCTCTGTTTTATTCATATATGCCTGGAATTCATGCAAATGTAGGGTGGTTAGTTTTGATGGTTCAAATTCGTGGCCCTCTGTATTTTCGTACCAAGTGGTAAGTTTTCTTAGGGCATTTTGGTATGCAAGAATAGTATTTTCACTCTTACCTTCCATCTTTAACCAATCGGTATATTTTTCAAACATAAAGCTCCTCCTTTAAAAACTTTAAAACGTATTCTCGGAATATAATTATAGTATCATTATAGCGTATTCTCGGAACTAATGCAATGGTTTTTAATGAAAATAATTCCGAGAATATTATTTCTCGGATTTAAATTTAACAATAATTTTTGATGACTTTATTATCACAGAATCCTAAAATAAAGGAAACGTTCAGAAATTATAACAAAAGAGAGAAGAAGCTTGAGTTTATTCCTTTCTTGTATTAATTTTCATCATGTTCTTAAAATTTTTAGTTTAATCTTTGCCCTCATAATACCAACTTTTTTTACAGTGGTTGCACCAGCCAAGATACCCAATTATATTATCGTTTCCATCATAAAAAGGATGTAAAGGAGCTTTATTAAACACTAACTTTCCATTATCATCTCTACTTACACAGCACTGAAAATCGCCAATCATTCTAACTTTCAGCTCTTGACAATTATTTTCGTCGAAAAACGGATTGCTTTTTAGAATTTTCTCAAATTCCTTACTCATCACCAATCATATCCTTTTCAATTAATTAATTAATTCTATACATACCATCAATTTCCTCGAGCTGTTTTTTATGCCCAATGTTGTATCCTAATATGAGTAAATATCAAGTATTTTTTGATACTTTCAAAAGAGCTTTCTCTATTCGCTTTTTTATTGGTTCATAAGTAGCCAAAAGTGTATCAGCCTTAAATTTCTCAAAATAGTTATGAACCTGAGTTGCAGCTTCTTCCAATCTACCCAATTTAATCAAACATATCGAAAGTCTATTTATGGCTTCGATTTCACCCTGCACTCCGAACTCTTGGGACTCTTCACTTAATAATTGACCAACAAGACCCGACTCTAACTCCATAAACGCATAACTATCTATAGTCTCTATTGCCTTAATATACAGAGCGGCAGCTCTCTCCAAATCGTTCGGTTCTAATTCCCTTGTTTTCGCTATAAGTTCTCTGTTAGCGTTACGTAACTTATGATATCGGTCAATCGCTTCAAAATCAAACTTTCTACCATCGCTAATCCAGTTTACTAAATTTTCCCCTTCCTGATATATCCATTCTGATTCAAGCTCTTCAGCTTGGTCTGACGATAAGTTATCTTGGAGAATAATTACACTATACTGTCCGTTTAAGTGATTATTTACAAAACGATGCCATATTGAATGTCGTTCTTTTGACCAAGCCCTATCTCCTATCCCTTTTCCTATATAAAAATATTTACCTTCAGGCGTAAGATGCCCATAAACATAATATTGTCTAGGTTTGTCTTGTGGGGTATCCTTTTTTGGAACAAGCCCCTGCACCCTGGGTGCTTCTTCCATCGTAACTTTACCTGACTTATCGAATTTTACTGTTACTTTAATCATGATATCACCTTCTCAAGCCCTGGTTTTTTTATCATTTTTTAAATATTCCGCAAACTCAAATACGCCTATAAACCTATCCTTCTCTTTTTTTGATACGAAAAATTGTATGTCTTGATTTGTTGAATACATATACTGTGTGGAATAAATAAAAGTGTAATTGTTGTAAATTGCTACTGCTTTTGGAGAAATATTTTTTATCGGTTCAATTTCTTCATATCTTCCGATTAGAATAGTGTTTTTACTTAACGGTACAACCAAATCAGTTTTTGGTGACCCAAAACCTATCCCCCACATTGATGGTTCTATTGGCTCATTTGGCATAATATATACTGTGCGGTCTGGACAAATAAATTGCATATCATCATTAGTGTTAAAGAATAATGACCAATTTCTATTAATTAAACAAGCTATTATTGCATCAATGCCAGCAAATATATTATGAACATGGAAATTATTGTGAAATTCAAGTGTATATCTTTTTTCTTGAATGAATTGAAGCATATCTTCATACGGTACATCCTTAACATCGTATCCCACTTTTTTTAATCGCTCCATAGAAGCGTAATATCGTTCTGGTGATGCGGTACACAACTCAAAAATTCTATTAGATACTTCTTCAAATGGTTCAGCAAGTGTTTTTCTTGCTCCAGGGCCACGTGATGCTGATATGGCTATAAATGTAATGAGTTCCATAAAGTCGTTTTGTGATGGGAATGCATTGGTTTCAATAATTTGCTTTATTATAGGTGCTGCAATATCTTCCATTTTTGAAAAAGCTTTTTCCACTTCATCAGGAGTACCGTCTTTGAATTCAACCGTATAAAAATTTCTTTGGCAAGCAATATCATCAATACTAGCCTTCCATTGTCTATTTGTTTTTTTATCAAATACCCATAATGAATCATCTTTAGTTCCGGAAAGGCTAAAATTACCTAAATAAAACTGCGGCACATAATGATGCTTTCTGGCAGTAGGTATGTTAATCACCCCATTTTACAAGCTAGATTCTGGCTTTAACTTATTTATTCGTCCCACAAAAAGACTGCTTATTTCTAACCCTCACTTTCTTGTCTTTAAGGATACGATTTACATCTTCCTTTGAGTTTACCTTCAAAAGTTCCAAAGCTAATAATTCCAAATATTGCTGTGATAATGAAGGTCGAAAACGTGCTTTCCAAAGTATACGAATTGTACCATAATGGCGAACCCAATGATTAGCATTTCCGACGTGACCAATGCGGATAAATAAGTCTTCGTAACTGGAATATAACAAAAGCAGGTATACATAAGGAATAACAGCAATTGTGAGGATGAATGGAAGGAAAAACTGTTTGATAGTACCAATCTGTCGAATGCTTGTATCGAAAGCTGCGTGATGCAATGCTAACCCCAGAATTACGAGTCCAAAAATAACTTGTAGCCGATTAATAAAATTTGTTACTCGCTGATAATCGGGGTTGTTCTCGGAAAAGGCTTTGATCATAAAAATAATTGTCACAACCAAAACAAGTGGCAGTTCAACGAGTATGTGAAATGTATAATTGGCGATTAAAAACTCGAATAAGACAATAATTCCCAAAGAATCCTTTAATAAAGGACGAATGAATCCATGTTTTCGGTCACCTAATATAACCCGCGCTGGGAGAGCGATAGCCGAGAAAATGAACCAAAATACAACATCTTTAACCAGCTGAGGATATGAATAACCAAACCGAATTAATAGAATGGTTGCACCTGTAATATAGCCAGCCAATAAGACCCAAATACCTAAAGTTTTTGGTTTAATAATAATTCGAATTAAATTTGGTATGAATGCTCGAACGGTAGCGTAGAAAATTTTGTGTATTCTCCAAATATCAGATAATATCTTAATGTCTTATGTAGCAAGAGACATTCTTGCCTCATGTGATTACGATAACACGGCGACGACAAGCCGTCAAGGAGTTCTGCCTTGACTGCCATCTCCGCCGTGTAACTGTTTACAGCCGGATACTAACCCTGTCGCCGCCGAAGTGTATCATTAGCTGCATCAGAATATTACCCCAATCCTTAATAGGCATTGTCCATTTATTCGTAACCTGCATCGTTACCAGATAA
Source organism: Bacillota bacterium (assembly GCA_023435565.1). Taxonomy (GTDB): domain Bacteria; phylum Bacillota; class UBA4882; order UBA8346; family UBA8346; genus JAAYHS01. The sequence continues at coordinate 15,169 of JAEYRN010000008.1, forward strand.
AGCTGCTTCAAAAGGGCATCATCGCTGACAAAGGCACCCTTGGTTTTTGTGACCTTTCGGAGTTGCCGGTTAAAGTTCTCAATGGCGTTCGTGGTATAGATGATCCGCTTGATATCACCTGGGTAATTAAACATGGTGGCCAGTTCGCCCCAATGCTCTCGCCATGAACGGATTGCCGCAGGGTATTTGGCGCCCCAAACGCGCTCCAGTTCATCCAGAGCCTCCAACGCACCATCTTCGGTGGGGGCCTTGTAAATGGGTTTAAGCGCTGCGGTGAAAGCCTTGACGTCTTTGTATGAAATGTATCGGATCGAGCTTCTGATCTGATGAATGATACAGCGCTGGATATCGGTTTTGGGATACACGACGGCGATCGCTTCGGAAAAACCATTCAATCCGTCAACCGAAACAATCAGAATATCTTGTACGCCACGGTTTTTAAGGCCATTCAGTACACCAAGCCAATATTTACTGCTTTCGGTTGCCCCGACCCATAACCCAAGTACGTCCTTCTTACCTTCCAAATCCGTACCGATAGCAATATAGACAGCTTTTTTGACCACTGCTCCTTCTTCCCGGACCTTGTAATGGATGGCGTCTAGCATTACCATGGCATATACGCTTTCCAGGGGCCTATTCTGCCATTCACGTATGATTGGCAATAATTTATCGGTGATCTTGGATACACGGGTAGCGTCCACTTCGATACCGTACATTTCTTGCATGGTTTTTTCGATGTCCCGCGTGGATGTCCCTTGTGAATACAGGAAAATGATTTTGTCTTCAATGGCTGAGATGTCCATCTGATGCTTCTTTACGATTTGCGGTTCGTACTCGCCATTGCGATCTCGGGGGATGGTAAGTTCCATATCTCCCTGGCTGCTGGTGACAGTTTTTTTGTAGCTGCCGTTACGGCTATTCTCGGTCTGTTTATTCTTGTAGTCGTATTTGCTGTATCCAAGTTCATCTTCAATTTCCGCATCCATGACTTCTTGGATCAGGCTTGATGTGAGTTCTTTGACTAGATCCTGCACTCCCGCAATATCTTTGATACCGCGTTCATCGATCAGTTGTCTCAGCATGCTCTTTTCTTTTTTGGCCATTTAAAAAACCTCCATTGTTTTTATTTTATCTGACAATGGAGGTTTACACAATTTTTTCTACAGTCTCGCTCGAACCGATGGTTGTGCAATCGCCCATAGTACAAAAATACCACACCAAATTGCAGATGCAATTTCTCTACTGGTAAACAACATTCAACAACTTCCTTTATATGGGATGCTACTATTCAGAAAATTCTCTCATTTTTTTTACTATCCTTTAAAATTTGAGAAGTTATTTTATAATTCCAGGCAATTGTCGTGAAATTGTCGTATTTGGGAAATAAAAAACTCTACATTTCTGTAGAGTCTTAATTTCAAACATACAACTGCATTAAATATATTCAAATTTATATTCTACCTTGTTTTTCAACTTCTCTTTAATTGAATCAAAAGGGCAATATGAAGGTTTGTTGAGGATATTATTCTTTTTCTTAATTATCCACCAATGAAATTCTAAATTATCATTTTCATTTTGAGGAAAAACAATAGCAAAGAATGGTATATTTGAATTTATAAAAGGTAATTCAAAACTGTTAGATTTTTTGTAATTAATATCTTTAAAATATTCAAGAACCGTAAAGTAGTAGTAATAAAGCAGATGTGTAATTATTTTATTCAATATCCATTTTATAGCAACACTATTATATCGGTTAGAATTTGATTTGTTTTCCCATTCAAACAATATATCTTTTAATATATTGTTTGCTTCGATTGATAAAGGGCTAATATCCTTTTTAACACGCTTCGAAATTTTTGGGTTGAAAGCTTTTAAAGCCCGTTCTTCATAGCCTTCACATTTTTGTCGCCATTTAATATATGAAATTGCGTAAGGACAAATTTCGTCTTCTCTAATATCCTCAACTAAAAAATTAACTAATTCCAAAGAGTTAATACACGATTTACTCCTAAATAGTAATTTTCTCAATCGTCTAGCCAAACTATTATATGAGCTTTTAATTGTTTGATAGATGTCAATTCCAAGTTTTTCATATGGTCCATTTAATGATAAACTATCACAATCAGATTTAATAGAGTTCTTCAATACAAGCTTATGATGGTGCATTCCATTTTTTAAATCATTTTTCTCATCGATTATTGACAAAATATAATACAGAAAATTATCTAAGTGAGCTTCAGCCAAGCTGGTGTTATAATAAACTCTTTGAAGTACATTCTTTTGTTCTTCATTAAGCTCTTGGAGGGCATTAAATTCCGGAAGTTTAATACTTAAATCCAAGGGCTTATTCCATTTATTCATTATAAAATTATTATTATCTTCTTCAAAGAAATTCCCACAAGAACAGATACCTGCCGAATTTTGAGTTTTATAGTTAATCTTATATAACATTGATAATCCGCATTTAGGGCATTTATCAATCAATTTTGTTTTGTGATAAACACATTTTTTTAAAAATGATAATTGATGAAAAATACTATGATAACCGTTTTCGATACATCTTGGGCAATAAAACACCCATTTGCGGATAAAATTTTTATTAATTAATATTCCAAGAATATTATTGAGATTATCATTATTAATAGCTTTTATGTCTTGCCCCAATATGTTTTTTAGTGAAGTTGAATCAAAACCCTCCATAGTAATCAAATCAATCTCATTCTGGCTCCATTGTTTGGATTTCTTTGATTTTACTTTTTCAGTGCCAAATATATCAAAAATATCTTTCTCATCTGCAAGATTTGCCCATTGAAACTTTTGGAATATTCCCCATGGAGATTCGAACTTTGAGGCAATCCAATCCTTGTTCCACGTTAATAAGTGTCTATCAGTTTTTTTCTTGTCAATAACAATATTCATTAAGCGGATGACACCTCATCATTAAACAAATCTTCAAATATTTCAGCATCAATGTAACCGGAATTCTTTATCGCTTCTTTCCATTGAACCCGCGATAATTGATTTAGATTTGAACCATCACAACCATAATGTTTTAATATATACTCAATAGTTAAAGTAATATATTGCATTGGTATATTCATAGCTTTTTTAATATTTGCTTCAGAACGTAAATTCTCAAAGACATTAAACAAATCTTCCGCATAATTTTCCAAACGAAAACCCTCTTCTTCAAATACATCAGGAAAAAAATACTTTGTAAATGACCAACCAGAATCCTCTGGATATTCTGAATTTTGGTCGTAACCTTGAAGACATGTCTTTATATCCTTTAAGTTTTTAATTCCATGAAACTTGTATTCCTGTGACATAAAACGTCCAATAATTTGTCTTTTGTTTGCCCGAATAAATGTTTCTCTAATATTAGTTAGTTCATATTGTCCTACCAAAATAGCTGTAAGAATAATTCCATTGCTTTCAAGTTCATTATAAATGTCCATTAACCATTCATATTGAATATCCCTAAGCCGTTGAGCTTCATCAATAAATAATAATATTTTGTTCTGCTCTGAGGCTAAAGTTTTATCAATAAAAAATCTAATAATTCGATCTCTTTTAGCATTTGGTTTTCCGCTTATCATCGAATGTTCAATATCTTTTAGAACATCCTCAAAAAATCTATTTTCGTTGGGATACCTATATTCTCTACAAAGTATACTAAATATGGGCAGTTTTGCGTTAAACACTTTAGGAAGAGCGGAATAAAGAAAATTGATTGCCTTAGTTTTTCCTACTCTAGGTTTACTATATACAATTCCTCCAGGAGATCTGTTATCAATCCAGTTAGCAACTTTTTGATATAATTTATTAATCTCATTAGTGGCCAAAGTATATATCCCGGTTTCAATAGGATGTGTGCCTTTAGGACAAGGAGGACGAATAATAATACTCATAAGAAATACTCCCTTAAATTAGTTGTAAATCTAGTTAACAATTTATTGTTTTAATAAATTGATTAGGAATTTCTTCACTTTCTTCTTTGCTTTTTTTATTATTAATAGATACGACATTGTTTTTAACTTTACTTAACTCTTGTTCTTTTTCTAGTTTATTATAGTTTTGTTTTAATTGATAAAGCTTTTTATTGTTTTGCTTTTTTCGATTCTCATACAAATACTTTTGTAATGCGAGAATTGGGTCATCCATTGAAGTAAAATGAATTAACTTTAATCTCTTTAATCTATTGATTAATTTTCTTGTCTGTAAATTATGTGGAATAACTCCCCATTTCCCGGTGGCAGTTAGCATACCGAATTCACTTCCATCAGGTAAAAATGCTTTTATCACTCTTAAGTCATCCATATTAACTGAAACTTTTAATTTTTTTCCAAGTAAATAGGAACTTAGAGATAATACATCACTTCGATATTCTACGCCTTCATAATGAATATGTGGTCTTCGCCCATCTTCAACCTTGCCTCTTACTGTACATTCATGTTGCAACGATAAAAACGAGTAATTATTATATTGTTTAGCTGGCAAAATACGTGGAAAATATTCTCTTTTTATCCGTTGTTGCATACATTCAATTGGAGTAAGGTAACTAATTGCTTCATTAGGTGTATTATTGTAATTAGCAATAACAATCTCTGTTATCTCCTCTAATATTTCAAGAGAAATATTATATTTTAACGCATTTTTTTCCGGATTTTTTCTTCTTGGGTCGGTTGGTTTACTGCCTGTTGTATTTGGAAGTCTATGAAAACCATTTTCCTCAAGTATATGAAATACATTCTCAACTATATTTCTACGTTCTGGCATATTTACCGGCCCAGCATTAATTGAGCAATGATAAACCTCTTTTAGTTTTTTCTTTACAATATTTGATAAATTAGCTTTACTATTATCATAATAAAATTCTTCCCATACTGCTCCTTGAATTTCCGGAATTGCAATAGAATAAAATCCACTATTTTCTGGATATTTTAATTCTGGTATTACAAAATCTTTTAACTTTTTAGGAACGAAAGCATTTTGTAGGCAATGGAGAACATCTTCAGATGAATATTGAGAATTTGGGCTAATATAATATCCAAGAATAACTCGTGTAGCGACATCAATAATCAATAATAGCCAAATTCTACCAACTAAATCAGTAACTTCATCACCTTCAAGATTTGTATAGGTTAATATAAACTCTCCATCAATAAGATGCCCATCAAACTCAACCTTTTGAAAAGGACGTAATGTCATTATATAATTCTTATTTCCCTTTCCAGTTGTTCTTGCACGTCGAGCGGCATCTTCATTTACCCTTTTTGCGGCACTAACAATATGCTGTTCATTAAGCTTTTTAACATATCGGTGTAATGATATGAAACCTAAGGTCTTTGTATTAAATGGATATTCGTTTGGCGGTTTTATACCTAGAGAGCGACATTCCTCTATAAATCTCTTATGCAAATATATAATACTTATAACTGGATCTATTAACTCGCCTTTACTCTTGTTAAATAACCATTTCTCAATTTTCTCTTTTAATATTGGATAAGTCTTTAATAAAAGTGTAAAAGCTCCAGCCATTCCTTTTGTATTACTTTCATTAAATGTAGTTATGTCAATTTTTTTGCAATAATCTTTAAGGTGCTTAGAAGGAATTAAAGCGCAAAACCCCCAAATTTCACCCTCCGAATTTTCTGAAATACAACGTTTAAATAATCTTCTTATTTCTGATTCTTCAATTCTGGTTATTTTAGATATCTCTTTAACTGTTTTACTGCGTTCTATATACATTTCAATTGCTTGTTTTCTTCGTGAAAAAATGTCCTTATCTTTTTCACTGAAGTCATCAACAATAACGCTCTTCCAGTTTTTAGTATCTAAACTAGTTTCATCAATAGGCATTCTTTCAATAATTCGTCGATTCATTTAAATCCAGACCTCCGTTTGACTAGTGAATCTTACTTTATCAATATTTGCTTTTATCATACCTTTATAAAGCATCCAACAAATTACTTCCCTGATTTTATAAGTATCTAAATTTGTTATAATTGTTTCTATAGCCCCAATACTGATTTTAGAAGTGCTAATATTTTTAAGAATGATATTAATGTTCTCTTTTGATGGATATTCAAGATTTCTGATATAAGATAAAATGACTTTCCGATTCTCTAGTAATACAAGGTTACCTCTGATTTCAATTTCATTTTTTATATGGTGTTTGAAGCCGTATTCTTCACACCAAAGTTTTTGAGCTTTAATTTGTAAGGAAACATCTTTTTTCTTTAAATCACTAATATACTTAACCTCAATAAAAGCTTGTTGATTGTCAATTAAATTAACCCACATATCAAATATAGTACTAACAATTCTTCCATTAATCATTTTTGTTATTTGTTTTGGTTGTTCACAAAATGCTTTTATATCCGGGTCTGTTTCAACTAATACCCAATGGTCATATTCCAGATCGCTGAATAACTTAACGGTTCTATTTGCTTTGTAACTAAATGCTTCCCAATAGTTACTACCAAATTTTTGTTTTCGTTTTATTTCTATTGGAGAATACATTTTAAGCTCATCCCTTATTAAACAACATTAAATATTATTTTTATTGTACAAAAAAGAGATGGCTCTAAATAGAAGTAAATAGTGGTATTGAGAATGGTTTAATTTGACAGGCAATAATTCAATTGTTAAGAAACAAGGGAGTTTTCTGTTAAAAAGCAAGAAACAAGGTACTTTTCTGTTAATTTTTATAACAAAAAAGTACCTTGTTTGAAAAGGGAAAAATAAGTATAATTACTTAAAACCCTTGATAATTCAATATTTATAATTTTAACTAGGAGAGACCTAAATGGGGTAATTTTAGCTTAATGTGCTAATGACTACTTTGCCCCTGAATATTAATACTTAAAATGCAACTTTGGTTCATAACTCTCTTAAATCTAAATTATCATAGTCGTAGAATCTCTCTGAAAACCAGGCTGTATGCACATCCTCATTGACTAAATTATGCTGAAGTATTTTTTTAGTTCCATACCGTACTGATCACCAAGGTATTGATTAACTCAGTATAATCCTTCATTGCTTTGCGCTCGCTCAAAATATTTGCCTTCAAAGTATGTTCCATTCCGAACAAATAAACCAGCTTGCCGGCAAACTTGCCGATGGCCGGGGATATAATACTTCAGAATCTGGTGGCCTTCCCCCAGTTCTTTGATTATATCCCCGATGTTCTCGACATGGTCCTGTTCACAAACATCAAATTATTTAGTCAATAAAGACTTAACCAGTTTTCCGGATTCGGTTAACTCAGTGTCGGTCCAGTTACCGTTAGGATTTGCACCCGGCATCAATGCGGCTGAACCTTCATCTTTATCCCCTAAAGACCAGTTACACCAACTAATTTGGTTTTCATCCAAGTAATCCATCCAGGTTTTGGTAAGTTCCGAATAAATAGCCCCACTTCCATCCGCCCTGGTAGTTCCCCACTCGGTCACAAAAACGGCAAGTCCGTTTTTACGGGCATAATTAATCTGCTGCCGTACCGACTGACCGTGGGATCCGGCATAAAAATGACAGGCATACATTAGATTATCGCCGGAGAGTGGGTTGTCCGCGGCAATATCCACATCACGGCTGTGGGAAGAAGTGCCAACGATGATAATATTCTTTTTATCCTTGGATCTAATCGCCTTAATTACCGTTTCGGCATAAGGTTTAATATGTTTGTTCCAGAACACATCATTCGGTTCATTACAAATCTCATATAGAACATTGGGATATTTTCCATATAGTTTGGCCATTTGCTTGAAAAATTCAACTGCTTCATCTTTATGTAAATTGGGATCGTTATCGGATAGGATATGCCAGTCGATAATTACATAAATTCCTAATTTGATGGCGATATCAATCCCTTTTTTGACCGTATTCGCTACTTGAGGGTCTTCAATATAACCACTTTCACTGGTATACATAGCCAAACGGAAAACATTAATATTCCAATTGACGCGAAGGTATTTTAAACAGTCTTCATTGATATATTTCGAACCGCTTTCCCATTGTAAACCATAGGAACTCATTCCTTTTAATTGAACAGGTTGGCCATCTTGATTACAAAGCTGATTGCCAATTACTTTTAAAAATCCGTTTTGTTCAACAGGAGTAGTTCCGGTGGCACTTGCCGGGACAAATCCGGTTAAAACAATTGGTAAAAATAAAAATAATAGCATGACCTTGTTGGAAAATATATTGATTTTCATTAATAACCTCCACTTATTAGACTTAGTTGCTTATCTCTTTAATTTTATCACCTATGATTTAACAATAAAAGATTTTTGTAGAGGGAAAGTTGAGTCTATAATCTATTTGAAAGTTGCTTCATTATATAACAAAAAAAGCCTTTCGGCTTTAATAAACAGATAATATGATTGGTTATCGGTTAGGCAGGCTTTTTAGCATCAACTAAAACTGTTTTTTCCTTCATGGTCAACCAAGTTACATAGGATTTTAAATACATTAACTCAGCTTGTCTCCGGTGTTGCTCGGTAAGGTTAGTTTCATCCATGAGCACGAAATTGTTGTTAGTAAAAAATGCATTCATCTCAGACACTCTCCTTATAATTATTCAAGTTCTACTATTTTTATAGTTTGACCGGCTATTAAACGGGAATCTTGAAGTTTATTATCTTGTTTAATCTTCTGAACTACATCTCGTGGATCTTGATCAGGAGCAATTTGGCGTGCAATCGACCATAGGGTTTGGCCTTGACGGACAGTTAAAGTATATATTTTATTATCTGAAGTCGCTTTAACGGCGTTAGTTAGGTATAGTGCTGAAATTAGTAAAATCATCAAACAAACTAGACTATTCAGTAGAAATTTTCTAATCGACCAACGAAATTTGATTCCTTTATAGACAAAGGCCATATTCTTCACTCCTCCATTCCAAACAAATGTTCGTCTATAATGATTCTAACACGAACAAGTGTTCTTTGTCAACAAAAAAAACGAACAAATGTTTGTGTTTTTTTTCTGGTTATGCTATAATGAAAAAAATGGAATAGAGGTGATGGCAGTGGAAGATTTAACAGCCAGACAGCAAGAGATTTTGGACTATATCAAAAAAGAAGTCCAAAAAAAAGGATATCCGCCTTCAGTTCGTGAAATCGGTGAAGCGGTTGGATTAAGTTCCAGTTCGTCAGTACATGCGCATTTGGAAAAACTCGAAGAAATGGGTTATTTAAGGCGGGATCCTACTAAGCCAAGGGCGATTGAAGTTCTATCCGATGATTCCCCAATAGGGCCTTTTGAAGGGGTTAGAGACCTGCAATATGTTCCAATTGTCGGAGCTGTAACAGCCGGAACCCCAATTCTGGCAGAACAAAATATTCAGGAATATTTCCCGCTTCCTAAGGACTTTTCCAGAGCAGAAGAGGTTTTCATGCTTAAAGTCCGGGGCGATAGTATGATTGATGCTGGTATTTTTGATGGAGACATGGTTATTGTGAATAAAGAACCGACTGCTAAAAACGGTGATATAATTGTAGCTTTACTAGGTGAAGAAGCGACCGTAAAAAGGTTTTATAAAGAAACCACCCAGGTAAGGCTTCAACCGGAAAATGATAAATATGAGCCTATTCTCTCCGCCGATGTTCAAATCTTAGGCAAAGTTGTCGGTCTAATCCGAAAATTAAATTAAGCCACCTTTAAAACAAAGGTGGCTTTTTTATACAATCATTGAATACAGAAATCGGCTGATGGTTGAGTAACTGTATTCAGCAATTGAAGGATATCAATGTTATTTGTTTTGGATTCATTCAATTGATTATGGTCAATTCCTAATACGTTAAAGAACATTTCTAATGCTTGAAATCGACCTTTTACACCCGGGTCATTACCTGATCCCGTTAAACCTTGATACTCCTTAAAAGCAAAAGCACACGCATTTTCAATATCGGACGTTTCTACCAAATCAATTAGTTTGGTATAAATTTCACGTCTTGCTTCAGCGTGTGCTTTCCGTGCCTCATTATACTGGGCTGGCTCTTTGATTAACAACTCCTGCTTGGCAATCCCCTTGCACCTTTTCAGCGCTCGTAAGAGATCGTCCGTAGCAACCTGAACCATGGGGAATCCCTCCCTTAAGTTATTTTATTGTGTACCAAAGATTAAGTCCTATTTTAAACTTCGCTTCATGTGGGTTAAATCCTCTTTATTTATTATATTAATTTCCGATAAATTTAAATTACTTCGTTGAAAATTATTCCAATTTATTGCTGCCTTGGCAAATTTGAACTTGCTTATAATCGGTTAAATCCGGATTTAAAGGAGTAATCGATATAAAGCCATCATCAATAGCTTTAATATCGGAATTAACTTCTTGTTCGAATTCTACCAAATCCCCTCCAAGCCAAAAATAGGTTTGTCCCCGAAGATCTTGCCTGGCTTCGAAAACATTTTGGTAAATCCTCTTCCCAAGTATTGTGAATTTTACGCCTTGATATTGACCTGTAGGTGATATCGGAAAATTGATGTTTAAAACCGTGTTTTGTGCTAATTCGTATAGTTGTCGGAGTTTAACAGCGATAAAAACGGCAGCGGGAGCAAAATCCATTTTGCCATAACCAGCTAAAGATAGAGCTATACTTGGTTTCTGACAAAAAAAACCTTCAATTGCCGCCGAAACAGTTCCCGAATACAAAACATCATTTCCCAGGTTAGGTCCACGATTAATACCGGAGATAATTAAATCAGGAGGGTTTTTTTGTAAAAGGTATTCTACCGCTATTTTGACACAATCAGCCGGAGTACCGTCTACCATCCAATGGTTTAATTGTTCGTCTTTGATGTTAACTCTTAATGGTTGGTGCATTGTAATGGCATGACCTGTAGCGCTCCTTTCCCGATCAGGAGCTACAATACTTACCAGAAATTCTTCTTTTAAATATCTATATAAAGTTTGTAGACCATCAGCATGAAACCCGTCATCGTTGGTAAGCAAAATATGGATTTTATTAGTCATTATCTAATAATGGGCACTATTTACTCTGATTTGCCGGTGCTGCCCAAGGTTGACTCCCTTCCGGATATTCATCGGATTTCTTTTCATAAAGCTTTTCCAAAATATTATTCGAAGTATTAACGATCATTTTTTTGCAGGACCGAATTAATTCAAATAATGGTTCCAAATTATCTGTTCCGCAAATGTTTTTTAAAGCCTCGATACACAAATGACGATGATCCTTCTGTTCAATCATCATCGACACAAGTGGTTCAATTGCTCGTTCATCGCCAAAACTATTTAATGCCATAATGGCAACAGTCCGAACATCATGGCTAGGATCATGAAGCGCTGAAATCAAAGGCAAAATACTAATTGGATTTCTTAATTTTCGGAGCGCCTCGGCCGCTTCGTATCTCACATTTGTGTCTTCGTCCTTTAGGGCTGAAATCAGGGCATCACTTACCCGAGAGTCTCCCAACTCCCCTAAAAGTTTTGCTGATCTCCGTCTAATTAAAGAATCGGAATCCGTCAAAGCTCTTAAGAGTGGATTAATTATCAGGCTTGGAGGATAATGTTTTAAAGAAGCGGAAACATTAAAACATACATAATGATTTTCATCGGCCAATGCTTTTATTAAAGGAAGAATCGAACGTTGATCGTTTATACGCCCCAATGCTTCGGCAGCCCATCCCCGAACGTGTTCATCAGGATCATCTAAGGCTTCTATAAAAAATTGTAGTGATTTATCCAGTCCAATTTTACTCAAACCATAAACGGCACTACGCCTGACAGTCCTATCTCCTTCGATAAAAGCCATTTTTAGGACTTCAATTACTTCCTGTCGTAATGCTTCTACTAAATTCTTATTATCTTCGCTTTGGTCATGAGTTTCAATAGCGGTTGATTCCACTCGTTCGAGAAAATCGATTAGGTTATCAATCCGCTGTGATTGCAGGACCATTAAAATAGCCCCCTTGCGGCCTTTGATTTATTCCTGAGTTAAATTTCTCGATTTACAATACGGACATTGTTCGGCTTCCCAGGGAACGGGTTCGTGGCAGTTCAAGCATTCGTGTTTAGCGTTTTTTTGACAAAACGGGCAAACAAATAATGTTTCATGGACTTTCTTCTTGCAATGGGGACATTTTAGGAGATTACCGGGTGGGCGTAACATAAGGTAGATTCCAATCAATAAACAAGCCAAAATAATTGCAGCTAATAATGGCGCGAAAAGGATAACAATGGGCGAAATGGTCCAAATCGTCCAAGAATAATCACGGGCTCTCGAATCTCTATATAACCAGATTCCTACCGGTAAAACAATTATAATTTTAATAATTAATTCTACCCACATTATTAATCTCCACCCTAAAATAAATTATAAGTATAGAAACAATTGGTTAAAAATTATATTAGTAACTTCCAACAGCAATAGTTTAAAAAGAAATATGGTTAATATTAAAAACACTCTCAGGTAAAATTGTGAAAAAAAAAGAACATTAATAATTATGAGAATTGTATAATTACCGTAGTTGACCCTTCAGCCACAATATATAGAGACCAACCCAAATGTATCTATCAATAATTGTGAGTTGAAGCTAAAACTATAAATTATGCAATTCTCTCTCAATTACTATTGTTTGCGGGAACCATATCATTAATTTCTTATATAATTTCACCTTTTACTCTGCTATTCCTGCCAATAAATGAAAAATTAACTCTTGACTTTTTTAAAAACAAATAACTATATATCATGACATGTTTTTTCTTGGTCAAAAAAATAAGTATAAATTTTGATCTTTCCAATTGATTTTTAGATATTTACCAATATTGGCAAATCCTAGCTAATGACAGTTTAATTTGGGTGTAAGAAAGTCCACCCTGTAAAAATGCAATATATGGAGGAACAAGCGGTGCATCAGCTGAAAACTCGCTGGTAGAACCGGAAGTGAACGAACCCCCACCCATGATTACATGGTGTTGATAACCTGGCATTTCTGCTGGTTCAGGGGTTAAGTAAGATTCCACCGGTGAATTTTTTTGTACAGCCTGACAAAATTTAATTAGATCCGGGGCTTTCTCGAAATAAATCTTCTGAATTATATCGGTCCGTTTATCCGTTGGAAGTGGCGAAACTCGATATCCCTTTAATTGAAATAATTTAGCTGCCAGTATCGCGCCTTTAACTATTTCACTAACCCGATGAGGGGCTTCAAAAAAACCCTGAAAAAAAGGTTGTAGGTTTAGTAACGAAGGCCCGATTGATGACCCGATTTTTGGGGCATAGAGTCTTTCGGCTGCTTTTTCCACTAAATCAGAACGACCAACAATATACCCACCACATGGAGCTAAACACCCTCCAGGATTTTTAATCAATGAACCGGCAATCAGGTCAGCTCCAACTTCAATTGGTTCACGTTCTTCAACAAATTCACCATAACAATTGTCCACAAAAACTATTACTCCTGGTCGGACTTTTTTTATTTCGCAAACAACCTTTTGTATCTGGTCGATAGTGAATGAATCACGATCGGAATAGCCGCAAGATCTTTGAAATGAAACAATTTTTGTTTTGGGTGTCATTGCCTTAATGATTTTTTCTGTATCCAATGAATTGTCTTTATTCAAGGGAATGACTTTAACTCCAAAACCACCGGTTGTACTGTTCATAAGTTCATGCTCGGCTTTGATTCCCAAAACGCCTAATAAAGTCTCATACGGAAAGCCTGAAGCGATAATTAAATCATCGTTAGGAGTCAAATTACCCAACAATGCGCAAGCAATTGCATGAGTTCCTGAAACTAATTGCTGTCTAACCAAAGACGCTTCTGCTTTAAAAACCAAGGAAAAGACTTTTTCTAAAGTCTCCCTCCCTAGATCATGATAGCCATAACCATTAGTCGATTGGAAATGATGGAGGCCGATTTTTTCATTCTGAAAGGCGTCAAGCATTACTTGTTGATTTTGAAAAGCGATCCTGGATATTTTTGCAAATTCCGGTTGCAACTCTAATTCAATTTTTTCAATCAATTCTAGTACTTCAAGGGGTAACTTCATCGTTCTCTTCTCGCTCCCGTTTTGGATAACTGCCTAATATTTTTTTCCATCCGCCGGAATTACGGACCTGTAATTCAATGTTACGTAAAGCGGTTTGAATTTCTGGTTGGGCTTTATGACCAATAAATTCATAAATTAGAACATACTCTTGAGGTTTAACTTTATATGGCCTGGATTGGATAAAGGTCAAATCAACCGAGACGTCGGCCAGATATTTAGCAGTCTGTAAAAGTTGGCCTGGACGGTTCTCACCATAACGGACCGCCATTAAGGTTCGATCATTACCGGTAGGGGCCGAATCAGTTAACGAACATACCAGGAAACGGGTTTCATTAAATGTATAGTCTTGAATTTCACCCGGATAGCATTCCAGACCATTAGCTTTGACAGCAACAGGACTACAAATGGCTGCGGTTCTCAAAGATTTGTCCTGTAGAACACGGGCTGCCGCTTCAGCGGTTGATACTAATGGAATTAATGAAGCTTGTGGGAATAATTCTTCAAGATGGTTTTGGCATTGGCCGAGAGGCGAAGGGTGTGAATATATCTGTTGAATTTGGTCCCATTTAACACCGGGTGCTGCTCCTAAATTATGCTTAATTGATAAATGGATTTCGTCGCAAACTTTCACAAAATCTTGAAATTCAATTAAAGCATCAAAAGTAGATCCGATTAGCCCGTCGATCATATTTTCCACTGGAACAACTGCATAATCTGCTTGATAATTTTGGACCAATCTCAATGAATTGTTGATAGTAGTAAAAATCATTTCAGTATCCGTGGAAGAAGAAGCAATTCTTTTGGCAAAAATTAAAGCAGCCTGCTCGGAATAAGTACCTTGCGGCCCTAGAGTTGCTATTTTCAATTAGATATCCTCATTTCTGTATGAACAGTTACGCGTTACGCATACAAAACGTTACGCGGTTGATTGTCGAATCAGGTTATCATAAATCGTTAGTATTCACTGTTATCAATAATTTATTTCTACATGGCTTAGGTGTTGTAAAGGTCTTACACGTAACGGATTTCAAAGCATCCACTCGCCTTCAAAAACCGTGACCGCCGGTCCGGTCATGAAAACATGATTCGAAACCGGTTCCCATTCAATAAGAAGTTCTCCGCCCAGTAATTTGACAGATACAATTCGATCGGTAAGATTATTTGAAATAGCGGCCACCACGGAAGCGCAAGCTCCTGTTCCGCAAGCCATAGTTTCACCGCTGCCGCGCTCCCACACTCTCATAGTCAATGAATTTTTTGAATTGATTTTAACAAATTCCACATTAATTTTTCGAGGGAATAAGGGGTCGACTTCAATGATTGGTCCATCGGTCAATACCATGGTGTCGGTAATTTCAGGAACAAAAATTACACAGTGGGGGTTTCCCATTGATACAGCAGAAAATTGATAACAACGATTATTGATCGTAATTGGGTCCCCGGTAATTATTCTTGTGGGACCTTTAACCGGAATTAAATCACTCTGAAATATCGGTTCACCCATATCAACCTTTACACTATTTACAATGCCTTGTTTAATATCAAGGTTTAGATGTTTGATGCCAGCTAAGGTTTCAATTTTAATGTTTTCCTGGTTGAAAATCCGGTGATCAAAGAGAAATTTTCCAACACATCTTATGGCGTTACCGCACATCTCCGCCTCACTACCGTCGGAATTAAACATTCTCATTCTGGCATCAGCAATATTTGATGGCATGATTAAAACCAATCCATCACCACCAACTCCAAAATGCCGATCGCTGATTGCAATCGCCAAATGTTCCGGATTTGCTATTTTTTCTTCAAAACAATTAATATAAATATAATCATTTCCAATGCCATGCATTTTTGTAAATTTCATAGTTGAACTCCTGTCTTATAGTTGGGTGAACAAATATAAATTAACAACGATAATATATTGTTGTTTAACGAACCTGGAGTTTTTTTAAAACTCTCATCTATTCAATTAATTTTAAAGACTAGCAAAAAGACCCGATTTGGGTCTTTACTCTTCTCTCTTTTCACCCTGAGATAATTCAGGTATTGGTCGGGCGGGAATAATGGTGGAAACTGCATGTTTATACACCATTTGTTGTTTCCCTTCACTATCCAAAATGACTGTAAAGTTATCAAAACCTTTTACAGCACCACGCAATTGAAACCCATTAACCAAATAAATTGTAACTGAAATTCCTTCTTTGCGAACTTGATTTAAAAACGCATCTTGTAAATTGATTACTTGTTTGTTCATCCTTTTTTTACCTCCACCAAAGAAACTCGTCGCCTTATCTTATTCGACATCTCTATCTAATCTACCTTCAATATAGTTTAAAATATCACCAAAAAATTCCTGCGAACCGCCTGAAATATTTATCATAAAATCAATTGGTTCTTTTCGAAACCAAGTCAATTGTCGTTTTGCATAGCGTCGAGTCTCCTGTTTTATTGTAGCGGTTGCATCTTCCAAAGAACACTTTTGTTCTAGATAACAGCCTATTTGTTTATAACCCAAGCTTTGCATCGGTTTCAATTTGGATGAAAAACCGTTTTTTAACAAGGATTGGACTTCTTCAACCAGACCTTCAGCGATCATCCGATCTACCCTGAGTTCAATCCGTTGATACAATTCACTCCGGTCCCGATTTAAAAATAAATAGATTAGCTTATACTCAAAATTATGGCTTCTATTTTGCTGCAATCTGGAAATTGGTGCGCCTGTGCTAAAAAATACTTCAAGAGCCCTAATTACCCGACGGTGATCATTTGGGTGAATTTTTGCAGCGGCTTCCGGATCAACTTCGACTAATCGCTGATAAAGATAAAGAGGTCCATATTCTTCGGCTTGTTCCTTAAGCTCCTGACGTAATCCCGGAATAGGACTTCCTGGTTCCAGATCAAAACCTTGGATACAGGCACGTATATAAAGCCCGGTTCCGCCGGTTAATAAAGGGAGTTTACCCCGGGTATAAATCGAAGCAACTGTTTGTTGAAAATGCCTTTGGTAGTCCGCTACCGAAAAATCTTCATCGGGTTCAACCAGATCGATTAAATGATGTGGTACGGCTTGCCTTTCTTCCCGGCTTGGTTTGGCTGTTCCAATATCCATTCGTTTATATACTTGCATTGAATCGGCGGAAACAATCTCTGCATTAATATGTTCAGCCAGTTTGAGAGACACTTCTGTTTTTCCAACAGCAGTTGGACCCGCGAGGATAATTAAGGTATTCATCTTTAGCGCCTTAAAAATTTTTTAGCTAGTTCTTCATGGCTAATCCGGAAAACAGTGGGACGGCCATGAGGACATGTATATGAATTTTCACATTTAAAAAGATCTTTTACTAATGCTTCCATCTCTAAAAGGTTAAGGTTATCTCCGGCCTTAATGGCAGTGCGGCAAGCCATAGTAGTAATGAAAGCTTCTTTTATCTCAGCAGGATTTTTGAAAGTTTCAAAATTGATAAATTGATCGGTAAGTTCAACGATAATTTGCTGGTAATTTAAATTTACTAAGGTTAAGGGAACGCTTCTTAGAATTATTGTTTGTCCTCCAAATGTTTCGATTTCAAAACCCAGATCCGCAAATAATGGTAACCGATCGGAAACCACTTTAAATTGAGCATAATTTAGATTAACCGTTTCAGGTATTAATAATGCCTGGGTTCCAAGAAATTCCTTGGTTCTGTTCATATAACGTTCGAATAAAATTCGCTCATGGGCGGCATGTTGGTCAATAAACAACAGCCCTTTTTCATCTTGAGCGATAATATATGTATTCATTACTGCTTTGGGAAAAACATAAAAATTTTGAGAATTAGTTTGTTCCTTATGTATTTGAACAATTGTTCCAGTCGGTTGATATTCATCTGAAACAACAAGAGTTTCACTGACAGAGGTTACTTCTTTTGGGCCGGCACTCACTTCTTGATAATTTATAGCCAAATTTTCTACGGATCGAATCGGCTTCTCAATTTGAGTTTGATATTTCAAAGCAAAAAGGTCTTCTTCGGGAGCAATCCATTCCGAAATCAATGAATTATCAGTTAATGTCTTTCGAATTGAATGATAAAAAACCTTAAATAATTCGGAATCATTGGAAAAACGGACCTCCATTTTTGTTGGATGTACATTAATATCAACCGTTTGAGGATCGATCTCTAAAAACAATATAACAAAAGGATATCTAGCAATCGGCAATAAAGTATGGTAGGCTTTTTCTACTGCGGCACTTAAAGTCCGACTATGAAAGTAACGATGGTTAACGAAAAAGATTTCGTTTCCCCGATTATTTTTAGCAATTGAGGGTTTACCAATATAACCGCTGATTTTGAAAGAGTTTTCTTGATAGCTTACCGGAATCATATCCTTGGCTGTTTCGGCGCCAAAAACCGCTACCATGGTTTCATAGAGGTCTCCCTTACCGGGAGTAAACAGTAGTTCATATTCATGGTGTTGAAGACGAAAACTGATTTCCGGATAACCCAAAGCTAGTCTGGAAATGATTTCACTAATGTATGTAGTCTCTGTAGGAATGGTTTTTAAGTATTTCAAACGGGCCGGAGTATTAAAAAACAAGTCTTGAACCTTGACAGTGGTACCATCGGGAGCTCCAACATCTTTAACCTTTTGAATCAGCCCCCCTTTAACCTCGATTTGAGTACCAAAATCTTGTTCTTTAGTCTTTGTTATTAATTCAAATTGGGATACTGCCGCAATTGTAGCTAATGCTTCACCTCTAAACCCTAGGGTATGCAGTTTCCAAAGGTCTTCAGCGTTATTTATTTTACTTGTAGTATGACGCTCTATGGATAATACGGCATCTTCACGATCCATTCCTGAACCATCATCGGTAACCCGGATTAATTGGCGGCCTCCGTTTTTAATTTCAATTTCAATCCTTGTGGGAGAAGCGTCAATCGAGTTTTCAACCAGTTCTTTGACAACCGAAGCCGGACGTTCAATAACCTCCCCAGCTGCAATTTTCTGCACAGTAATTTCATCCAAACGCCGAACTTTATTGATTGAAATCTCCTCCTAAACATAGATATTAAATAATATTTCAGCCAAATATATTATAATCAATTCCTATAATATCTGTATCGACTCATCTTAAAAAAAAATTAAGCCCGTAGGCATAATATTTTAGGCTGTTTCATAATTTTTAAATTCCAAGGCTCTATTTTTAGAAAATGCTTCATTATTAAAAAGCTTACTATCAACTAACCGGAGGTCGTATTTTTTTTTGCCATTCATAAAGCAAATTCAGAGCTTGTAAAGGAGTTGTTGAGGCAAGATCAACCCCAATTAGTTCATTCAATACAATCTCCTGTTCAAATGGAAAAAGTGACAACTGCTGAATAGGTTTTTCCGAAATAAGAGATTCGTTACCGAATTCCGCTTTTTCATTTATCTCCAAAGTTTGTAGTATTTCTTTCGCCCGATCAGTGATTTCAGTAGGTAGACCTGCCAATCTTGCCACTTCAATCCCATAACTGCGATCGGTTTTTCCGGGGGCAATCTTACGTAAAAAGTTTATTTCCTCACCTAACCGTTGGACTACGATATGATAATTTTTAATCCCGGTCATCTTATTTTCTAGTTCGGTTAATTCATGATAATGTGTGGCGACTAAAGTTTTACAGCCAATCCGTTTTTCATTATTAATAAATTCTACAACGGCCCAAGCTATGCTAAGGCCATCAAAAGTACTGGTTCCACGACCGATTTCATCTAAAATAACCAATGATTTTGCGGTGGCATGATTTAAAATATAAGCCACTTCATTCATTTCCACCATAAAAGTGCTTTGTCCGGTAGCTAGATCATCAGATGCGCCAACCCGGGTAAAGACCCGATCAATTAATGAAATTTCAGCTTGTTTGGCTGGTACGAAACTTCCTAAATGGGCTAAGATCACAATTAGGGCCACTTGGCGCATGTAAGTTGATTTTCCAGCCATATTCGGCCCGGTTATTACCAAACATCGGTTATCATGTTGGTCTAAAATTGTATCGTTGGGAACAAAACCTCCGGCAGGAAACATGCGCTCAACAACCGGATGTCGGCCATCGATAATAACAGTTTTATCGGATTCGGTAAAGTTAGGTCTAACATAATTGTAACGAACCGCAACTTCCGCCAAGGTAACCAAAACGTCTAATTCGGCTAGGGCAGAGGCTGTGGCTTGAAGATTATCAATATTTTTGAGGACTGACTCTTTTAGTTCCATAAAAATTTGATATTCTAAGGCAACACTTTTTTCATGAGCATTAAGTATTTGGTCTTCATATTCCTTTAATTTTTGGTTGATAAAACGTTCCCCGTTGGCTAAAGTTTGTTTGCGGATATAATCCGGAGGGGCTAGATTGAGATTACTCTTAGTAACTTCAAAATAATAACCAAAGACCTGATTATAACCAATTTTTAGTGATTTAATTCCGGTACGCTCTCTTTCGGCTTGTTCAAGTTCGGCAACCCAACGTTTTCCTTGGGAACTCAAGTTAATTAATTTTTCCAATTCCGGGTGAAAAGAGGGGTTAATCATACCTCCGTCTTTAATTGTTAATGGTGGATCTGCTTTAATTCCAGCTTCTAAGATCTCGGTAATTTCAGGGAGCGGCTCTAAAGATCCGACCAAGGCCTGATTTTTCAATTCTTTGACTTCCTTCAATGCATCTTTCAAAAGGGGAATCATTTTTAAAGACTGTTTTAAGGCTAAAAGATCTCTGGCATTGGCGGAGTTGCTTGCTAATTTGCTTAAGATCCGTTGTAAATCATAGGTTTGTTTCAAATAATTTCGGACAATTTCCCTTTTTTCCAAGCTATGAGTATACTCAGCAATAGCAGTTTGGCGTTCCAAGATTTTATCCAGACGGGTCAAAGGTTGTTCAACCCAAGAACGAAGTAATCTGGCTCCCATCGATGTAACGGTTAGATCGAGGACCCCTAATAGGCTACCGTTTACTTCTCCGCTTCGGATAGTTTTAGTTAGTTCCAAGTTTCTTCTTGTTGATGGATCTAAAGCCATAAATTCACCTAGTTGATAACTGATGATTTTACGGAGTTGGAGCAAAGCATTTTTTTGAGTGGAACTTAAATATTGTAACAAACTACCTGATGCTCTTATCGCAGCTGGTAATTCCTCGCAGCCGAAACAGCGTAGGTTTTGGACTTGAAAATGTTCCGTCAAACACAGGTAAGCGTTATCATAGTTAAAATCGGTTAATTGTCCAAAAGTGAGGGTAGTATCAACCATTCCACCCCATTCCAGTTCATTGTTTCGTCCCTCGGGTAAAAATATTTCCGCAGGTTTTATCCGGGTTAACTCGGCAGCTAAGAGTTGGGGTTGGGATTTTGGAAGTTGGGTGGTCATAAATTCACCAGTTGACAAATCGACATAAGCCAAACCTAAAAAAGCGCCATCCTCGGCGATAGCTGCTAAATAATTATTGCTTTTTTCTTTTAAAAGTTGATCTTCGATGATAGTACCGGGAGTAATTACTCTAATTACTTCCCTCTTAACGATTCCTTTAGCCTGTTTTGGGTCTTCGACCTGTTCGCAGATGGCTACTTTATAACCTTTGTTAAGAAGTTTAGCTAAATAACCGGTAGCCGCATGATATGGAATACCACACATCGGAATTCTTTCCAAACCTGATTCTCGTGAGGTTAAAACGATCTCCAGTTCCCTTGAGGCGGTGACTGCATCTTCATAAAACATCTCATAAAAATCACCCAGACGGAAAAAGAGAATACACTCAGCGTATTCTTTTTTTATTTCCAGATATTGCCGAACCATAGGAGTTGCTTTGGACAATAAGGTCACCTCATAAAATAAATCGGAGTTATTCCGATTACTTCGACAATCCAAAAATAGATCCTTTTTTAGGCGGCTATTTTGACAAATATGATTAAACTGTTTGTGGATTAAAATTTACTGGGTTTAACGATGTCTTCGGTGATAGGCTGCTCAATAAAGTTAAAATGAGTTTTAGCATTATGTTTAGGAACTACGATCCTAAATTCAGTTCCTTCACTGATGTTACTTTTAAAACTAATCCGCCCTCCCATTTCTTCTACTAATTGTTTTACGATCGCTAAACCTAAACCGGTACTGTCTTTAGAAGAATAACCCGATTGAAAAATGAGTCCTTGTTGATTATCGGGAATTGGTGGTCCGTTATTCCAGATTAAAAAATAATAATTATCATCTTTTTCCCACATGGTTAATTGAATATTACGGTCTTTTTGGGGTGTAGTTTGAAAAACTTCAATAGCGTTTCGGATAATGTTTCCTAAAATCCTAGTGGTCTTAGCCGGAGAGAGATTAAAATTAGCAGAATTAATATCGGTATCGACTCTAAAGTTTATCCCATTTTCCCTGGCTTGGGTAGCAAAAAAAATAGTTAGTGCTGAAAGAACTGCATTATCAATTTGGGTTGGAATTTCCTTTGAAAAATCAAGGGAATCGTTACAATCGTTAATATAGTTTACTATTTCCCTATGGCGCTGAGATTGGGCCATTATACGGATAACTTGGAGCTGGTTTTTAAAGTCGTGCCGTTGGGAACGAAGAGTTTGGATTAATTTCTGGCTCTCCTCTAACTGGAGACGGTCCGCCTCACGGGCCATTTTTTCTTGATTAATAAGGGTAATGAATTTATAAAAAGAATGAATACTTAAAAACAAGAAAAACAGGATTAAAAGTACAGCAAATATTAAAAATAGATTAATCTCATGGTTGAGCATATCAAAAATAGACATTTCTAAAAGTAATAAGACAAATATACTTATTAAAATAAATAGAAACGCCCTTAATAGGTAGAGGTGTTTCATATACTACACTTCCCGAAGTTTAAATTATGATAGAACTTTAACCGGAGAGAATTTTTTCATCTTTAAAACTATTAATACTAAAGTTGGAACAAAATACTCGGCCAAATTTAAAAGAATCCATTGAAAACCGGTAGTTTCGTTTGGAATTTTAAAACCGATTTTGATCATAAATGGACAGGCAATTAAAAGACTTCCTGCTACAAATGTAATAATACTTAGTAAAGATCCAATGATGCTTAAAACCAAATCGACTTTGTTGAAAATATGAAGAAGTGCGGCACATGCCAACATAATTACTATAGTATGTATAATTGGAGGGGCTTGAAACACTATTTTAGAAATAAAAGCAATAATGAAAAGTAATAAAGTGGGAAGAATTAGGTGTCTGAGTTTAATCGAAACTCCAATATATGCTAGGGCAAGTTGATAATTAATAATCAGTAATAAACCTAAAAGATAACTGATTATAACCACAATAACAACCCCCTATTTACTAATTATTTTATTTATAAGTGAAAACTTGTTCATTCGGTTAAGGATTAATATTACCATTGGAATAGAAAGCTCTCCAATATTGAGAATAATCCAATTAATAGTATAATAATTTTTGATGGTAAGGTTGAACCCAAATACATTAAATAAAGGGAATACGACTAATAGACTTCCAAGTATCATTATAATAAATGTTAATAGTGAGGCACATAAATTTAAAATAAAAATTTTTCGGCTTAAAATATATGTAATAATCGTACAAGTACTTACCATTAATAAGGTATGCACTATCGGTGTAGCCTTTAAGATTACCTTTGAGATAAATGCAATACTTGCAAAAAAGAGAATTGGTAAGACAGTTTGTTTAAAAGGCATATATAAGCCAAGAAAAGATAGTGAAGTATTATATATGATATAGCAAACAATTAAAATTAGTATTAAATTAATAAGCAACCACATATCGTAATACTCCAAAAAAAATCACTAAGTATACACTTAGTGAAATAATATAAATTATACCATATTTTTTAGGATTTGACTATCGCATTTTAGGTTCATAGCCCCAACCGTAGCAAGCGAAACCAGAGCTGAGAGCGACCACCAAAACTACCAAGGCCGCCAATAATAGATATAGTTTCCTCATTGAACAGCACCTCCTTGTTTTGTAATATGGTCAAGCCACTTCGTGAAGTTAACGCCCACTGGGGTTATATTTAAGACCGAGATCGAAATCCCGATCAGGGCGCCCGCGTAAAATTTATCAGAGTGATTAATATATAGTAACGAATAAAATAATACCATAAGGATAACTAATAATTTTCGAATAATCTCCTGTTTCCTTTTTAAAGTTCGGTATGATACTAACAATGGCATAATAATCATAATAACTAAATTGATTAATGCTAATAACAAAACCATATTAACCGTTAACCAGACAGGATAAATACTACATAACCAAGCCCCTAACAAGATAACTGCACTGCTATAAATCAAACAACGAAGAAAACCGGACAGATGTGAACCTCCGATAATAAACTTAATTAAAAGAGCATTAAGAGTAACAATCAATGTCTCAGAAATCAGTCCAAAAACACTACCAAGGGTAACTGTTACTGCAATTGAAACCGTCATCATCATAATTATTTCAATTCCAAAACAAACTTTTTTTATTTCCAACTCTAAACCAGCCTGTTTACAGATATGTTCTCCAATTCCATCGGCAATTTGGGAAATTGTAGTCATTAGTTCACCACCTTTATGTGAATTGGTTTAAAAAATTTATTGATATATCAAGAATAAATTTTGTTTACCATAATGTAGTATTACATAAATAATCGGTAATAATTTCAAATACTTTATACTTAATCTGAAATTTTTTCCAAAATTTATTTTACTTGCCATCAAAAATAAAAAAACCCAGATATTTCTGGGTTAATTTTCGAAATAAAGTATACATTAAACCTTTCTAGAAATGTTTCAAATTTTCCATTGATCGTGAACGATCCCAACTAAATACCATTTATTATCATCGTATTTTTCGAATATTAATTTAATACTTCTCCAATCTTCTCCTTTAATACTGGAATCGGAAGGGTCCTTTCCAAATTCGACAATAATCGTTCGAGGATAGACTTCAAAAATGTTGCTAACGGTCAAACTACGGCCAATAGTCGTATTATAACTAATTTCATCCGCTTTTGAATAATCACAGTCAAAAACAAAACTATCATAATAATTCTGAGAGTTCATGCGTATAGGCAAACCATCGCTATCGCTGTATCCCCAGGTATATTTTCGGGGATCATTAAAGAAATTTTTGATTTTTTCTTGAGTAATAATCCGGTCAGAATTGGTATCAACGTACGAAAAAGGTGAAAAACGAATTCCTTTTTCCGGATGTACCAAAGTAGCCAATTTAGTCATATCCTTATTTTTAAGGGCTGTAATGACTTGTTGTTCCAAGCCGGATAGAGCATTGATATAAATTTCATCATTCACTGGGGCCTGGTTGTTTTTATGTTTAGTTTTTTGCGAAACAGACTTTCCTAAATCTTCCCTTAAGAAAGAAAGTTCATTTTGGAGAGTGGTAATTTGGCGTTGGAAGACTTTTTTTTCTTTATCGGCGATATTTTTTTGCCACCAATAAACCTGGCCGCCAACAATCAAAGAAGTTGCTGTTATAATTATTAAAACTACCATTCCAATAACCAACAAAATCTGTAGGTTTAATTGATTACCGGTCTGATTCATAACTTAACCTCCTAAAAATACTTAAAAATATTTACTTTATATTTTTAAAATGATAAACCGTGTTTAAATCCATTTCTTTAAATTCATGCTTGCCAAAACCCAGCTTTTTAATTGTACAGTACTCCCTTACCATCGGAACTAAGGCATCCCGATTTTCAGGATCACCTTGAAATCCGCAATTATGAGAATCAAATTTCCAATATTCAAGTGTATCTTGATAAATATTAGCCATAATAAATCCTGGTCTTTTACAAGCGTTTGCTGCTCCAAAACCACCAGTTCCAGTAACTACGGCTCGATAATCACATTCTCCATGTCTAACTGTTTTATGGGCAAAAAAATGTTGGTGTCCCATAATGACTAGATCAACGCCAAGTTCGGCCAAAAGACGGGAGAAATTATACTGCATTTCGTTGGATGGGCTGTAACCCCAATGATAGTCGTGAAAATAGACAATTAACCAAGTATAGGGATGAGAAAGTTCTTCCTTAAGTGTGTTTAAATAGGCCTTAAGATAATTTAATTGTCGAGAACCCCACTCATTCCACCAATCCATCCCCCCAATAGATTTTCCAACCGGACCCGGAATAGCCAATGAAACCATTATGGTATCACCATAACGAAAAGTATAAAACAACCCATGACCGGCTTGGTTAAAACTGCCTTCAGTAGGTAATTCAAAATTACTTAGATATGATTTACGCCATTTTTCCAAGGCGCCATTTTTTCCATTCACTCTTAAATCATTATTGCCTACCGCTGGATAAAACGGAAGTCCACCTAAAATACCATAATATGGAGGTCTTTGGTAAGCTTTGATCTTTGTTTCTTTAGCCTTCTCACTATTTGCCGAAGTCCATCCAGGGTTATTACCGTAATTACGGTTCAAATAAGCATTATAAACATTGAAAAAGAATGGATCCATGGCATTGGGATGCCCTCCCCAATAATTATCTATGTCACCGGGAATTAACCAAAAATCAGGGCTGTAATTACGGACTACATCATGAAATAGGTCGAAAACGTCATAAAAATAATTAGGCTTCCCTAGGCCCGGACCTAAATCAGACATAGCCAAGAAACGAACCGGTTCGTTAGATTGAGGAAGATTGGCTGTCTTAAATGAAATATCATTGGCTATGGTAAGATAATCGGTGTTCTCTTTAATTAATGCGGCAGTCGGATCAAGCATATCGGATTTGATCCGATAATGATATACTTTCCCCGGTACTAAACCGGAGAATCTTACCTTAAACTGCACTACAGGACGGGTATTTAAAGATGTTAGTTGAAGATCGTTTTTTACCTTAATTTGTTTTCCCTTTTGATTATTGATATCCTTATCATAGATAATATCATAAGCCCAAGAACAATCCGTTATTTCTATCCCGTTACCGGCCGAGTATCTAGCGCCATTAGCTATAGGCGTTTCCCGGAGCGATAATAAAGCCTCCGCTTTAACAGAATCAATAACAGTTTCCGGGTTAGTTCCGGCAGGAAGCCCAACTCTCCAGATTACCGTAGCCCCATCAGTGGTTACATTTTGGATATAAGGCGCCCGGTAAGTTGAATCATAAGCTCCGTAGTTAAGGCCCGATCGCTCATTCCATTTGATGTTCCAAACAGCAGGATGATAGTCCGTATCAAAACCAAGCTCTCCAAGATAGTGCAATCCTGTAAACTTTAACAGGGATAAACTTGTAAAGCCCCCTGTTTCACTTAAGCATTTTATTTTATTTAAAGTTGGGTTTATTTCCAACTCAAGAGTACCTTTAGCGCTCCTTTTTCCTTTAGTTAGATCAGCCCACTCTACTTTCACCGAATTACCAACAGAAGTACCTTTGAAGACAGTAACCCAGTTTCTTTTAGGATGTTCACCTAAACCCCAAAGAGTATCATTGATTTCGCGCAAATAATAAAAGCCGGAGTCGTCACTTATCCATCCTCCGGTTAGATTATCGGCTTCACTAAAACCAGCTACCAAAAATTGGTTTTGATTTAAGGCCGGATTAGTAAAAAGACCAATCATATTTTCTTTTTTCCATTCAAAACCTTTAAAGGCCCCTTCTTCAGTAAGGGATATTAATTTGTTTCCTTTAATATCTATAATTAACTCCCCATAATCCCTATTCCTACTTTTAGGAGTATTTATCCATTCCCCTTCAACACTTTCACCTATCACTAAACCTTTAAACAGATTAAACCATTGTTGTTCTTGGTTTTCTCCTAACCACCATAGATTATTATCAACTTGGCGTAAATAATATATAGTTCCATCATTTGATCTCCAAATCCCGTTTAAATCCAAACAATCACCTTCTCATGCTGTATTAGTTTAAGGGGATAAATCATTTATA
This sequence comes from Bacillota bacterium, assembly GCA_023435565.1. GTDB lineage: Bacteria > Bacillota > UBA4882 > UBA8346 > UBA8346 > JAAYHS01. Next base: position 43,120 of record JAEYRN010000008.1, read on the forward strand.
AATTAAATCGAACAAACGGTTAGCCATATCTAAATCTAATTCTTTTAATATTTTATATTCCTGCAAGGCCGAATTGCGATCATCCAGGCTTAAAAAGACTATCCCGATACTATAATGGGCTTGTGGGTCGTCAGGATTAATTCGAATAGCCTGTTTAAGGGCTTGAAGGGCTTCTTGATAAAGATTAAGGTGACCGTAAGCTATACCTAGGTTTAAATGGGCTTCGGAATCATCCGGGCTTATTTTGATAGCTTGTTTAAAAGCATTAACCGCATCTTGATGCCGATTTACTTTGCCCAAAGCAACTCCGAGATTAAAAAAAGCTTCGAAAAAATCGGGTTTAAGTTCGGAAGCCCGTTGGTAAGACTCGATTGAATCTTGAAATTGTTTTAATTCATCATAGGCTATTCCTAAATTATAGTGGGCTTCGATAAAATTCGGCTTTAGAAGAATTGCCTTTTTAAAAGCGGTAACGGCCTCAAGATGTTCTCCTAACTCATCATAACAGTAACCGATGTAAAAAAAAGCTTCGGCAAATTTAGGTTCTTCTTTGATAGCCTGTTTAAAATTGGAGAGCGCTTTTGAATAATTTTTAGTTAACACCAGTGATACACCTGTTGAATAATATTGTTTTGACGGAGGAAGAGTTTGTTTGGCTTGAGTGGTACCCCATTCGGAAAGATTTTGAGGTGCTTTAGAACTTAATTCTATTATTCGACTACCCGGAATCGCAAAATTAAGATTTTGACCTTCAATCATTTGAAATGTTGCAACGCCGATTACTTCTCCTTTAAGGTTTACTACCGGGCTGCCACTTGATCCCGGTGATATCGGAGCTGAAATTTGAATAATTTTCCCAAAAATCGGAATTTCTCTTACTGCTGAAACAATTCCGTCGGAAACAGTTTGTTCAAGGCCTAAAGGGCTTCCTATTACTAATATTTGCTCACCAACCTCTGGAAGAGAGGGGCTAATCTCTAAAAAGTGGAGTTGATTTTTAGGGATAATTACTTCTATTTTTAAAATATCACCATCTTGGTCCTCGGCGATAATTTTAGTTACAGGGTAAATTAGACCGTCTATAGTTTTAACTTCGGCACGGACTGCTCCTTCCAATACATGGCGGTTGGTTATTGCTTCTCCATTTTCATTAATAAAAAAACCACTACCTTGACCTAATAGTTTACCTTCCCGATCATAAGTTAAAACTACAATAATGGAAGGTTCAATTTTTTTAATAATTTCCGGCAAACCTTCTTTAGCTAAAACGTGAGAGGCAAAAATCATTAGTAATGAGCATAGGTAAAACAATAATTTCAGTTTCAATTTCTCACTCCTAGCGATTACCAAAACAAACATTATACAATTCTCTCAATTAGTTAAATAAATTATAAATTCGCTGATTGACATGTATTTCCTGCCTTAATATAAAATATTTAATCAATTGAAATCAAAGTAAAAATATTACAAAATTTGGATTAGTCATATGAATCCAAGCTTAATACGCGATTAATTTCTTGATATAATTCCTCAATTTTATAAGGTTTGGAGACCATTCCGCTAAACCCATAACTTTTACAGTCAGCCATTACCGGGTCATTGGAATATCCACTGGAAACGATGGCCTTAACTAAAGGATCAATTTCCCGGAGATAAGAAATTGCCTCTCTCCCCCCCATTTCTCCTGGTACGGTTAGGTCCATAATAATTATATCAAAGGGTTGTCCTGTTTTACGGGCTTGTTTGAAAAGTTCCAATACTTCACTACCGTTATTAGCAGTCTTCACCTGAAAATTCATTTCATTTAGCATTTCACTAATAAGTTCGGTTATATGGACTTCGTCATCCATTAACAAAACTTTTTTCCCTTTTTGTCCGGGGATCGGAACCGATTCATTAATCGGATGATTTTGTTTTAAAGTTGGAAGATATATGGTGAAGCTAGTGCCAACACCAGGTTCGGATTGGACATTCATAAATCCGTTATGTCTTTTAATAATTGAATATGATACCGCCAAACCCAAATCGCTACCTTCCTGGCCAAATAGATAATACGGGTCGAAGATGTTTTCTAATTTATCTTTTGAAAAGCCCGGACCATTATCTTTAAATATTATTTGGATGTATTCTCCATGTGTTAATGGTAAAACATCCTGATTAGTAACGAATAAATTTTTAGCGGATATTTCAATTATTCCTTCACCGGATAGTGTTCGAACAGAATTATTAGTTAAATTATTGAATACTTGGCTGATTTGGCTGGGATCAATTTCAACAGGCCATAACTTATCCTGAATAAAAAAATTACATTTAAGGTTCGTCCCTTTAATGCCCAATTCAATTGTTTCCATTAATAAATCCGCTAATAAGGTAGGTTTCTTAATTGGAGCTCCCCCTTTGGCGAAAGTGAGTAATTGTTTAGTTAAAGTTGAAGCTCGAGTTATCGATTCTTCCATTCCTTTCAAATATTTTTTGGTGTCATTTCCTTTCTCCTGTGCCATCTTTACTAGTTGGATATTAGCCAAAATAACTGATAATATATTATTAAAATCGTGTGCAATCCCACCAGCAAGATTCCCAATGAATTCTAGCCGTTGGGTTCGTTCAATCTCCTCTTCCATACGCCATTTCTCTGTAATATCACGAAAGACAACTACCACTCCGGTAATATTTCCGTTGCGATCATGGATTGAAGCTCCACTATCGGTTATAACCCTTTGTTTACCATCTCTAGAAAATAAGAATGTATATTCCCAAAAGTCAAAACCTTTACTGGTTTTTTCATGATTTGAAGTACGATATACAGTACTTAATCTTTCTCCTAACGCATCTTTTAATTGCCAGCCTGTTATTTCAGTAGCTGCGTTATTCATATAAACTATTTTACCATTTATATCAGTAGCGATAATTCCATCCGCAATTGAGCGTAATGTAATCTCCAAATTTTCCTTTTCGTCAAATATGCTATCCTCATTTTCTTCAGTAGATTTTTTAGGAATTATTTCACTAACGATTAAAATTATCCGATCCTCAAAGTAAGGATTCAAACGAATTTCAAAATGGCGAGAAATAAGTGTAAGCTGAAACCGTTGAATTTCTTTAGTTTTTATGTGTTTTTGCAGATAAAATTCAAACTCTTTGGCAAACTCGGGAAGTAAATAACTAAAGTTCATACCTGGAACAACATTGTCAAGATAAAATGAGGCCATTTCCAAAGGAGCAATTTTTTTTATAATCTTCCCTTGACTATCAATTTCTAAAATTAAATCCGGAAACAAGCTTAAATTCCTTCCCATATCTCCGGTTAAATCGGTGTTTAGGATTAATTTAGAATTCATATCAATTCTAAACCCCCCATAAATATATAAATATTGTATCCGAATCCTAATTTTTCCTGTTAAAAGCTAAAAAAAATTAGGAATAAATTTTATATTAGTTATAGGTTGATACCTTAAAAAAAATTTCGAACATTATAGTAATGTTCCGAATATCAATTTTCTTCAAAATTCCATTCAATCTTGATTAATTTATTAATGCTAAAATAGAAACGAAGTTTTGCAAAACCATTAGAATCATAATATTCATATAGTTCTTTCTGTTCAGTAGCTGGCGGGCCAAGTACTCCTAAGACAAACTCTTCATTCACTCCAATATTTAAACCATATTTTACCTTATATTTTTCATTTTCAATTAATATTCTAAGCACTAATTCTTTTTCATCTGCTGTAGCATGATAAATCCGGGCTTGCAAACCGTCATAAATCAAGTCATAAAGTTTATCGTTAAGCTCAAGCCTTAATCTACTAGTGACTGATTTTTCAATAATGTTAAGGGGTTTACCTAAATTATTGATTATATCGTTTTTAGTTTCACCTAAACGAAACTCAAGACCTTCATAAATAACTTCATCAATCCGCTGTTGATAGTTGATAATTTCTGGATTAACAAACTCAGGAACTTCTCCTTTGTTTTTAGGAAGATTTGAATTATCATTTAAAGTTAATTTACTTTTATGGGGTTTAAAATTTAATTCTTTTAATAATTTAATTTTAGTAGCGCTTTGATTATGGTGAACCATATGGTTAACATAAAGAACTACAAAAACCATACAAAAGGCTAAAGTAACATAAAATACTATATATTTATTAACTCTCATTGAATCAGCCTCTTTTCAAAACCCAATGTGAACCTAAATTAAAATAAAGTTAGTTAATTTATATTAAATAAGAACTCATTAGTTGCCATTATCCAATTTTGAAAAGAGCGGATTGACCACTTTATATAATTCAATTTTTCTCTTAATTTTCCTGCAAAATTACATTCATATAGTTATTATTTTTATTCTTTAAAGACTGCTAAGAAAATTTTACAATAATGTAAAAATAAATTCAGAGATTAGCTTTTTGAATCCGACTGACCAGTTCCGTAGTTGATATTCCGGCAACTAAAGGAATAAATTTTACTTTAATTCCAAGTTGTACTATAGTTTCTTTCTCCGGCAAACTTTCTAAGGTATAATCTCCACCTTTTACATAAACATCCGGTTTAATCAATTCTAATAGATGGGATACAGTACTCTCTTCAAAGATAATAACGTGATCAACTGGTTTTAAAGCGGAAATCAATTCGGCGCGGTCTGTTTCGGAAATTATCGGCCGGGTTTCACCTTTGAGAGCCCGAACCGATTGATCGCTATTAATCCCAACAATCAATAAATCTCCCATTTTTTTTGCCTCAATAAAAGTACGAAGATGTCCTACATGTATTAGGTCAAAACAACCATTAGTCAAAACTATTTTTTGGTTGGTCTCATGCCATTTAGGAATTTCACTTAATAAAGCTGGTCCTTTTAAAATCAACGTAAGTCTCCTTATTAATTGTTTTTATACCATTTAGAATATCATCCAAATTAATCTTTGCTACCGACTGAAAGATAAAATCTGCATTACCGACTCTTTTTTTAGGTCCGATTCCAATCACTAACATTTTAGCAGCATGAGCAGCTTCAATACCCGCAGCTGCATCTTCGACTACTATACATGCAGATGGTTCAACTCTTAGACTTTTAGCAGCATGTAAAAACAAATCCGGAGCCGGCTTCGCTTGTTTAACACTATAACCATCTGAAATACTTTCAAAATAAGCTTTAATCTCCAGCTTTTCAATGATTGTTTTTGTATTTTTGCTTGAGGAAGCCAATCCTATTTTAAAACCTCTATCTTTTAGGAGGTCAAGAAAATCTTTGACTCCAGGCAATAGATCTTTGGTAGTCATTGAGGCGGCAAGTTCTAAAAAGTATTTGTTCTTTTTTTTCATTAGTCGTTGAAGTTCCGGTTGGGTCAGAACTCGATCATTAAATAATATTGCCAGGGAATCTTCGCGGGATAGCCCTCTTAAACTTTCGTTAATATCTCTGTTAAACGGAACCCTTTCTTCTAAAGCCAGCTTTTTAAATGATTGATAATGAAGTTCTACGGTATCCGTGAGCACTCCATCCATATCGAAGATGAAAGCTTTGATGTTTTTAATTATCTATCTCACCTCATAATTATATTAAACAGTATATCTTAATCAATATTAACAATTTCAAACATTAAATGCAAACGATAGATTAATCATTAAGTCATCATCCACCGGTAGTATTTAAATTAATCGTCTTATTATACGGATGGACAAGTATCGATAGTATTTCCTGAGTAGTATGTTACAAGTTCCGGATAGTCGGTTAATGAACGGTTCCCTTCAGAAGTAAGTTGATAAACACCTTTGGTTACTCTATCAAACCAACCGTAAAAATTGTTTTGAAGTATTGAACTGGTTTTGGGCCCCGTACCCAATTCTTTTAATTGTTTTATTGATAGTGGTCCGTATTTATAAAGATAACATAAGATTTGAACCGCATTTTCTTTATAAGCTGTCATTATCTTTTGACGTGTACTCCCACCAGTATTAAGATCTCCATGGCGACTATTTATTTCTAAAATAATTCCTTCCCGTTTTTTTTGACTTAAGCGACGGCTTTTATTACAATCAAACGGTTTCGGGTCAAAGATGACTTCCACCTTGGGTCCACTTTTTAGAAATGAAACCACTAATAACCCTAATTCCAAACGACGTACAAGGTAACAAAGGTCTTTCCATTGTCGCGAAAAAATCCCGGTTTTAGGCATGGGAATCCCAATGTAAACTGCATTAGCCACTCGCTGACGTTTAGCGGCCTGAATTAGCAAAGTTGCATTAAAACTTCTCTTAAGTTCAACCACTAAAAGTTCATTCTCTTTTACCGCGGCAATGTCGCAATTATTCACTTCACTACGAACGGTATAGCCCCTCTTAATTAAAAAATCCCTGATTGGGTTGGAAAGATCGGTTTCCGAAATTTTTAACCCTGCATTCAACATAGACTTACTCATCCATTTAATTTATCCTTTCAACAATAGATTAAAAAATTTATTTACTCAACTTTCGCACCACAAAAATGTCTTGCAGTAAAGTCATATCAATGAAAATCGATTCTTGAAAATAACGATGGTTTAACGACTTTTCAAGAATCAACATCCCTTAAACCACCGACTTTACTGCATAAAGATCAAGATGCGAAAGTTGTATTTATATATAAGTGCGTTTCAATAATATTGAATCAAAATGAAGAAAATTAGCATTACCAAACATCTTATATATATAATCGTCGTTTAGTCTATTTTTTTATCATATTATTTTATAAAATTAACTCATCCGATACTATGAATATACTCCAAAACTTTATAAACCATAATAAACTTACTTTTAAAATTATCAAGTGTATGTATAAACTAACTCGAAATTTTCCAACCAAAAACAAAGAAGCCCGGTTTCTCTGAACCGGGCCGAGAAGTTATTTTTGACTACTAGCCGTGTAACCAGATATTCAAGTTAATCTTAGGTTGCGGTTAACACGGTAGACTCCTTTAAGATTGGGTCATGTTTTGGTTATTTAAGTTGTTATTCAAGTTGCTCATGTTGGGATTTTGATTGTTTATTTGCGCATTATTCTGACGGTTACCCAAATAACCAAACTCAATCCCGGTAACAGATTTAGTTGCTAAAATACGGCTGATTTCTCCCGGGGTCTTTTGCCCCATTTCAGCGGCAATTTCTAAATTCTGTTGAGGATTATATCCTTGGGCGGCTATTTGGTATGGCGATTTATTTTGGTTTCCTTGATTTTGCATTAGGCTCACAGTTTCACCCCCTTCCCTGCATCTATTATGGGTTAATCCCCAAAAATAATGGTAGCAGTTATTGAAAGAGATGGATTTGAAAGCCAAGCAAAAATCATCCAACATTTTCTAAAAAATTTCAATAATGAAAATTTCATTCACGGACCATTAATTCTTTTATAGTTTTAACTAAGCGTTTGATTCCTTCCTCGATCTTAATTTCATCCGAGTTAGAGTAGTTCAATCTAAGTGTGTTTGAACCGCCCCCATCAACATAAAAGGCGTTTCCCGGAACAAAAGCAACATTCTCCTTGAGGGCTAAGTCAAATAATGTCAGTGATGATATCTTCTCAGGAAGAGTCATCCAGATAAACATTCCGCCTTCAGGCCGAGTAAACTTAACCTCTGTGGGACAATATTCCTCCAAAGCCCGAACCATTGCCTCCCCTTGGGTTTTATAAGCAGCTTTGATCTTTTCTATGTGTTGGTCAAGACTATTATCTTGTAGGAATTGAAAAAGGATCCGTTGGGTTATGTAATTAGAGTGAAGGTCAGACCCTTGTTTCATCGTGATTAACTTTTCGATTACCTCCCTTGGAGCGCATACCCAACCTAAACGCATTCCGGGTGAGACGATCTTTGAAAAAGTTCCCAATAAAATTATTTGTTGGTCGGTAAACTTTCTGATGGATGGAATATCCTCTCCGGCATAACGTAATTCGCCATAAGGGTCGTCTTCAATCAAAAAAGTATAGCTATCTGTAATAGTTTTCGCCAGTTCGATTCTTTTCTGTTTGGAACAGGTAATACCTGACGGATTTTGAAAATTCGCCACCAAATAAAAAAGTTTAATCCGTTCATCAGCTATGCTTTTTTGAAAAGCTGCTATATCCGGCCCATCCTCCTCTAAGGGAATAGTCCTGAAACTTGGTTCGTAGATACTAAAAGCCTGAATCGCCCCCAGATAAGCCGGACGTTCCAATAGTATCCGATCACCTTCATCTATAAAAACTTTTCCTAAAAGATCCAAACCTTGTTGTGAACCATTAGTAATCAAGATGTTTTCCGGGTCTACTTTGAAACCGAATCGTTTCTGATAACGGTCGGCAATATATTCTCTAAGTGGCGGATATCCTTCCGTGGTACTATATTGCAGCGCCTCGACTCCTGACGTAGACATAACTTTGGCTGCTGCCGCTGCAACTTCGTTGACCGGAAAGCACCGCGGATTGGGAAGACCTCCGGCAAAGGATATCATGTCCGGATTAGAAGTGACCTTTAATATTTCTCGAATAAAAGACCGGTGAACAGTTGCGGTGCGTTTAGCGAACATCTGATTCATCATATTACCTCCCGAACCTTAATTTTCATACTGGAATTAATTATTATATAATCACGTAATCCGAAACTTTTTATTTAATGTTTTCCGAATCACGAAGGCTGTTCCCAAAGTAGGTTGACCGGCAAAAGGGAATTCCTCTTTGGGAGTAAATATTCGAACCTGATAACCACTATTATGCGGTTGGTTGGATATAATAAAAGTAGTTTCCGAAATAATTCATTTCTTTGGCAATAGCTGCATTTCAAGATCATTTAATGCTCCAGCATCAAGGGTAACTGCCAGTCAGATTTCTTTTTCCATAAAACAAACAGTAAAGGGAAGCTGTGAAAAATTCTTGAGGCCTGTTTCACTAAAACCATAATTCAAATACCATTTTTTTAAGATTGAATGCTCGTTGATTAATGCAATCTTAATCAGTTTACCGCCTTGAGATTTCACATAATCAAATGCATAATCGACCAGTGTTTTCCCATAACCCCGATGCCTGTAATCGGGCAAGACAGAAAGGCGTTCCAGAAAATACTCTTCCATAGTGGCTTTTTCTATTGCGACTAAACCAACTTGTTCTTCACCAACAAACAGCCCAAATATTTTAATCCCTTTTTCCACTGCCTCCCGTAGCCGGTCTGGTGTTAGAAAAGCGGGATGAGTTGAACAATTTACTTTAGTTAATCCAAATTCTTCGGCTACAGTAATAAAGGAATTACGGATAACTCGGAGGCATACATCTAATTCACTAAAAGAAAGGATTTCTCTAATTAAGCAATCACAACTTTTTTGATCCATCTATAACTTTCCTCCTTATATTTAATATTTCTAACCATGATGAAAGTTCGATTAAAAAAATTAATCATAGAATATAGTTAATACCTTTAATTAAATAAAAAAAACCGAAGGAAAGAGCGGTGAGACTCCTTCCTCGGGCTTCTATCCCAAGGGTGTGATGGCGAACCCATCTTGCATCGCTCGGACCAATCCCGTTAACACGGTGGAACCCTAGATGCATTCCCACTTTAATTTAACAGTGAGTAAACTCAAGTAAAGTTTAAATTTAAATATTTTAAATATCTTAGCAATTAATACTATTTATGTCAATGATAAATATCCTTTCGAAACAAATTCTTTACCTAACCCAAAAAAAAAAATTTTTTTATACTTTATTTTCCTCTAATACTCCTCTTGCTTCTCTCCAATCCACCAAAAGATTATAACGTTCAGTATTGAAACGCAAAACACAATAATTTGGGTCTTCCGGCCCATTAAAATGATTCGACAGACCCTCATACCACATTTCCTTTTTTACTTCAAGATCAGTCAATATTTCCATTTTACCAACCAGCGTGATATTATAATCGTCAGCATTAATACATATACTAGCTCGATTGCAATTATTAATCCGGTTGGTTCTTATACTACCCAGCCCGGTACAGAAGGTAATCCAATTGATACCCTCTGCTCTTGAGGCAGTTATTGTGGACGCTGTTGGATATCCATCCAAGTCTATTAGAGCCAATACACAATAGGTTCCCATTCCTGTATTTTTTTCAATAATTTGCCCTGCTTTGATAATGATTTCTTGATTCATTTTTTACCTCGTAAACTTTTTGCACATGACCGATAACTTCTCGCGGGTCAAATTTTTTTATGTTCTTTTAATTCTCAATTATTAAATCAGTCATTCAACACCTTCGAATACAGCGCTCCGTAAGTAGTAACACGGTGTTGAGCTAAACCGCTGTCGCGGTGGCTTTCTTAGCCTGTATAAGCCCCTACTTTCCAACAACATACCAGCTATTTGTTTTCTAATAAATTCCACAAACTGTAGTGCTATTCCTTTAAGATAGTGTTGCGATAATGGCTTTTCCCCGGTAAGCTTCCCGGTCAACCCATTCGGACCCGCGCCATTCAAGATGCGTTTCTTAAAATGAAGAGTAATGCCGGTATTAACAAAAAAGCTTCTATTCACTCTTTACGTCATAGATTTGCCACTCATTTGCTGGAAAACGGTACTGATATCGTCCGGATTCAACTTCTGATGGGTCATGCCAATATTAGTACTACTCTTCTCTATCTGCAGTTAGCCAAGAGTCTCGCCGCACTTCTTCTTTAGGCGGTCATGTCGATATCTGTGATGCTTGTGGTCATGAGAATCTCTTACAATTGCCGTAACCGGCATTGTCCCAAATGTCAAGGATTAGCTAAGGAACAATGGCTCATGGAACGAGAACGGGATTTGCTATCGGTCGGCTATTTCCATGTGGTATTTACAGTCCCGAATTCTTTGAATTACATAGCTTTGCAAAATCAAAAAGTCTTAGGATTCATCTCTGTCCTTCATACTTGGGGCCAGAATCTGATGGAACATCCCCATCTCCATTGCATCGTTCCCGGTGGCGATTTATCCCAAACTTGAAGAATTAGACAACAGGATCCCTATCTAAATCACTATACGGATAATATCCTTTCTCTTTTAGCTTTTTGAATAATTCTTTACTCCCATTACTCATTGCATATTCCATTTCTGAACGATATATTTCAATAATAAGAAGTAATCCGTGTTTTCTTTCATTAATTTCAAACACTTCATCACCGTTTTTATATTCGTCAAACACCAGATATTTATTTTTTTTGCCTTCTTCCCCTGGAATTTCACATGTTTCTCCTGGTTCAAGTTTAGCTTGAAAAGAATAATTACCAATACTTGTGAAGATTCCACAAATTCTTCTTTCAATTTTATTAAATAATGAGTTTTCCTCATTACTTGTTTCAATCTTTTGTTTTGTAAATGCTATCAACTCATATGTACCCATTCGATTTGGTCTGGGTCCACTCCCATCCGGCTCAATCAATTCCATAGTAACAAAAGCTGTCCCATCCATAGCATTAGGAAAATAATACATATCTACAGCTCCACCAACTTGAAATGGTATTATCGCATGACCAACAAATTCATGCATCTTCCCTAAGATTTTTTCTAAAGCCTCAGATTTAGCTTCATAATGTTTCTCATAATCTTCATCAATAAGCTTTTCTTTTTTTTTAAATAGACCCTTAATAAAATCCAACAAATTGATAACCTCCTCAAATTAAGTTACAAGAGATAACTTTCAAAACTTACCCTGAAGCGGTATTATTGCGCAGTCACGGTAGGATGAGCGGATTGCTTCGCTACCCCCGCACAGATCCCGGCGTGCGGTATTACCGCACCGGGCTCTTCATTCGGATACTCGCTTCCGTAATCAGGATTAAAAACACAAATTGAGTTGATATGATTTCTCCGTAATTCGCGGTAACAGAACCTTATAACGTTTTAATACCCGTTTGAACTCTTCCCAGGTGAAACTTCGGCGTTGACTCCTACGGTTCAGCCATTTATAGAGAATCTTCATTGCCTGATTGAAAAATTCATCCAGACTCTTTGTATTCCCGATGACTCCATAGTAGTTATAATATCCACGCAGTTTGCTGTTAAGTTCAAGAAAGAATGGGAGTAGTCGTTTGTTGCGGTTTTGCTTACTCCATTCTCTGAAGCTTGCCAGGGATTTACGTAATTTCTTCCGGCTCGTCCGGCGCTTTATGAGGTCTTTTCCTTTGTGGGATACTCCCCACCGGAACTCAAACCCCAGAAATTCAAAGCTAGTCTTTTCATGCTTCCGGAATCTAGTAAAGCTAATGATTCGAGACTTTTCTTGTGCAAGCTCTAACCCGAATTTAGCCAACCTTTTCCCTAGTTCTTCATTGAACCATTCCGCATCGTTTTTATACCGGAAGGCACAGACAAAATCATCAGCAAAACGGTGGAGATAGGCTTTTCCTTCACAGCGGACTTTGATGTATTTCTCAAACCACTGGTCCAAAGCATAATGC
>JAEYRN010000034.1 GCA_023435565.1 Bacillota bacterium
TAAGCCAGCATAAATGAGACTTCATGGAGGGAGGCTCGCGACGCTTCTTAGGGTTTTTTATGACAACAGTTAAGAAAGCATCGATAAGGAAAATCAAAAAACTTCCCCTCTCCTGAACATCCAAAAATAACAGCGGGTCAAGGAGAGGGGAGCTGCAACCCGGTAACTAAAACCCCCCAAACCCGCGTCAGGGATGAGGCGAAGAACGGACCCAGAACAATTTACAATGTACAATTAACAATTTACAATTTAAAAAAACCCTTCACCAAACCGGCCGATTCGGTGAAGGGAAACCCAAATACAAGGAGACTAAACATTTATACAAAAGAATTAATAAAGTTTTATAACACCATCGAACCTCCAACCTCCGGCCTCGAACCTCAAACCTCTGGCCTCGAACCTTAAACCTCCGAAGTCGAACCTTTTAACTCCGAAGCCGGACCTTAAAGCTCCGACACTGGACCCTTAACCCTCAAACTCGGAGGTCAAACCTCCGAACTCGGACCTTAGACCTCCGGCCCCGAACCTCAAACCTCCGAAGTCGAAGCTTTGACCTGAGGCATTGAACCTTTATGCCCCGATTTGCTCATTATCCTTTTTTCTTGTCGACGGGAACCGCGCCGAAAGGTCGTTATAGACACCCTCCGCTTTTTGGATCTTCGATTTCATCGCATTCTTAATTGAACTATAAAACATCAGCGCCCCCGAGAAAGCTTCGCTTCCAGCCAAAATCATCGTATCCGAAAGCGAATCCGTAATATGCAACAGCGGCTGATATAAAACACGGAGCGCCTCCACCGCCCGGAGATCCTTGGTCAACTCGGCGACATCCAAAAAGTTTGGGACCAGATCGGGATTTTCCTCACAGTGTTCCACGGTCTTTTGAACAAAACTAATCGTCTTATTCCCCATCTTCGGCAATTCCATTCTTTCCTCCGGCAACAGCGTCTTCAAATGCGGCAACAGCTTCGTGGTTAACACATTAATACTGGCCTTAATCTCCGCCAGATCCGCCTCCGGAATATTAAACGACACTAAATTTGGTTGAGCCATGACTATTCTCTCCTTTTTACTAAATTCCCTAACAATTACAGCATTAGGATATTAGATACTATAACATATATTATTTGTCATTACAATAATAAATTTACAATAATGTCACATAATAGCTTAGTTCGGTTTTGACATAAAGTCAATCGATGTTTATAATGGGTATTGTTGCTAAATTAAAATTGATGGGAAAAAGGAGAAATTCTTCATGTTAAATATGAATTGCCGCCCAATAATCCGGAAATTTATGATGATACTAATTGCTTTACTAATTATTGCATTTACCTTTAGACCCCATAGCCAAGAATGCATGGCTAAAGAGGTTAATTCTTATCAAGGAAAGGTATTTTCCCTTTATGGAAAGGAAATCGGTGGTATCGAGTTTTTCAATTATATTAAACGTGTTACTAATCAGGCAAATCAAAATGGTATAAAGTTAAAGGTAACACAAATTTGGGATAGCGCATTGACAATGGCCGTTAATAATTTAGCCCTTCAACAGGAGATATCCAAGCATAGATCCGAAATAATAGTGACCGACGAAGAAGCGGAAGCTTTGATTGGTAAATACTTTCCAACCGAGGAAGAATTAAATAATTTTATGCTTTTTCAGGGTTTTCCTAGTAAAGCGGCCTTTGTAAATACTGTAGTACAAGAAATGGAATACGAAAAGCTATTTTTAATAAAAGCCCGGGAATTCAAAATGGAGGTCACAGAAGCGGAAGTGCGGGCGGAGTTGGAGCAGATCCATGTACGGCACATTCTGATCGGGTTCCAAGACAGTGACGGAATAATACAGCGTACTTCGGACCAAGCATTGGCTCGAGCCGAAGAAGTCTATCGTAAAGTAATTGCCGGTGGTGATTTTGAACAACTGGCCGCGGAATATTCCGATGATCCCGGGTCGAAGCAAACGGGGGATTTTTCGGAGCCATGTCTTTAGCTAATTTCGTAAAAAGTTTGGTTAAAGAGTTTAGCGAGGGAGCGTTGGCTTTAAAGGAAGGGGAGATTAGTAAACCCATTAAAAGCCAATATGGGTATCATATCATCCGTATGGACAAACGGGAAATTCCCGAGGGTAATGAGTATATCGCCAAATATAAAGAAGTTGAAGATAAATTGTTGGTGTCTAAAGTCCATGTGAGTCCGGAATTGAAAGAATGGTTGGATAAGTTATTTGAAGATGCAAGTAATCAAATGATCATCCAGGATCCGGCACTCTTGGCATACCGGTTGAGCAATCAGGGAAAATGGGCTGAAGCAGCAAAAAATTATCAAAAAGCTCTAAAACTTAAGTGTTATGCCCAAGAGTGGGATGTATATCTGGATGCTGCTAATGTTTATCTGATGCTTAAACAACCGGCTAAAGCTAAGAAAGTGCTGAAAAAAGTTGCGGCAGAAGCTCAAGATACCCCAGAGTATCAGGACATGTTGAAACGGGTATTAAGTTTTGAAGAAGAATGAATTGTAAGATTATAACCTTATTTATTGGGTAAAAGGAGGTTATGCTTATGAGAAACCGGCTCTTTTTATTAGTATTACCGATAATATTACTTGTTGGAGGCTGTAAAACAGCATCTGTCCCTGAAGGTTTTCCCATAGAAGGTAACTGGGTTGTAGAGGCTACCTAATAGTCAATATTAATGGATGGTCAGCCCTTATGTTTGCAATCCGGTATGGCCAATCTGCAAATGCTCAAATTTTGATTTCAAAGGGTGTTTCTATAAATCAAAAAAATAATGCCGGTTGGACTCCACTAATGCTTGCCTGTTTAGTTAATGATGTAAAAATTGCTATCGAATTAATAAAAAACGGAGCGAATATTAACCTTAAAAATAATGAAGGCCAAACAGCAATGGATATTGCAAAAACAAATTCTCCGGCGATCTATCTTTTGCTCACCAAATTAAATAACTTACAAGGAGCAATATAATGAACGGAATTAACGAAGCTGATTGGAAATATATGAGGGGTATGAAAAAGACCTTACTTGATCGATTATGCAACCGGATTTTAGACGATATTCAAACGGAAAGCAGCGTGGCGAAGCGGGAGCCGGATGTCCACGAACAATACCTTAAAGTTTATCGCCTGATCAAAAAATGGGACAAAGTAGTCGCCGATTGCTTCGACGATTGGAGCCGGAGCGAATTGATCTTCAAAATTTTATTTCAAATTAAACACCAAGTGATAACCGACGCGGAAATCGAAAAATTATCCGATGAAACCAAAGAACAGATCAAGTTTCATTTTTCAAACTAATCCTGCTCGGCTTTTCCCGGATGCCACCGGAAGGTGACCTTTATGTCATTAGTTTTAGCTTCCAAGAAACTGAAATTGATGTCAATCACCGCTTTTTTTAAAATTTGGGGTTGCAGGAATTTTTTAACAAGAGTCGAACTTATATTCGTTTATTTTTGGTAGAGATATTTCATTATAAAGAGACAAGCAGGAGCGGTCATAGACATGGGAAAGCCTGAGATAAAAAGTATTGATTCATTAATGAAATATTTAAGGGATACTCATCATATCGCCATAAAAGGAAGCGTTCAGAAAAGAAAACTACGTAATATTGGGTATTATCACGGATTTAAAGGATATCGATATATTACTAATCCAGCCAACAAGGTTGCGTATAATGACTTTAATCAACTTATCGCCGTCAATGAATTCGATATGAGATTAAAAGCCCTTTTCTATCCTCAGCTCATGTTTATAGAAACAGCATTAAAGAATTATGTATTGGAAATTGTCTTACGTGAAGGGAGAAATAAAGATTTTAACTATATTTATAGTTGCCTTTTAATAGATTACAAAAAATACAGGGTAGGATGTGACGATTACAAAAAAGCAATTAGAAAACGTTTGGAATTGCGTAATACAATTTATAATGTACTAACTGAGAATTATAATCGGCGCCGGCTTGTTCAGCATTTTTATCACAAGGATTTGAGTGTGCCGATATGGGCAATTTTTGAAATGTTAACTCTTGGATACTTTGGTGATTTTGTTCATTGTCTTGAATTGAACTGTAGGAAACAATTATCGATCGAACTAGGTATTAATCAAGGATGCGACTCTAATGCGAGATTACCGGAAATAATAATTTATGTTATAAGGGAGCTACGGAATGCTGTAGCTCATAATGACGTTATTTTTGATGCGAGGTTCAGAACATTTCAGATTGGTAATCCACTTCTAAACTGTTTAACGTATGACACTAAAGTCACAAATATTGATTTTAATACTATTGTCGATTATGTAGTTTTAATTGTCTATTTATTGAAAAACTTAAATGTATCCCGGACCGACATTAAAAAGATTATTTCTGAATTTGAAAACATAACGGAAACATTGAGAAAGAAAATTTCAATCAGCATTTTTTCTCAGATTATTCCTACAGACACACGAAACAAATTGTCACTGTTACGAGACTTTGTTAGGAAATGATATAAGAAAAAGGGAAAGTTGAATCTTTTATACCAATATGGTATATTATAAATAAGAATAGCGGTGGATGTCTGCGGACTACACCTAAGGAAGACGGATGCGTCCGGCTTCCTTTTTATATGTAAAAAAAATTTAGATAGAAGTTCTACCCCCAGAAACTGGGTTTATTCTTTAGACTCCAGCATCTATACCCAGCCATAACTGAATTCTGCCGAAAAAATCATATCAAAAAACTTTCCATTTTCGGGTCCGTTTTACGGCAAGACTTCGGCCTGGAAAGTGATATTGATATTTTAGTCGAATTTCAACCCGACCATATTCCCGGACTATTACACTTGGCCGGAATGGAATCAGAACTATCGGCCCTTTTAAACCGAAAAGCGGATATTCGAACCATTGAAGATCTAAGCCCATATTTTCGGCAAGATGTAGTAAGAGAGGCGGAGGTTGGTTATTAACAGTTACCCAAGATTTACCGCCGCTTCTATTTGAGCTGGAAAAAGTGATTGAACAAGAATCCAAAAATACCTGAAATTAATAATTATCACCATTTACCAAATTAAGCAACATACCTCCCGCGCCTCTTAACAATGCGTAAATTGGGGGGTCTTTATTTTATAACCCAGCCCCTGGGAGGTTGAGACGGAAATCACTATCTATACATGATTCCTCAACCTGATGAATTAGGATTTTGCTGGGAACGAAACAATCACAACCAACCTTCAGTTAAAACCTGGGAACCGGTAACGGCTCTTAAGACAAGATGGTTTGCAGGAATTTTTTAACAATAGTCGAACTTATATTCGATTATTGTATAAGAGGGTGATACCTTGAACGAACAAATCACGCCGGAAGAAAACGAAATCATCTTTTATACGACCCCCAACGGTTCGGTCCATATCGAAGTCTTCTTTCAAGACGAAACCTTCTGGCTCAGCCAAAAGAAAATGGCGGAACTGTTTGGCAAAGATGTTCGAACTATTAGTGAACATTTAATAAATATTTTTGATGAGAAAGAATTAATACCGGAGGCAACTATCCGGAAATTCCGGATAGTTCAAATGGAAGGTAATCGGGATGTAACTCGTGAGGTTGACTTCTATAACCTCGACGCCATCATCGCCGTCGGTTACCGGGTCAACAGCTATCAAGCAATTTAAACGATGCCGGTAAAGTATCCCATGAGGTAGCGGTAAGACTTGCGGAACAAGAATATGAAAAATTCAGAGTGGACCAGGATCAGATCTTCGAATCGGATTTTGATAAAGAAGTTAAACTAATGATAAACGGAGAAAACAAAGAGTAGTCTAAGTTCGTCTAGAAAATGTCCGGTCACTATTAAACACGTTTTTACCGAAGGGGAATTAAATGAAGAAGCAGTTGCTCGGAAATTCCGAACAACTGCTTCTAAGTTCAATATGGGATTGACTAATTTGAAAAGCGGCCGGATTCGTAAAGAAGACGTTAGCGTGGCCAAAAATTATCTTAAAAAAGATAATTACAGCGAAACATCTTCATCTCTAACACCTCCGGTCTTTGAACGAAACACCCTACGCTTCCATAATCGCCAAAAACTCCTCCACCAACTCCGGATCAAACTGGGTCCCGGCGTTCTTTTGGAGCTCGACCACTGCTTCCTGGTGAGATAAGGCCTTCCGGTATGGCCGGTCGCTGGTCATGGCGTCATAAGCGTCAATGATACTCAGGATCCGGCATTCCAAAGGAATCTCCGCACCCTTAATCCCTCGGGGATAACCTTGACCGTCCCATCGTTCATGGTGAGCCAAAATCCATTCCGAGACATGGAGCAATTCTTGGGCCGACTTGGCAATGTTATACCCGATTTCGGCATGACCCTTCATAATCGTCCATTCTTCAGAGGTCAAAGGCCCCGGCTTGAACAGAATGCGATCGGGGATTCCGACCTTGCCGATATCGTGAAATCGGGCCAGTAAGCTGAGATCATGAATCTTTTGTTCCGGAAGGCCCAGCTGATGTGAGAAACGGACCACCAAATTTTTGAGGCGATCTCCATGATTTTCGGTGTTAAAGTCGCGGACGTTCAAAGTCTTCATCAGAGCTTGTACGATAGAGCTGTGGGCGCTCCGGTTGCGCAGGAGTTTGTTACGGTACATATTGTTATCGGCTTCCTCGATAATCTGCTTTAAACTAACCCCGGGGTCTTTCCGGAATGCCCATCCCATGGAGATACTTAAAGGGAGTTCCGGGTTGTCCCGGTTATATAGTTCAACCGCTTTTTCAATCCTGTTTTGGGCCGATTCCAGCACTTTCTCATTACTCTGGGGAATCAAGACCGCGAATTCATCGCCGCCGATTCTGGCTACCATATCATTGCTTCGAAAAGAGTTCTTTAATACGGTCGCGGCGGCTTTCAACAACTTATCCCCGGTACTGTGGCCAAGGGAATCGTTTACCAGTTTTAAACCGTCCACATCACACATGATGACGCCGGCTTCATGGTTCCGTCCGCTGTCCAGGCGGCGGATCTCCTCCTCAAAATAACTACGGTTATATAATCCAGTCAATTGATCGTGTAAACTGAGATATTTTAAATCCTCCTCCGCTTTTTTCTGAGTCGAAATATTACGCAGGGACTGAATCGCCCCTGCCATCTCGCCTTGGGAATTTAATAAGGGCGATGCGGTAATTCCAAGATAAACATTCTCTTCTTTAACGGTGATCTTGGTATAGACCTCAGTATAAATTGTTGATCCGTTTCTTTCGACCTGGTTATAATATTTTTTTAGTTCAGCTGGGTCGGCATTCACCAAGTCAATCAAGATCGGTCTGGGCTTTCCGTAAAACGGGATCGCGTAGAGATAATCACCCTTACCGATCATCTCCTCTTTTTTGACAGCGGTCAATTTTTCCATTGCCCGGTTCCAGGCGACCACCTTATGCTCTCCGTCAATTACCAGAGTGGCATCAGGGAAAAATTCTATAATGTCCATTAACTTTTGCTTGCTTTCTTCCAAATCAAAACGGGATTGTTCCAAACTAGTAATCATTTGATTCAAAACTTTGGTAAAATTAGTTAACTCATCATCGCCGCTGGTTGGGAAGCGGATACTTAAATCGTTATTAATCGTAATACGGTTGACAAAACTGTTCAACGATGTGAGCCTACTTATTACCAGTTTGTTTAAGGTAAAAATAATCAGTAAAACGATAATAACCCCAACTACAGCCAAAGCAATTAGAAAGTAATGGAAACTACTCTGTCCCTGGTGGTAAATGGTGCGGGGTAGTTTCAGATATGCCGCTAACGCGGGTTTCCCAGAAATGTCCTTAATTAAAATACTGCCTAGAATTTCTTGATTATTTAAGGGTTGAATGAAGACGGATCCGTTAACCGGGGACTTGAAAACCGCGGTTTGATTCATTTTTAAAAACTCCTGATAAGGGCTGATTTGGAGGGGTAAATGAGTGATTTGAGTTATTTTCTCTATTTTATATTCATTTAAAAAACGGCCCATGACCAAGGTGCCGCGGCTCGGGCCTTTCCGTTCACTGGTTAAAATAGGACTTGCTGAGACTAATATGGGAGACCCTTGCGGTAAGATCACGATCCCGGTTTTCGATTGGTCATGGTCGTTTTTAAACAGTAATGCTTGATTGGCGCTAATCTTCTCTATAATACTTGGGTATAAAATATCATTACCGGTTTCTAAGTCAAATAGTCTTCCGTAAACAATCTTGCCTGATTTATTAATGTATAGAATTAGGTTTAACCCCAAGGTCGAATATGAATCATCGAGCAAGTTTTTCTTAATATACTCGGAATTACCGGATTCGATGAACTGATAAGAATCATCCCAGTTGGCCCAGTCGCCCACAATGGTTTTAAGAGAGTCCAACTCATTTTGAAGCGCGTTGGAGATCTGGAGCAGGTTCTGGTGAACATTTTCCTCCTCAAGCTTTATGAAACGATTCAGCAAAAAAAACCGGGCTGTGCCAAAAATCACTAAGATAACGGTAACAAATGCCGTGATCATAACTAGTATTATTTTATCTTTGATTGTCAGTGAGATCACTCCCTGGTGAAGGTGGATTTTTGCAAGCGCATTACTTTAATCATCGGTATTTTTCTCAGACTGATTAATAGGAGACATTGTTAATTAAAGTTCCGATTTACATAAACCGATTATTAATAATGTGTATTCTTAGGATTCATTAGGTAGTCGTCAACCCCGGCAAACAGGGGCACATGAAAGGATGAAAATAAGTTTTAACTCTGTGTCTCTGCGTCTCTGTGGCTAAGTTATTATTGGCCACAGAGACACGGAGACACAGAGAAATACATAAGCTCGAGACGAAAAGCACTTTCTAAGTAGTCGTCCACGTCAACATCCTGTTGACCCACGTTATATAATGAAAAGTTGATGTGGATCGACAAGCGTCGATAGCATTTTCTAAGTAGCAATTTTAGGGAGGGAGATAAGGTGCGAAAAACAGTGGTCATTTTAACCATCATGTTGATATACGTCATATATTCTTACCCTATTGCCGAATGTGAAAATAATCAAACTTACCAACCGGACTGCTTTACTCAGGACGACTTATCAGTCATCAATAAATCAAATAATATTATTCTCAAATATGGAATGGAGCGGGAAGAAGCAGAAGAACTGCTTGGAAATGCAAAAGAGGATTTTTTAGGATGTAATATTTACGACGATCTGATAATCGGTTATCGGAATAACAAAATCGTCGGCCTTACCATCGTCTTCACCTCCGGAAAGATTGCCAATTTTATAACACCAAGGGGTATTTCCGGTAGTTGCAAACTAAACGATGTAATAGCTAACTATGGCAAAGGATTGGTTCGGGACAACACCATAACCTACTGGCTGGAAGAAAGGGAACAAGGTCTGATATCCGTTCCCCATGAGCAAATAAAAGATCAAAGAAAAGCCTATGTTTTATATTTTACTTTTGATAATCATGACTCTTTATCAAGGGTCTATATTATGGATTATCATTTTGGGAAATATATGAAATAAATAGAACAAAGCAATCTAAGTCAGAATTTTTAATTAAAGAAACGAAACTATTTCTCCGATTATTTCAATAGCTGCTTTTTAAAAATGATAAGGGAGATATAGTCATGAAATTGCTGCGGAATATGAGAATATATCCGAAACTGTTGCTCTTTGCCTTTTTGATGATAGCAATAATGGCTATAATAGGATGGAGAGGTTCAACTTCCGTTCATGATATCAGAAAGGCTACCGATAAAATAGTTTCCCAATGCTTAATAGGACTTACTCATCTGGAAGAGATTAAAACATATTATTTAAGACATCAAAATGATTTACTATACTATATTCTTAGCGCCGACGACAATGCTTGCTTAAGGATGGAAGGTTATCAAACGGGGCTAAAAGAGCAACTGATCGTCTACGAATTGGGCACCAAGGACTTGCCTAATCAAGAAATCCTCGTAGCTCTTCAAACATCATTGACGAAATATCATCAAGCCGCCAAAGAAGTAATTAATTTGGTTAAAAACGGCCAAAAAGCTGACGCCCTTAATCTTTATATTACAAAAATAACCAGTATTGATAACGGAATTCGAAACCAGTTTCAAAATCTGAGCGGGATCAGCGAGATGACGGCTAAAGTCGCTAAAACAGGGGTGGACATTGAATACAAAGCGGTGACTACTCAGTTGATGGTTATTGGACTGTTTGGGGCGCTGCTTACCATCGTTTGCGCCTCTTTCTTTGCCGGAACAATTACCAAACCAATCAAAAAGCTGGTTGGCATTATTAAAAGATTAGCTGTAGGCGATTTTGCCACTGAGATTAAGGTGGAAGGCAGTGATGAAATCGGGTTGATCATCGCGGAACTGGTAAAAATGAAGGAAAGTTTGTCGTATCTGATTCACCGAATTCACGAGTCTGCCACAGCTGTAAGTCATGATGCCAAGAAGCTCGCAAGCGGCAATCAAGATCTCTCCCACCGGACCCAGGAACAAGCCTCCTCTTTGGAAGAGATCGCCAGCACTCTTGAAGAGATCAACTCCTCAATCCACCAGATGGTCTCCAATTCGGAGCATATTAACGGCTTATCCCAAGAAACCCTAGGTATTGTAAAAGATGGGGAAGTATCGATTAACGAATCCAAGGAAGCAATGGATCGGATCTTAACAAGCAGCAAAAAGATAGCGGAGATTACCAAAGCCGTAAACCAGATTGCTTCCCAAACCAACCTGTTGGCTTTAAACGCTTCAGTAGAGGCGGCCCGTTCCGGAGAAAACGGAAGAGGTTTTGCCGTGGTTGCCACAGAGATTAGAAACTTGGCAAACAGGTCGGCTGCTATGGCCAAGGAGATTGAGAAGCTGATTAAAGAAAGTGGAGATTTGATTATCCATGGTAACGCTATGGTGTACCAATCAGCTCAAATCCTAGATCAAATTGTCTCCAACACTAAAAAAACCGCTACCGAAATTCTTGTTATGTCAGGTTCGATTCAGGAAGAAGCTGATGCTTTACAACAAATTGAGGCGTCGGTTGAACAATTGAACCAAGTCACCCAAGAGAATGCCGGAATGGTAGTATCAATTACCTCATCCAGTCAATCTCTCAGCTCTATATCGGAAAACCTTAAAGATTTGTTGGGAGAATTTAAAACCGGAGATATTGGGAGAGAAGAAAATAAAATAGCCCAAGCGGAAGCCTCGGTTGTGGAAGCAGCTTTGATTAACCACAGAGACACAGAGGCACAGAGAGACATTTTTTAATTAATTTCTCTGAGACTCTGTGTCTCTGTGGCAAAATATAAATTTATTTTGGGTAATTACTAAATCCCTTAACAAGTATCTTCTTGACTTCCCTCCAGCTTTAATGTTATAATCTTTTATGCGTCACTGGTCGCGTAGCCCAGTTGGTTAGAGCGCTGCGTTCACATCGCAGAGGTCACTGGTTCGAGCCCAGTCGCGACCACCAATTTTAAGGGCAATGTACAATTGACAATTTATATGTACAATGACCATGTTGATTAGGTATTAAAAAACGGAGCCGTGGTGTAGTCGGTTAACATGCCAGCCTGTCACGCTGGAGACCGTGGGTTCGAGTCCCATCGGCTCCGCCAATTACAAACATAATTAACAATTTACATTTTATATTTTACAGTGTTTAAGTAATGCCACGATAGCTCAGTTGGTAGAGCAGAGGACTGAAAATCCTCGTGTCGCTGGTTCGATTCCGGCTCGTGGCACCATTTTTTTATCTAATCCTGTAAATCCAGTTTTGTTAATTAAAAAGATGCGGATAAGAGTTATTAGTCTAACCCTGTTTATTCCCGGGGCCTTAACCCTTAAGGATAAACGACAGGTAATTCAAAGTATAACTGCTAGAGTTCGTAAACTTAATGTTTCAGTGGCTGAAGTGGATTTTCTGGAGCAATGGCAGTTATCGAAGCTTGCCATGGCGATGGTTAGTAAAGACCAAGCTTATCTGGAGTCCCTTCAACAAGAAATTGTAAAGTTAATCGAAGAACAGTATCAGGTAGAGATTACCGATACCATAATCGAAGATTACTAAAACCAACCATGCGTTGGTTTTTTTAATTAAAAGGATTTTTATTTTTCAGCAGGATAATTAATATACTTGTAGAAATTATGTATAAATATACACTAGGAAATAGGAGAAAGAAAGATGGTAACCTTTCGGAAAGCCAAAATTAAGGATGTTGAAGCTTTACATCACTTGATCAATGAATTGGCCGATCTTGGTTTAATGCTCCCTCGTTCGCTGAGCATTCTTTATGAATCATTACGCGAGTTTACGGTGGTGGAAGATGACGGCGTATTTATCGGGGGAGGGGCGCTCCATATTATCTGGGAAGACTTGGCTGAGGTTCGCGCTTTGGCTTTAAAACCAGATTATCATGGCAAAGGGATCGGGAAACAACTAATTGATGAGTTAATCAACGAAGCCCGAATTTTAGGGATACCGCAAGTATTTGCCTTGACCTATCAGGTGGATTTCTTCAAAAAGTGCGGGTTTCAAGAGGTTTCCAAAGATAAAATGCCCCATAAAGTCTGGAAAGATTGCATCAATTGTCCTAAATTCCCCAACTGCGACGAAGTGGCTGTAATTCGGATGATCAGTTAGGCCTATATTATTCCGAATTCGAATTGGATTGTTTAGGTTGAAAAGCGGCGCAAGGTACGCCGCTTGCTTGTTGTACCGCTACCGACGGCAATTGCTTGGTTTTAAAGCCGAAAGCTTTACAACCGTGAGGAAAGTTTTTATCCCAAGTTATAAAAAAATGACGACATTGAAAACAATTGATTCGTTCTTGGCTCATTTCGGTCCCTTCATCAAACAAAGACCCCGATTTTTCCGACCTTTTCTTGGGCCCCTTTAATCGCGTTCATGATGGTTTCACGGTTGATTTCTCCGGTTTTGAGAAAGCCGTTAATTAACCAAACGCTAAAAGTATCTCCGGCCCCGACTGTATCTTTGGCTTCCGCTAACGGAAATTTAACCTGGTATTGTTCCTGGTTTTCGTGATTAAAGATGCGAACCTGGTCGCTATAAGTAACCATTGCTATTTCATGCCCGATTCGGTTCATGATTATATCCCAGGGGTCGGAGGAGCTCATGCGTAAGATTTTACAACTCCCGGTTGAGGTAGCGTCGCGAACATCGGCGTAAGTGGCTTTAAAATTTCGAATACAAGTTTCTTCATGTAAAACCACTACATCAAAATCTCCGGAGAAGATTCGTGATTTTATCCCTTCACGAAATCTTTGATAGATACCCAGGTCGTAATTGCGAACGTTAACATTACGGTAGGAAAAATCTTGGAGTGAATTTTTTAAATTAAAAACATGATCCAAAGGATATAACATGGGGTTATAAATGGTGGTCAGTTCAGTTTCAAACCCGAGCTGATTCAGTCCCCGCACAACATTGCCAACACCTCCCGGGTAAACATTACAATTTCCGGAAGTAATAATCCAATCAATAATTACATCTCCAGCCATAGTCAATTTGGAACTCACAATAAAACCTCCTTGAAGTAAGATTATTTAAAAGAACTCCTGGAAAATGTTTTCTCCGTGTCTCTGAGTCTCTGTGGCAATAAAGATTTTAAGCCACAGAGACACTGAGAAACCAGAGAGGTAAGAACGGAGTTTAAGAATTAGGCTCTAATAACAATGGCAATTGAATAGTAAAAGTACTTCCCTCGCCTAATTTGCTTGCAACGGAGATAGTTCCCCCTAAAGCCTCGGTCAGTTCTTTAGCAATGGTTAAACCCAAACCAAAACCGCCGCTTTCCCGGTTACGCGAACGGTCGGTCCGATAAAAACGCTCAAAAATAAATGGCAAATCAGTATCGGAGATCCCGACGCCTTGATCGGAAACTTGAATAATTGCCGCGCCTTCTCTGTTATCTAAGGTGAGCCGGACGCTTCCTCCCGAAGGCGAATATTTTAGGGCGTTAGATAATAGGTTGTCCAAAATCTTAGCCAAAGCTTCACGATCCGTTTCAACCGTACCCGGTTTAAGCTCCATATATTTAAGGTTTAAATTATTGGCGTTAAATAACGGTTCTAACCTTTGGACCGTTTCGCTTAGGAAAGGAGAGAGATCCAACGGTTTTAACAAGAAATTATAGATCGCCTTATCGGAAAGGGCAATTTCCTGAAGGCCGTCAATTAGTAAGGTTAACCGGTTGACTTCTTCCAATACCGATTCTAAATTTTCCTTGGTAGGCTGGATAACTTGGTCGACCATTCCTTCGAGATGACTTCGTACCGTTGCCAAAGGGGTACGGAGGTCGTGGGCCACATCGGCAGTCATCTTTTTGCGTAATTTCTCCAAGATGGATAAACGTTCCGCCAATTGATTAAGACTAAGGCCTAACTCACCCAATTCATCCTCGGGTATTTTATGGACCTTGGTTTCCAAGTTACCCGAAGTCATATTCTTCGCCGTTTGACTCATTTCCATGATTGGAGCGGTAAATCTTCGGGCAAAAACAACTGCAACCATAAACGAGATAATCGAGGTTAGCAGCATAGTCAAAATAATGGAGCGGTTAATCGTGGACCTAAACATCTCGTCTTGGGTCGTTAAAATGTTTTGGAGAATATTCCGGCCAAAATAAGCAGTGCCAATAATAATCCCATTCAAATAGATGGGACGTGATTTCAGGGCAGGTTCATCCTGGTGGGCCCTCCCGGAGCGGGTGATGATAACAATGTTGCCTTCATGGTCGGTAACATACCGTAAATTACCCATAAAAGCGGCCCTTCCGATATTTAAACTTCGGGGAAAGTTTGACCAACCCTCGTATTCGCGGTATAGT
This sequence comes from Bacillota bacterium, assembly GCA_023435565.1. Classification (GTDB taxonomy): domain Bacteria; phylum Bacillota; class UBA4882; order UBA8346; family UBA8346; genus JAAYHS01. The sequence continues at coordinate 14,848 of JAEYRN010000034.1, forward strand.
TCCGCTAGGGTGTTAACTATTTGCTGTTGGCGAAATTCTTCGGCTTGGTTTAAATAATTTTGAAATTGATAGTTTAGGGAAATATTGATAATTAAGCCGGAGATCAAAATACTTCCCAATGATACCAATAAGATAACCAGGGTAAGTTTTTTTAAAATCGGCGATTTCAATCCCTGGCCCCCCCAAATTTGTAACCCACCCCGAAGACGGTAAGGATATATTGTGGTTTTTCGGGGTTGGCCTCGATTTTCTGGCGTAAATTTTTGATATGACTGTCGATAGTCCGATCGTAACCTTCGAAACTATTACCTTGGACTCTTTCCAGTAATTGTCCCCTGCTAAAAACTTGTCCCGGAGTCTGGGACAACAGGACCAACATTCTAAATTCAGTCGGTGTAAGGTTAATTAGTTTTTGGTTCCGGTATACTTCGTATTTGTTAGTATCGATAATCAGGTTGCCTTGATTAAAAGAATAGGCGGTAACTGAAATGGTTTGAGAAACGTTGCGCCTCCGCAACTGAGCCTGGACTCTGGCCACCAATTCCCGGGGGCTAAAGGGTTTGGTCAGGTAATCGTCAGCGCCGATATTAAGACCGAAGATGCGTTGGTCTTCGGAGGTTTTAGCCGATAAAATTATTACGGAAACATCCGAAACTTGGCGTACTTCCGTTAAAAGCTGTTCTCCGGAGAGCCCGGGAAGCATGAGATCGAGAATGATCAAATCCGGATTTAATTGTTTTGCTTGGTCAAGACCACGGCGTCCATCGATGGCTGTATAGACTTGATAGCCTTCTTTTTTAAGGTAGGCTTCAATGATTTGAAGTATTTTTAGCTCGTCTTCAATTACCAGAATTTTAGCCATTAAATCTACCTCATATATCGCTCTCTTTAGGTTGCAGTGTCTTTACGTTATTAGTGAATTAAATTCGGTATATTCAAAGTTTCTCCTTTTTTTGTAGATAGTCGTCCACGTCAATCTCCGATTGACACAAGCAAAACAATGAAAATATTGACTATATAAGTTAATTTAAATACCAACTATATCATCACATCCCTAAAGCCGGATGTGATGGAAATCAATGAGTTTAAATTAACTTATTACAGCTGTAATAGGATGAAGTAAACCCTTTTTAATGTATTTGCATTTGGCATTAAGAATGCAAATCTTAAAATGGAAATTCACTTCATCCTATATGGATCGACAAGCATCGATAGCCTTTTCTAAGTAGGTCAAAAATCTCCACAAAATCTCCATATCTTTTTCATGCTGGTTTCAAATATTGGGAGTAAACTTAAGACAAAGATAAGGAGGTGGTTGAGACCGGAAGTGGTTAGCAACATTTTTATCTATAAAAATATGAAAGGATGATTCGAATGAAAAAAGGGTTATTGACAACTATTATAGCATTGATATTGGTAGCAGCGGTTTCCATATCAGCCTTCGCTTTTGGCGGGCGTGGAAATGGGCCGAACCAAGGGGGATTTCACCGATTTTTTGATGGTCTTGACCTAACTCCGGATCAAGAGCTAAAACTATTGGAGATCAGACAAAATTTTCAAAAGGAGACTCAGCCGTTACGGTTTGAAATCCAAAAGAAACAACTTGAACTTCGTCAATTATGGTCTGCCAAATCATTGAACCAGAACGCGATTGAAGCCAAAGAGAAGGAAATTAGCGGCCTTCGAGTGCAGATGGTTAATAAAGCCCGGGTAATGCGGGAAAAGATGGACAAAGTCCTTACCGCCGAACAACGCAAGAAATTGGAAGAATCCGGTTTTAATTGCAATCCGGGTTCCGGAAGAAAGGGACGCCGCGGTGCAGGAAAAAGGGGCGGCTCTTTCGGAGCTTAAAGGTACGGATATCGGTTTTAAATAATACCCTGTAGTGAAATTACTACAGGGTTTTCTAATTATGGCGCACTTAAAAGAATAAATAAGGTTAATTGCTAAAGGATATATAGTTATCGGGTTGAATTGATTAATTATAGTTTTCAACTTATCATAATGGAGGTAATTGGGATGAAAATTGCAGTCTTCTCCGATATACACGGTAATGCCATCGCCTTAGAAGCGGTATTAAAGGATATTGACACTCGCAACATTGACCTCATCTTTTGCGGCGGCGACTTGGTCGGCTATGGAGCTTATCCCAATGAAGTGATAAGTTTGATCCGGAAATACAGGATCCCGACGATCATGGGGAACTATGACGATGGGGTAGGGTTCAATAAAGCCGATTGCGGCTGCGCTTATACCGACCCCCAAATGCAAGAATTGGGGCGGATTTCTTTAGAATGGACCAAAAAACAGGTTAACTTTGAAAACCGTTCTTTTTTACGCAGTCTATTGGAGAGAATCCAATTTACCGCCTGCGGCAATAAGATTCTAATCGTCCATGGCAGCCCCCGTCAAATAAATGAATACCTCTATGCCGATCGGCCCGAAGAGTCGGTGTTAAGATTATTTAATAACGAGAACGTGGATATTATTATTTGTGGGCATACCCATTTACCATATACCAGAGTTATGGATTCCAAGTATTTGATCAATGTCGGCAGTGTCGGAAAGCCAAAGGACGGGGACCAGCGGGCAGCTTATACGGTGATTAAACTGACCGAGAGTTCATTAGAAACCGAGGTTATCAGGGTTAAATATGATGCGGAACGGATGGCCCAGGCGATCGAAACCTCGGGATTGCCAAGAGAATTTGCTATGGGGCTTAGGAATGGGATGTAATTGATTATCAGCTGATATACTTTTAATTGATCAAGATCCATTATATTAATCTTATAGAATTAAATGGAATAGGATTCCACTATTGACAACGGTTATATATTATGATAAAATATTTCCAAACAATATAACATCAATGTGATAATATCTTCGAAGGAATATTTCGTCTTAAAATGAAATGTCCTTACCTTTTAATTGAGCGAGTTTCATGATCAGGGAATTATGAATCCTCTTACTTAGGTAAAGACAAGAAGATATTCAACGATTAAGGGACATTAGTCAATGGACTATATGTCCTTGTGTTTTATTATTGGTACTTTTACATTAAATGGTTATATCCGGGAAGTTTCAAAATACTGCTTTACGAAAGGAGTTATCAATGAACCAACCCATTTTTTTAACAAAAAAAGCCTTTGACTCGTTGCTTGCTAACTTAATTGATCTAGAGGAAGGGATCAATGAGATCATTGATGTCTTCTTCCGGGAAAAATCAAAAGAAACTGAAAATTTGAAGCGGGTTTTAAGTGATTATATTCAACGGTTGGATACCATGATTAATCAAGTCAAAATCGATGCGGCTGCTGATAATACTTTTCCTTACGCGGTTATTGGTAGTGAAGTGATTGTTGAGGATTTGGGGGGGAAGGAAACTTACAATTACAAGTTGGTCTCACCGCTTAAGAGCAAAATCGATTTGCATGAAATTTCTTTTCTATCACCGATGGGAAAAGCGATGCTTCAAAAAAAAGTGAACGATATATTTGTTGTTGAGGCCCCGGGGGGGAATTTTGATTATAAAATCCTAGCAGTAAAAATTGCCGATAATTGTAATCAATTTGATTCAAGTAAATTGCATAGAGTTCTATGATAAAAGTTAATTATTTAGTTAGGGTTCGTCCTGAACCGCAATAGAGCAACAATAATTAATAAGATTGGCTGATTTTAAATGGATCCGGGAAGCGGGATTTTCACCCCAAAGTAGACAATCATTAGTGGTATCGATTTGCCTGAAATCCATTTTCAAACCTAATTTCAGCAATTTCGACACCGCTTCTTTTCGTGTCCAATATTTAATAGCTTGGCAATGGTAATCTGCGGTTCCTTCATACTCCACTAGGCTGTTAATCTCATTAGGATGAAAATAATGATTAATCAAGGAACCGCTTAATTCCATCACCTTTTCCAAGTCGACACCGATGGCACCGTCGAAAACAACTCCGATGCAATAGGGAAAAGAATGGGTTATTGATATCCGAAGAGCGGGAAATTGGGCCAGATACGGAACGGAGTTTTCCGAGCTCAAAACATCGATCCGGTTTAAATTCGGAAATTGCTCCCGCAACCGATTATCTTTTAGTAATGCCGTTTTAATCGCATAGCGTCCAGCCAGCCACTGTAGTTTCTTTTTGGGCATGGCGAACCCCTCAAAACGCTCTAATTCCGAATTTGATAAGATTGAGCCAAGTTCAGCCCAGTCATGACTCAAAAGCCGGAAGAACCGTCGCATATCAACTACTGCGTAATCAAACCCGAATGTTCGGGCAGACTCATCTAAAACCTGTTCCAACAAACGGTGGGTTTGATCCGAAACCATCTTTAACTCCACTTAGAGATTGATCCTTTTTACCATGACATTCTTGGCATAAGAACAAATTTCGCCATCAGCGCCGAGCATAATTAGATGATAGATGCCGGTTTCTGCTTGGTATCCGGTTAATCGGGCAATGATTTTCAAAGTCTCTACTTGACGTGGGACTCGGATAACGCCGATTTCTTCGGCATACATCGGCAAATGAATTCGATCCCACCGGCTAAGAGCATGGATAGCGGCGGCTTGGAAAAGGGTATCCATTAAGCATGGATTGATTAGCAAATTTTTCAATTGATATTTTTCATTCTCAAGTTGTTCCTTTGGCAAGTTATAAGTATACACCAAAGAGTCCTCATTAAAAGCGATTGTATTGTTGGTATTACCGTATTCATCGACGAATAAAGGTCCGAAATTGATGTTGTTGTTAAATTGCCATTTAGGATTGGCATTAAATTGCCGCCAGGACATTTCAGTAAATTTTTCATGGATTGAGCAGCTGTATTGGAGCATTGCTTTGAAATCTCCCGGTTCAGCGTTGACCAGCATTTCCGCATGGCGGATCAGTTTGGTCTCTCCTAATTTGGTTTGGAAATATGAATTAACAGTTAGCTCAAGGGTTTCAGAATCCGGCTCGGACTTGGCCGCCACGAATATTTCCCGGGATTGGTCGTGAAACAGTTTTAACGGGTTTAAGATTGACAACTTACGAAAAGAATATCGTTCCTTGGGACCATATTTTAAGCGGTAATACTCGGCGCAAATCTCCATCATTCCAACGGCTGGTATCAACGGAGTAGCGCCTAACCGGTGGTGATCAAAGAGAGGATCCCTTTTAACGGAGATTACCTTATAAGCCTTTTCGATCTGCTTTCCTTTAACGGTTATCCAGTCAATCAACGGCGCCTCACGGACGGCGTTTTGCAAAACATTACCGTTGATGAATCCCTTAAGACCCTTGCTGACGACCACCTCATAATGATTTAAATTATGAGTTAAGAAATTGACCATAGCCCGGACCCCTCGGTCGGGTTCAATCAGATTGATGCCCATCTCCTCGGAGTGGATTTTTACAAAATCGTTTCGCCAAGCCATGCCTAGGTCCTTCCAGCCCGACCAGGCGATACTTAAGGTATGAATGTGGGGGTAGTCGTTTTTAATCTTCCGAAGATAACCGGTTAGAAAACAATTGGCCGCGCAATAATCAAGCTGTGCTTCATTACCGAAACGGCCGGAAATTGATGAAAATCCGATTACTACTTTCAGCTGCTTCGGGTCGATTATTCGGAACAGATTGCAAATGCCTTCGGCTTTTACTGAAAATACTTCTTGAAATTCAGTCAAGCTTTTATCCGGGAGCAGATGGCTTTTTTCAACTCCCGCCCCATGAATCAGACCATGGATTGGGCCGTGTTTTTTAACCGCCGATTGGACCGCGGCTCTCAAATCTTGATCAAATCTCACGTCACATGGCAAATATAAAACTTCACTACCGTTTGATTTAATCTTTTTCATCAACCGGTAGGCCGAAACAGCTTTGATTATCTTCTCAAATTCCGTTTGTACCATAAGCGGCGTTAATTTGGAAGTGGTCTTTTTCAGCCGGTTGAGGATTTCGTCACGTTCCCGGTTTAGTTGTTTATCATCCATGGCTGCCAACTGGTCGATGTTTTCCGGTAGAACAGTACGTCCGATTAAGGTATATTTCCCTATGATTTGGTTGGAAAGGCCCAGGGCTATTTCCGCCGTAATCCCGTTGGCGCCGCCGGTGATTAGAAAATGGGGGTCCTTGGGTAATCTAAAGGGCTTGAATTCGGCTTGATCGAGTTCGTCAAGTTTGATGGTTTTGCGGGTTTTACCGGAGTATCCAATCTCAAAATCCTCGTCGCGGGCTTCAATTTCCCTGATTAACTTGGCGATGAGATTTTCAGTTAGTTCTTCTCCGAATGAGATATTGCAATCAACAATCTTGACTATCGCTTGGTCCCATTCTTTACGTAATCCTTTATAGAAACCGCAAAGGGCTCCGGAATAAGGGTTAAGGATTGGGGCGGGTTGTTTGGCATAACCTAGTTCGCCATCCATTGAAACAGCGCATAAGATCCGTAGATCTGTACCGGAAAACTTGAAATGAAGCTCCTTATAAAATTCGAACCTAGTTTTGCCATTCAAATCCAAAAGTTCTTTTTCAGCTTCCGCGGTCAATTTGGAAAACTCGAGAGGTCGTCCTAAGTCGGCGCAATCGATTAATGCCTCTACAGTTTGGTTCGAATGATTTTCGATCCAAGCTCGCATACTTTCGGGTGAAGTAGGTGTGCTGAACACATAGGTCTCAATATTGGTAGTATCCTTAGCAAGAAATGAAGCGATTTTAGAGACGGTTTCAGCATCGTTGCCGATAATCCAGACATTTTTCCCTTTAATCGAAAAATCTTTCAGAGGCAGTTTGGCTCCAACCGCTACCGGGATCTGATAAGAAAGACCGTCTTGATCGGATTCGGCGTCTTCGGTGATTATCCGCTCCGAATCTAAAAGGATGGGTACGTTCAATAGTTGTTCTGTTGTTACCGGAGCATAACTTTGAGGGGAGCAGCTCTTAACGAAAGCGATTACCGCGCCAATGGTTTTGTATTCGGAAATATTGACGGTTTGCTCATTACCCATACCGAAACGTTCACCTAGAATCGAAAAAATAGTGGCTTGTTTGACGGTGTCGATTCCCAGGTCGGCTTCCATTTCCATTTCAAGTTCCAACATTTCAGGAGGGTATTTGGTAACTTCCGCGATAATCTCAATAACTGCCGCTTCTGCCCCACCATCATTATTAAGAGTGAAGGACTCAAGTTTAGGTTGAGTTTCTTTCAAATCACTCACTAAACTAAGAGTGTTTTGATTTAACTTGCCAGCGTGTTCAACATCATGAAGAGCATTTTGAACTAGGTTTGGTTTGAGTTGCTCTTTGATAGCCGATTGCCGCGCCAAGTCGACAATATCCCGGATCGTGGGAAGCAAAGAAATTTGCGGCCCTTCAGCGGTAGGCCCCGGGTATCTTTCGGCGAGATAGGATACGATCGTGGCTTGTTTCACGGTATCAATTCCCAAATCGGCTTCCATCTCCATATCCAAATCCAGCATGTCCATAGGGTATTTCGTAACTTCAGAGATTATTTTAAGTACTTCTGTCATGATTAGATCATCGCCGGCCTTATCGAAAACGGGAGCGGCGGGCAATACGGCGGATGCCGCGACCTCATTATTTCCGATGGGCTCTTGATGGCCAACTTTTGAGATAATTAAATTGATTATATGTCCGATTGTTGGGTAATTAGAAAGCTGAATCTCCGCTCCTCCTTCAAGCTGAAATTTATCGGCAACCATCGCAAAAATGGTGGCCTGTTTAACCGTGTCGATGCCTAGATCCGCTTCCATCTCCATATTAAGATCCAGCATATCTTGAGGATACTTGGTCACATTGGCATAAATCTCCAAGATCTGTTCGGTTATTGCCGGTTCAAGAGATGTCTGAGGTTTTACCGGGCTTGGAAACTTTCCTTTTTCAGTTGAAAAAGGAATAACTTTATTCAATCCATCACTGGTTAAATTTTGATTGATCGGCGGAACAGCTCCCAATGATTGATCCTCTTTATCCTTGAGGGCCAAAATCCGCCCTTTCAAATCCAAACGGGGATCTTTGGTATTAGCGACCTGTTCCAACCAAGCATAATAGCGTGATTGGTCAAAAATCCTTTCCTCACCGGAAGCAATCTTTTGCATCAGGATATAATTTCCCTGGCCGCCGAAGCCGGCCACCATTCTCAAAGTATAGTCGAAAGAATGGGGACCGCCTTTGGATAATTTTAAGCCTTCCAACTCGGGATCGGGTTCCTTGTAATTTACTACCGGGGGCGCCTTTTGGTATTGTAAACATTTGGCGGCGACCGCCTCTTCGATAGAGGCTCCAATGGTATGTCCGGTCATTCCCTTGGTATTAGTCACCAGAATTTCCCGAAATTGTTCGCCAAAAGCGGTTTCAAGGGCGATTTTTTCCGTTTGAGAGCAACCGCCTTTTTTCGGCGTATAGGTCTCGTGGGAAAAATAAAGTATTCTGGGGGCGATTACTTTTCGATCTAGTTGATATTCCCGTTCCATTTTAGAGATAAAACGTTCAAGCTCTACCGAGTATTTTTTGCTGTCGATTCGGGTTTGATGACCGGCCAGATTAAAGGCATGAGTTCCCAATAAACGGCAAGTACCTTTCATCCCTCTGGATTCGACCTCAGCTTCTTTTTCAATCAAGATTCCGACCGCCCCGGCGCCGATGATCATTCCGTTTCTTCGGTTGTCAAACGGAACTGCGGCTTTATAAACATTAGCTTCATTAGTCGCCGCGCCGGAGGTTAAGAATCCACCTCCGATCCAAGGTAGTAACATTTTAGAAGAAGAATTTTCAGCGCCAATCACAATCATTCTTCCTGCTTGACCCGAACGAATGAGGCTCTCCGCTACGGTAACCGCATATGCCGTTGAGGAGCAGGCGGCGCTGAGTTGAAAATTAGGACCCGATGCTCCGATAAACTGAGCTAATCGATTATTGGCCAGTGAAGAGAATTGGGCCATAAAATCGTTATTAAACTGATAGATTTCATCTTCTCCCTGACGTACATTAAGACGGGAATAATTTCGGGCAAACCAATCGGTTAGATATTTTTTGGTTTCCGGTTCCTTGATTTGCAAGATAAGAGTATCATAAAACTCAATTAAGTCTTGTTTGGCGACACTCCCAAATTTAGCGGCGATGAATTTGGAAACTTCGCGGATAAAGGGTTCAATTTTTGTAAAACAGCTGGCATAGATAATTCCAGTATCATCACGCATTTCTTTGGGTAAAACTAAACGTCCGGGAAGTTTGGTCCCCGATGAAGTGGTAATATATTCGCGTACTAAAGGAATTCCGGCGTCTCTTAATGCTTCGTATCCCGCCGCTACTCCTGCGCAAATTGTAGTGGTCATTTGTTGTAAGGTTCGTTCATCTACCAAATAATCTTCCAGCATATCCAATTCTCCAAGTTTACCGGCCAAGCGGATTAGATCATTGATGGATGAGAGTTGTTTAAAGGTGGAGGTTTCCTCGTTTTTAATCAAACGGGTAATATTGAGTTCCAACATATCATTAAGGTCACCGTCGGTAAGCAGTTCGATTAAGTTTTTCCCCTCGCATAATAAGTCGAAATTATCCTCGGCAAAAATTTTTTTAAAAGAACCTGGCAATCCGATGGATACTCCGCTGTAAACCAGACTTACAGGCCGGCCTTGAGGCGATTGATTAGGCGCCATGTTTAACGGATTGGTTTCGATTGCGATTCTTTCCCGAACTGGGGCAAAACCGGCTAAGTTTTTCCGGGAGGGAACCGTTCTGACCTCAACCCCCAAAGCGAACAATTCAGCCAGGGATTGATAATATGTCTCAACGGCGTCTTTCTGTTTTCGGTTTGTGACAATTGTTATAAAATCATCTTTACCAACTAAAATCCCTTTGACCAGGTTGGTCAGAACTGTTGACGGACCGACTTCAATGAATACGCGGACCCCTTTTTCATAAAGCATAAGGATGGAATCGGTAAACTTAACTGTGGCCGTAATCTGTTCTTTTAAAATCGAGGCTATGTTTTTGATGTTCTTTTGAGTTTCCGGATAAAATTTCTGAAGATGATTAGCGACTATTTTTACGCGGGGAATCGAGAATTGCAGGTCGGCGATTTGTCGGTGGAAGTTTTCCGCTGCTTCGGTGATCAAAGGGGTATGGAAGGCATGGGATACATTGAGGACAGTATTAAGGACTTTTTTCACAGTCAGAAATTCACCCAATTGCTCTATTGCCCGATCGGCGCCACCGACTACTGTTTGTTCCGGGGAATTGAGATTGGCGATATATAGGTCAGCTCCCGTTTCCGAGATATATTTTTCTACTTCTTCCGGCCCGGCCTTGATACTAATCATCTTACCGCGTCGTTCATTGGGAATGGCGTCAAAAGAGAAACCCCGAGCCCCAACTAACTGTAAAGCGGAAGGTAGATCCAACATTTCTCCGGCAAAGAGAGCGGTCATTTCTCCTAAGCTATGGCCGATCATATAGCCTGCTTTTACGCCTGATTCGGTTAATAATTTATAAAGACCGGCACAACATAAAAACATTGCCGGATGTGTATTTTTGGTATTCTTTAATTTCTGATCCAAGGTGACTTGGTCCTCGCCAAACAATAGGGAAGTAATATTACAACCGTATTTGGCCTGCCATAAAGCATCCGCTTGGGCATGAAAAGATTGAACCACCGGAAATACTTCCGGTAATTCCCTGCCCATATTCGGATATTGAGAAGCTTGGCCTGGAAAGAGCAAGGCGATTTGATCGGAGGTAACCGGTGAATTTTGGCCATAATAGATACCATCAAGCATTAGCCGCTCAGCATCCATGATTTGGCCTTTTTTCTGATGCTTTTTAAAAATATTCCATTTACCCGCCAGTTCGGTTTCTGATGAAGCGAGAATCGCTAACCGGATTTTTCGGCTGCCGGATATTTTGGCGTTATGAAGAAATACTTTTTGACTAAAATGATGATGATTGCCTTCAGCTAGAAAATAGTCGTATAATTGGGTTATTTGTTCAAGTGAGTCGCCGGAAAATAAGATTATTTCAGTGTCGTTTTTGGAGGTTGGTTTTATAAAACCGGCTGTATCAGCCATTGCTGAGTCATCAATGGAATATACTTTCCGATAAAATTCCGGGCGAAATTCTTCCATGGTGATATGACAATTAGCGCCGCCAAAACCAAAAGAGCTTATGTTGGCCCGACGCGGGTAATCGTCATGTTCAGACCATTTTTCTTGATTAGTTAGTATATAAAACGGAGAACCGTCCAATTGCAGTTTGGGATTGATCTGCCGTACACCAGCGCTTGGTGGTAAAACTTTTTGGTATAAAGCCAGAGAAGCTTTGATAATCGAGGCTGCTCCCGCAGCGGATTTTAAATGACCGATATTGGATTTAACCGAGCCGACGCCGCAGTAATTGGTTTTAGTCGCTCCCAGCTTTGAAAAAGCTCTTTTAAGTCCGCCTATTTCGGCTATGTCTCCGACGGTAGTGCCGGTTCCATGGGATTCCACCAATTCAATAGTATCAACCTGATAACCAGCCATTTGACAAGCTTGTTCAATTACGCGGGCTTGTCCCTCTTCATTAGGGGCAGCGATGTATTTGCCCTTGCCGTCGCTTCCCTGTCCGTATCCGGAAAATAAGGCGATAATATTATCATTATCCCGTAAAGCGTCTTCCAAACGTTTCATGATGACTACACCGCCGCCCTGCCCGATGACAAAACCGTTGGCGCGGATATCAAAGGGGAACGAACCATCAGGTGATAAAGCGTTCAGGGCTGAAAACGCCGCTAAACTTGAGACATTAAATCCTAAATCGACCCCGCCGGTGATTACCAGATCGTATTCTTTGCGCCACAGCCCTTGAACTCCCGCGATCATAGCCGCCAAAGAAGAAGCGCAAGCAGCGTCCACTGTAAATGCGGGTCCGTGAAAATCAAAAACATTGGCGATTCGACCGGCGATCAAATTCTGTAAATGGCCCGGAGCGGTGTCTTCGGTAATCGGAAGATTGTTCTGCAAAGCCTCTGCGGCCAGTTCTTTCTGGAGTTGATTATATTCCGCTTGATCGAGTTTTTCCCTGAGCAATTTGTTGTTACGCAAATGTTCTTCCAGAAGGGCGTGGAAGGTTCTTTCAATAGTATGATCATACCGGCGGGCCGGATTTCCGTTTCCAAAGATGATGGCGGTTTTTTCGGAAGAAGGCTGCTTACCCCTTAGGGATTTGAGGGCTTGGTCCACACAATAAATAGCTCCGTGCTGGTTTATGTCCATTTGTTCCGCGACCGCCGGAGGTATTTTAAATTTGCTTCCGGTAGCCATGACTAACTCCCGGTTGATCAAAGCGCCCATTAGGGTATAAGTTTTATTTTGTTTATCAATTTGCTTGAAAGTTTCCGGCCGGTAAAAGACCTTTGAATTGACCAGCGAATCCGGGACTTCTTTGATGGACACTCTTTTTTCAAGCAAATTTAGCCAGAATCTTTGGATATCATCGGCGTCGGGGAAAATTCCACCCATACCCACAATAGCGATGCGGTCTTCCGGGTAGTAATACTTTTTCATAGTGATTCCTCGCTTTATATATAAAATTTATTTAACGGTACTATGAAAAAAATGAGTCATATCAATAGATAACTTTGGAACTCTTAAGATATTTAAATGTCCGGCATGATATGAAAAGATGTTTTTGATTCCGAAAAGTTCGATAAATTGTTGATAAGTCCAGCCTTGAACAACCTGATCATAGATGGAATATCCGATGGCAATTCGGTCTGTTGGAAGATTGGAATCAAAATTTTTCATTGGGTCCAATAATTGAAAGTAGAATTGGGCCCGTTCCAGGTCGAATCCGGCTGTTTCCAAATCTTTTTGGACCGTATGCAGTAAGGGACTTTCCCAAATTAGCTGCGATAACCTGGTAACGGGGTTAATCAAGAACAGACCGGACACCTTGTTTTCTAAAGAAAAGTAACGTAGGGAGATGCATCCTCCCATACTAAACCCGGCTATCATCGTTGGAAGCGGAGTCAAATATGTAACTAAACCGACGGCGATTTTTAAATCAAATACTCCTTGCTTGGCTGCGTTTTGGGACCGGTAGAGATCGGCGCTCCAAAAAAACTCTCCGCTAAAAAGGCTTGCTTCGGGTTTCCTTTCATAATGATAAGGAAGAATTAAGATAAAAACATTAAACCCGGATTCTTTAAACAGCTGAATTAAGAAATTATAATTAAACAGATTGTCGTCGAACAATCCATGTACCAATAAAATATTACCACGGGCATTTGCAGTCGGGTAAAAATGTAAATAGATATTGTTATTCTCAGAATAAGGCCCTTTAATTGGAGAAGGCATATTGATTAACTGATGGGAGAGATCATCCCGATTAATGATAAGTGTACTCGGATTAAACACGGCTTCTTCAAAACCGTTAAAAAAAGTATGATCCTCCCTAAAGAGACTTTGATTCGGGGAATGGTTTACTTTGGAAAGCTTTTCATTGAGTAATTTCTCAAGGGCAAATTGGTCTACAAATTTTGAACTGGTTTCATTCATGATGTAACGGCCTCTTGGATCAATAAAGAAGCTTCCGAATTTTTTAATGCTTTTTTATCAATCTTGCCGAGATTGTTCCGGGGAAACGCCTCAACAAAAGTGATACTCTTCGGCACCTTGAAACTAGCCAGTTTATCAGCGCAGTATTTGATCAAATCCCTTTCGGATATGGTAAAGTCCTGTTGTAACTGAACAAAAGCCTTAACGACTTCACCATATAGTTTATCTTCGATTCCTACGGCGGCGGAGTCGATAACGCCGGTAAATGAGTTTAGAACCGCTTCGATTTCCACCGGCGATATTTTGAGACCGGCGACATTAATAAAATCCGTTTTGCGGCCGCAAAGCACCAATGAACCATCAAGCTGTTTGTACCCGAGATCTCCGGTATATACCCAACCCTCTTGTAATCGTTCCGAGGTTTCTTTCGGTTTATTCAAATACCCCAGCATTATACCCGGACCCTTAACTCGAATTTCACCAATAACTTCTTTGGATACAGGATTGTGTTCGTCGTCAACCACTTCAACTTGGAGAATGCTTTTGGCGGTAACACCGACGTTACCGGCAGGCTCCGGCAAACGGCCGAGCCGAGTGGTGATTAAAGTACAAGTTTCAGTCATCCCATAACCTTCGTCAAGATAGATTCCGGTAATTTTGTACCAATTGAAAATAGTGTCATTATTTAAAGGCGCGGCAGCGCAAAAAGCCGCTTTCAAACGCTTCAAATGAGGATATAAGTCTTTATATTGAAGCAGTTGTTGATAATGGGTCGGCACCCCAAACATATGAGTGACATTTTCGGCGGCAATGACTTGCGCTACCTTAATGGGATGAAATGAACGTAAAAAAACTGTCGCCGCTTTGTATGCCAAAGAGGGAATTAAAATGGAAATCGAACCGAACCCATGGGAAAAGGGGACAAAACAAATAATTCTGTCGGTAGGATCATAACGGTACATTCCCTCATCATTCTTCTTAAGGAATATTCCAAAGCTTTCGGCAGGTAGCATTACTGCTTTAGGTTGGGAAGTTGAACCCGAAGTATAGAGTAATAAAGCCAATTCCTCTTCTTTATAACAGTATGATTTACCACCGTCTTTCGGGTTAAGGCGGTAATCCTCCTCCAAAAATGTTTCAATTTCCGTTACATTTAAAATCTCCACCGAAGTATCGGTCGTTGCCGTGATCACCTCTTTTTTTAAATGGCTGATAATGCATTTAGCTTCGGAATCATTTATATAATAAGGTAATTCGGAAGCCCTAAATAAGGGATCGACCAGGCAGGATACGCCTCCGATGTACTGAATGGCTAAGTGGACTATGGCTGCTTCGGCGCTGTTGTATAAGTGACTTAAGATTACATCGCCCCGTTGGTAACCTTTATTCTTTAAGATATCCGCCAATTGAAGCACTTTTTGCTGTAGTTGAAAGTATGTAAAACGCCGGTTATTTTCCGCGTCAATAATTGCAGTATTCTCCAATTCGCTATTAGTAGCGTTAAAAAGCCAATCACAGTAGTTCAAGAACCATCCCTCCAAATATTAATGATTTTTAACTGATATCGAAATATTCAAAGTAGTTTTATAAATTTCTAATTCATTAGTATCTAAAGATGCAACCGCCGCTGCTGGCTCCGGCGCCATGGGCCATCATCATCACTAACATGCCTCGTTGCAAACGGCCCGAGGTAATCAGCTCGTCCAGCATTAACGGGCTCATGGCGGCTACCGTATTACCATACTTCCAAAAGACGCTTAGGCTTTTTTCCTTAGGGATTTTCAAAACATCCAATTGGGCTTCCCAGATTTGAGTATTTTGTTCCGAAGTTACAAAGATATCGATATCCCCAATGGTCAACCCTGTTTCTTGAAGGAGCTTATCCGCTACAATCCTCGCCGATTCAACCACACTATTATGAATTACCTTACCATCAGGTATTTGCATGGTATAAATACCGGGATTGAATTGGTCGGCGCTGGATTTGAGAAAAGTAGTACCCATGGGTATATAAGCGTTATAATAGAGTAAGTGATTGGTAAATAGATAACTGGCTAAAAAATGCCGCTTTGCGGTTTTTTCAAGCAGCATGGCTACAATGGCGTCGCCAAACATAAACACCGTTTTTGGATCGGGGAGACCCCAAGATTGGGTACCAGATGAAGTTATCCCGCCACCCAAGATTAGAACATAATCATCACCGGTGCCAATATAACGTAGCGCCATGTCCAACGCATGCATAAAACCACTGCAAGCTGAGGAAATGTCAAAGGCCGGGATTCCTTTGGCAACGCCCAACTCTCTAAGTAAACCCAACGCGGCAGCGGGAATCTGATCATCGCCCAGTAACTTTGAATAAATAACTCGGTCAACCTTTTCAATGTCGACTCCAGCCCGCTCAAGGCATTCCGTTACCGCCCGGGCCATTAATTGGGTTAATTTTTCTTCCGGATCAACCCAGCGGCGTTCCTTGATTCCCAAGGTATATTGTACGGCGCGGTCCGTAGCGAATAAATGATAGCGATCAATGATGTCTTGATTGTTCATCACTTTTTCCGGAAGACCGATTCCGGTCGAGACAACCCGAGCAAAACGGTTGACATTTAACTTTTGGATAGAAGGATAAATAATACAATTATTATTCGCTGTCATTGGCATTTACCCCATGGTTTCCAGTTTACTTCCCATTGATCTGGTCGGTTAGGAAATGAACCAAATTTTTCATCACATATAACTCCTCGGTGGGCTGGGGCATTGGAATGTTAAATGTTTCTGAGAAACGAAAACCCAGTTCCACCAAAGCGATGGAATCGACGATTAAATCATTAACCAAATGAGTATCGGGGGTAATCTCTTCCTCGTTCACTCGTAAATAATCCATTAAAATCTGCTTTGTTTTTTCAAATACCGCTTGATAGTCCAATCTCCTCACTCCTTATTATACTTTGTAAATCATCCCGCCGCCGCTGATACCTTCACCAAAAGAGATCAACATAATGTTCATGTCCGGTTGAATCTTACCGTTTTTTAGTCCAAAATCTAGAAGAAGCGGTAACATTGCGGACATTGTGTTTCCATAATCTTTTAGTAAAGAGATGCTCTTAGTTTCGTCTACACCTAATGCTTCGAGTATTATAGTTTTGATTTGAGCATTATTCTCTGTGGCTAATACTAGATCAATATTTTCAAATGATAGGCCGCTTTCTTTCAATAGATTTTGGTATATTTCTCGTGTGGCGTTTCGGTAAAAATCTTCAGCTATCTTCCAATTGTCCATCGCATAGGTGTCAAAGAATATTGAATTGGCGTCATCCCAAGGAACTTTCTTAATAAACTCCATTCCTTTTGCTGTCGCTAAACGATAGAATTGATGATTTGAAAAAAAATAACTTGCTAAAATATGGGGCTCATCAGCGGGACCAAAAAGAAGCGAGCTTGAAGCATCTCCGAATAAAAAAGCGACTCTTGGGTCGGTTTTACTTATAAGGCGATTATGAATCCCGCCGGAAGCTATTAGAACATATTCATCCCCGGTGGCGATATATCGGGCTGCTAAATCCATTGAAAATAGAAAGGAAGAAGCGCCTCCGTCAAGATCAAAAACATGGTTGGCTACCGTACTTCCCAGCTTGCTTTGGAGGCGGCTTGCCGTCATTGGTAACAGATTATCACCCATATACTTGTTAACAATAATTCGGGTTAGTTTTTCCGGTTTTAATTGATGGTTTTCAATGCACTGACGGGCGGATTCATATAGAAGATCACTATCATCCTGGCTGTCTTCTGCAAGATGTCTTTTTTCGACTCCGATAGTTTTTAAAATAATATTATTCTTAAAAGGCAATTGATATTTGGTAATGATTTCTTCATTCGTTACAATTTGTTTAGGAACATAAGACGCGGATGATACAATTTTACAAAATCTAAAAAAACATTTTTTTTGTTTTTTTGGATAGTAAAAATCAGAACTATTCATGTTTTTTTATCCTCTATTTCCGGTATCCTTATTTGAAAATATTTACGATTAGGACTCATAACAAAAATAACAAAAATAATTACCAAATATGTTATATTTTAAATTATAAGGTAATGTGAATGGAAATTGCAACCTATTTTAAAAAATTTCGATATAGCTACTATTATTTTCTAAAAGATGAATCTATTATTAGTTTAGTTTGAATTGAGTTTATGAAATTGTAAAGGATATGTTTAACTAAAGTAGAATTTGGATTTTATAGAGTAGTTTTAAGTTATTGGAGAGTAATATATGTCAAATAATAGCCCCACTTTACTCCCAGGCGAGCGAATCGATGGCCTTGGTTATGACGGATTGCAAATAATACAAAATCCGGAGAAGTTTAAGTTCACTATCGACGCTTTTTTGTTGACCGGTTTTGTAAACCCGGGTCCCAATGATTGTGTGATTGATCTTGGCGCAGGTGGCGGAGTGCTTTCCTTGTTAATAGCCGGCTCAACGAAGGTTGGGTCCGTCTGGGGGTTGGAAATTCAACCTGATTTGGCGGAAATGGCCCGGCGGAGCGTGGTTTTGAACGGACTGGAATCAAAGGTGAATATTTTAGAAGGGGACCTCCGATTTTTACCTAAGGAGTTGAAACCAAATTCCTTTGATTATGTCATTACCAACCCCCCATATTTTGCCGTTGGTAAGGGAGTTATTTCCCAAAATCAAGCTTTGGCCATGGCTAAGTTTGAGATCGGTTGTAAATTAGAGGATGTTGCAAACGCCGCTAAAAGACTAATCAAAGGTAATGGAAAATTCGTTTTGATCTATCCTTCCGAACGCTTCACCGAACTTCTGCTGGTTCTAAGTCAAAACTCCCTAAACCCCAAACGAATTTGTTTCATACACCCCAAACCTGATATCAAAAGTAATTTAGTACTAGTCGAATCACGACCCGGTCCCGGCCAAACTGTGGAAATTCTTTCCCCGATTATTGTTTCTAATCAAAACGGGGAATACTCTGAACAGATGAACCGGATTTTTAACGGAGCGAAAACATGTTGAAGTAACGGTTTATACTATGTTATTTGACGAGGATAGTTTTGGCAGTTTGGAACTTAGCCGGGGATTCCGGTTTGAAAACATTATTTTCATCTTTACCGGCCGCGCTTTTTCAGAAAGAGCGTTGGTTTGCCGACCGAGGACTTCAAAACGAAATTAGCCTGGTTGATTCGGCCCAATTTCTTCGGACCGGCCCAGCGGAGTCCGCTCTTACTCTCAATTTATATCAAACCCAACCATTCTGTGGTTGTTTTTACTATTTGCCTTTTTTAATTACTAAAAGTCGGGATAGGGATGACAATACTTTTTTTGAAAAAAACGGCTACTGTTTTTATGATGCGATCCCTACTAATGAATACATTTCACTTGTGGAAGAACTCATTCAAAACCGGGCTATTATCCCGACTTCTGAAGGTAGTTTCCATTTTAAACCCTACCGTAATCTAAACGAGCCCCGCTTTTGTCTCCAAGGCGGCACCAGCAATTCATTGCTCTTTGTAACCCGTAGCTATTTACTCAAAAACTACCGCCGGATTTATCCGGGGATAAATCCGGAACTGAAAGTAAGTGCCGCATTGACCAAAATTGGTTCGAAACAAATTCCGGAAATTTACAGTTTTTTTAATTATCAGTCCCAAAGTGAATATACTTTGGGAGTTATTATGGAAGCTGTTGAAAACTCAGGGAGCGGATGGGAGCGATGGGGCCGGTTTTTATACTCTCTTTCTCCCGAAAATGAAAAGGTCCTTTGCCAAGAGGCAAACCAGCTGGGAAAGGCTTTAGCTATCTTGCACCGTGATTTGTCGATTATCGCTGGAGAAGGCAGAGAATATGGAAGTTTCAATCAGGACGATTTAGAAAAAAGGGTTGCAAATATTATTAATAATCTCCAAGAAGATCTTGAAGGACAATCCCAGATAGTTTCCATAAACTCTAAATTGACTGAAGTCAAAAAGAGTTTGTCCCAAAGGAATCTGGGCGGAAAATTTAGAATTCATGGGGATTTGCACCTGGAGCAAATCATTAAGACCACCGATGGCTGGAGAATTTTAGATTTTGAAGGAGAACCGCTTAAATCCATATCGGAACGGGAAAACTACGATTCACCCCTTAAAGATTTGGCTTCCATGTTAAGGTCGATTAGCTACCGTTTCAACGGAGGAGTGACCAATTTTCAAGAAATTGAAGAAAAGGTTAGTACCAATTTAATCGAAGGATATTTTCGAAGCTATCGGGAGATTAATGCGGATTTCTTACCGGAAAGGGAAGAATTTCGGTCTCTGTTGACTCTTTTCCAGATTGAGCGGGCAGTTTATGAGTGTTTATATGAATCAAAGTACCGGCCCGATTGGCTCTGGATTCCCCAAACCGGCTTGGCCCGATTGATACAAAGTTTATAGTAATCTGCTACTAAATCGAACTCTCAGTGTCTCTGTGGCTAACTAAAAATTGGCCACAGAGACTTAGAGACACGGAGAAAGCATTTATACAGTTAATACGAAAGGATGACCTGTTTGAAAGTCGCATTATTTACCAATGAATACCCTCCTAATATTTACGGTGGAGCAGGTGTTCATGTGGATTATCTCGCTAAGTTCTTAGCTCAGCTGGTTGAGGTGGAGGTGAGGACTTTTGGGGAGCAAAAAGATCCGGAATCAAATAACCCACAGGCAATAGGCTTTCCAAGCTGGGATTGGCTATGTCAAGAACGAATACCCTTCGCCAAAGTCCTACAGACACTATCGGTTAATCTTGCTTTTAATAATAAACCGTTAACCGCAGATGTGGTCCATTGCCACACTTGGTATACCTTCTTTGCCGGATTTTTAGCGAAGATATTATACCAAGTACCATTGGTAGTGACAATGCATAGTTTGGAACCGCTCCGCCCTTGGAAAGAGGAGCAATTGGGCTCCGGTTATCATTTAAGTTCATGGATTGAAAAAAATGGGGTTAATCACGCTGACCGGATTATCGCGGTTTCGGCGGAGATGAAAGAGGATATTATCGAGGCTTACCAGGCGCCCTCGGAAAAGGTAGTAGTAATTCATAATGGAATTGACCTTAATCAGTATCACCCGGCAAAAGGTCGATCCTATCTGGATACCCAAGGGATAAATTATCCATACCTTTTATTCGTTGGTCGAATCAGTCGTCAAAAGGGAATTATCCAGCTGTTGGATGCAATGACCCGATTAGACCAAGTCCATTTAGTGCTTTGCGCTAGTTCACCCGATACCCCTGAGTTGGAACGTGAAGTCCGGGAGAAAGTTCAACAAAATCCCAACGTTAAATGGATCAATGAAATGGTCCCTAAGAGTGAGGTCATTCAATTGTACTCCCATGCGGAAGCCTTTATTTGCCCATCAATTTATGAACCATTCGGAATTATCAATTTGGAGGCGATGGCATGCAAAGCTCCGGTTATTGCTTCGCGGGTCGGAGGAATCAAGGAAGTAGTAATCGATGGTGAAACCGGTTTTTTAGTACCCCCGGACGATCCGGATGAATTGGCTCGAAAAATTAGATTTACCTTGGATAATAAAGATTTAGTCACCAAATTTAAAGAAAACGGGCGTAAACGAGTAGAACAACATTTTAGTTGGGAATCAATCGCTAAACGAACCGTGGATTTATATCACCAAATGAGTAGGGAATTAGTCATTGCAGAGTAGTCACCTGATATTTCTTTTCGGTTACTGGTCAGATGCGCTGGTTAACAAGGCAACTAAAAAAGTTCTTATCACTACCAAAGGTTTATAAGATCGGGACTTTAGGCTTATTAAGTTTTTGACATAGAGTATCGATACATTAAGTAAAGCAAGGATGCTGTTCGTCCGCCAAGGAAGGCGGTTTAATTTTATAACCGAGTTAGCGGATTAAACGGATTCAGATACCAGGTTTATAATATTATTTTTAGGTTTTTAAACGGGTTAGAGCCCGTTTTTTTGTTCCCGTTTTTAGCGGTTAGACGGGTATTATTACAATTATGTATGTAACTTCATATGATGGGAAAGGGGGTCTTTTGGAATGACGGAAGGAAATTCGGAAATTTTACTTGGTAGTCGAGGGAAAATTGAATTTTTAACCGCTCTGATATCGAGCTTAAGTTTAAGTGAGCGTAACTTGACTTTAAGCGCCCTTGACTTTCAGAGTATGGGATTGTCAAAAAAGCACCAAATTGAAGCGGCAATTGAACGGGCCGCAAACTTGGGAAAAGTTTTGGATGATTTAATCTTATTATTGAGAAAGGCGAGCATTAGTTATTGTCCTGATAGCGACGACAGCAACTTTCAAGTGTAAAGAATTACCAATAACAAGATTGGTATCAAGTTACCGGCTGGGCCTTCCGATATTGTTAGTAAAGAACGGGGGGCGGCAATGGCTAAGAAAATCTTGCTAGTGGACGACGCCAATATTATCAAACTAATGTTGCGCAAGATCCTTGTTGAGGGAGGATATGAAATCGCCGGAGAAGCGTCTACCGGGGAAGAAGCCGTTAGAAAATACACCGAACTTAAACCGGATCTTGTGACAATGGATATTACAATGAATGGGATGGGTGGCATTAATGCCTTAAAAGCCATTCGCGAAATCGATCCCAATGCTAAGGTGATCATGTGCTCGGCAATGGGCCAAAAATATTTAATAGTTGAAGCAATTAAAGCAGGGGCGGTCAATTTTATTATGAAACCCTTTGAACCCGATAAAGTATTGGAGGCTGTCGATAGAGCTTTTAACGGGAAGGATAACGAACACCCTTTATTATAAGAAAAGGAACTCACAGAGAGAGTTCCTTTTTAATTCAAGAGCATCTTTGACCCGATTACGATTAAGACGATTCCCAAAAATTTGTATAAGCCAAATGGGATATGGTCCATACCGAAGAGACCGAAGTGGTCAATTAGATATGCGGTCAATAATTGGGCCCCGATGATTGCGGTGGTGGCAACTCCAACTCCCAGACGGGGTATACTGATTGCAACCCCGAAGATAATTGCTACCCCGATAGGTCCACCCAACCACGCAAACCAAGGTACTTGTAAATACTTAGCGAAACTTCCGTTGCCTAATAATAACAAGAGCAAACCGGCTGTAACTGTTCCTAATAAATGGACGCTGAAAGTTCCTTCCAAAAGACCGATAATTTTACCAAGTACACTATTAAAGGTACCCTGAATTGCCATTAGAGACCCGGATGCTGCCGCCATTATCAGATATAACATTTTACCTTTAAAGTCCACGCCTTGCTCATACCTCCCGAATTTAGTCTGCATCTTAAAATCACTCATATCCCAGTTAAATTAAGGCATATGATTAAGAGAAAACCAGAGGATTATAGGAGATCTGATTCTTTAAAAAACGGAGTTATGAATGGGGATTATTAAAGCCACACTTTTAGGGTTAATAGTCGGTATCTCCGGAACTTTGGCGGGGGGCTTGATTGTCTTATACCGTTTTTCCAATAGTCTATCTAAGCAAAGTTGGTTATTGGGGTTTTCCGGGGGGATCATGACAGCAGTAGTGGTTTTTGATCTCTGGCCTGAAGCTTGGTATTTTGGTGGATTATTTCCGACTATTACCGGGACTGCAACGGGAATGTTATTGGTGCAATATTTTGATAAAATTTTAGCCTTTGTTCCCTGGTACCGGCGGCATAAATTTTCCAAACTAACTAGGGTTGGGATTTTACTTGGTTTGGGAATCGGAGCCCATAACTTTCCGGAAGGAGTGGCGCTTGGAACAACATATATTGCTAATCAGGAACTAACAAAATGGTTGGGATTGGCTTTAATTATGGCGCTGCATAATATACCGGAGGGAGTAGTAATGACTTCCGCCTTTAAACTAGCTAAAATAAGAGTAATCAGGATTTTGTTGGCCTTAATAATGGTGGAAATACCGATGGCTTTCGGTGGAACTGTTGGGGCAATTCTTGGGCAGCTTTCACCATTGATGGTCTCAGTGTCGTTGGGATTTGCCGGAGGGGCAATGGTCCTTCTGGTAGCGAAAGAACTTCTACCAATGGCCCAGAGGCTTGCCGGTATTATATGGGTTGGGAGCGGCTTAGCCGTTGGAATATTAACCGGAGTGATATTGGTGGGTATACTTTAAATATTTGTTTTTTATTATTAGACGTCAAACTCACCTAGTTTTTAGGTGAGTTTGACATATTAATATTTATTTTGAAGAAATATTTGACTTGTTAGTTTCCCGGTCTAGGTTTTTTTGAATTATCCCGTATTCAATACTGTCTACCAGAGCTTGCCATGAGGCTTCGATCAAGTTTTCGGATACTCCAACCGTTCCCCAGGAATTTTTACCATCCGAGCTTTCGATTAATACTCGGACTTTAGCAGCGGTTCCCCGATTTTCATCAAGCACGCGTACCTTATAATCAACCAAGTCAATGTCGGAGATTTCCGGATAAAAGCGAAGGAGCGCCTTGCGAATAGCTGAGTCTAAGGCGTTAACCGGACCATCACCTTCGGCGGCAGTAATTTCCCGTTCACTTCCGACCCCAACTTTAATAGTAGCCTCGGAAAAAACCGGTTGATCCCCGCGTTTTTCAACGATAATTCGGAAACCTTCCAAATTGAAAGCTTTTTCATATAATCCGAACACCTTTTTAATTACCAAGTCAAATGAAGCTTCGGCAGCTTCAAATTGATATCCGAGGTTTTCTAAGTCTTTAAGGTGATTGGTCAATTCTTGAACTTGGGGGTCTTCTTTTTTAGTTTCAGGTAATATCTCTTTGATCTTGTTCAAAATAGTACTCCGTCCGGACTGATCCGATAACAGGAAACGGCGTTGGTTACCGACCAGTTCAGGCTGAATATGTTCTAAAGACTTTGAATTTTTGATAATAGCGTCATGGTGAGTCCCGGCTTTATGGGCAAAAGCTGAAGCGCCGACATAAGGTTGGCGTTCATCATGATGAAGGTTGGTTAATTCCGAAATAAAACGGGAGGTTTCCGTTATTTGTTCAAGATTTGGTTTGACTTCGACATCATAACCCAGTTTTAAAACTAGAGTTGGAATAATACTGGAAAGATTGGCATTACCGCAACGTTCGCCATAACCGTTAAATGTTCCTTGTACATGAGTGGCACCTGACTGGATCGACATTACCGAGGAAGCAACCGCGGTACCGGAGTCATTGTGAAAATGGATGCCGATAGGCAAAGAAAAATCCGTGTTTACCCGTTTGAAAATTTCGACCGCTTCCAGAGGAAGGGTGCCACCGTTAGTGTCGCAGAGAACGATACTGTTAGCCCCACCACGAACTGCAGCTTTTAAAGTTTCAATTGCATAATCGGGATTTGCTTTAAAACCGTCGTAAAAATGTTCGGCATCATAGATTACTTCCCGTCCCTTTTGACGGAGATAGGCGATGGAGTCTTCAATTATTTGAAGATTTTCGGCCAAGCTTACTTTTAAGACTTCCTGGGCATGAAGGTCCCAACTTTTACCAAAAATAGTAACTACCGGGGTGTTTGTTTCCAAAAGGTCATTTAAGGTTTTATCCTCCGCTGGGGGATTATTGGCCCTCCTGGTGCTTCCGAAAGCAGATAATTTAGCATGTTTTAGGTTCAATTTGGCTGCCGTCTGGTAAAACTCAAGATCCTTTGGATTAGAGCCCGGCCACCCGCCTTCGATATAATCCAAACCAAGTGAGTCGAGTTTTTTAACGATCCGGAGTTTATCTTCTACCGAGAAAAAGACGCCTTCTCCTTGGGCTCCGTCACGTAAAGTAGTATCATAGATAATTACTTTATTCATTAGGATCATCTCCTTGTTTATTGTAAGACAATTTAAACGATAGACTGACCCCTTTTTCAGTCGAATTCGTGAGTAGGAATTATTCTTACAAGCGGGTAATGAATTAAATTATATTTTATCTTGCTTGGGAGGTGAAGTCAATTAAAATTTGAAATTTTTGTGTTTATTCTGTGATAATGTCACCTTAAATTTATTCAGTGAAAATGTCACTGGTGTAAAATGGAAGGATGATATTATCAATGAGTCAGAAACAAAGAACACGATTGCATGTTGCTCATTGTT